>CALMSO010000027.1 GCA_937872385.1 uncultured Saprospiraceae bacterium
CCAAAAGCCCACTACTGCCAAACAATTGTTATCTAAGTAAGAACTATTTCAAAATTACCTTTGCTGTGTAAAAACGAGTACTATCGTTGTTTTCCCCTAATTCTTGTACGCGAACCAGGTAAAGCCCCGCACTTAAAGCCCGCTCTTTCAACGATACTTGGTACTGATTTCTACCTTCTTCTATGCGAATAGTTTGTTGATACACGGTGCGCCCCATCATATCCACCAGTTCTAGACGACCCTTAGTGGCCTGTACCGCCGTCAGGTCAATAAGCACTTGGTCATCAGTGGGTACGGGCGATACTAATAGATGAGTAGTAAACACGGCGTGATCTACTTTCTTTGATTCTGTGTTTTCAATAATAGCATAAGAAATCGGTAAATTCTTAAACTCTGGGCTGGTCGGATCCAAAGGTTCATTGTTTTCGTAAATAGTTTCCGCAACTGCGGTTGATCGCAAGGCTACTTTCTCATCTGACTGTAAACTACTGCTACATAAGGGCCAATTAAGTATTGCCTTTTCACCCCCTTGTACTGCATTCATATCTATTGGGGTGCGAGTAATATTTTGAGCCGTGGAAATCTCAGTGCGTACGAAGTAAAATTCAGTCTGTGGTACAACAATAGAAACAGTGCCATTAGCGGTATCTGTCAAATATGTTTTGGCGAGGGAATTTTTCATGCCATAAAACTGTAATTCACAAGTACGCTTCACATCGGCGTTGGCTAAATCTGTACTCCCTTCAAATATATATAGCTTCATGGCATAATCATCAATCCAGAAATACAAATGCACATTATTTTTTCCATATTCATACATAGTGGTATTCCAGGTAGGCATAGCAAATAGTTGCTCCCCACTTGGAGTATTGACTCTTCTTTCTATGATGACTTGCTGGTTTTCAATAAAAACATTAATTACGCTATGAAATGTATCTAACAAACTTGTTCCAACGCTAAATACAAAGATTTTGTCATTAGCATTTAGTCCTGTAGTATTAAACGTTGCATCCACTCTAAATCCATTGCCGATTTGATTGGTAATGGCGCTGGGGAGATAAAATCCTTGGCGCCCTGATGTGAGAGTAAAATTACTACTGGTACTGGATGTAATAACAAAAGGACTTTGCGCATGTGCTACCTGCAAGCCAGTCAGTAGGCAAATGATTATGCTAAAAAAAAGTAACCTTCTTACTTTTAGTAGCTTGTTTTTTATATCAATTCCCATATAGGATATGTTTTTGAATTTTGATAAATAATAAGCTGAATTACTCTCAGTTTCTCTTAGAATGAGTATTATATCTACCCAATAATTCGAGCAATGTTTGTGTTATATCGGGTCGGTCGGTTACAATAGCGCCAGGAGCATTCCCATTTCCGGGAGGGTACATTAACCATTCCGGATTGTTGCGCGTATCTATACCAATTAGCTCTTGATTTTGATATTCGGGTGCGCCTCGATCATACCATTGCCCACGACCATTGGGTAAACCTCGACACTCGGTAGCAATTTCCCAGTTGATACCCGTGCGGTAGCCTCGTTCTTTCACATACTGAATGACCGACTTATTGCCATACTCGGGCCAGGGTTGTAGAATCGCATCAAAAACTTCATTTTCATTGTCAGGATTGCTATATTTGTAAATAAACTCAAAACAGACTAGAGAAGGCAAGCTAATCCATCCATCTACTTCTTCTTTAGGAACTGTTTTTTTAAGATCATCTTTGGGATGAAAAAGAATCACAATGACATTCGATTTTTTGGCAAAATCTTCCCACAAGCCTGCAGCCTCTAAGGCGTTTTTATAATTTTGATAAGGAATACGCGCGGCTGAACCTGGTTTGAATACCATTTTATGCAATACGCCTTTAGCCTTACCCACTTCAATACATTTTTTCAAGGTATTGAGGTAGCTATCTTCATCCTGCTCTTTAATATCCAAAGACAATAGAATGGGTTTATTCTGAATATAGTCCAGCGCATCCTCCAGTTTGGCTAGTGGCGCATTGTAATTGACCTCACCGCGACGATCTACATAATATCCAGTACTTACAGCAGGGTAAGAGGATTGTATAGTATGATCTGCTAGCTCAACATTAGATGTTGTCGTATTATAGTTTAAATTTTTCAACCAAGCCGCATCGGTTCTTTGAAAGGAGTTACTGTTTGTATTATCATTGAAACATCCTTCATAGGTATCTGGCAAACTAGTCATCCGATTGACCGCTTGGTCGTGCATCAATACCAATTCTTCATCCTTCGTTTGCAGAATGTCAATTTCTACAGAGACGTAGTTATTGTTGTATGCATTCTTCAAGCCGACCATCGTCACTTCAGGAATGTCGCCATAGCCCCAAAATCCTCTATGTGCGGTGACAATCGCCTTTTCAAAATCACCGTGGCGAAATTCTCTAAGTGTTTCGCATTCGGCAGTCGTCTGACCGATGCAAGCATGCCCGGGCGGAAGCCCTCGAAATTCCAAACCAGTAATCTCGCCTACCCCAGGAAGTTTTACACTCATTACATCCTTCAAAGTAGTAGAACCGCTCACTTCCAATTCGATGATTACCTGAAATTTCGGTGTATCAAAAAAAACAAATCCTCCTCCCCCATCGGGAATTGCCGACAACTTATTAGTTACTTGCATGACCCGATCTTTGTATTTGGTGCTTTTTTCTGTATAGAAAGGCCCACCACTAAAAATACAAATGAAATTCCCGAGAACGGGGATATAACATAAATTATTAGTGTAAGTAATATCCCAAGCCGTCGCATCGTAACTTATAGTGCTATTGCTATTCGTATATGCTCCGTAAAGTAGGGACTTCATATCCCCTCTTCCACCGGTCGTATAATAATCCTTCGCATACATGCGTACTTCCACTTTTCCGTCGCTAGCATTGGCTTTGATACCAAGTTCATTCGCAAAGCTATAAGCTTGTTTTACATTAAGTGTCCGCTCTATGGTGTAGGTTGTCTGACTGAACACAATAGTAATCGTGCAAAAACAACTTAGACAGCATAACCAGATAGCACGACGCTGTTTATTCAATATTTTTGTCATAATACTTTGATTTTGAGTGGAATAAAAATTCGGTTATTTATTCGCTTCCAGTTGTTTGATGCGTTGCTCCAGATCAGTGAACTGCTTCTCTTGCGCTTTCAGCTTTTCTTCTTGCTGAATGGTGTACAAGGTCAATTCCTCAATTTTTTGCAAGAGCTTTTTATTAATATCATGCACCGAATAGCCTTGCGCTTTTACTTCCGCTTCGGAAGGCATCTCCGGTAAGTGACCATGCGCAGCGATATAAGCTGAAACTTCCTCTAAAGAACGCAGGTTGTAATCTTTCGCAAAAACAAAATCCGACCAATCAGCGGGATCTACAATGGCGATGTCCTGAGTCACGATACCTTTGCTTACCCACATTGAAAAATTATTTTGTTGGATAGGACTTTGAGAATTGCTTTGAGAACGTTCATGCTGAATATAGGCGCTGTCGCCCACAAAAACGAGTTGCTTTTGGGCGGCAACGTGAAATACTTGAGTGCCTAAGTCGTTTTCAACATTCACACTTCCTCTTACATGAAGTTTTCCTTTCGTGGGTGTAGTGCCAATGCCTAACTTTAACTTGCTTGCATCCGTAGGGTCTGGTGCAAAATAAATATTCTGCCCAATGTTTACACCGCCTGTGTAATCATTGGCGTAATTAATGGTTAAAACATCACTGCCATCATGTACCAAGGCTCTTCGATAAGCACCCGTTGCACCGTCCCGTCTGTCTGTATTATCAAGCATAAAATCAACACCGGTTAATTTGAGATTGCCATTCACTTCTAATTTTTGAGTAGGAGAAGCTGTACCGATGCCCACATTGCCATTAGCATTCCAATTGAGCGCAATAAGATTTGTTCCACCATGAGTCGTACCTAAAGCACCGCCACTATTGCCAAATAATACGGGACCATCCACATTTGCGCCAGCAAATAATTTACCTAAACCATACCAGCCTAAGCCATGATATGTATCTGCACCTCCTCGTAAATATAAATCCTTATCACCAATTCTTACACTACCTGCAACTTCCAACCCTCCTTCCGACCAAAGTTTAATTTTTCGATTTGTACCTTCCGTACCAGCACCTACAATGTCTAAAGCTCCGGTAGTAAAGGTCTGGTAACCGATTTTGCCTGCGTCACTTTGTTTTGGCGTTACGCCCGCACCAAATTCAAGCGCCGCATTGCCATTGATACCAATGTTACCCGAACCATCAATTGTCATTCTGGTAGTTCCATTGGTATTAAAGAAAATACCTCCAGTGCCTTGCGAAGCCAAAGCAATGGAGTTATTACCATTGGTACCTGTTGCATAAATGGTTCTCCAGCCAAATCCAATACCGGCTGTACCATTTGAATGACGAAATTCAAATCCGTTGCTGTTCTCTCCGACGTCGCCCGTGGCATAAAAAGGCAGATTGGTAGCATGTGTACCTGTGCGAGCTGCACCAACTAAATCAAATTTGTTACTTGGATTATTCGTGCCAATGCCTACATTACCGGCAGCAGTCCACCGAAGGGCTATCTGTGGATATTGATGATTAGTTGAAGCTAAAGCCCCACCATCCCAGCCGAAAAGCACTGGACCGTCCACAACTGTATTTGCTGGTACTGGAAAAAAATTTGAACCGGCATATTTTAATCCGTGGTTATAATCATTAGCTCCCCTTAAATAAATGTTTTCATCGAATAAACGTAATCCACCGTAATCAATTCTTAATACTTCTTTCCAATTAATGCTAGATGGGTCCGTTGACCCATGACCAAATCGAAAACTTCCATTCCCAGTAAACCCGTATCTTTCCGAACCCATATATATGATCGATTCGTCATAATTGAATGCAATCTTAGAGCTAATTTGTGCAAAACTTTTAGTAGCAGAAAAAGTAAAGAAACCCATCAATAAAAAGAATGCAAGGAATGATTGAAGCTTAAAAAGCTGCAATTTAATTTTAATAAGGTTTTTCATAATAAATAAAATTAAAAATTTATTAAATAATGCCTACTCTATTTAGGCTTTTCGGCAACCACCTTTTTTAAAAGTCAGAAGTTGAAAGTACGAAGTACCGGGCTTCTGTATGTTTTTGATTTTATATCGTCCGTACAAATCGAAGGTATTCCGTTGTGCAGTAGGTTGAGATGTTCCTCTTTTTCATTCAATCATGTAATTGTTTCGCGCGCAAATACGCCAGTAGCTGTTGTGGTCGGTTCGTTTCAAGTATTTTGAATCCTTGTGCGATGAGCCAGCCCCAGCCTTCATCCGGCTTGGTGCGGGAAAGTTGATCGTCGTGCCCGATGGTGTGGTCTGCCCAGGTGGCGGCGACAAAGGCTTTGCTGGTGGAAGCGGTGATTTTCTGCAGTTGCGGATAGGCAGCTCCGTCGTAGCTTTTCATGCGAAACTGGAAAGCTACAGGCTGTAGCTTCGTCAAGTATTCATCAATGTAAGTATCCAGATTTGTCATGCCATCTGCGATGACAGGTACGTATAGCACAGAGTCCAGCAAATTACCAAATTGTTCTTTTGCCTTGGCGTACGGAAAATCCAGTACAAACATCGCTTGCTTCAGCGTTCCGGTTTTTTGTAATACGGGCAGCAGTTTTTCTACCTTATCCACCGACTTGTCGAGGTAAATCAAGATTTTTCCTTTGGTTAGATTCATGACTTCCTCCAGGGTGGGAATTTTTTCCTGCGTTGTTACGCCCGTCGCATCTTTCAAATACAAAGTTTTCAAAGAATCCAGTGTCCATTCGGCTACATTGCCCTTGCCAGTGGTGGTGCGGTCGAGCGTGAGGTCGTGTATGATGACGGGAACATCATCTTTTGATAATCTTACATCTAATTCTATAATATCTACGCCCATTTCTATACAATTTTGAAAACCCTGCATAGAATTTTCAGGTGCCCAAAACCAATCGCCGCGATGGGCTGCCACTAAGACATCGTTGCTTTTGGGGTTATTCAAATGCGCTCGCAGTTGGTCCATTCGGCTTTGAGCATAGATTATCTTTACACCAAAAACAAGGATTCCTAGTACTAAGCAAAACTTAGTTGTAAAATTTCTTGATATTTGCATTTTTGGCTTTTTTAAAAGGCTGCTAACAGCGCCCTAAAGCACTGTTAGCAGTTATGAAAGGCTTAATAGCCAGGATTTTGTGTTAATTTGCCACCACTGGCATCAATCTGCGTTTGTGGAATCGGGAAGAGCAATTGATTTTCAGTAATTGTGTAAGCCAACGCGGAAGCATCATTGCCACCAGCAGCAGCTTTCATCACATCGAGGGCACGCCCGGTGCGCAGGAGGTCAAACCAGCGATGATTTTCAAACGCTAGTTCTAATCGGCGTTCTTTTTCAATTGCTAAACGGAAGTTCTGCTGATTCGGCAAAGTAGCAGTGGTATAGGTGGGAACGCCTACTCTGGAGCGCACCTGATTCAGATAGTCAAAAGCTTTGCCATTGTTGTAACCGACTTCATTCAATGCCTCAGCCGCCATCAGCAGCACATCAGCATAGCGCAGTACCATCACATTGAAACCAAAAGCGCCATCACTACCGCGTACGTCCACTCTTTTGGCAGAATAAGGCTTGCCCGATGCAGTATCTACCGACATATCCAAGCGAGGGTCGTTTTCCGCTACAAAGAAGTTGAGGATGTTATTAGACGGACGGTTGTTGGCATCACTCGGATCCCAAGGTGGCGTAATGTTCAAGCCTTCCCCATTCGTACCGCTTTTGAATTGTACTTCAAAGATAGATTCGGCGTTATTTTTATTAGCTACTTCAAAAACTGCCTTAAAGTTGTCCAACAGTTTGTAAGTGCCAACATTAATTACTTGTTCCAGTATCGTTGCTGCTTCATTGTATTGCCCACGGGTCAGATATACCTTTCCTAGTAAGGTCTGTGCTGCGCCCTTCGTAGCTCTGCCTACGTTTGCAGCATCAAAGCTGTTTGGCAAAGCAGCGGCTGCTTCTTGTAAGTCTTTGATAATCTCAGCATAGACTTCATCTTTTGGCTGGCGAGTATGCTCAAAGGCTTCAAATGTATTTTCAATTTCATTTAACACCAAGGGAACATCCCCCCAAATACGAACCAAATTGAAGTAGGTAAGCGCCCGGAGAAATTTCACTTCACCTTTGCGAATGTTGCGGATTGTTTCATCCATTTCAATCGCACCAATCCGGTTGAGTACGATATTACAACGTTGAATGCCACGATAGCAAGAACTCCAAGTGGTGTTCAGGCGTGGATTGTCAGAACGCAAAGCAAAATTGTCAAAATTAGATAAATTACCGGCACTCTGAGTAACGTTATCATTGTAGGTATTATCTGATCTGACCTCCATGTAATGGTCAAAGCCATTGTCGGCATATTGACCGCCTTCTTGCAGCGCATCGTAAGCAGCTATCACAGCCTGGTTTATGTCGTCTGCCGTTTTATAAAAATTAGCGGAATTAGATTGTGAAATGGGTGCCAGATTAATAAAATCTTCGCTGCAAGAAGCAAGCGATAGCAAAAGGGTAAAAAACAATATATTTCTCATGGTTATTTAGCGTTTTTAAGTGTTTAGAATTTTACATCCAAGCCGAAGACAAATGATCTTGGCAACGGATAATTACCAAAATCCTCGCCGCCTCTGATCGCGTCACCGAAGTTGTTGGACACTTCTGGATTGTACAAGCTGTAATTGGTAAATGTAAATGGATTCAGAGCCGAGGCGTAAATGCGCACTTTGCTAAAGGTATTTCCAAGCAAAGAAGTCGGTAAAGAATAACCCAAAGTAATATTACGTACTCGAACAAAAGAAGCATCTTCAATGTGCCAAGAAGACAGTGTCGTATGGCTGTTAGAACCAATCCCCCACACTGGGCGAGGTGTGGTGCCATTGCCTGGATTTTCAGGCGATTCAAAGTAACCCACTGCGAATTTGGTTAATACGTTGCCCCAGCTTTCCGCTAAATAACGGTTCATGGCATTTAGTACCGAAGCGCCTTGTGAGCTTTGAATATTAAAGCTGAAATCAAAGTTTTGATAATTAAAAGCACTAAAGAAGCCAAAAGTATAGTCCGGGGCATAATTCCCCAAAATAGTGCGGTCATTTGGATTAAGAACGCCGTCGCCATTTACATCTTCGTAAATAAAGTCACCGACTCCTTGGTTGGGCAATCTTGGCGTACTTTCCAATTGCGCCTGGTTTTGGAAAATTCCAATCACGTTATAACCGTAATAGGAACCGATTGGGCTTCCAACACGAGTAATGTAAGAATCTCCTGGCACACCGCCACCGCTTAAGAACTGAGTTTGTCCGGGAGCTAATGCTAGTACTTCGTTAGTGTTAGTAGCGAAATTGGCAGACGCCGACCAAGTCAACTTACCCAATTTTAAATTGGTACCAATAGCCAACTCAAAACCTTTATTTTCTAACTCCCCAATATTTTGCAATGAAGAAGTAAAGCCCGAAGAAGCTGGTACAGTTACATTCAGCAGCAAATCCTCAGTTCTGGAATTGTAATAATCTGCCGTTACGAATACCTTATTGTTAAATAACCCCAAATCTAAACCAATGTCTAATGTCCGAGTAGATTCCCAGGAAAGGTCATTGTTAGGAGAGGTGCTTGGCGCAAGTCCGTTTTGAACATTATTTCCGATGACATAATTCCGGCTAGCCAATATCGAAACGGCACCATAGTAAGGTATTTCGGTATTACCTGTCACCCCATAGCTGGCGCGAATTTTTACATTACTTACGGCATTATTTTCAGGAAAAAAGGACTCCTCACTCAAACGCCAACCGGCAGATACTGAGGGAAACCAGCCCCACTTGGTATTTCGACCAAAGCGAGAGGACCCGTCGCGGCGAATGGAGGCGCTGAGCAAATATTTACCTTGAAAACCATAAGAAACCCGACCGATGTAGGAAAGAAGCGACCATTCGCGTTCTTCAGAAGTACCGGTAGTTGTTTGAGCAGCGTTGAGTGTGTTTACTTGGTCGTTCGGGAAGTTAGAACCTTCCAGATATATACGTCCATTGCTTTCTTTTTGAACAGAGTAGCCTGCCAGCACCGAAACATCATGATTACCAAAGTTGTTAATATAATTCAAGGTATTCTCAGAGAGCCAGTTCCGACTCCTGAAATTATTTGTCCAACCAATATTAAATGCTTCGGTTGGTGCTTCGTCTAGGTGGTGATTAAGGAATTTCGGACGATAGAAAAAGCGATCCATTGAATTAATGTCAATACCAAAAGAGGTACGGAACTTCAAATTATTGGTTAATCCCACTTCCAGATAAGTATTACCAAGTAATCTTAAATGATCGAGGTAGTTGTCCACCTCATTCGCCAGCGCCACCGGATTCTCTATTCGAGCAATCGTAGTTACGCCGTAATTATTTTCCAAAATGGATGCGCCCAGTGCATAGCTCCCATCAGGATTGTAAACTGGAAAATTAGGATGATACATCAATGCGGTGATAACAACACCTTCTTTCCACCAGTTGGCTTCAGTTTGAACTAAGTTATGTTGAGAGAAAGTAGGGTTAAAGTTGATACCAAACGTTACATTCTTTAAGAGTTCTGTTTCTAAATTCAAGCGAGCGCCAAAGCGTTCCAAACCAGAATTAATGACAATCCCTTGTTGATTAAAATAATTTCCAGAGACAAAATAACGCGTTTTATTGGTGCCGCCGGAAGCCGATAGTTCGTAGTTTTGAATCGGTGCCGTGCGGAAAATCTCATCTTGCCAATCCGTATTGGTCAAACCTTGCTCTCCATTCAAATAGGGCGTAAAATAATCGGGGATACGAGCATTGGCAATATTTCTCACACTGTTTGGGTCATTCGGTGAGTTTTTAGCCGGATTGCGCGACACCCAGAAGAAATCTCTGGAATCTTTGAAAAATTGAGCATACTCATAAGCATCTGCGAGATCTATCTTTGTGGTGATTTCCTGTACTCCACTATAAGCGCTTAAACTAATTTGAGCTTTTGAATCTAATTTTCCTTTTTTTGTAGTCACCAATATTACCCCATTAGAACCTCTTGAACCATAAATAGCAGCTGCCGCAGCATCCTTTAGCACTTCTATGGACTCAATGTCGTTTGGATTGAGTGTACTCAATGGATTCACAATATACCCACCCGGGAATCTACCATCAGCGGTGCCGTCGCCCTGTGCAAAACGATCTGATGAACTAGAAGACAGTGGAACACCATCTACCACAATTAATGGTGAAGTACCACCGCTGATAGAGGCAATGCCCCGAATCTGGATACCAACTCCTCCGCCTGGCGCACCGTTGGCTTGTGTAATAAGAACCCCGGGAATACGTCCTGCCAAACCCTGGTCAAAACTGGTAATCGGTTGATCCTTGATATCTTCATTCTTTAATTTGGCAATGGCTGTAGTCACATTAGCTCGTGATTCCGTCCCATACCCAATCACCACTACCTCATCCAGCTCCGCCGATGCTGCCGCTAACTGAATATTCACTTGCGTCTGGCCATTGACCAGCACTTCCCGCGTTTGGTAGCCAACGTAGGAGACCACTAACTTGACCTGCCCGCCATCCGGCACGGCTACTGTAAAATTGCCGTTGTTGTCGGTCACGGTGCCCTGCCCCGTTTCTTTTACCAAAATGGTAGCACCTACCAGCGCTTCGCCGTTAGCAGCGGTTACTTTGCCACGCACAATTTGATCTTCAGATAGATCCGCAAGCCCTATTTTATAAACAATCTTGTAGTCTCTCTCTGCCGACAAACGCGGCATGACCTCCTCTCTTGGCAACTCAAGCCGAATGCTTTTCCCAAAATCTACTCGACCAACCGTCGGCAGGCTGGCATCGTACTGAACTAAAATAAGGTCTTTGGAAATCTTGAACATCAACCCGGTCTCGCTGGAGATGTACTTCAGCAAATCGGACAGCGCTGCCTGCTGCTGGGTTCCCGAAATGGAAATCTCCCGGATTTGCTTACGGTCAAAGGTAAAAAAGAAGTCGGTCTGGTTTTGAATGTCCAGAAAAGCTTGCTCCAACTGGAGGCGTTGCCAGTCGCACGACACATAGGTCTGCTCCAGCACCTGAGCATTGCCAACATCCGCAATGGCAAAAGTGGCAAATAGCGCTTGCAGGCATCCGATGTACAAAAAGAATTTTGACATAGCCAAAACTTTTCCCCACGAAATAAGTTTCATAATTTTGTATTTAGTAAGTGAAAAAATGGTTACCCTTTTACATGAGCGCAGGTTCTGGACTGATAGCTGCCACACTTGCGTCCGGATGTATGCGTCTGTAAAAGAAAAGCTTACGGACCGGCTACTCCTGCGTAGTCGGTTTTTTTAGTTCCGTTTTATTTCGGTCTTATCAGATATTCTCCTTCCGAAAGGTATTCAAATCGGTAATCGGTTACTTGTGTAATGTGGTTCAAAACTTCTTGCATACGGAATCGTTTCGTGTCGTAGCGCGATACTAATTCGCTGCTCATCAGGATGTCGTTGTGTAGTGTAAATCGTACGTCGTACCAGCGCTCTAATGTTTGCGCCACCTCTCGTACGTCGGCTCCATCAAAGTAAATAATGCCATTTCGCCAGGCGTAAGGCCGGTCATTCTCGAAGACCTGAAGTTCGTAATTATGCTGTTGTAAATCGTATTTAAACTGCTCGCCAGGAGCCAGCGTTACAAGGTTTTCAATCGTATCCATCGCCCTAAGCGCTTCTACCTGTACCTGCCCGCTGACCAAAGCCACCTCCACCAGATCGTCCTGTCCATAGGCTTTTACATTGAAAGCTGTACCCAACACCCGCGTCTGAATAGTGCCAGTTTTGACAACAAACGGACGTTTCGTATCTTTTTTTACTTCAAAAAAAGCCTCGCCGGTAAGTGTTACAATTCTCGTATCTTTTTCAAAATCAGACAAATACGATAGTTGGCTGCCTTTGTTGAGCCATACTACCGAGCCGTCGGGCAGGGTGCGTGGCTCTTGGGTAGCGCTTTCCACCACAACCGTCGTGACCGGTGCAGGCGCTTTAAAATATTGCCATGCAAAAAAAGTAAGCAACAATGCGGCCGCCACGCCCGCCCAGCGATACGCAAGCTTTCGGATGCGAACTGCCCGCCGGAGAGGTACCACTTTCGGCTCTTTGATAGCGATTTCAGTAGCAATTTTATCCCACAACATGGCACTTTGCGCTGCATCCGGGGTGTACTTCGTCTGTTCGAGATCCTGGTCTAACCAATCTGCCAATACATCTTTTGCTTTCAAAAGCGCCCGTAGCTTCCGCAGTTCTGCTGCCGAGCAGTCGCCTTTCTTGAGTTTTTCCAAAAGTCGTTCTGTTTCTTGCATAGTTTGTCCTTTATTTTTTGTAGCCTAAAGCGAAGACCAACAAAAGCCCTAAAACCGCTATTCTGCTATATTAAGTTAATGTTAAGTCTTGAAGTGTTTTTGGAAAACAACGACCGATTATTTTTAACTAATTGAAAAACAGCATTTTAAAAAATCGCTTTCTTTTAAAACAAGATACAATAAGCAAGGTGAGATAATTTTTCGCGTAGGGTTTTCATAGCCGCTACCATTTGTTTTTCGACGGTGCTGATAGAGATGGAAAGCGCTGCGGCAATTTCCCGATGCGACAAACCTTCAAGTTTGTGCATTTCAAAAATGCGCCTGCGGCCGGGTGGCAACGCTTCAATGGCGGCCTTGATTTCTTGGAGTATGGTTTGATGCACCTCTTCGGGAGGTGTGGCTTGGAGTAAGTCTTTGAACACTAATTGGGCTTCTTGCTCTGCCAGCTTGCGGTGGTATTCATCAATGACGAGATTGCGGGCGGTAGTAAAAAGATAGGACTTGTAGGCTAAGGCAGAATGGATGCCGGTTCTTTTTTGCCAGAGCTTTATAAAAGCCTGCTGCACAAGGTCTTCCGCAAGCTGCTGGTCGTCGGTATGCTTTAGTACAAAGCCGTAGAGCTGTGCATAATGCAGTTCATAAAATGCCTTGAAAGCATTTTCATCTCCGGCGTGCAGCGCTTCAATCGAATACATCGGGCAGTGTTGAATGGCAAAGATAGGACAGAAACTTAGGCAAGATGAGATTCGTGTATTAATTCTATGTAAAATGGGGCTTCAGCTATCACCGAAAACCCCATTTGCGCTTTTCTTTATCAGTGCCCAGAACAGGATTCGAACCTGCACACCCTTGCGAGCACTACCCCCTCAAAGTAGCGTGTCTACCAATTTCACCATCTGGGCGTTGTGCTATACCTTACACCTTGTACCTTAGACCGTAGCATAAACTGTAACTGTAGTTGGGTTGAGGGTTTGTTACGCAGCATCTAAAGTCTAAGTGTCATCGTCTAAAGTTCACTTTTTTGAAAAAAGTTCCACAAAGATAAAGGGTTTTTTATTTTCGGCAAGGGTTGTGGAAAAAAATCCTCGCGGGGCTAATCCCACCAGCGTTTCAGCTCGGTGTGCAATACCTGGTCGTTGTGCCGGAAGCGAAACTGTACCTCGTCGAAGCGGGGCAAGCGCCAGCGCGAGCGGGGCAGCTGTGAGAATGCATACGGCTCGGTGGGCACTCCGAGGGCGTTGCGGTCGAGGGTGCCGTTGTTGTTCACATCATGGAAAAGGGCAATGGCGTAGGTGCCGTAGCGCAGCGCACCGATTTCCAGCTCTACGCGCCCGGTGGCCGATACCGGCACTGCCTTGATGAGCGCTTTTTGCTGATCGAAATAGTGCTTCTCGTCGTCGTACACGCCTACCCAGATGGTGCCGCCTGCGGTTTGTATGTTACTAATTTCTAAGCGGAGCCGTCCTTGCGTATCAGCAGGATACCAACTGGCAAAAACGAACCAAAGCAAGCCTCCTAAGGCACTTATTTGAAGTATTTTCATTGGGCAATAACCTTTTTGATTCTACTTCAAACATACGAGAATGAGGCGCTACCGGGTTGTCGGGTACCGGACGCTTAACGCAATGTTAAACCTTTTTAACAGCCTGGGGTCTATTGGACTACGGTAGCGGCGGTGATTTCGCCATCTATCTGAACGTTGAAAAAGAGCGCACAGATAATGCAAATGATGAAGATAATGAAGGCAAAGGCTACGTCGTAGTTGTTGGGATGTTTGTTGTTCATAGGATTACGGTTGTATCGCGTTAATGGGATAAGAAGTATAGGGCGGTGGGCAGTGTGGCAAGCGTTAGGGTGTGTAGGTATGCGTAATTATTGCACGCCAATATTTTCAATAAATTTTGCTGCAAAGCTATGCAAAAAAATTGGCAAGTATGGTTTGAGAGGCCAGAAAAATAGCTTTCGGTGTGGTTTGGTTGGTAAAAAAAAGGGTTGGCTGCACTGTGGCGAACCAACCGGTAATCATAATCCCAAAAACTAGTCTTTATGAAAAAAGTCTTTATGCTTTTTCTTCTGCGTTCACCAGCAGTTGGAAACCATTGCCATGAATATTGACAATTTCGATGTTTTCGTCCATTTTCAGGTATTTTCGCAACTTGGTGACAAAAACATCCATACTGCGCGCGGTGAAGTAATTGTCTTCTCCCCAGATTTTGACGAGCGCTTCGGAGCGGGGCAAGACATCATTCAAATGTACAGCAAACATACGCAAAAGTTGCGCTTCTTTGGGAGATAATTTGATTTTTTCTTCATTGGAGCCGGCAGAATCGTAGGTCAGAATGCGCAAAGGATAGTTGAAATGGTATTTTCCAATGTAAAAATCTTTGATTTCCTCCTTCGGGTCGGCTTTCTGTTGGCTGCGTTTGAGGATAGCCTGGATGCGATAGAGCAGCTCCTCGGAGTTGAAAGGCTTGCTGATATAATCATCGGCCCCGATTTTAAAACCCTTTAGCACATCGTCTTTCATGGTTTTGGCGGTGAGAAAGATGATGGGTATCTCCGTGTCCTTTTCGCGGATTTCCTTAGCCAGCGTGAAGCCGTCCTTTTTGGGCATCATCACATCGAAGATGCAAAGGTCGTACTCGCCTTTTTTATAGCTTTCCAGCCCCTGCACACCATCGGTGGCTAAGGTTACTTCATAGTCGTGCATTTCGAGATACGACCGGAGCACGTCGCCGAAATTTTGATCATCTTCCACTAACAGGATTCTGTTATTATTCATGGTTTTTGTTTTTCTGGACGCCGCACGGTGCTGCATCAGAGGTTCTGTTATTGTCGGGCGTACACAGGCTTTGAGGCTTGTAGCGCTGCTTTTTCAGGATACTTGGAATGGAAAAAACAGGATAAAACTGCTGCCCTTGCCTGGTTCGCTTTTTACATCAATATTGCCCTTGTGGGCGGTCATCATGGCTTTTACATAGCTTAGGCCCAGCCCGAAACCTTTTACATCGTGCAAATCGCCAGTATGTACTCGGTAAAACTTATCAAAAATATGCTTGCGCGCCTCTTTGCTCATGCCCATGCCCTTGTCTTCTACAATGACTTCCACGCCGCCGGAAACGTTGCGTGTGTAAATCGTGATTTCGGGCCGTTCAGGCGAATATTTGTTGGCATTGTCCAATAGATTATTAACAATATTGGCAATATGCGTCAAGTCGCCTTCCACTATCGGTCGGGTAGCCTCCAGCACGGCCCGGGCCGTGCCATCGCGTTTTTCTACCTGCAAGCTGATGTTTTCGATAGCGTGGCCAATAATTTCGTGCAGATTGACCTCCGTCAGCTTCAGCGAAAAGTCGCGTTTTTCGATCACCGCCATTTGCAACACCTTCTCCACTTGATTATTCATACGAATATTTTCCTGTTTTATTATGTTGGCAAAGCGCTGCACCTTGTCTTGATTGCTGGAAATGATGGGGCTGGTGATAGAATCGGCGGCTAAGGAAATCGTAGCAATCGGCGTTTTGAATTCGTGCGTCATGTTATTGATGAAGTCATTTTTCATTTCCGAGAGTTTTTTCTGCCGGAAAATGACGTTGATCGTATAGCCGAAACACAGCAAAATAATGGTGGAGAAGAGTAGCGTGCCGAGAAAGTTCATCCATGCGGAGCGCCACACGTAGTTGTTTTTGCCTGGAAAATGCACCATGAGCAGGCCGGGCGAGGGCATTTCCTGCGGAAAAAGGTTGACCCGGTAGCGGGAGTTGTAGATGTTTTTGTAAGCTGGCAGTATTTCGGTAGGCTGTGCATCTGAGACTAAGTAGTGCCCATCGAGAATCACAAAGCTATTCGTACCTTTGGAAAACACGCCAAAATTGTAGCTGATGTCAATCCCTCGGTTGGCAAATTCCTGGGCAAGCAATGTTTGCAGGTGCTGCAGTTTCACCCGTTCTTCGAGCGGAATGCCGTGCGTACCCTGGTTGTAAAAACGCCGCAAGGTGCGGTAGGCGTGGTCGCGGCGGGCTACGCACTCCGAGCAGTTGCAAGGGTTTTCTACCTCTTTGATGAGATCGTCGAGCATTTGGCGGCTGCCACTAAGCGCTGTGCGCAAGGACAAACCAAAAGGCTGAGCAATGCCCGCCAGCAGTTCGTCTGTTACCACCTCCTCGCTGTAGTAGGTGGTAAAAAAACCATTGAGCGAGTAGCTCAGATATTCGCGTTTTTCCTCGTCTTCGAGGCGCTGCACGACGGTCTTGAGGGCATCATAGACATCTTTTTCAAACTTGTCTTCATTTACCTTGATGGTAGTGAAGATGAGGCTCATCTGCAGCCACACTACGCCTACGAGCGCCGCGCTCATCAAACCCACAATGATCCAGATTACTTTTTTATTCATCAGTTACATATAGTCGAAAATCAATAATTGAAAACCAAAACTGCTCATTGTGCAGGAGGTTGTACTTCTTCAATAGTTATGCGAATATCGAGCTAAGCCCGAAGATGTGAAACATTTATAGTTGATTGAAAATCAGATTTTTAAATCCAAGTAAGCACGTCACGTTCAATTGAAATCGGTATTAATCATTTGAACCCAATATTCGCATTATACCATTTGCGATTTGCGAAGTCCGATTTACGATTTTGTAAAATTCTGAAAAACAAGCTTTTGGGCATAAATAAGTACGTCATTTCCAATTGAAAATAGTATTAGTTACAAAATTACAAGATTCATCCAACGCGCTACCAGACTTTAACAGAGTTTTAACGCCAACAAAAACAAGTGTTTGCGCTAAGCTACGCTGATATATTTTGCTGTTAAAAACGTTTGATAAAACAGAAATGTTTCGTGTGCAAGTTTTTTAAAAACCGGATGCTGGGGCCTCAGTCGCGGCTACTCAAAATGACGTCCGCATTGGGCTGTAGGCAGAGGCGCTCTAAGTCGGCGAGCGAGCCATTAAATACATTGAAATCCACGTCACCACGAATACCGCTAAGGCGGCCGCGATTGCCATATTGCCAGAAGTGCCAGTCGCGCCCACAGGCCAGCGTAGGCTCACGGAAGTTGTAGCGTGCAATCCAGACAGGGTATTCATCGAAATGGCCAGCGAGGATTTTGTTGTAAAACTTGAGATTGGTATAAATAATCGGTTTTACATTATAGCGGATTTCTATCTGATAAAGCCAGGTACGCATCCCATTGATGAGGATGGTTTTGGATACTCCATCGAGCACCTCCACGTCGAGCACTGGGGGCAGGTCGCCGTAGTCCATCTCTACGAGGCGCGAGAAATTGTCGGCTTGGGCGCGGGCGGGTATGGTTGGGCGGTAGAAATGGTAAGCGCCGCGTTTGATGCCTACCCGCTGCATCTCTGCCCAGTTGTGACAAAACATCGTATCTTGCATCGAAAGCCCTTCGGTTGCCTTTACAAAAGCAAAGCTCAGCCCTTGCGCTGCTATGTCATCCCAGTTTATAACCGATTGATAATGAGATACATCAATGCCATGAACAGTATAATCGTAGCGTTGCATGGTATGCTGTTCGCAAGCCCATAACAATAGTAAAAACATCGCCAAAATACCTGTTCTTCTGCTGCTCATCGCTTTCCTGCCTAAATATAGCATTTCTGAATTCGAACCAAAAATCGTAAAAAAAACAATGCCGCGAAACCCGTTTCAGTTAAAACGTTGTTAGATTGACAAATTTTTAACAGCTTTTTTTCCGGATTTTACGAAATTCAGGATTTTAGCCGTTTTTATAAAAATATGGAAAACAATCTTTGGCGCTTACATAACCGGAACTTTGGCCGCTACTGTTTTTTCAAAAAAATGATGCAGGGTAAAGGTTTGCTCCGCACCTAATTTTTGCCCCAACTGGCTGGCAATGTACAAGGCCAAGGCCGCAGCCCCCAGCACAGGCAACACCCACAGCACGGGCGCTTCCAAGCCAAGACCGACTCTGGTAAACCCGAAAATGCTGATAAACAGCCCCAGTACCCCCACAATACCGTAGCCGAAAGCGAAGAGCAGCCAAACTTCCGGATTGGGGCCGTACAAACCGCGAATGAGCGTACCCTCTTGATGCGCTTCGATGCTGAGGTCTAATTGTGGCGACCAAAAATGCTGCGCTTCGGCGGGCATAGTGAGTACGGCATGCCCAGGTATAGCGCGGCCCGTGCAGGGGCTATCGGGCTGGGCTAAGGCTGCTACGAGCTTTTCGATGACTACCGCCGGCTCATCTGGCACGACTACTTGAAAACGCGGACGTATTCTGAAACTTGTCATGGTGTTGTAGCGTATTTTAACTTGTAAAATACAAAAAACGGATAACTTGAGCTAATAAAACTATGAAAAACCCCTTCCATCGCGCTAAGCCCCCAATCCCTGCGTTTTGGCAGGCTTATGAAGCACATTTTGCGAAAGCCACCGACCGACAAACACCCCTTGAGGAAGTGGATTTTGTCGTATTTGATACCGAAACTACCGGCCTCAATGCCCGGCGCGACCGCCTGCTATCCATTGGTGCCGTGCGTGTACAACACAATCGAATAGACCTGTCAGACAGTTTGGAATTGTTTATTACCCAACCGGATTACATCGCTGGCCGCGACGTAGAAGTGCATGGCATCCTGCCGGGGCAGCAGCGTGCTGAACTGAGCGAACAACAAGCGCTGGATCAATTTTTGGGCTACTGCCGCAATAGTGTGCTCGTGGGGCATTACATAGACTTTGACGTAGCAGTGCTCAACCGGATTGCACAGGCCGCAAGCGGGCGCAAGCTGAAAAACAAAACCATTGACACCATCCATTTGGCCCGGCGCGTACATCCGCCTGGCGCAGGAAGTACCCCCGGCGATTATAGCCTCGACCGGCTGGGGCAGTTGTATCGCTTACCACTCTCCGACCGGCACACGGCCGCTGGCGACGCCTACCTCACAGCGCTGCTGTTGCTCAAGCTCCTAAGCCGATTGCACAAACGGGGCGTCACGCGGCTGGGGCAGCTTTGGCCGCGTTTTGGGTGGCTATAGCACTGCCGAAAACTGTCCGCTGAGCGTACTTGTTTTATTAAAAAATTGTACCTTCACCATTAAAAATTGCACCATTTTTTTACAAAAAAACCTGACTGTATGCACCTGCTGAAAATAGTTGCTGCCATCATGCTGACATTGCTATTTACTGCTTGCAAAAGCACGCCCGCAACTGATGAGAACGACACGGGCGGAGCCATCACCTTTGAAGAGCGTATTTTCAATATGGAATCAAGCAGTTGCAAAACCAATCCCGATCGCTGCGCCAAAGTAGCACTCACGTACCCAGTGGCCACGGACGGCGACGCGGCCGTGATCGCCCTCATCAACGATACCATTATGAAGTATGTGAGCAACAGCGTAGCTATTTTTGAAGAATCGGCTGATGGCTCAGCACCCGCACTTGAAGCGGCGGCCGCTGCTTTTATTGGCGAATACGAAATATTTTTGCAAGAAGAGCCAGAATACGAAATCGGCTGGGCTATCGAAACCACCGGCAAGGTGCTGTACCAATCGGCGCAATACCTCACGGTTGAAATTTCCAACTACACCTACGCTGGTGGCGCACACCCCAACACCTACGTGTATTTGCTCAACTTCGACCCCGCTACTGGTGCCCTGCTCGATCCTATGGATAAAATATCCGATGTAAAAAAGCTGATGCAGCTCGCCGAAACCAAATTTCGGGTGGCCCGTGAACTGCCCGCCAATGCTGACCTCGTAGAGGAAGGCTACTTCTGGGACGGCGCTTTCATCCTCCCACAAAGTATTGGCATCACCGCTCAAGGGCTGTATTTTTTCTACAATGCCTACGAAGTGGCGCCTTATGTGGCTGGCCCAACCGAATTTACCATCCCTTACGAAGAACTCAAAGGCATCTGGCAAGGCTGACGCATCAACCATTCACCCTTTCAACTTTTCAACTTTTCAACCTTTCACCCCATCATGAATTTCGTACACCTGCACTGCCATACGCAATATTCGCTGCTCGACGGCGCTTCCGACATCGGTGCCATGATGGACAAAGCCGCCGCTGATGGCCAAAGGGGCGTAGCCCTTACCGACCACGGCAATATGTTTGGCGCATTCAAATTTGTAGCCGAAGCTAAAAAACGAGACCTGAAACCCATCATCGGTTGCGAATTCTACTTGGTGGAAGACCGCCACCGCAAGTCCTTTCTGCGCTCCAAAGGCGAGGAAGATGTGCGCTACCACCAGTTGCTACTCGCCAAAAACAAGCAGGGCTACGAAAACCTTTCAAAACTCTGCTCGCTCGGCTTCATGGAAGGGCTGTACGGCAAGTATCCCCGCATTGACAAGGAGCTGCTCGTACAATACCACGAGGGCTTGGTGGCTACCAGTTGCTGCATTGGCGCGGAAATTCCGCAGGCTATTTTGCAAGGTAAAATAGAAGAAGCCGAGCAGAAGCTGCGCTGGTGGCTCGATCTATTTGGCGACGATTTTTATATCGAATTGCAACGCCATCGTGGGCTGGAAGATATTGACCGGCTGGGCGTCAGTCAGGAAGATGTGAACCAGCAGTTGCTCTTGTTTGCTAAAAAATACAACATTCAGATTATTGCTACCAACGACTCGCACTATGTAAACGAAGACGATTGGCAGCCGCACGACATCCTGCTGTGCATCAATACTGGCACCATTCTCGACGACGACAAGCGCTTCCGCTTTCCCAGCTCGGATTTCTATTTTAAAACACAAACCGAGATGAGCGCGCTCTTCCAGGATGTGCCGCAGGCATTGGACACCACAATGGAAATTTTCGATAAAATCGAAACGCTTAGCCTCGCGCGCGACGTGCTGCTGCCTGCTTTCCCCATTCCGCCCAATTTCAAAACCCAAGACGAATACCTGCGGCATCTCACCTTTGAAGGTGCCAAAAAACGCTACGGCGTGATCAGACCCGATATCGAGGAGCGCCTCAATTTTGAACTGAAAGTTATTGAAAACTCAGGCTATCCGGGCTACTTCCTTATTGTACAGGATTTTACCAACACTGCCCGCCAGATGGGCGTATCGGTGGGGCCGGGGCGCGGCTCGGCGGCTGGCTCGGCGGTGGCTTATTGCATCGGCATTACCAATGTGGATCCCATCAAGTACGACCTGCTGTTTGAAAGGTTCCTCAATCCGGAGCGTGTGTCCATGCCCGACATTGACATTGATTTCGACGACGAGGGCCGCGACAAGGTCATCAACTATGTAATTGAAAAATACGGTCGCAATCAGGTAGCGCAAATTGTCACCTACGGCACTATGGCCGCCAAATCGTCCTTGCGCGACGTAGGCCGCGTGATGAACATCCCCTTGTCGGAAGTGGACAAAGTGGCCAAAACCTTCCCGACGCACCTCAAAGCCAGTTTGAAAAAAGTGCTCGCCTCCGGCGATGTGGACGCCAAATTGAAGCAGGATTTGAATGGCGAAGAATTAGATAAAGCCTACAAATTCAGACAGTTAGCCGAAGCAGATGACGATATTGCTGCCATGATTCGCACCGCCCAAAAACTCGAAGGCTCCGTGCGCAACACCGGCATCCATGCTTGTGGCGTAGTGATTACCCCCGACGAGATTACGAAGTACGTGCCCGTAAAAGTGGACAAGGAAGCCGATATGTTGGTCACACAATTTGACAACAGCGTCGCCGAAAACGCCGGTCTGCTCAAAATGGACTTCTTGGGGCTGAAAACCCTAACCATCATTAAGGATGCGGTGCGCATGGTGGAAGAAAACCACGGTGTCAAAATTGATCCGGACGAAGTGCCGCTCGACGACCCCAAAACCTACGAACTCTTCCAGCGCGGCGAAACGGTTGCCATTTTCCAATACGAAAGTGCCGGTATGCAAAAGTACATGAAAGAGCTGGCGCCCACTACTTTTGAAGACCTCATCGCCATGAACGCCCTGTACCGCCCCGGGCCGCTCGAATACATCCCCAATTTCATTGCGCGCAAGCACGGCCGCGAGCCAATTACCTACGATTTGCCAGCCATGGAAGAGTATCTGAAAGATACCTACGGCATTTCTGTCTATCAGGAGCAAGTGATGTTGCTGTCGCAAAAATTAGCCAATTTCACCAAAGGGCAAGCCGACAAGCTGCGCAAGGCAATGGGTAAAAAACTCAAAGCCGATTTGGACGCCATGTACCCCAAGTTCATCGAAGGTGGCAAGCAAAACGGGCACCCCGAAAACATCCTCGAAAAGGTCTGGAAAGACTGGGAAGCCTTTGCTTCTTATGCTTTCAACAAGTCGCATTCTACCTGCTACGCTTTTGTCGCGTTCCAAACGGCTTACCTCAAGGCGCACTATCCGGCGGAATTTATGGCTTCGGTGCTCACGCACAACAAGACCAACATCGCCGATGTCACTTTCTTTTTGCAAGAATGCAAACGCATGGGCATCCCCGTGCTGGGTCCCGACATCAACGAAAGCGCCATGAATTTTTCGGTGAATAAAAACGGGCAAATTCGCTTCGGTATGTCTGCCCTCAAAGGCGTAGGCGAAGGCCCCGTAGAAGCCATCCTCACTGAACGCAAGCAAAACGGACCTTTTGACAGCATTTTTGACCTCACGCGACGGCTGCCCCTGCAAGCCCTCAACAAACGGGTATTGGAAAGCTTGGCTTATGGCGGTGCTTTCGACTGCTTCGAGGGCACGCACCGGGCGCAGTATTTTTTCCGTAGTGAAAAGTACGACTCGCTTCTGGAGCACGCACTCAAGTACGGGCACGCTTTCCAGTCGCAAAAGGCACAGGCGGCGGTTTCCCTTTTCGGCGATATGCAAGACGAAATCATGATACCCGAACCCACCATACCCGACTGCCCACAGTGGTCTTTGCTACAAAAATTAGCCAACGAGCAGGAGGTCACCGGCATTTACATCAGCGGGCATCCTTTAGATGATTATCGCGTAGAAATCGAGTATTTCATCACCTGCCCCCTCGAAGAAGCCTCACTGCATCAACAAAAACCGCAGCTCAACCTCGCCGGCCTCGTGGTAGGCGCCCGCCACATGGTGAGCAAAAACGGCAATGGCTGGGGCATTTTTGAAATACGCGATTACAACGGCAGCTTAGAATTCAAGCTCTTTGGCGACGACTACCAGAAGTTCAAACACCTCTTAGAAGAAGGCAAGGCGCTCTTTTTGAAAGGCAACTACCAGCGCGGCTGGCGCGAAGATTCCGAAATGGAATTTAAACCCAAGGAAATCAAGCTACTCGAAGGCGTAGGCGAAAGCCTCACCGACAGCATCACCCTACGGTTACCCTTAGAGACGCTCACCGCCGAGCGCATAACGCAATTAGACGCCCTGTGCAAACGCTTCAAAGGCAAGCACCGCCTGCGCATGGAACTCGTGGACAGCGTCAACCGCCTGCGCCTCAACATGCTCGCCAAAGAGCGTAAAGTACTGGCTAACAATGACTTTGTAGCTGAGTTAGAAAAACTCGGCGTGGATTATCGGTTGAATTAGATGCGACCAATAAAATTGGAATTGTGGGAGTAGTAAAAATTATAGGCATTTATTTTTGGGCGAATACAGACTATACTGATTGTAAGGCATTAATTTATTTTTTTACCTACGCTTTGCTGTCGAGGGTAGTAATTATCCGTATGGTAGAAAAAAATTTACCCCCCCCAGAGAAAACCTTTTGTGTGTTTTTGAGTTAACAATTTTGTTGGACTTAAATGTTTGAATGTCATGAGCGAAGATAAGCCAAATACTGAGCAGGCCATTAAGGATGCAGCCAAGAAAGTATTTATGCTTTATGGCTTGAAAGGTGCCAGAATGCAAACCATAGCAGATGAAGCGGGTATCAATAGAGCTATGCTTCATTACTATTTCCGAAACAAAGAAAAACTCTTTGAAGTGATTTTTATTGATGCTATGAGTGAGATGAACGACAGAATGGGAGCTATAGCAGAAGCAGATTTAACAATCTTTGAAAAAATAGAACATTTCATGAATGGTTTTTCAGATAAAGCACTTGAGAACCCTGAATTTGAACTGTTTATGATGAACGAGTTTCGTCTCAATCCAAAATATTTTGAAAAATTAATGCAAAGCTCCACAACGGGCAAATCTGTACGTTCTTTCCTTACTGAATTGGAAAAAGCTCAAAAAAGAAAAGAAATAATAGGCGACCCTAATCAAATTTTTCTATTCATACTGAGCACCATTATTATGCCCTTCGCAGGTATGACAATGCTGCGGACAATGATGGGCAAAACAGAGCAGGAATACATGCAACTCATGCAAGAACGGAAATCCATCTTTTTAGAATTTCTTGTCAAGGCTATAAAGCCATAAAAAAATTTACACCCAATCAACAAAATTGTTGAACAAAAATGTTAATCTTGTGTTATACTCCGAAACTAACAAAAATGTTAAACAAAATGATTAATTCAAATATCAAATGGCAGTGGCTCATACCTTGCTTACTCTGCTGGGTAAGCACCCATGCTCAAGAATCCTACACATTAGACGGGTGCCTGCAAATGGCCTTGAAAAGCAACTTGCAAATAAGAATTGCTAGCAATGATATTCAAAAAGTTATCCAACAGATTGCTGAGACACGCTCGGCTCTCTTACCACAAATTTCAGGTGAGTACCAATTCTCTTACAACCCTGACTTGCCCCCTGCTTTCTTGCCTGGCTTTATAGTAGGGCAGCCACAAGTAGAAAATGTACCTGCTATTTTGGGCTTGAAACAAACACAATACGCAGGGGTGAGCGCAAGCCAGCAACTTTTTAATCCGCGGCTCTTTATTGCATTAAAAGCATTAAAAACAGCTACTCAACTAACGGAATTGCAACTTTTGCAAACCAGAGAAGACGTGGTGTATAATGTTTATGCTACTTTTTATAATCTGCTCACGCTTTATAAGCAAATGGATTTGCTGGAAGTAAATATCAAAAGTTTTGAAACGACCATCAACACGACGGAAACCTTGCAAAAAAATGATTTTGCAAAAAAATCAGACGTAAACCGTCTTATTTTGGCAAAAAAGGGAATTGAAACACAGCTGATAAACTTGCAAGTAGCAGAGCATACTTTACTAAATGTACTTCGCTTACTCACCGACACTCCTGAAGAGAGCCCATTTGGCATTGTTACCGAATTGAGTACAGAAACAGAAACCATCGGCTCATTAGAAGCATATCCTGAAAACAGAACGGAGTACAAAATTTTACAAACTTCTGCTATGCTCAAGGAACTAGAGAGGAAAACTATACAGGCTTCTCACATACCGGTACTTGTATTATTTGGCGGGTACTTCTCTTATGCTTACAACGCAGATTTCAATCCATTTAAGCGTGCAGAAAGCCGGTCTTTTGATGTGTCTCAGGTGGGACTCAGTTTGAAAATACCTGTTTTTGACGGGGGAGCAAAACGGGCGAAATCAACCCAAAAGAGTCTTGAAATTGAAAGTATAAAGAATCAGCAGCAGCTTTTGACACAGCAAATCAGAAATGACATCAAGAACACTGCCAATAAATACAACTCAAGCATTACTATCCTTCAAATGGAAGAGGAAAACATTGCATTAGCTCAGGTCACATTGGAAGAAATCAAAACCAATTACCGTAATGGATTTGTGGGTGTAACGGATGTCATCAATGCTGAAAACGATCTACAAAAGACACAAACCAACTACCTCACCGCCTTGATAAATGTACGGCTGGCTGTATTGGAATGGAAAAAAGCAACCGGTACTTTACTTATTTTTTAAAAGTAATAAAACACATTATAAAATGAAATCAAAAAAAATTATTGGTACCATCGTTGGCATAGTGGCCATTAGCGGTGTCGTTACTTCAACAGGAATTGCCCTGCTGAACAACAAGGAAAAAGTAGAACTACAGGTATATCGCAAATCACCTGAATTAAAACCTTTGGTAACGACCTTCAAGGCAAGAAGCCAGGCGCTTGATGCACAAAAGACGTATTTAGGTACTTTTCAGCCTAATCGTGAAATCAACTTACTTTCAGAAACCAGCGGAAAAGTGATTTTTGTAGGCGTAGAGCGCGGGCAAGCTATTGGGCAAGGACAACTCATTGCTCGATTGGACAGCGACCTGATACAAGCCCAAATGATTGCGGCAAAAGCGGCTTACGAAAAAGCTATTGACGATGTAAAACGCTATGAAAATGCTGTAGCCAATGAGGCAATGCCTAAAATGAATTTAGATAACGCCAAACTGGGGCTGAAGTCGGCAGAAAGCCAACTAAAAATGCTTGAGAAACAACTTACACTTACCAATATTACTTCGCCATTTAGTGGAGTCGTTACGCTCAAGATGTTTGATTTGGGTTCGGTATTGGCTCCTGGTACCCCCTTAATCCAACTTACCGATATTTCAAGATTGAAATTAGTAGTGAATATTCCTGAAAAGGAAGTAAATAACCTGAAATTAGGGCAAGTACTTTTGGTAAAAACAGAGATATATCCCGAACTTACTTTGGAAGGCAAAATACAATCCATTGCTGCTAAAGGGGATGCAGCGCATAATTTTGAGACAGAAATTTTGATTTCCAATCCGAGTAAGACACCCCTGCGGGCAGGGATGTACGGTACTGCGTTTGTAAGAAATATCAAAAATGAGGGCTTGCTGATTCCACGGGTGGCGCTGATTGGCTCTGCCAAAAATCCGCAGGTGTATATTGTAAAAAACGATACTGCTCATTTAGTGAATGTTTCGATAGGCGCTACTTTCGGCGAGATGCTTGAAATAAAATCGGGTGTACAACAAGGAGACGAAGTGGTGACAGTAGGGCAGATTAACCTCAAAAATAATACTGCTGTAAAAATGGTCAGTTCAGATGAAATCCATACACTAACTTTCAAAAAATAATTCCGATGACCTTAACAGAAATATCTATCAAACGCCCCTCACTCATCATCGTGATTTTTTCGGTGCTGATTTTGGGCGGGCTTTACAGCTATCAAAAATTGGGTTATCAACTGATGCCTAATTTTAGTCAGCCCATCATCAATATCGTTACGGTATATCCCGGTGCTACCCCTTCGGAGGTAGAAAGCAAAGTAACCCGTGAAATAGAAGATGCTGTATCAGCATTGGATAGAATAGACGACATCAACAGTAAGTCTTATGAAAATGTATCTATTGTTACGATTGGCTTCAAGAGTGGAACCAACTTAGACTTGGCAATGCAAGAGGCGCAGCGCAAGATTGACAACATCAAATCTGAACTGCCTGATGACGTAAAGTCGCCTTCGTTATCTAAGGTAAGTCAAGATGATTTGCCTATTATGCATCTGATTGCTACTTCAAACTTATCCTCGGGTGATTTTTATACCCTCGTCAAAGACCAACTCAAGCCCCAAATTCAACAAATATCGGGCGTTGGTGAAATCATTGTGCTAGGCGGTGAGGAGCGTGAAATTCGCATCAATGCAAATTTAGACAAACTCAAATATTATGGGATTTCTCTACTACAACTCAATGGAGCTATTCAGGCTGCCAACATCGAAGTTCCCACAGGAAAGCTCAAAACCGACGAGTCGCAGGCTACAGTTCGCTTGGCGGGGAAGTTCCAGACTATGGACGACATTCGCAATCAAGTCATCATGGCAATGGGACCCTACAACAGCCCTGTAAGAATTGGTGATGTGGCTGATGTAACAGATGCCACCAAAGATGTAAGTACCATTGCCCGCCTCAACGGAAAAACAGGCATTGCCTTCTTAGTCAAAAAACAACCCGAAGCCAATGCCGTAGCCATCAGCGACAAGGTAAAAGAGCAAATCAAGACCATTGAGCGCATGTATGCTGCCCAAGATGTAAAAATAAGCATCTCAGAGGATAGTGCAGACTTTACCATGGAATCAGTCCATGCCGTACAAGAAGATTTAGCCATTGCCATTATCTTGGTGGCAGCCGTAATGTTGCTCTTTTTGCATAGTTTTAGAAATGCCTTGATTGTGATGCTTGCCATTCCTACCTCGCTCATTTCCACATTGATAGCTATGGCATTGCTGGGCTATTCCTTTAATTTGATGACCTTATTGGCAATGAGTTTGGTCATTGGTATTTTAGTAGATGATAGTATCGTAGTGCTTGAAAACATCCAACGCCACTTAGAAATGGGTAAAAATAAGCGGCAAGCTGCCCTTGATGGCAGAAATGAAATTGGTTTTTCTGCCCTTGCCATTACTTTTGTTGATGTAGTGGTATTTTTGCCCATTATCTTGTTTGTCAATACTACCGTAGGTGAGGTGTTAAGGCAATTTTCTGTGGTGGTCGTGGTTTCTACTTTGATGAGCCTTTTTGTTTGCTTTACGCTTACGCCTTGGTTGGCATCGCGCTTTGGCAGGGTAGAGCATCTCAATCCTAAAAATCCTTTTCAGTGGATATTGATTCAGTTTGAGAAAGGCTTGGATATTTTCACAAAGTGGTACGAAAACCGCCTCAGATGGGCTTTGAACAACCGATTGGTAAGTTTTCTGATTATCCTTTCTTGCTTTGGAGGCTTAGGCTGGATGATGAGCTTGGGCATCATGGGCGAGGAACTCGTAGCGGCTGGCGACCAAGGAAAATTGACCTTGGGCTTGGAGTTTGACAAGCGTTCCTCAATAGAAAATACCAACCTACAAACCCGTGTAGTGGAAGATTTTTTATTATCACAACCTGAAGTAAAAACAGTATTCGCCAATATCGGAGGTTCTTCTATTGTGGGTGGCGGCTTGGGTTCACCCAATAAATCGGAAATATCAGTAAAATTAGTTGATAAAAAAGAGCGCGGCAAAAGCACCGAAGAATTTATGCTTTTGATGCGTGATGAAATCATTGCCAAGATGCCCGGTGTGAATGCCGAAGTGAGCAAAGTAAGCATCAAAGGCGGAGCAGCCCCGCTACAAATAGTGCTAACAGGAGCTGATTACGACAAGCTATCTGTAGTAGCTCAAAACCTGAAAGACAAAATGCAGCAAATACCCGGCGTGGACAATGTGAAAGTAAGCGTTGAAGATGGTGCTCCCGAACTAAATGTGAGCATTGATAGAGAGCAGCTTGCTAACTTGGGTTTAGATATGGGCCTGATAGCCGGAACACTCAGAACAGCCTTCAATGGCAATGATGATGCTGAATTTAAAGACGGCAGCAATAACTACGACATCAGGCTTATGGCTGATAAATTTGACCGCAAAAATCCTGATGATGTAGCCAATATGGAAATCATCAACAGGCAAGGGCAAGCCATTAAATTCTCACAATTTGCAACAATCACGCTGGGTACAGCCCCCTCACAACTTGAGCGGTACAACCGACAGCCTTCGCTCACCATCACAGGACACAACCAAGGCACCACGCCCGGTGTGGCAGGTGTGGCTATCAACGAACTTTTGCAAGATGAAAGTATCATTCCTGTTGATGTAAGCTATGTTTGGACGGGCGACATCAAACTACAGGAGGAATCGCTTGGGGCATTGCTCTCTGCGCTGGGCATTGGTTTGTTGTGTATTTACCTCTTGATGGTCGCCTTGTATAACAATTTTGTGTATCCTTTTGTGGTCTTGTTTTCAATTCCAGTAGCACTGATTGGTGCATTTACCGCCTTGAATCTGTCCATTACCCCAATGAGTGTTTACACCCAAATGGGTATCATAATGCTCTTGGGTTTAGTAGCCAAAAATGCGATATTAATTGTCGATTTCACCAATCAGCTCAAAGCCGAAGGAAAGTCAAGCTATGAAGCATTAATGATGGCAGCTACGCTACGCCTACGTCCTATCTTAATGACAACTATTGCCATGGTGCTGGGCATGATGCCTATTGCTTTATCAACCAGTGCCGGTTCTGAGTTCAAATCAGGGCTTGGGCTGGTATTGGTAGGAGGTTTAAGTTCCTCTATGATGCTCACCGTTTTTATAGTGCCTATGGTCTATTTGACTGTTGATAATATTACATACCGGCTGGGTGGTGTAAAATTATTTAGCAGAAAACCACAAAACAGCCCCGTAGTATCCTAATTTTAACATAATTGCCAAGCCATTACAAACGAAGTAATGGCTTGGCTTAAACCAATTTAAAAATGAAAAAGATAATCTTATTCTCAGCACTTTTTTTTCTAAGCCTTGCTGCCCAAGCACAAACCACTGTTGCGGTTCAGGTAGAAAATCTAAAAAATGACAAAGGTGTTTGTCGCGCTTATTTGTTTGACCAACCAGCGTATTTCCCCAACAAAGTAGAGAAAGCCTTGGCCTCTAAAGTAGTCAAAATATCAGAAAATAAGGCTTCTCTCACTTTTGAGAATGTGCCAGCAGGAACTTATGCTATTTCTGTTATTCATGATGAAAATAACAACGGAAAGTTAGATGCCAATATGCTAGGTATTCCTACAGAAAGCTACGGAGCATCTAAAAATGCCTTGCCAAGTATGCGTATGCCATCTTTCGAGGCAAATTCATTTCAGGTGGCTCAAGAAGCTCAAAAATTAACTATAAAGATAAAATAGTGAATAAATATACCTAAACATAATAAAAACAAAATACTTTGCATCAGCATTTTACTGATGTAAAAAACTACTTGAGAAAATGGCTTGGACCTGCCCAAAATGCGAAAGAACCCTCAAGAATACGAATCAATGGCATTGTTGCATCAAACAAGATATTGATGTTTTATTCGAAAATAAAGCCAAAGATTTGGTTTATGTATTCGACAAACTCCTATTAGAAGTGATTGATTGGGAAGGTGTAGAGGTAACTGCTACCAAAAAATGCATTGTATTCGTTACTTCTCAAACATTTTTAGTGGTAAAACCAATGAAAAAAGAACATAAAATTCTATTTACAAACCCCTCTTGAAGCATTTCCTGTTGGCAAAACAGCCAAGTATGGTAATAAATATGAGCATCACATTAGGGTTTCTGAAATAGAACAAATCAATAGCCAAATACTTGGTTTAATAAGACAGTCTTATGATTTATTCAGCTAAGTAACAAGACATGATTACTTGTTAGTTGGGTCAACCCTTATGTTTTTTGACAAACTTATTAAAACGAACGTAAAATGGAAGCCGCAGAAAAAAAAGCAATATTCAATTTTCTAAAAGACTTACGCGACAACAATCATAAAGACTGGATGGACGCCAATCGCAGTAGGTATGATGACGCCAAGACCTATTGGTTAAAGCAGGTTGGTCAATTCTTGGCTGTATTAAGCAAGCACGACCCCCAATTATTCAGCATATATAAGCCCAAAAATTGTATTTCAAGAATTACAAATAACAGAATGTACAAGCCCGACCTACCACTGTATAAAGATTATTTTACATTTTCAATAATGAATACAAGCGATGCTTTTTCACCTATATATGTTTCAGTCGGTGCAGATAGATCATTCGTCGGATGTGGCTATCATAACCCTGATAAACAAACCCTCAAAAACATTCGTGATGCCATTGATTATGATGGACAAGAGCTTAAAAGCATACTGGATGACAAAATCTTTCAAAATTTTTTCGGTGGCTTATCCGATTTTTCAAGCCCGCTGAAAACAAGTCCAAAAGGTTATCCGAAGGACCATCCTTTCATCGAGTTTCTTCGATATAAAAGTTTTACAGTTTCTAAGACCCTGACCGAAGCAGCAATAATAAGCGATGATTTTATCGAAATAATCGAGCAAGCCTATTTAATTTCAAAACCATTTAGAACATTTTTGAAAAAAGCCAACGATTTTTCAAGCTGACTCCTGCTCACAAGCGCAAGCTAAACTATTACCCGATCCTCTACTTACTCGTGGAAAGCGTAGCATTTTTTGCGTGCGCCCGCGTACAAAGGCTACCATCGCATTGTAGCATATCTCTATTAATTTTTGCATTTGAGTGTTAAAACCAAATTTAATACGTAAAATTTAACGTTTTACATACAATAATTCGACGTTTCAGCCAATACTTTTTGTTCACGCCTTTTACAAAAAACTGCCATTTTCCCATCTGGAAATCGTATTTTTTAGAAAATTCGCATTTTCTTGAATTGATACTTGCCAATTTTTCAGTTATTTTTGGAATAATGCAAATACTGTCCAATAGATAACATGAAGACAAATCAACCAGGCCTTTATATTCCCGAATTAGAAAAAGATGCCTGTGGCACGGGCCTCATCGCCGACCTGAACGGGCGAAAATCGCATCAACTCGTGGCGGATGCGCTCACGATGCTGGAAAACATGGAACACCGCGGGGCTTGCGGTTTTGAGGCCAACACCGGCGACGGGGCGGGCATCTTGGTGCAGGCGCCGCACGATTTTTTTGTGCAGGAATGCACGCAGTTGGGCTTTTCGCTACCCGAATACGGCCGGTACGGCGTGGGCATGGTGTTCTTCCCCATCGAACCCTGGCTGCGCGAGCAGTGCCGTGTAATTTTCGATGATTATATTGATGAATTAGGCTTCGAACTCTTGGGCTATCGCCCTGTACCAACCAATAATACCGGGCTGGGCGCTTCGGCCATCGCCGTAGAACCTTGGATGGAGCAGGTGTTTGTACAACTCAAAGAGCCTACCGACCCGGAAACCCTCGAACGGCGGCTGTACGTGCTGCGCAAGTTTGTCACGCATCAAATTCAGATTTCCTTCCCCGCCTGGCGCGACCATTTCTATATTCCCTCTTTTTCGTATAAAACGCTGGTTTACAAGGGGCAATTGACTACTTTTCAGTTGCGTTCCTACTTTTCCGATTTGCAAAATCCGGCTTTCACTTCGGCAATTGCACTGGTGCATTCGCGTTTTTCAACCAATACCACGCCCAAGTGGAAGCTCGCCCAGCCGCTGCGCTACATTGCGCACAACGGCGAAATCAATACCATCACCGGCAATCTGAACTGGTGGAAATCGCGCGAAAAAGTACTGGATTCGCCGCTCTTTGAAGCGGATGAACTCGAAAAGCTCAAGCCCATCTGCGGTGAGGCGCTTTCGGATTCAGGCAATTTTGACAATGTGCTCGAATTTTTAGTGCTGAGCGGCTTCTCGCTGACCCACGCCCTGATGATGATGATACCCGAAGCTTGGGAACACGACGAACAGATGGAAGACTATAAACGAGCATTTTACGAATATCATAAAACATTAATGGAACCCTGGGACGGGCCCGCGTCTATTTGTTTTACCGACGGCATTGTGGCTGGCGCTATGCTCGATCGCAATGGACTGCGCCCCTCGCGCTACGTGCTCACCGACGACGACCGCCTCATCATCGCTTCCGAAGCCGGAGCGCTGCCCGTGGACCAGTCAAAAGTGCTGATGAAAGGGCGTTTGCAGCCGGGGAAAATTCTCATCGCCGACCTCAAACAGCGCCGACTTGTAGCGGATAAAGAATTGAAAGCCGCCATTTGTAAGCGTCTGCCTTACCGTGAGTGGTTGGATCGTAATCGCCTGTTTTTGAGAGAATTACCCACTAATAGCCAACCCGAAACGCACTTAGAACCAGCCGCGCTTTTGCAACGCCAGCAACTTTTTGGCTTCACCCGCGAAGACCTGAAAATGCTCATTGCACCGATGGTGAAAAGCGGCGACGACCCCGTCGGCTCGATGGGCGCAGATACCCCGCTGGCCGTACTGTCGCAGCGCGCGCAGCACTTATCGAATTACTTCAAGCAGTTATTTGCGCAAGTGACCAACCCACCGATTGACCCCATCCGCGAGCGCTCGGTGATGTCTTTGTACGCCATGCTGGGCGGCGCCGGCAATATGCTCGATCTCAACGCCGACCGAGCGCAGTTTATCCATCTGCCCAGCCCGATTTTAAGCAATACCGATTTTAACAAAATACAATACGTCCGGCATCATAATTTCCGCTCGGATGTGATTGACATTCTTTTCAAACCTGATGGACAACGCGGCCGCTTGCGCGCAGCTATCCACGAGGTGTGCGCCCGCGCCGAGGATTTGGTGCGCAACGGAGTGAACATTCTCATCCTGTCCGACCGGCAGTCCGATGCGCAGCACGCCCCGATTCCGTCCTTGCTGGCGGTGAGCGCGGTGCATCATCACCTCATCCGCGAGGGCTTGCGCGGTGCAACGTCTATTGTTGTAGAAGCTGGCGACATCTGGGAAACGCATCACATTGCCACCCTTGTGGGCTATGGCGCCAGCGCGGTGAATCCGTATATGGCTTACGCTACCATTGCCGAATTGCATGCGAAAAATTTCTTCGAGGCGCAGCAAAATGTGGAAACATTAAACGCCATTTATAACAAGGCGCTGGGCAAGGGCTTGCTGAAAATCATGTCCAAAATTGGTATTTCGACTTTCCAATCGTACCAAGGGGCGCAGATTTTTGAAGCGCTGGGCATCCACAAATCGGTGGTTGACGAATGCTTTACCGGCACGGTGTCGCGCATACAAGGCATTGGTTTTGATGAGATTGCGCGTGAAGTTATCGCCCGGCACCAATTGGCTTATCCCGACAGAACGCTGCCCAATCCGCGACTCGACGTCGGCGGCGTTTTCCAGTGGAAACAACAAGGCGAAGCGCACCTGTTCAATCCACAGACGATTCATTTATTGCAATATTCGACCCGTAAAAACGAATACACCGCTTATCGCAAATACGCCAAACTCATCAACGAGCAAAACGAGCAGGCAATGACGCTGCGGGGTTTGCTCACTTTCCGCAAAGGCAAAAGCATCCCGATTGAAGAAGTTGAGCCGATAGAAAATATTTTCAAACGCTTTGCCACCGGCGCGATGTCCTTTGGCTCGCTCTCGCACGAGGCGCACGCTACCTTGGCGATTGCTATGAACCGCATCGGTGCGAAAAGCAACAGCGGCGAGGGCGGCGAGGACGAAATTCGCTACGAAATTAAGGAAAATGGCGATTGGGAACGCTCGGCCGTCAAGCAAGTGGCTTCGGGGCGTTTTGGCGTTACGAGTCATTATCTGACCAACGCCGATGAGTTGCAAATCAAAATGGCGCAAGGAGCCAAGCCGGGCGAGGGCGGGCAATTGCCAGGGCATAAAGTGGATGATTGGATCGGACGGGTGCGCCACGCTACACCGGGCGTGAGCCTGATTTCGCCGCCACCGCACCACGATATTTATTCAATTGAAGACCTCGCGCAACTGATTTTTGATTTGAAAAATGCCAATCCAGCAGCGCGCGTCAGCGTCAAGTTGGTGTCCAAAGCGGGCGTTGGCATCATTGCATCGGGGGTGGCCAAAGCCCATGCCGACGCTATTCTGATTTCCGGGCACGACGGCGGCACCGGCGCTTCGCCGCTCAGCTCTATCCGCCACGCTGGGCTGCCTTGGGAGTTGGGCCTCGCCGAAACCCAGCAGGTATTGGTCAAAAATAAACTGCGCGACCGCGTCACCATTCAAGCCGATGGGCAAATCCGGACCGGGCGCGATCTGGCCATTGCCACCCTGCTGGGCGCAGAAGAATGGGGGATTTCTACCGCCGCGCTCGTGGTGGAGGGCTGCATTCTGATGCGTAAATGCCATTTGAATACCTGCCCGGTGGGCGTAGCCACGCAAGACCCCGAACTCCGCAAAAAATTTACCGGCGATCCGCAGCATGTGATCAACTTTTTTACTTTCCTGGCTGAGGATTTACGCGAGATTATGGCCACCTTAGGCTTTCGCACCGTAGAAGAAATGGTGGGCCGCGTAGAAATGCTGCGCCTCAAGAGTCACATTCCGCATTGGAAATACAAACACCTCGACCTGACCCCGATTTTGTACAAACAACCCGCCGAAACCTGGGTGGGTACTTCCAAGCGCATCGAGCAAGATCACGGCATCGCCGATGTGCTCGACCGGCGGCTGATACACGTTGCCGAGCCTGCTTTAGAACAAGGGCAGGGTATCAGTTCCACGTTTGAAATTCGCAATACTGACCGCGCTACCGGCACGATGCTGTCGCACGAAGTGTCCAAACGCTACGGCAGTCAAGGCTTGCCTGATGGTACCATTCAATTCCGTTTTCGGGGTTCGGCGGGGCAGAGTTTTGGTGCATTTGGTGCACGCGGGCTGCATTTTATACTCGAAGGCGAATCGAACGATTATTTTGGTAAGGGCTTATCAGGGGCGCGGCTGATTGTAGTGCCCGACCGCGCGGCGAAATTTGATCCCGCTCAAAATATTATCATCGGCAATGTAGCCTTGTACGGCGCTACGAGCGGCGAAGCGTACATCATGGGGATGGCGGGCGAGCGTTTTGCGGTGCGCAATTCTGGGGCAACGGCAGTTATCGAAGGGCTCGGCGACCACGGCTGCGAATACATGACCGGCGGTACCGTGGTTGTGCTCGGCGAAACCGGTAAGAACTTTGCGGCAGGCATGAGCGGCGGCGTAGCGTTTGTCTATAATCCGAAAGGTACATTTGAGCGGCGCGTGAATGCCGAAATGGTGGACCTTGACCCCTTGGATGCCACAGATTATGAACAGCTAATTACTTTAATTCGTCGCCATTTTCATTATACAGGTAGTAATACTGCATTACAAATGCTAAATAACTGGGCAGCGATGAAGTTACATTTTATAAAAGTAATGCCGAGAGATTATAAAGCGGTTTTATTGCAAAAACGATCGCAAGTGATTGAATATCAAGTTGAAAGGTTGAAAGGTTGAAAGGTTCACCCGCTAAAAACAGTCTATTGTCTATTGTCTATTGTCAAATGTCTAATTGCCTAATAAAATGGATCCTAAAGGTTTTTTAAAATACCAGCGTGAGACGCCCAAAGCACGGCGGCCGCAGGAGCGCGTGAAGGATTATAAAGAAATCTACGAAGATTTTGACGCGGCAAAAACCGTGCAGCAAGCCACGCGTTGCATGGATTGTGGTGTGCCGTTTTGTCATCATGGCTGCCCGCTGGGCAATATCATCCCCGAATTCAACGAAGCGGTGCACGAAGCAGACTGGCTGCGGGCTTTTGAAATATTACACAGCACCAACAATTTTCCGGAATTTACCGGCCGCATCTGTCCGGCACCTTGCGAATCGGCTTGCGTATTGGGCATCAACGAAGCGCCCGTGGCTATTGAGCACATCGAGCGCGAAATCGCTGAAATTGCTTTTCAGAAAGGCTACATCCGGCCCCAACCCCCGGCAGTGCGCAGCGGCAAAAAAGTAGCCATCGTTGGCTCGGGCCCGGCTGGGCTGGCGGCCGCTGCACAACTCAACAAAGCCGGACATACCGTGACGGTTTTTGAAAAAAGTGACCGTATCGGTGGTCTGCTGCGCTACGGCATTCCCGATTTTAAATTGGAAAAATGGGTCATCGAGCGGCGCATTGCCATCCTCGAAAATGAAGGTATTCGCTTCAAAACCAATGCCGAAGTGGGCGGCAACATTGACGTACAGCACGTTTTAGACGAGTTTGACGCGGTGCTGCTTTGCGGTGGTTCCTTAGTGCCAAGAGATTTGAACATCCCCGGACGCCAGCTTAAAGGTATTCATTTTGCAATGGATTATTTAGAACAATGCAACCGGCGCGTGGCGGGTGATCTCATTCCCAAAGGACAATTGATGGACGCTAAAGGCAAGCACGTAGTGGTCATCGGCGGCGGCGATACCGGCTCGGATTGTGTTGGCAACGCCAATCGGCAGGGCGCGGCCTCGGTCACGCAATTGCAATACCATAATATGCCCCCTTTACATACAGACCCAGCCTGGTGGCCCAATGTGCCGCTGATTTATACCGAATCCTCGTCGCACCAAGAAGGCTGTCAACGCGAATGGGCAGTGCTCACAAAAAAATTTTTTAGTGAGAAAAAAAATTTGGTAAGTTCGTTACAAGTCGTAACTTTGAATTGGCAGAAAGATGAAACAACCGGAAAATATACTTTCCGAGAACTTCCCGACTCAACAAAAGACATTCCTTGTGATTTGGCGTTCATCGCCATTGGTTATGCGCACCCGCAGCACGAAGGATTACTGCAACAGCTTGGTGTTCAATTAGATACACGCGGAAACGTGCAAGCGACCCAATTCAAAACCAATGTGGACAAAGTGTTCGTTGCTGGTGATATGCGCCGGGGGCAGTCCCTCGTAGTATGGGCCATCAGCGAAGGCCGCGAAGCCGCCCGCGCCATTGACGCACACCTCAGCGGGCATACTACACTCGAAGGCAAGCAGCATGCACTGTTCACAGTTGTCTGACAATTTCTGATTACAAATACTATTATTATTGATTCTATTCCTGAATTTCAAGATCTTCTTCATAATTGGATTAGTATGAAAGCAGTCCCGATCTCTTACGAGGTCGGGATTTTTTTTCGCGTATTGGATTTTTTTGCTATTATTGACCATAAAAATCCCGTTGCCGCTGGTGACCAACACCATTAAAAAACCATAACCTTATGATAATCAGAATTTTGCTACCCATATTGCTCTGCTATGCAAGTATTGCCCTGACCGCTCAAAACGATACCGATTTGCAACGTGTAGAGCCGCCGTTTTGGTGGGCTGGCATGAATAATCCGCGCGTGCAACTCTTGGTACACGGCAAAAATATTGCATCCACCCATCCGATCATTGCGTACCAGGGGGTGCGCATCGAACAGGTAATCAAGGTCGAAAATCCGAACTATCTTTTTGTCAATTTGTTGCTTTTGGACAACGTCAACGCAGCTGATTTCACCATTGATTTTCAACGCGATAGCAAATCTGTGCACCGCTACGACTACCGCCTGCTACCCCGCACCCCTGGCTCGGCTGAGCGCCAAGGTTTTGACAATTCGGACGTCATGTACCTCATCACACCCGACCGTTTTGTGAATGGCGACCTCAGCAACGACAACGTGACCGGCATGAAGGAAGCGCACAATCGCGCTTTCAAAGGCGGGCGGCACGGCGGCGATATTGCAGGGCTGATTCAAAGCTTAGACTATATTCGGGATCTGGGCTTTACGTCCATTTGGGTGAACCCCGTATTGGAAAACGACCAGCCGTCGTATTCTTATCACGGCTATTCTACAACCGATTTTTACAAGGTGGACGCGCGCTTTGGCAGCAATGAAGACTACGCCCGGCTGGGGCGGTTGGGTCAGGAAAAAGGCGTGAAGCTCATCATGGACATGATTGTCAATCACTGCGGCTCCGAGCATTGGTGGATGAAGGATTTGCCCACCGCCGACTGGATCAATTTTGATAATCAATTCGTCAATACCAACCACCAGAAAACCGTCATCCAAGACCCCTACGTGGCGGCAGTGGATTATAAAAAATTCGTGGACGGCTGGTTTGTAGAAACCATGCCCGACCTCAACCAGCGCAACCCGCTGATGGCTACTTATTTGATTCAGAACAGCATCTGGTGGATTGAATACGCTGGGCTGGCGGGCATCCGCATGGATACCTACCCCTACCCTGATATGCATTTTATGACCGACTGGACCTGCCAGGTGATGGCCGAATACCCTTATTTCAATGTAGTGGGCGAAGAATGGAAAGGCAACCCGGCGATTGTAGCCTACTGGCAACGCGGCAAGCAAAACCCCAATGGCTATGTGTCCTGCCTGCCCAGCCTGATGGATTTTCCTTTGCAGGAAGCCATGTGGGACGCGCTCGACAAAAACGCCCGCCCCAACGCTTGGATGGGGCTGTACGAAATGTTGGCCAATGATTTTATCTATGCCGATCCTTACAATTTGGTAGTCTTCCCGGACAACCACGACATGGATCGCTTTTTCACGCGGGTGAGCGAAGACTTCGATTTGTTCAAATTAGGCATCGTTTATACCCTCACCACGCGGGGCATTCCGCAGCTATACTACGGCACCGAAGTGCTGATGAGCAACACGGGGCACCCCGGCGATCATGGCATCATCCGCACCGATTTTCCGGGTGGCTGGCCTGGCGACAAGGTGAATGCCTTTACCAATGCGGGCCTGAGCCAGCAGCAAATTGCCGCTAAGGCGTTTATCAAAAAGGTGGCTACCTGGCGCAAAACGGCTACGGCCGTGCATAGCGGCAAGCTTCGGCACTTCATTCCGCAAAACGGCGTATATGTCTATTTTCGCTACAATGACCAACAAAAGGTGATGGTAGCCCTCAACCGCAGCGACCGCGAACAAGTACTTGATTTGAATCGCTTCCGCGAAATACTGCCCGCCAGTGCCAGCGGCCGCGACGTGCTAAGTGGCCAAACCCATGCCTTAGGCGAAAAGCTGACCGTGCCCGCCAAAACGGCTTTGGTACTTGAGGTGGAGTAGTTGGGTTGAGAAGGTTGAAAAATTGAGTATGCTACGCTACCAGTGTACAATTTCGATTTCGGGTACAATCTGCTCAAACCAGCGGAGCGGTGCTTGGTTTTTATCGCCGGTGCGGGTATCGCATTTAAAAAAAAGATAATACAACTGCAAATCATTGGCAAAGATATCCAGCAGGCGGTGCAGGCGGCGCGTACCTTCCGTCGTTGATTTGAGCAGATGAATAAAGCGCCAGCTAAAGTACGCTTCGTCGTGGTATTCAATCAAATCGAGCAACAAAGTATCGTTGGTATGCAGCTCCATGAATCGGCGAGCTAAAGCACCGTGGTGGCGCGTCCAGTCACGAGGGGTACTTTTATCTTCAATATATTTGAACGTATCGTGGGTGAAAGCCGCCAATCGCAAGCGCTCTCTGGTGCGTGGGTCTAACGGAATGCGGTCAATATTGTCGAGTACTTCCCGGATGTGCTTATAAATCTCACCTTCCGGGTGCCCATAGCGCGGCACGCCCCAAAACAATCCTTTGCGGAATTCCGGCACTTGCAAAAGATAGCGCTCCAAATCGGTTTCCGGGCGCAGTTCTGCTTCTAAGTCAGTCTTCATATATCCAAGCTGATTCATTGCCGAAGGCACTCTCCTACCCCCTCCCGGATATTGTTCGGTATTTTCGTTCAAGGCCTTGTTAATTTCCGGTTAAAATAGAATATTTGGTGTAACAAAGTACGGCTCCAAGTAGTTATTCCATAATGCAAATAATTCTTTGTACACGGGAATTATTCAGCAAAATTATCCGTTAAAATACAAAAACTAACGAAAATATGAAGCAGATATTTTCCCTGATTGTGGCCGGTATGATTGGCGGCCTCGTGACCCTTGGCGGCGCTTTCTTGTTGCAGAAAAAAACCACCCCTGCGACCGACACCTTCGCGCAGCAGGTGAATGTGCCTGCTTATTTTAACAACAATAGCCAGACGCCCAACAAAGTCACTTTCGACTTTACAGAGGCAGCGGCCAAAGCCATGCCTGCGGTGGTGCATATTTCCGCTTCGGCGAAAAAACCAACCGCACAAAACAATAAACGCCCGCAAGATGATTTCAACCCTTTCCGCTTTTTCTTCGGCGATGAATTTCTCAATGAAGGCCCCAAGCAAGGAAGCGGCTCCGGCGTGATTTATTCGCCCGACGGTTATATCATCACCAACAATCATGTGGTGGAGTTTGCAGATGAAATCGAAGTGACACTCAATGACAATCGCAAATTCAAAGCTACACTCATCGGACGCGACGACCGCACCGATATGGCAGTTATCAAAATTGAAGCGAATGGCTTGCAGCCATTAGAATTGGCAGATTCTGACCAAGCCAAAGTGGGCGAATGGGTATTGGCCGTCGGCAATCCTTTCAATCTCACTTCTACCGTTACGGCGGGCATCATCAGCGCCAAAGGCCGTAGCCTCAACTTGCTCAACAGCAACTCGGCTATCGAGGCATTTATCCAAACGGATGCGGCCGTCAATCCCGGCAACAGCGGCGGCGCCTTAGTGGACGCCGAGGGCAGGTTATTAGGCATCAATACAGCAATTGCTACGCGCAACGGCTCTTTCCAGGGCTACAGTTTTGCCATTCCGGTCAATCTGATGAAACGCATCGCCGATGATATTATAGAATATGGTGACTATCGCCGGGCTTTGCTGGGAGTCAATATTTATCCGCTTGATAGCGAAGAAGCCAGTAAAATCGGAGTAAACATCAGCCAAGGCGTAGTCGTAGATCGCGTAATGGACGGCAGCTCAGCGCAGTATGCTGGCGTGTTGCCGAAAGATGTCATCACTAAAGTGAACGGCCGCGAAATAAAAAGCGTACCAGAGCTACAAGAAATCGTGGGCCGCGCTAAAGTAGGCGATGTAATCAATTTGACGGTCAACCGCCAAGGCAAGGTACAGGAAATCCCAGTCAAGCTGAAAGCCGAAGTCAAGTAAAGTCGTTAAGAAATTCTTAACAATTCATTGACAACAAAAACGTATATATAACAGTTAATCCGTTATAAAAGACTTGTTTAAAGTTGGTTTTTCGTTTTGTTTTGATGCGTCTGTCTTGTTTTTACGAGGCAGACGTTTTTTTGTGTACTTTTTTACGCAGTTTGTAATCAAAAAATCGCCGTTCGTCACCTTTTGCAAAATAAAGAAGTGCCTTTTTCTTTAAATTAGCGTCAAAATCTGGAAAATAAGCAAATCACCAAATCACTTTGTTATGCTACCTTTCCAGACGATATTAAACGACGTTATCAGCTTGCTGTATCCCAATTTGTGCTTGGCATGCCGAGAACATACGCCAGCGCGCGGAGAAATCATCTGCCTGCGTTGTCAGCATAAATTACCTAAAACCAATTTCCATCTCGAGCGGGAAAATCCGTTTACCGAGCGTTTCTGGGGCCGCATTCCAATAGAAAGCGGCGCAGCGCTGTATCATTTTGTGCGAGGCGGTAGGGTGCAAGAGTTATTGCATCGGCTCAAATATCTTGGCAAAGCAGATGTGGGGCTACGGCTGGGGCAGTGGTACGGCGAGATGCTACGCGAATCGCCATATTTCAGAGAGGTTGATTTAATTGTGCCCGTGCCCTTGCATCCGCGCAAGGAGCGGCTACGCGGCTACAATCAAAGTGCGCTTTTCGCCAAAGGATTATCGGAAACCTTGCGCAAACCTTGGTTGAAAAATGGTTTGGCACGCACTTCCTTTACGGAATCGCAGACGCAGAAATCACGAGCCGAACGCCTTGAAAATGTGATGGAAGTATTTGCAGTAGGGAATGCCGCCCAATTAGCAGGCAAGCATGTGCTTGTAGTAGATGATGTAATGACCACCGGCGCCACGCTGGAGGCCTGCGGACTGAAAATACTGGAATTGCCGGGTACAAAACTGAGTTTTGCAACGATTGCTATTGCTGGCGACTAATCACCATTGCATGTCAGGATAAGCGCGCTGCATGAATTGCATATCGGCAAGGATGTAACCTAAGTGCTCGGAGTGGCGGCCATTTTTGCCACCAGTTTGCATCCAGGTATCTGTAGGTACTTGCATGGTAGCCATATTGAGTATTTCACAGGTTTTTTCGTCGTACAAAGATTTGATAGCGCTTAAATCCACCCCGATGCCAGCTTCGATCATCATCTGGTCCACCTCGTTCATTTCGGTCAGTTCACCGGTGTACATCCAGAGGTCGTCCACGGCAGCTTGCATTTTCTGGTGGCTGAGGTCGGTGCCATCGCCGAGGCGAATCATCCATTCGGAGCTGTAACGCAGGTGATAGGTCACCTCTTTGAGCGATTTTTCGGCAATGGCAGCGAGGTGGCTATCGGTGCTTTGAGTAAGTGCACGATGAAAGTAATAATTGAAGGCGTCGAAATAAAACTGTCGTGTAATGGTATATGCCCAATCCTGATTGGGTTGCTCCACGAGCAGCACATTGCGAAAATCCCAGGCGTCGCGCAGGAAAGCTATTTGGTCTTCATTGCGGCCTTCGCCTTCTAATTCGGCAGCGTATTGCATCAGGCTGCGCGCCTGCCCCATGAGGTCGAGCGCAATATTGGTAATGGCGATATCTTGCTCCAATACAGGCCCGTGACCGCACCATTCGCTCAGGCGCTGCCCAAGAATGAGCGCGTTGTCGCCCATGCGTAGTACGTATTCGAGGTGTGCTTGCTGTAAAGTCATGGTATTTGGATATTCGCGGATGTAAATATTGCTAAATAACCGGACATAATTGTTTTGATAAAAATATTACAATTCCCTGATTAGCAAAGGTATAGTTGCTATTCTGATTAACAAATAACAGCATCCCATTACTTATTTAAATCAAAAAGCGGTAGCAACTTTATTTTTAAAACAGCCCTATTGCATCTAAAAATCAAATATGTTTTACCTCATCGGGCAGGTCATAGAAAGTAGGGTGGCGGTACACCTTGTCGTCTGCCGGGTCGAAGAGCGACTCCGCTTGGTCAGGGCTGGAGGCAGTGATATGTTTTGATTCCACCACCCATATACTGATACCCTCATTGCGACGGGTATAAACATCGCGGGCGTTTTCAATCGCCATCTGTGCGTCGGCAGCGTGCAAGCTACCTACGTGCTTGTGGCTCAACCCATTCTTACTTCTGATAAATATTTCCCAGAGAGGCCAGTCCTTTTTCATAGGCTGTTTACAATTACATATTTTTACAAAATTCAAGCGACCTGCGCTACGGCGGCGTTTTCGCGTTGTTGTCTTTTTTCGGCGTAAGCCATTGCTGCTTCGCGCACCCAAGCACCCTCTTCATGAGCTTTCACGCGGGCCCGGAGGCGCTGGCGATTGCAGGGTCCATTGCCTTTGACGACATTCCAGAACTCTTCCCAGTTGATTTCGCCAAAGTCGTAATGCTGCGTTTCTTCGTTCCACTTTAGGTCGGGGTCGGGCACCGTCAGTCCCAAAAACTCAGCCTGCGGTACGGTCATATCCACAAAACGCTGGCGCAATTCATCATTGGTGAAACGCTTGATGCGCCATCTCATGCTTTGCTCGGTATGCTGGGAGTCTTTATCGCTGGGGCCAAACATCATCAGGCTGGGCCACCACCACCGGTTCAGGGCATCCTGTGCCATGCGTTTTTGCACTTCGGTGCCACGACTTAGCGTGAGCATGATTTCGTAACCTTGCCGCTGGTGAAAACTTTCCTCCTTACATACCCGCACCATCGCGCGTGCGTAGGGGCCATACGAAGTGCGGCACAATGGCACTTGATTCATAATGGCGGCACCATCCACCAACCAACCGATAGCACCCATGTCGGCCCAAGTAGTCGCCGGATAATTGAAAATACTGCTATATTTGGCTTTGCCAGTGTGCAATTCTTCGAGCAGCGTGGCGCGGTCAATGCCGAGGGTTTCGGCTGCAGCGTAGAGATACAGCCCGTGACCGGCTTCGTCCTGCACTTTGGCGATGAGCGCCACCTTGCGGCGCAGCGACGGGGCGCGCGTAATCCAATTGCCTTCGGGAAGCATCCCAACGATTTCAGAATGCGCGTGTTGTGAAATCTGGCGGGTCAGTGTTTTGCGATAAGCTTCTGGCATCCAATCTTTTGGCTCTATTTTTTCATCGCGGTCAATACGCGCTTGAAACTCCTGTTCCATTTTGGTGATATCTGGCATAACGGTTGAGAATTATTGTTCACTAATTTTATAATAGCAAAATTAATACGCTTTTATATAAAAACGAACATTTGTTCGTATTGTTTTTACAGATAAATAATTTCTGCATCTGGTAGTCATTTGCCATACAAAAGTGTGCGTTTACGGTAGCGCTAAACGTTAGCAACAATACCAGCAGTACCTTGGCTGCTGCCCGCACTGAAAAGAGTTGTTACGTGGCTGCTTGCTATCTGCGGTAGCTTATCGCCCACCCGCTACTTCACCACCACCGCTATTTCTTTGAAAACCAATGGTTTTTCGGACAAAAACATTATCGTTTTTATCTAATTCAAATGGTTGAACATCCTCGATAGTCAGTAAATGCGTGGAGGTATTGTCGCGCTCTTCAAGCGGAATAGCCGCTAAGCGCAGGTTTTGGTTTTTAATCGCTTCCATTACGATGCTGCGCACACTGCGGGCATTGCCAAAGTACTTGTCGCGGTATTCATGAATGAACGTAAAATACTTCTTCAGGTGTTCTTCGGCCTCAGGCGTAGGCACGATGCCCTGCTCCGAAAGCATCAACAGGGCGATGCGCCCCAACTCTTCGGGTGAGTAATCGTCGAATTTTAGAATCTTATCAAAACGAGAACTCAGACCCGGATTCGCCTTCATGAAAGCGTCCATATTTTCGGGATAGCCAGCCACGAAGACAAAGAACTGCCCCCGGTGGTCTTCCATGCGCTTGAGCAGCGTTTGAATGGCTTCATCGCCATAATCGCTCCGCCCGCCGCCGTTGCCACTGGAAGATAGTGCATAAGCCTCGTCAATAAAAAGCACGCCGCCGATGGCTTCGTCCACTTTTTCTGCGGTTTTGATGGCGGTTTGCCCAACATAGCCCGCCACTAATCCCTGGCGATCGGTTTCAATCATGTGCCCGCGCTCCAATACGCCCAAGGCCTTGTAGATACGAGTGAGAATGCGTGCCACGGTGGTTTTGCCGGTACCGGGATTGCCCACAAAAACCGTGTGCAAAAAGAAGCTATTCAGCACATCCCGACTGGTTTCGCGGTAAAAGCGTACTAAGCGCACCAGTTCGTTAATCTGTGCCTTAATATTGTCCATGCCGATGAGGCGATTCAATTCATTGAGCGATTCTTGCAGCAGCCGTTCGTCCACTGGGATGCTGGGCAATTCGCGGCCCGTAGTGTCCTGAATTTTTTCTACATCCATCAATTGAATAGTAGCCAAATGCTCTTTATCCAATGCGCGGGGGCTTTCGGCGGCCATAGCTCGCAGACCGAGGTTGATTTTTGCTTTTTCAATCAAGGCATAGACAAACCGGGCGTTGCCGAAGGTTCGGTCGCGTTTGCGATAAGCTTCGACGATGATCTCGTCTATTTTATTTTTGGCTTCGGACGTCAGTTTTACTCCCTTTTCCTGGCAGGCGTATTCGGCAATGCGCGACAACTCCTGCGGCAGATAATCCTGAAATTCAAAATACAAATTGAAGCGCGACTGCAAGCCCGGATTGGAACTGAGAAAATGCTTCATTTCTTTGGGATAGCCCGCCACGATGACGGCCAAATCGCCGGAACCGTTGGACAACTCCTTTACCAAAATTTCGATGACCTCGCGGCCAAAGTCCTTGCTATCGTCATTGGAGCGTGCCAGCGAATAGGCTTCATCAATAAACAATACGCCGCCGCGCGCTTTTTCGATGGCTTCTTTTACCTTAGGGGCGGTTTGTCCAATGTATTCGCCTACCAAATCCACTCGATCTACCTCATGAACGTGTCCTTTACTGAGCAAGCCCATTTTGCGATACAACATACCCATCATAGCCGCCACGGTGGTTTTGCCGGTGCCCGGATTGCCAATAAAAACCGAGTGCACGTTGATTTCTTCCTTTTCTTCGAAGCCTTTTTCCTTCCGCAATTGCAAAAATTGGATATAACGCGCATGGTTGCGCACCTGCCGCTTGATGTCTTCGAGGCCGATGAGCGCATCGAGCTTGGCCATTACCTGCTCAAAGCTTTCGGCGGTTTCGCTGGGCGGCGATAGCACCACAGTAGATTGATAATCAGGCAATAAGACCCCGGCAATTCCTTCTTCAAATTCTTCATCTACATCAAATGGAATCACCGCCAATAGCCGGTCCATGAACACCAATTCGGCCGTGTAGCGATCGCGCCGCCACGAGCCTTTCACATTGGAGCCCCAGCCAGCGGTTATTTTGATTAAATCCTCGTTTTTTTCAATGCGTTGGAGGCGCACCACCTGCCCCTTGAGTTCGCGGGCATCGTTGTAAAACTTGGCGAACAATTCGCACTGCCAGGGCTTGGTGCTGTTGAGGTTGCGCAGTACGATTTCTACATAAATGTAGCGCGTCTCCTCGCTGTTAAATTCTTTGTAATAGGTGCGCTCACCTTCGGGCACGTCGTCGTAGGGACCTTCATACAGGCGCAGCGACTCCACTTCGAGGTACGGGTTTTCGCCGGGCAGCATATCTTTCATCGCGTCCTCGATGTAGAAGTATTTGGTCGCTATTTTTTCGCCTTCCACCCAGGCTTCCCAGTAGTAGGTGCCGCGTTTCCAGAAAGCCCCCTCGCCCTTATTGCCCCAGCCTTCGCGGATATAAACGATGTGGTCGTATTTGCTGACTTTTTTTCTCAATTGTAGGGCGCATAGCTCCTTGCGGCCTTTTTTCAGGGCATAGCATTTCAGGGTCACTTCGATTTCCCAGTCTTCTTCGTCGAAGCGCTTATTGTAAAATGATAGCTCGGCATACACGAAAGTGGTTTCGTAGCGGTCGAATACTTGCCGGTACTTTTTCTTGTTGTCGGCCAGCCATTCGGTGGAAGCATATACTTTCAGCTCCCGAAATTTGTACTTTTTCAATGCCGGTAATAAATATCCTTCTGACATATTGAATAATTGACTGTTTTTCCCTTTACAAAAATTAATCCGATGCCGGCAAGTAGTTTGCCTTCATGTGTGACTGTAAGGGGGATATACGTGCGTACGCCTTGACGACGAGCATCTTTTATGAATCCGGCGCTTTCTTGGCCAATGCCCGCCAGTTTTATTTTCTTAACCAAATCAAATTGTAATTTGACACATTTTGCGCAAAAAGCCAACATTCTTTTGTTAAAAAACCGCTAAAAACGCAAAAGGCGCGCCGAACCGAAGCCCGACGCGCCCTTTTTATATTGATAATCAATCACTTACTTCACTACTACAAAACGCTGCGTAATGATGCCTTTGGGCGTCAGCAGGCTGTAGTGATACACACCCTGCGGCAGATTGCCCGTCTCGAGGCGAAGCGTGTGCTCGCCGGCAGGCTGGTTGCCGAGGTAGGTGCTGCGTACCAATTGTCCATTGGCGTTGAAAATATTTGCTGAGATGTTCAGGCCTTCACTCAAGGTGAAACGCACCTGTGCTTCGCCATTCACAGGGTTGGGTGCAATTTGTAATTGCTGTACGAAACGGTTGATTTCATTGGTGCTCACCAACAAGCTCAGCGGGAAAGTTGTACCATCCGGGAGGGCTACCCAAACGCCGAAAGCTGGCTCTTCGCCCGACAACAAACCGGAAGCAAAAACAAAAGCAGCGCCGCCTTCCAGCGTGCTTACGTCAGCCATGTAAGAAGCCACCACATTGTCGTTAGCACCGGCTGGTGTCACGTCGAGGTTATAAGAAGCTGCTGGCACGTTCACATATTCTGAAAAATCACCAAACGACAGATTGCCGAACAATACGCCACCGCCTTGTACCACTACATCCACCGCCGGAGCGTCGGGTGAGCCATGATACAACAGCAGATCAACGCCCTCGCCGCTGGCCGAAGCCGTACGCGCTGCATCAAAAATAGCGAGCCCGAAAGGCGTTTCTGTATTGCCCAGAATACCGGTAGCTACTACAATGTAGGTTTTGCCATTATCCAATACAATGTCTTCAAATACCGCTACTGCATCTGCTGCAGAAGTGCTGCCCGCAGGTGCTACGGCTAAGTCAATCGGAGTGCCCGCTGGCAACAGTTCAAAAGGTGTCGCCGTGCGGAAGGCAAAATCTTCGATCAGCAGCTCGCCGTTTGCGTAGATATCCACTGTCGGGGCAATGGCATTGTGTACCACTTGTACATCCGCCAGCGGCGAAAACGGCAGCGCAATCACCGTACCGTCGGCCAAAGCCGCAAACAGACCGAAGCCCGGCTCGCCGCCCAGCAAGCCAGATGCAAATACCTGCACCGCACTACCTGCCAGCCCTTGGAGGGGTGCAAGGAAGGTAGCTACAATATTCGGATCGCCAGCAGCACGCACGTCGAGCAGGTACTCCAGTGCAGGCACACTCAGGTAGCCATCGGTGAACTCGCCATACGCCAGATTTTCAATCAAAGTAGCAATGAAGCGCGCGTCCACATCTACGGCCGGAGCACCCGGCGAGCCATGGAAAACATTCACATCCACTAAGTTGGGATTGGCGGCCATGGTTCTAGCAGCGTCATTCACCGCCAGCGTGAAGGGAAAATCTTCATCGCCCACAATACCATTGGCATATACTACATAATTTTTATCATTGTCAAATACAATACCTTCAAAAGTCACAATCGCATCGGCTACCGAAGCGCTGCCACCCGGAGCCACTGCTACGTCCACCGCTACATCCGCCGGTACATCTACAAAAGGCGTCGCGGTGCGGAAGGCAAAGTTTTCTATCAGTTTCAAACCATTTGTATAAACATCCACCGTTGGGGAGGGCGAGTTGTGAATGATTTGTACTTTGGTCGTCGGAGCCACCGGAAATTCTACCACTGTGCCATCAGGCAGCGCTGCAAACAAACCAAAACCCGGCTCGCCGCCCAGCAAACCTGATGCAAAAACCGTTGCTGCACCACCGGCCAAACCATTCAAATCGGCGAGGAAAGTCGCTACTACGTTCGGGTCACCGGCTGCGCGCACATTCAGAAAATAAGCATTCGGTGCTACCGATAGATAATCATCGGTGTATTCGCCATACGCCAGATTGCTAATCAGATTGCCTACGGCAAAGGCGTCCACATCTACGGCCGGAGCGCCCGGTGAGCCATGCAGTACCGCAAATTCTACATTGTCCGCATTAGCGGCCATGGTTCTAGCGGCGTCATTTACAAACAAAGTGAAGGGAAAATCATCGTTGCCGACAATGCCAGAAGCCGTTACTACATAATTTTTATCATTGTCAAATACAATACCTTCAAAAGTCACAATCGCATCGGCTACCGAAGCGCTGCCACCCGGAGCCACTGCTACGTCCACCGCTACATCCGCCGGTACATCTACAAAAGGCGTCGCGGTGCGGAAGGCAAAGTTTTCTATCAGTTTCAAACCATTTGTATAAACATCCACCGTTGGGGAGGGCGAGTTGTGAATGATTTGTACTTTGGTCGTCGGAGCCACCGGAAATTCTACCACTGTGCCATCAGGCAGCGCTGCAAACAAACCAAAACCCGGCTCGCCGCCCAGCAAACCTGATGCAAAAACCGTTGCTGCACCACCGGCCAAACCATTCAAATCGGCGAGGAAAGTCGCTACTACGTTCGGGTCACCGGCTGCGCGCACATTCAGAAAATAAGCATTCGGTGCTACCGATAGATAATCATCGGTGTATTCGCCATACGCCAGATTGCTAATCAGATTGCCTACGGCAAAGGCGTCCACATCTACGGCCGGAGCACCCGGTGAGCCATGTAGTACCGCAAATTCTACATTACCATCAATGGCGGCCGCCTCGCGAGCCATGTCCGTCACGTGTAGGGTAAAGGGAAAATCAGCGTTGCCAACAATACCGCCGGCAGTTACTACATAGGTTTTACCATTTTCAAACATGATGTCATCAAAAACAGCCACTGCATCAGCGGCGGAGGTGCTACCAGCCGGAGCCACTGCCAACTGAAAATTCACACCTGCCGGAGCAAATTCAAACGGCGTAGCGGTACGAAATGCAAAATCGGCCAAAGCCAGTTCGCCATTCAGATACAAATCTACCGAAGGCGCGGGCGAATTGTGCAAAATCTGCACCCGCGCTACCGGGCTGAAAGGAAACGCTGCTACTGTGCCATCGGGCAAGGCTGCAAACAAGCCAAAAGCCGGTGTACCGCCCAAAATTCCGGAAGCAAATACCTGTGCAGCGCCACCGCCAAGGCCGTTGAGATCTGCGAGGAAAGTAGCTACAATACCAGGCGTACCGGCAGCACGCACATCGAGATAGTACTCATTGGCGGGCACGCTCAGATAATCATCTGTGAAAGAGCCGAAAGCGAGATTGCTAATCAAGTTACCCACTGTGCGCGCGTCCACATCTACGGCCGGAGCGCCCGGTGAGCCGTGAAACACCGAAAAGTCCACGTTGTCGGGCATCATGGCTGCTTCGCGGGCAGCAGCATTGACAAAAAGATTGAAAGGATTATCGGCATCACCGACAATGCCAGCGGCAATAACGACGTATCGGCCGCCGTCGTCCAATGAGCCGAGCGGAAAAGTAGCGATGGCCTCGTCCACCGAAGTGCTGGGGCTAACCGCCACACCTACTTCAATATCAGCACCTGCGGGCACATCCAGAAAGGGCGTAGCTGCCCGGAACGGTACCGCTGTCAATTCTGGCAACAAAGCGCCATTAACATAAATATCTACGATGGGGCCGGCCTCGGTGCCGGGGGTGGGCGAGTTGTGAATTACCTGCACCCTTGCAGTTTGGGCTACAATAGCTGAAGCTGCCAATAGTGCGATTAGCACCATGTACAGTTTGTTCATGATTGAATCGTTTTTAGGTTTGGAGAATTATTATCATTTCAAAACCTACAACACGACTGATATGGCAATGTTTAAGAATTTGTTGGTAAATGCGCCCAAAACTTCCACAAAAGCTATTTTTTGCCAATAGCTGTCACTTTGCCAATACACCACCGGTTAAAAAGCATTTTGCCAATAGGCGGCTTTTTGCATAAAAGTAATTGATAATCAAATGAATAGACGATTACCAAAGGCTGCCTACCCCGCCCAACAACTTTTCTTTGGCGCTTTCGCTGAATGTGTTTAACTTAAAGCCCCTAAAACTATCATAACCCTCGATGCCATCTGTACAGCTTAAAATACCGGTATTTGTCAAAAATACGCTTGTGGACAATCGGGCGTATTATCATGTACGTCCAGTGTTTGCTGGCTATCCAGTGGCTTCGCACCATCGCTTGGAGTTGGCGACCAACCGTTTCAAACAGGAAATCAGGCAGTACTTCAAAGGGTTTCAGTTGCAGCGGCACAATGCGGAGCACTTGCTGTGGTATTTATTCAATCCGGAGCTTGCTTATCAAACTTTTGAATATGATTTCAGCTCCTCTGAGTTGCAGGCGCGTGGCAAATTTGGCGTGGTGTTTTTTACTTTACAAAATATGACCTTTGCCTGTTTGCCCAATGTCAACAACTTCATGTTTCTTGCTGGGCAGGGCGATATTTCAATGGCGGCATTGCAACCCAAGGTGGGGAAAATTGTCAAAATGCTGCTCACACAAGCCAAACACAACCAAAACGGCGACTTCGACCCGGAGGCGTTCTATGCCAATGGTCGGGAGTTCCTCACTGAGGTAGCGGTAAATGTGCACATCACGGCTGGTAATTTTCAGCACCAAATGGTGGACCACGATTGGATATTCTCGCGCCTGCGCGAAGCCGCTGAATTCGACGGCGCGATGGAAGTGGAAAAAACAGGCTATGACCTCAACAGCCGCTACCCTGCCGAGCTGGGCCGCGCTTTCTATCAGGATGATAAAGTGAATAAAATATATCATATTGTTTTTCAACCTGAAAATACACCTTTGGTCATCGTAGGCGAGGAGGGAGTGGGTAAGCACGCGTTGTTGCACGAAGTGGTGTGGCGCTATCAGAGCGATTTTTATGGGCAAAAAAAAGGCAGACGCACCGAGAATATCTGGCATATTGATCCCACGCGCATTATTTCAGGTATGAGCATTCAGGGAATGTGGCAGAAACGTTTCGAAGCGATGCTGGATTACATCATGTTGCCCGACGAACCCGGCGAAAAGCCCGATAAATTATTGATAGACAACTCAATAGCATTGTTGCGCATTGGCAAATCATCCCAAACCAACATGACCCTGAGCGACGTGCTCAAGCCCTATTTAGAAAAGCGTCAGTTGCAAATTATTCTGATTGCTACTCCTGAAGAGTGGAAAATCGTGCAAGAAAAAGACCGAGGCTTTGCCGATTTGTTTCAAGTGCTACGCATTTATGAGCCTCCGGCCGACATCAGCGCCCGCATTGTGCTGGAGCAACGCAAGGTGTTGGAGCGCGAGCACGGCTGCATCATTACGATTGAAGCCATTCATGAATTATTTACTATTCAACGCAACTATTTTCGCAATCGTGCTATGCCCGGTAGCTTGCTGAAAATGCTGCGACAGTTGGTTGCCCGCTACCAGTTCAGCAAAATAGACGCCCCACAAGTGCGCGAGGCTTTCAAAGACCTGAGCGGGCTCAAAGAGCGTATGCTGGATGCTGGCGAGCGCCTCGACGAAAAAACGGTGCACCAAGCGCTGGCGCAGGAATTGATAGGGCAGCCCGCCGCCGTGGCCGCCTTAGAAAATGTGGTGCACCTGAGCAAAGCCAAATTGCACAACAGCCAAAAACCACTCAGTTCTTTCCTGTTTGTGGGGCCCACCGGCGTTGGCAAAACCCAAGCCGCCAAGGTACTTTGCCATTATCTGATGGGCAGTGAAGCGCATCTGCTGCGCTTTGATATGAATGAATACATTGACAATGGTGCCCTACAACGCCTGATTGGAGATTTTTACAACCCCGAAGGACAACTCACCGGCAAGGTGCGCTACCAACCTTTTGGTATTTTATTGCTCGATGAAATCGAAAAAGCGCACCCCGGCGTACACGATTTGCTGCTACAATTGCTCGATGAAGGTCGCCTCACCGACAGCCTCGGCCGCACGGTTGATTTTTCTAATACGATTATCATTATGACTTCCAACCTCGGTGCCCAAGAAGTGAATGATGGCGTGGGGTTTCGGCCTTCTGCCGAAAATGACGAAGCTATTTATCGCAAAGCAATCGAACGGTTTTTCCGGCCGGAGTTTATCAATCGCATTGACGAAATTGTCGTTTTTCAGCCCTTGGATATGGAGCATATTCAAAAAATTGCCCGTTTGCAAATCCGAGAACTGCTACAACGCGACGGCTTCGTGCGGCGCACCACTATTCTCAATATTTCGCAGGAAGCCTTAGAATGGGTAGCGCGGCGGGGCTTCAATGTGCGCATGGGCGGGCGCGCCCTCAAACGCCAAATCGAGCGCGACCTGACCACGCTCTCCGCCGAGCAGCTAATCACTACGTACAACGAAAGCCCCATTTTACTGGATATTACATTTGAAAATGGACACCTTCTGCCGCATATCACGCCTTTTGAATTTCTCGACCTGGCCGAAGAAAACTGGCTCCCCACCCTACCCGAAGAAAAACGTGGTAAATCTTTTTACAGCCGCCTACTCGCAGCAGTGGAGCGCATCCAGCAATCCATCGTGTCCATCCATCCGAAAGGGCAGGACCCCGACAGCCCGATTGTAATCGGCGACGACAGCCAGCTCGATTGGCAATTTTATGATTTCAAAAACAAGGTGTCGGAAATGGAAGAAAAAATCCGGTTTATTTTGCCGGGCTTCCGCGAACGCTTCATGCACGAGGCACCCGCCATTCCGCTACGGCTCAAACGCGTGACCATACCGCCGCACCGCAGCGACCGCGCTTTCCGCGAAAATTTCCGCGACCGGCTCTTTCAGGAAGAAGGACTGCGCGAACTCCGAGAAACCTACCAGACCTTAGGGATGCAATTCGATACGGTACAAACCGATTTTATTAGCCATTTTCTCGACGTGGCCTTGCTGGCGTTGGCCGTGCGCGGTTTCTTGCGCAACCACAGCGATAAGCTGGTGATTCGTTTTGAATCACTTATCACTGGCCTCGGCGAGCGGGAAACAACTTATTTACTTGAGCAATACTCGGCGCTGCTGCGCTCTCTTGATATTCATCACGAGGTAAATAAAAAAACATTTACTATTACTGCCGAGGGGTACGCGCTGTTTGATTTACTCAGAGGAGAGGCCGGAGTTCATTTATTTTATATTCAGCATCGAACGCCCCTGCCCGTGCGTATGATGGTGTACCTCCAGCAAGATGCCATGCCACCGGCCGATGCGCTGAAGGTGCTGCGTATTTATGATGGTAATAGCACACTGACCGATTTGCGAACTGGTTTTTCAAATGCGGTGAATATGACGCCCGACGAGCTGAAATTATTAGTGTTTGCTGGTATAGCCCCCAATGTGCGCGCTGGTTTGATGGGTGATGGATGATGGGGCATGTTTATGCAGCATATTATAATACTTTACAAATTTTTGAACAAAATGAGTCTGATTGAAATTTTTATTATTAACTCATTACATTGCGCAAAGCGAGCAGACACTACTAAAAAGCATTACACATTCATTCACTAACAATTATAATAAAAACTGCATCATGGCTAAAAAACAAATACAAGATTACAGCACTGCAGAATTGCGCAGCCAGCAAAAAACACTCTCTGTTATTACTTATATTATTATATCGGTATTGATAGTTTATGCTATTGTCATGTTTTATCAAATGATAAATCAAACCTGGGACACTCGTAATCCACTGATTGCTATGCCCTTTTTATTATTTGCAGTCGCTGCAATAATAGGCAGATCTATTGCCAGTATTAATGCCGAGCTGAAACGCCGAGAAACCGAGTGAATAAGTAATAGGGCATTGTTAGTTGTTAGCTTAAAAAGGTTGATGGGGGGAATAGGTTTAGAAGGGTTGAGAGGTTGAGGATATAACGCTTACTGACTGTGCGGCGAACAGCAAACAGCGAACAGCAAATAGCAAACAGCGTCCCGCCCTAAAGTCTGGCATCTAAAATCTATTGTCTAAAATCTATCTACTGATAATCAGTTTATTATGTGTTTAAAATAATGATGTCCGGGTACTTAATTTTATCTAAAATTGCATAAAAAACAACATTATGAGCGCCAACAATTCCGAACCCAAAGCGTGGACAGGCACTATTCAGGATTATTTATCACTCGGATATATTTATTTACTTGTGCTCGGTATTGCCAGTGATTCCATTTACTACGGTATGCTGGGTATTAATATTCTTAGCTATTCTTCGATTTTAGATGTACTGCTCAGCCCGGTTGTGCATCTTACAAGCAGCCCTGTTTTTCCAATTGTCATTATATTAATGCCGACATTATTATATTTTTACCTAAAATGGATAGATAAAAAAATAGCAAAATCGAACCGAGAAGGCAATACTAAATACCTCAGCCCCTTGCTGAAAAATTATTCTATGCAGATGGTGTGGATTGTCTTTTCCGGATGGATTATTTTTTCGGCTTTTATAGGTTTTGGGTTCGGCGGTGGTGCTAAAATGAAAACGATTCTTGAAAGTAATAATTTTTCAACCCCTAACATTATTACCTTTCAAAATAATGAAAGTGTAAATGTAAGAATTCTGGGTAATAACAGCGGCTACATATTCTACGCTGAAAAAGGATCGGGCAATGTAATTGTAGCACCGCTACCAGGCAATGTGCGTAAAATAAAGTAAAAGTGGGGGTTATGTTATAGATTTACGATTGATGTATGCCTAAAATAGACTGGCCGGTTACGTCATTCGCTATTTGTTATTACAGCGATATTATACCCTTTTCAATTGGAAATGATGTACTTATTTATTTTCAAAAGCTTGTTTTACAAAATCGTGAATCGGACTTTGTAAATCGTAAATGGTATTATACTGTATATCGGCAATTTCCAGCTTTAACCAGGTATAGCCGCCTTCGGTAAGCTGCCAGGTCACTTCCGATTGTACGGGCATACGCACTCCATTTAGCTCACCAATAGCCGTATTTTGTATGTGCCAGCGCTCTAATGTAGCTCCCTCCTTGCGCTCATAATAACGATTGGCCGTAAAACTTTGCATATCGCCAGCAGTATCAAATGTAAAAATACCAGAAGCCGTTACTTCGCCATAGTGCATGGTGGCTTGGGCCGTGTGTTCGTTTATCTGTTCCCAACGGATATAATCGTGCAGCGCAGCCGTTGGAAACCAGCAGATTTCGCCAAGATAGCGCAGCAGCGTACCCTGGTCAATTTCAGGGCCGGCCGCGTTTACTACCGGTACTAAGGCCAGCGCTTTGATGCGCATCTGCCCCCGCCCCTTGCGGTAGATATCAATACCTTTCAGCCGGAGCAGCGGCATCATTTGTACCTCGGCCGTCCAGACGAAGCCGGGCGGGTCGGTTGTAAAATACTGCTCGGCCACAAAAGGCATCCATTGGCCGTCCGGTGCGGTGCGCATGGTGCCGCGTTGTTGCAAATAAATGGTGTGTATGCGCGGCTGGCCAATGACTCCGGCTTGCGTAAGCCAGCGTTGCACTACGGGGGGTAGCCCAGCAAGGTGCTCAGCGCTTATTTGTTCTATCGTTGGGGTATTTGCTGCCAGCAGTGCTTGGCGTTCTTGCGCGGCAAGGCGCTGAAAGTTCCAATGGGCCCAGCCCAAGACGATGCCTGCTATGGCAATGACATTGATAATGGTGCCGAATTTGGCATCGGCCCAAGCCCCAATAATTAGCGCCTGCGATAGCACCACCGCCGGAATGGCAAGTAGCCACCAGTAATTGTTTTGTAAAACCAACAACACAGCCGCCGTGATAAATAACAGCGCCGCCAGCAACCACAGCGCACCCGCTGTACGCGTAATTGGCAAGGTCAATTGTGGAATATCCGCCAGTTTGAAGGCTTTTGCAAATCCGGTCAAATGAATCAGCCCGTGCAGCAGCAGCAGAAAAAGAAAAATGCCCCGTATCATATTATCGGTTTTACCAATAAATATAAGGGGGAAAATCTTGGCGCACAATGACTTTTGTTAATACGTGGATAGAAAAAGTTGCGATTAGTTTGTTGGGCTTAGCGTTGCTCCAACTGGCGCACTTCATCGCGGGCAGAACTTTTCACGACGTAAGCTTTTTGCAGTTTGGCCATAGGGGTGCTCAATTCTATCTCAATATTATAATAATTATCACCGGGTAAGGTATCAATTTTATGCACCAACCCAACCATGATGCCGGATGGGAAAATATTGGAGTAGCCGCTGGTCTGAATAGTATCGCCGAGATACACCTTTTCATGCCGTGGAATGGCGTCTAAATACATATATCGGGAGCTCTCGCCGCCCCAGCGCAGTACGCCAAAGTAGCCCGTGCGCCGAATGGATGCCGAGATGCGCGTTTGGCGATGTAATAAAGACATCACAGTAGCATAACGATCGGATACTTTCATAACAATGCCCACCAATCCATTATTACTAATGACGCCCATGCCCGAAGCCACGCCATCGCGTCGGCCGCGGTCAATGGTCAGTGTATTATCTTGAGCGACAATCGAGTTGTTGATAATATTGGCGGGTACAAACACAAAACTGTTGCGCAGAGAATCGGTTGGTAGCGTATCGCGCAGAAAGGCCGCTACATCCTCGCGGGAGAGCGAATCACCGAGCAGTGAGTCGCCTCTGAGTAGGGCCATTTGGTGCAATTGTTGCCGTAGCAGCGCATTTTCTCGCATCAGCTCGTCCACATCCGATTTCAGCCAGAGGTAATTGGTCGCATTATCTATCGTTTTATTAATACTACCGGCGTAGATACTGGCAGTGCTGAGATAGATCTCCCGCTGCGAATCATTGAAGCGCACAACCATATAAAAACAAAGTGCCTCCAGTAGCAGAAACAGAAAGGTACTGCTATTTTGAAATAAAAACTGAAGGAAACCTCCCATGGTTGCAACTTTTTGAACGCCCCACTAAGCATAAGTAATTAGATAAGAAGACATTATACGCTCTTCCTATCAATCAAAAACGAATAGCGATGCGTGTTTTTGAGTGCCAGCCCGGTGCCGCGTACTACGGCGCGCAGGGGGTCTTCGGCGATATGCACCGGCAGTTTGGTTTTCTGTGCAATGCGTTTGTCCAATCCGCGCAGCAAGGCACCGCCGCCCGTCAGGTAAAGCCCTGTGCGGTAGATATCCGACGCCAGCTCCGGCGGTGTGGTCTCTAATGCTTTCAGGATGGCGTCTTCTATTTTAGAAACAGATTTATCAATAGCGTGTGCGATTTCGCTGTACGACACTTTGATTTGCTTTGGAATGCCCGTCATCAGGTCGCGGCCGTTTACTGCATAGTCCTCCGGCGGATTGTCCAACTCCTGCAGCGCGGAGCCAACGTGAATCTTGATCTGCTCGGCGGTTCTTTCGCCGATTAGAATATTATGCTGCCGCTTCATGTAGCTGATAATGTCGCTGTTAAGCTCGTCGCCAGCAATACGGATAGACTGGTCGGCTACGATACCAGCCAATGCAATAACGGCAATTTCGGTGGTGCCCCCTCCGATGTCAATGATCATATTGCCCACCGGCTCTTCTACGTCCAAACCGATACCGAGTGCCGCCGCCATTGGTTCGTGAATAAGATAGGTTTCTTTGGAATCCACATGGTCAGCCGAATCGAATACGGCGCGTTTTTCTACTTCGGTAATGCCGGAAGGGATGCAAATCACCATTTTAAGATGCGAAAAAAAGCGCCGCCGACCGCCAATCATATTGATAAAACCTTCAATCATGCTTTCGGCCGCCTGAAAATCTGCAATCACACCGTCTTTCAGCGGTCGGATAGTCTTGATATCCTCGTGGGTTTTTTCGTGCATCTGCATGGCCTTGGTACCCACCGCAATGGTTTCGCCCGTTTTTCGGTTGATCGCCACAATAGATGGTTCGTCCACTACTACTTGTCCGTCTTGTATGATGAGGGTATTGGCGGTGCCAAGGTCAATCGCCAGTTCCTGCTTAAAGAAGCTAAATAGTTTCATTTATGTTATGCCCTCCGGTTTTTTAGTTGTCAGGATTAAAAAATGTCTTTTGTTTGAAAGATAACAACATTACTGCTGAATGCCGTGCTTTTGAGGATTATTTTTGCAAAAGCAGCATTTCAGGCGCAAAGCAAAAGAAATTTTGTGGAAAAAGAAAGGTTATTCTTATAAAAATCCTTTAGAATTAAAGTGTTACGCTTTGCTTAAAATGCCATCGGTGCACCTACTTTTTTTAAAACCCAGAGCCTGTTGGCAGAATATTGGGTGTTCTCAATAAAAAAATTATTGTCTAAAAAATTGATTATCAAATACTTGCGTTCAAAATTTTTATATTAAAAAATGTCATCAATCCTTCATTTCGCCAACGATCACTTCCCAGTAGTCGTCCGGGTTGAGGTATTTTTGCGAAAGCTCCATAATATCGTCGGGCGTGATAGCTTGCAAGGCGCGGGTCAAGGTTTCGATATAATCCATCGGTAGCCCTTCGGTGACAATGGTTTTCACTACTTCCGATACGTTGAAAGGCCCGTCGAGCATAGTCAGAAAGCCGCCCATTACATAATTGCGCACCATGGCCATCTCTTCGGCGTCCACTGGCTCGCGGCGCAGGAGCTCCATTTCCCGATAGACTTCGTCGAGGGTTTGATTGGCAAATTCGTTATTTACTTCGGTACCAATGTGGAAACTACTGTCGAAGCACATCGTGTCGAGGGTAGAATAAATATTGTAGGTATAGCCCTTGTCCTCACGGATATTTTCCATCAGGCGCGAGCTGAAATAGCCGCCGAGTATGGTATTGACCATGTACATCCCTGGGTAGTCGGGATGGAAACGATTGCACATATCGCGGCCCAGCCGGATGGCTTTCTGCACGGTGTCCGGGTGGTGGATGTGCATACGGCGCGTGGTGGAGGGCTGGCGCTGCGGTTGGGCGGTCAGAGCGGCTCCGGGTCGAATGGCCTGCCCGATGTACTGGTTGAGCGCGGATAGTATTTGGCTGTCTATTTTGCCACTGAGTACTATTTTGCAATTGCCGGCGGTAAAGCAGCGCTCGTAATGCTGCACTAAGTCTTCGCGCAACAGGGCGCCGTAGGTCTCGGGGTAGCTATTGTAGCCATAAGGGTGCTCGGGCCCGAAAATGAGTTCGGTGACCATCCGGTAAGCTACGGTGTCGTTTTTGGTGAGGTCCACCTGCAGGTTTTGCTGGTTGACCCGAATGAAGGTGTCTAATTCTTTTTGCGGAAAGCTCGGCTCGGCCAATATTTCTGCTACCACCGGCAGCACCTGCTCGAAGTATTTGTTGAGGCTGTGCAACTCAACATTGGCGGTGTCTGTATTGAATGGCGTACGAAAACTGCTGCCATAGAAATCAAAAATTTCGGCTACAGCCGCCGAATCGTAGCTGCGAGTGCCTTCCTTGAGCATGGCGGCGGTGGCGCGCGCGACCAACTGCTTCTGCTCGAAAGGACGCCCTGCAAAGAAGATCAACTCTAATTTGAGTACTTCCTGCGTGCCCATATTGACGACATAAACGGGTATGCCGTTGTCCAATGTGAATATTTCTACTGGCGGAAGTTGCAGAAAATCAATTTCCCGGATGAGGGGCGGCTGCGTTCGGTTTAGCATACGGCAAATAGTCAATAAATTGTTGTGCTACCAATGATTGAAAACAAGAAAGCAAAGATAAAACAGTCTGCCGGGATTGCACCGCAACAGCTTGTTTTTTCAAAAATGTACCACCGCATTCAGTGCATAGGACAGCCACAACCGGTACGGCAGCTTTCTAACAGTAAGAGCAGCAGCGCTAATACTACAGGCATTTTTGCCATCAGCTTTTTCCGAAAAGATGTTGATAATGATTCCATAGTGGTGTGGCAATTTTGCGTATTCCTACTGTCGAGCTTCGCCGCTTGTGTCTTTGGCTACAGCCGCTTCCGCGCCCAATCTTCGAGGTTGGTCATCTGCACGGGGTATTTTTGCAGCGTAGCGCTATTGTCAAAAGGCTCTTCTACGGTATCGGAATACAAACTCCAGCGCATAATATTGCTAATGCCCGGGTGAAAAGGTCGAATGAGCGTGCCCATCACCCGCAGCACACCGCGCGGCAGATGACTGATTTTGGGCTGCACGCCAGCAATTTTACCGTACAGGGTCGCCACCTGGTTGTTGCTCAGATTATCCGGCCCGCCAATGGGAATGGTCTCCCCGCGCAGCCGCTCATCCGTCAGCGCCATTACCGCGAAAGCGGCTACATCTTCCGGGGCTACAAGGTTGCGTACCGCATCGCCCTGTCCCAGCACATTTGTTTTGCCTTTTTGCAAAATCGGCTCGCCCACCAGCGTAGCGTGCGGCAGAAAAAATGCCGATGGCCGCAGTATCGTGAAGGACAGGCCGCTCTGGCGCAGGTACTCCTCTACGGCATATTTAGTGCGACAAAACGCCACCGGATGGTCGGCACGCACTCCCAGTACCGAAGTATAAACAAAGTGCTGCACGCCATTTTTCGCAGCGATATCAATCAGTTGCCGATGCCCTCGATCGTCCACCCAGAGCGAAGCATTTTTGCCGCGCCCCAGCAGCCCATGCGCCGCCGAGAAGATTTTTTCTACCCCTTCGCAGGCACGCTCCAATGAGGCCCGATCGGTCAGATCGCCCTGCACTACTTCCGCGCCGAGGTGGCGCAGTTCGGCTGCCTTGTCTGTATTACGTGCCATGACGCGAACCGGCAGCGCCTGTTCCAATAACATTTGTGCGGTGATACGCCCCAGCGTACCTGTGCCGCCAACGATAAGTATCATACGGGTTTCAGGTTTTTTTCAAAAGTAAAGAGAAAATCAGAAAAAAACCAAAAAAATGAGATTAAACCCAACGACATCAATTGCTTAGATGGAATTTTCTTTTGGAGGAGACGCATCAGTTTTGGAAAAACGCTTACGCAAATGCCGATCCAGTAGCACGAAAAAAAGATAGGACGCGCAAAGAATGGCCATCATGCCCCAGCTTTGGGCAGGCAAAAGGGCAAAAAACTGTAGCAGCCAATCTATGGTAGGTGACAAATTGACAGCGGCATCTTCGGCGGTTTGTACATAGTGCACCACTACCCCAACGTACAGCAGCCCAGCTCCGGTCAGCATATACAGGAAAGCGTGCACCCAACGCGGATGTACGAGGGGTTGCACGGTAATTTTTTTGTACAATTGCGGCAAGCGGTCCATGACATTCATTACAAAACGCATGGAAGGTTGCTCGGCTTCCATTTTTTGCAAGCTATGGTGCAGCAACTGGCGGGTTTTCCACTCGGTATCGAGTTCTGTAGCGCGGCGCGGCGGCTGCGCGCGTCCGGAGTCCGTCGGTTCTCCGTCGAGTTGTTGCCAGAGGTGTTGTTTATCCTGCGCTTTCATAGCATATCTTTTATTTCCTCTTGGAGTTGTGCATCGAGATATTCGCGCAGCAGCTCTCGGGTACGGTATAGCTTGGTTTTGATATTGGTTTCGGTTAGCCCGGTGATATCGGCTATTTCCTTAACGGATTTTTCGTTCAGATAGTACAGTGTAATCAGGGCCGCGTCGTCGGGGCGCAATTGCTGAATTGCCTGTTGCAATTGTTGTTGCAAATCGCTGTGTTGTACGGCTTGCAAGGGCGTTTCGTCGGGGGTGGCTATTTGCCAAAAGGCACCTTCCTCGTCGTCAATTGAATCGGTCAGTATTTGCTTGCGGCGTGCTTGGTCAATAGACGTACGCCAGGCGACGGTGTAGAGCCAGGTGCTGAATTTCGACTTTTTTTCAAACTGCCCCAGCGTTTTATACACTTTCAAAAACACGTCCTGTGCCACTTCTTCGGCTTCTTCCCTACTTTTTACAATACGCAAAGCAATAGTAAAGACGAAATGCTGGTATCGCTCCACCAACTGCTGAAATGCCGGCTGGTTGCCCTGCAAAACGGCTTCTATCATTTGTAGGTCTTCGTCCTCCATACTTCGGATGCTTCTTGCTGAAAATCAGGGGCAAAGGTAAGAAGCACCCAAGAAAGCACCGACTATTTTCGACCTGAGACGATTGAAACAGCGACGTGGTTGCAAAAAAACGGGATAAAATTTCAAAAGAAACGACGATGCAATTCAATTGTAGTTATCGCCGTCGTCATCAAACAGATTGTCGCCCAGCATATCGGCCAGCATGTCCCGGAAGGTCAGGCGGGCTTCTACAATGTCTTTGTTAATTACATTAAACTCTGACAAGCCGTGCAGCACTAATTCCATGTAGGTATAAACTTCATCGCCTTGTATTTTGAGGGTTTTTTCTACCAACTTGCGCAGACCGGCCACTTTGTCCATAGCTGCCCGAAAATCTTTATCGCTGACATCATTAAGCAGTTCTATAGCATTGCCACCGGAAAACCAAGCCCGAATAGTGCCGTAGGGATCGCTTTCGCGGCCGCGCTTGAGCTTGTCAGGATTGGGAAAATGATCTAAAAATACGGTTTTGGTGGCCATGCTTAGCAGCGCCATCGCCACTGCGTAGGGGCCCTCCTGCTCGCCTTCATACACCAATTCTACCTTACCGGTAATGGCGGGAATCACGCCCCAAAAGTCTGTAAGGCGTGCCGTAGTAGTGCTTTCGGCATTCAGCAGCATCCGACGTTCGGCTGTACTCATCAGGTTTTCAAAGCCGGAGATACTCAACCGGGCAGACACGCCACTTTTTTCGTCCACAAATTCGCTTTCACGAGCGGCAAAGGAAATTTGCTCTAACAAAATTTGCAATAAATCTGGCACCTGCACCGTCTGGCGCTGTTCGGCTGGAAGCTGGGCCTCCTGCTGCGTAATCTGACGAGCAATTTCAATAGTTTTCGGATAGTGGGTCAAAATCTGGCTCTCGATACGGTCTTTGAGCGGCGTGATGATGCTGCCGCGATTGGTATAATCTTCTGGATTGGCTGTGAAAAGAAACTGGATATCCAACGGGAGCCGTAGTTTGAAACCTCGAATTTGAATATCGCCTTCTTGCAAAATATTGAACAACGAAACCTGAATACGCGCCTGCAAATCGGGCAATTCATTGATCACAAAAATGCTGCGGTGCGCGCGGGGCACTAAGCCAAAATGAATCACGCGCTCGTCGCTCAGGGGTAGTTTCAGGGTGGCCGCTTTGATGGGGTCCGCATCGCCGATGAGGTCAGCTACGCTTACGTCGGGGGTCGCTAATTTTTCTACATAGCGCTCGCTGCGGTGCAGCCAAGTGATGGGCGTTTCGTCGCCTTGTTCGGCAATGAGATCGTGGGCAAAGCGCGAAATCGGTTGCATAGGGTCGTCATTGAGTTCGCTGCCAGCCACCACCGGGATGTATTCGTCGAGCAAATTGACGAGCAATCGGGCGATGCGGGTCTTGGCCTGCCCGCGCAAGCCCAGCAGCAAAATGTTGTGCCGCGAGAGTATCGCCCGCTCAATGTCGGGCAAAACCGTATCTTCGAAACCAATGATACCCTCAAAAACACGCTCCTTGCGCTTGAGTTTTTGCACGAGATTTTGTCGGAGTTCTTCCTTAATAGAGCGGGGTTGATAGCCACTTTTTCGCAGCTCGCCTAATGTACGGGCATGATTCATCGGATGCTGTATTTTGTACGTGTATGTATCTTAATTTCGGAAAGCGTCGGATGTTTTCCACATTTGTTCAACAAAACTAAACAACGCCTTAGCCCGGAGATAGTTTTTAAAATAAAGCGCTTATTTTGAGCGTTCATCCATTCTGTTCTATAGAAAACCCTTACATTTGAATACCTTTTAAACACTTCAAAAGATTTGACATGAAAAAAATGTTTGCTTTGCTGTTGGGCTTCGGCCTGCTGTTTACGACCACCGGTTGCTTTGATATCGTGGAGGAAATATTCCTCAATAAAAACGGCTCAGGAAAATACCTCGTCACCATGGACATGAGCGCCATGTTTAGCGATCCATTCATGAAAAGCATGATGGAAGAATCGCTCAAGGAAGAGACCGGTGCGACCGAATTGTCAATGGAAAAAGACACTACCATTTTCTTCCGCGACGTGCCGGAAGCCGCCGACTTGAGCGCCGCCGAGCGCCAACTCATTCAGAATGCCTTGATGAAACTGACCATGAGCGAAGAAAAAGGACAAATGCTCATCCGCATGGAATTGCCATTTAACAAAATCGAGGACATCAACAAAATTGGACAAGTGATGGACAAAATTGGTGCCAGCCAACAAATGGGCGGCCTCGGCGGCGGTATGATGACGGGCAGTACGGCTTTGTTTGCTATGAAAAAAAATACGCTGACGCGCCTGCCTGCACCTAAAGCAGCACCCAGCGAAGACGAGGACGAAAGCATGGAAATGATGAAAATGTTTCTCGGCGAAGCCAAATATACGACCGTTTATCACCTGCCGGGCAAGGTGCGCAAAGCGGGTATTCCTGGTGCTAAAGTAGAAGGCGATAAGGTAACGGTTTCTGCTTCTCTGCTCGATATGATGGATGGCAAAGCCAAAATTGAGGGCGATATTCGGTTCAAATAGTCAGAAAAGTGCATAGCCGGTATGCAGCAGAAGTGAGAGCTGCGCTGGTAATTAGGCTGTTAAAACTTTAGCTATTGCGCTGCTATTCCGAATACAAAATGCCCGCCGAAACCATATAATGATGACTCCGGCGGGCGTTTTTTTTGCCATTATAAGTTACAGACAGATTTACCGCCACTTTGAGGTGGCTATCATTGCTTTGGGGTAGTCTGCGCCTATTTTCACATGCAGTTTTTCTTGCTCTTTGTACGATAGCAAGTCCGGCTGATGAATTTTATCAACGGGCAATCCGGTTAGCTCTGGTATCCAGCATTTGACGTATTCGCCCTGCGGGTCGTAGCGGCGCGCCTGCGAGAGGATGTTGAAATAGCGGTCTTCGCGGGGGTCGCTACCCACGCCAGCCACGTAGTTCCAGTTGCCCCAGTTACTACATACATCATAATCAATCAGCAGCGACTCAAAATACTCGGCACCCATCTGCCAATTGATGCGCAGGTCTTTCACCAAAAAACTGGCTACGTTTTGCCGTCCGCGGTTGGACATAAAACCCGTTGCGTTTAGTTCGCGCATATTGGCATCAATGAAAGGCACACCGGTGCGGCCCTCGGCCCATTGGCTGAAAAGCTGCTCGTTGTCGCGCAGGCGCGGGTCGGCTTCGCCACGCGTACCTCCTTTGAAAAATATTTTGTTGCCGTGTTTTTTGCCCATAAAACGGAAAAAGTCGCGCCACAGCAATTCAAAAAACAACCAATAAGTGGACTCATTGCTACCTCGGGCCGCCTCGAAGCGCTTTAGCTCGTGGTAAACTTGCTTGGGCGACAGGCAACCCTGCGCCAGCCAGGGCGAAAACTTCGACGAATAATCACCGCCAAGCAGCCCGTTGCGGGTTTCTTTGTAGGTTTTCACCAAATCGGTTTCCCAAAGGTAGTAATGTAGCCGCCGCAGCCCTTCGCTCTCTCCGCCTTTGAAATCAATGACTGCCCGGGCATCTGGCTCGAAAGGCTCGTGTCCGAAATCTTGCAAAGTGGGTAGCTCGCTCGGCTCTACGGCTACTGTCAGCAGCGCAAAATCGCGGTCGGTCGGTACTGGCAGTGGCTCGCGTACGCGCACGTAGCGCTCTATCTCTTTGCGAAAATGGGTGAATACATCCGGGGTATGCGTCACCGGAAATGGCAAATCGGCAGTGTAGTACAACATTTTGCCCCGCGAAAAGCGAATCTCCTGCCCGATAGACCAAAGCTGCTGCTCTAAGGCGTCCTGTACTTGCACTTCTTCGTAGGTGCGCTCTCGATTGCAAAATACCCAACTGCTCTTCACCTCCTGCGCAATGCGGAATATTTCTTCCTCCGGCTTGCCTACCCGAACGATGAGCCGACTCCCCAGCCGCTGCAAAGAGCGCCGCAAGTCTTCTACACTTTCAAGGATAAATTTTGCCCGGTATTTACCAATTTTTGGAAAGCCAAAACGAGTGCTCCCCTGGAATAATCGTTCGTCAAAGACGTACACCGGTATCACTTCATCAGCATGACGCAGCGCCTCGGTCAGCGCTTCGTTGTCGTGCAGGCGCAAATCCTGCCGAAACCACACAATAGCACGTCTTTTGTACATAATTTGTCAATTTTTAAAACTTTCAATAAGTATTGAAAATAGAACAGCCAGGAAGCTAGCTTGTTCAATTTTTTTCGCAAAAAGCAATGCGCGGCAAAGTTAATTTTTATCCTCGCTTTGGCTGCTGTTAAGGTGTAATGTAAGCTGCGAAACCACGCGCCATTGACTACAATTACACCAATGTAGCTTTTATGAGAAACTTATTGAATAAAGTATTTGTTGACGCATTTAATCAAAACCAAACCGTTTTTACAAAATGAAGACGAATGCCTTGCACGGCGAATTGACCTTTCGTACCTCGCGCAGCTCTGGCAGCGGCGGCCAGCACGTCAATAAAGTAGCGACGCGGGTAGAATTGCTCTTCAATGTACCGGATTCGGCGGTGCTGAATGATGCGGACAAGCAGCGAATATTGGAGGTATTGGCCAATCGTATCAATCGAGAAGGTATTTTACAGGTAGCAGCTGAGGCCAGTCGCTCGCAATTGCAAAACAAAATGCTGGCCATCAAAAAGTTTGATGCCCTGATCAGTAAGGCCCTGCGCCCAGTGAAAGAACGCCCCGCCGCCAGCGCCTATGTAGCCGATCGCAACAAACGCCTCCGCGCCAAAAAACGCCTCGCCGAGCGCAAAGCCAACCGACAGAAAGTGCGCCTTGACCATTGAGATATTGCTCAAAAAAAACGTCCATTTGGTTTTTCAAGCCTGATTCATGTCCATACATGAGAAATTTTCCCGACCTTTGCCAGCCGAGAAAGGTGCAACAGCGCTTTGCGCCAGCACATGCCCTACCCTCTAAGTACATGGCCAAAACCCAATTCAATTATGGACTATTTTGAAGAATCGCTCTTGCTGCACAAACGTTTAAAAGGAAAAATCCTTATTTCCCCCAAAATTGATGTGCAAACCAAAGAACAGCTTTCGCTGGTTTATTCGCCCGGCGTGGCCGAACCCTGCATGGAAATATACCGCAATCCGGAGTCCGTCTGGGATTATACCATCAAAAACAATATGGTCGCCGTGGTCAGCGATGGCTCAGCTGTACTGGGATTGGGCAACATTGGCGCGCGGGCCGCTATCCCCGTCATGGAAGGCAAAGCACTGTTATTCAAACGATTCGCCAATATTGACGCCTTTCCCATCTGCATTGACTCGCAAGACGTGGACAAAATTGTGGAAACGGTGCGCCTCATCTCGCCGGTATTTGGGGGTATCAATTTAGAAGACATCGCTGCGCCGCGCAGCTTTGAAGTGGAAGCCCGATTGCAAGACCTCGGCATCCCTGTTTTTCACGACGACCAGCACGGCACAGCCATTGTGGTGCTTGCTGCCTTGCTCAATGCGGTGAAAGTGGTGGATAAAAAAATGTCGGAACTACGGGTAGTCATTAATGGAGCCGGAGCAGCCGGTATTGCCATCGCGCGTTTGCTCAAAGGGGTGGACTACACCGGTGCGGCGCATAGCGTGGAAGTGGCGGACATTATTATTTGCGATACCAAAGGCATTTTGCAAGCTGATCGTCAAGACCTTAATGACTCCAAACGGGATGCACTTACTTACACCAATCGGCACAACGTAAAAGGCTCGGTACAAGATGCCCTGCGCGATGCGGATGTGTTTATCGGCGTTAGCGTCGGTGATTTATTGACCGCTGATGATATTCGTACCATGGCCCAAGATGCCATTATTCTGGCTTTAGCCAATCCTACTCCCGAAATCATGCCCGATGAAGCATACAAAGGCGGCGCAGCCATTGTGGGTACGGGCCGCAGCGATTTGCCCAATCAAGTGAATAATGTACTTGGTTTTCCAGGGGTGTTCCGGGGTGCACTCGATGCCAGAGCAAAGTGTATTTCGCCAGCGATGAAAATGGCCGCAGCCTTTGCCATTGCTGAGTGTGTAGCCAAACCCGGCAAGGACTTGATCATACCGCCCAGCCTCGACGAGCAGGTGGCCTGGCGCGTAGCTGCTGCCGTAAAAGCCGCTGCCTTAGCGGAAAAAGTAGCCTGAAACAAAAAACCGGAAGCCTAAAATAGTACTTCCGGTCTCCAATATATTATAGTCATGAAAAAGGTTCTTGATTAGGTTTTTTTGCAATAAGCACGAATCGCACTTTGCAAATCATAGTGTTATACTATTTTATACCAATGCAACAGTGATTTGGCTATCAGTGAGCGCTGAACTGCATTGATAGTCAAATAGTTATAAAACCATGAATACATCACAACTCATTAAAATTGGTATTATGCGAATTTTAATAGCAAACAGCTTAACTATCCAATATTGAGCTACCCAGCAAATTTAAATGAAAATTTCGCAAAAATACACCTCATTTCTCATTAAAATCCGTATAATGCCGATTTCAAGTGAACGTGAGGTGTTTGTTGGTGTTTAAAATTCTGATTTTCAACACCTTAAAAAATCGTAAATCGGACTTCGTAAATCGTAAATCGTATAAATCGCTTCAACCGAGAAGTTTAGCTAACACATCTTCATTGCCTTTCACCGCCTGCCCGATGCGCACCTGCACCTCGGCATTGAGGGGTAAAAACACATCCACGCGCGAACCAAATTTAATGAAACCCATTTCGGTGCCTTGCACTACTGGCTGGCCGGGCTGAAGATAATTGCGAATGCGGCGGGCCACGGCTCCGGCTATCTGGCGCAGGAGAATATCGGTGGAGCCATTGTGCAGCACGACGGTGGTGCGCTCATTTTCGGTAGAAGACTTGGGGTGCCAAGCTACAAGATACTTTCCTGGATGGTGCTGTTTGTATTTGACTACTCCGCTCACCGGATTGCGATTGACGTGCACATTGAGTGGCGACATAAAAATGGAGATTTGCAGGCGTTTGTCTTGAAAATATTCTGGCTCGTAGGCTTCTTCAATCACTACTATTTTGCCATCGGCAGGGGCATACACGAGGCGGTTGTCGGCTGCCGGAAGCGGGCGCCGAGGATGCCGGAAGAATTGTAAAACCAGCAAAAAGAACCCCGCAGACAAGAGCGCAATGAGGGTTTCGAGCCAAACGGGTAGTTGTAGCGCCAGCAGATTGATACCAATTAAAAGGATAGCGGTAATGCCAATAATCAGGTAGCCTTCGCGGTGAATAGTCATGGTGGTATGGTTGTTTTTGGTGGTTTGCTTTCCGCAATTTGTAGCGCAAAAATAAGTATCCTGGCTCAGTAATCGGGCATCAATTTTTCATAATCTTCAAGCGTATCAATATCGAAGGCTCCTGCTGGAAAAGGGACGGTCTGTACTTGCGCCTCGTGTCGGGCCAGCAGGGTGCGGGCGCCTTGGTCGCCGCTTAGGTTGAGCAATGCTGAAAACCAGCGCCGATGGAACAAAACGGGTACGCCCGCTTTGCCATTGTAAAAAGAAGCTACCATGCCGCCTGTGTCGAGTGGTTGGGCGAGTAATTGTTGGAGATGAGCAGTGCTCAGCAAGGGTTGGTCTGCTACGAGCAAGAGCGCGGCTTCGAGGTTGATATTTGCGGCAAGCAGCGTTTGCAAACCTATTTTGAGTGAAGTGCTCATGCCTTGTTGCCATTCCGGGTTCAAAACGATTTGTATTTCCGAATGCTCGATGCTCGGCTGAATGATGCCAGCATGTGCACCCAAGACCACTGATACCGGGCGGCAGGGTGTGGCCAAGGCCGTTTGGATGGTGCGCATGAGGAGGGTTTCGCCTTGCCAGGGTAGCAATTGCTTGGGCCGTCCCAGCCGTCTTGATGCTCCGGCGGCGAGTATGATAATGGCAGTTTTAGACATGGGCTACTGCTGTTGATGGCTGCGCTTATTGTTGCAAACGGTTGTATTTTTTCATCATTTCAAGCACTTTGTCCACTGGTAGTTCTTCTGAGGTGTGGCCATTAGCGTGCATGGTGCGGGCCGCAAAAAGCGAATTGATGATGGCTTCTTCGGTGGCTTCTATCACCGCCAGAAAGAGGGGCGAGATAGCATCGTTATGTAGCACTTCCTGTGCCAGCAGCGGACGGTCCATGCGGTAGGGCACGCGCAGTTGGGCTGCGGTAGAAAAAGCAACAACGTAGTCGCCACTGCCATTGGAGGCGATGCCGCCGGTTTTGCCGAGCCCGAGCATGGCGCGTTTGGCCAGCCGTTTGAGGTTGCGAGCATCCAAAGGGGCATCGGTAGCTACCACTATCATACAGGATCCGTCGGCTGATTGCGCTATTTGCTCTTGCAGGTAGAATTTTCTTAGCTCCACGCCTACCGGCACGCCATCAATTTGCAATACGCCGCCGAAGTTGGTTTGTACTAATACGCCCACGGTATAACCGCCCAAATTAGCTGGCAACTGCCGCGAGGCTGTGCCAATCCCACCTTTGAAGCCAAAACAACGCGTACCAGTACCAGCGCCTACATTTCCTTCGGTGACGGGGCCGGGTTTTGCTTCAGCAATGGCAGTCAGTACGTGCTCCTTGCGCAGGTGTCGCCCGCGAATGTCGTTGAGTCCGCCGTCGTTGGTTTCGCCCACTAAAGGATTGACCGAGCGCACTTGGGCATTGCCCGGCTGGGTGAGCGTATAATCAATCAATGCATCGGCAGCAGTAGGTACACTGAGGGTATTGGTGAGCACAATAGGTGTTTCGAGATTGCCCAATTCTTCTACTTGCGAATAGCCGACCAATTTACCAAAGCCATTTGCCAAATAAATAGCCGCTGGCACCTTTTCCTGAAAAATATTGCCCGTATGGGGCAAAATGGCCGTTACTCCCGTGCGCACACTGTCGCCGTGGATGAGCGTGACCTGTCCAACGCTTATACCTGCTACATCTGTAATGGCATTATAGGGACCCGCTGGCAGCACACCGATGCGGATGCCAAGCGCTGCCGGACGAGCTTTTTGTGCGTGCAGAAAAGTACCCATGAGCAGACTGATCAATATGAGCAAGGGGTAGCGCATGGTTTTATAATTGCAAATGCAGATATAATGATATGGATGAAACCGAAAGCGATATTACACCACCTCGCTCAATGCTTTAGCGAAAGCCTGCATTTCCTCCATGCGGCCAGTGCTCACGCGGCACCAGTCGTTCAGGGGTGGAAATGGCCGCCCGACGTAAATATTTTTGGCCGCCATGAGGGTATTCAGCTCCCGAATGTCCTTACCACTTTTGAAAAATACAAAATTGGCGTGCGATTTTACATACGACAGCCCCGCTTCGTCCAATTTTTTATACAAAAACTGCAAGGCTTCCGCGTTTTTTTGCAAACTAAAACGGTAGAATTCATCGTCTTCCAACGCAGCTTTGGCCGCCAGCAGCGCCGGTACGCTCACCTGTGCCATGGTATTTTCGCGCAGGCGCCGCGCGATGTCCGGGCGCGCTATCATGTAGCCCATCCGGATGCCAGCCATGCCATATACTTTCGAGAAGGTGCGAGAGACAATAACGTTCAGCCCAGCTTTTACCAATTCTACCATCGAAGGGTAATTAGGCTCGGTGATGTAGTCAAAATAGGCTTCATCGGCAAAGACGACGGTGCGTTTGGCTAAGTTTTCGCAGAAATTTTTCATTTTGCTCGCTGACAAAATCGTGCCCGTTGGATTATTCGGATTACAAACAAACACAAGGCGCGTATTGCCCGTCAGGCGTTTTTCCATCGCGTCGAGGTCGTGCCCCAATTGCTCGTCCACGGGTACGTAGTGCACATAAGCACCGAATTGCTGCGCGTAGTCCATCAGCGCCAGAAAAGTGGGCAGTGCGGCCACGATTTCGCCGCCGTGCAGCCCGTAGGTAAGGCCCGCTGCTTTCAACCCCTCGCCCGAACCGGCGGTCAGTACTACGTGTTCTGGCGTCACGCCGTGTTTTTTGGCGATGATATCGCTCATTTCGCGGATGAAAGCGTACGGATACCGGCACATTTCATCGAAGCCATTCATCATTGCTTCGCGTACTTTTTTGGAAGGTCCGAACGGATTTTCGTTGGCGCTCAGCCGGATGTTGCCGTTGGGGGCATTGTTGCGCACCACGCGCAGGGGGGATGTTTCGTAAGGATTGGCCAATGCAGTGGCGCCGCCAAACAAGGAGAAGGCTCCAGCCATGCCAGCCGTTTTCAGCCATTGTCTTCTGTCGAAGGTATTTGCCATGATGTTGCTTTTTTTTTGGCAAAATAGGAAAAATCACAGAATTTTATCTCTCAATCAGCAACACTTTTGCTTTTTTCGTACAATAAGGTACCGAATCGGCAAACTTTTTTGTCCGGTTTTACAGTTTCAAATGCCGAATCGTCGCGCCTCGTAAAAACAAGATGCCAAAAAGGAAGAACACACTTAGCGCCAGTACGCTGGTGCGCATACTGCCGGTGAGGAATTCAATAAAACCAAAGCTGAAAGTGCCAAGTACAGTGGCTACTTTTTCTGTCACATCATAAAAACTGAAATAAGAAGCCGTATCGGTCGTATTTTCCGGGAGCAATTTGGAATAGGTCGAGCGCGCTAAGGCCTGCGTGCCGCCCATCAGAATGCCCACCGAAACTGCTATGGCGTAAAACTGTATTTTGGCATCAACAAAATACGCCGAGGCGCAAGTAAGCATCCATGCGGCCATGATGATGAGCAGTGCGATTTTGTTGCCCTTCCACTCCGAGAGTTTTGCTGCGAGAATAGCGCCACCAACAGCTACAATTTGCAAGAGGAGGATAATCACAATCAGCTCGGCGGTTTCGAAGGCCAGTTCTTTTTCGGCAAAAGTAGCGGCTAAGTACAGGGCCGTTTGTACGCCTGCGCTCAGACACAAAAACGCCAGCAGAAAGCGCCGAATATTGCGCTCGCCCCGCACGCTGGCGAATACTTTTTTCAATTCTTGAAAACCCTTGGCCAGCAGCCTGTCGCCAGATTTTATTCTCGAATCTTTGGGTAGCCGCCGAAAGGGAATTTGCGCAAAGCCCAGCCACCACACCCCCACCGTCAGGAATGCTGTGCGCGTGGCGACGCCTACATCCGGGAAGCCAAACCATTCGTATTGTTGAATCATTATCAGATTGATAACCAACAAGATAACGCTGCCTACGTAGCCATAGGCAAAACCTTTGGCGCTCACCGCGTCGTAGCGGTCTTCACTGGCAATGAGCGGCAGATACGAATTGTAAAACACCAACCCGCCCGCAAAGCCTATCATCGCTACAATGAATACTAATGTACCGTAGGTGAGTTGCTCCATGCCTTTGAAGAAAAACAAACCCAAGCAAGCAATAGCGCCCATCGTGGTGAAAAACTTCAGAAATGCCTTTTTGCGGCCGCCATAATCGGCGATGCCCGACAGCAGCGGCGAAAACAATGCAATGAGCAGGTACGAGGCTGAAATGGCGTAGGCGTACAGCGAGCTATTGGAAATTTCGCCACCGAGCAAGGGGATCACATCGTCGGTGACCGCCACATAATACGCCGGAAAAATAGCAGCGGTAATCACCAGCGCAAAGGAGGAATTCGCCCAGTCGAACAAAGCCCAAGCGCGAATGGTGCGCCGGTCGTTTAGGGTGTAGCCCGGAGTTGTGTTCATATTCAGGTGTTCAATTTTTGAGGCAAGATAGCGGTTTTGCTGAAAGTGCCGACGATTGTGGGCAGGAAATTACGTATCAGAGCAAGCATGTTTTTGCTATTATAATACTCTTTCAGACGCCTGATATCAAATTTTAGACTATAGATTTTAGACATTGCTATCACCCATGACCTATAAAACACTTAAAAACAATTAGTTAACTAAATTGAAATACCTCTCTTCTTGTTGAAAATATCCCAATATCCCAATAAATGTGACCCTGGCTAAGCATATTCGTCCCAATTATAAAACAGTTTACACCATGATACGCGAAGACTTTTTGCACTACCTCTGGCGTACCCGGCGCCTCGAAAGTACCAACCTGCAGAGCACCGAAGGCGAGCCAATTCAGATTTTACAACCCGGCATTTACAATACGGACAGTGGCCCTGACTTTACCAATGCCCGCATCCGCATCGGCGATACTACCTGGGCGGGCAATGTGGAAATGCACTTGCGCGCTTCGGACTGGCCAACGCACGGGCATCAGCACGACCGGGCTTATGACAATGTCATCCTGCATGTGGTACTGGAGGAAGACCAACCGGTACTGCGTCCCAATGGTGAGCGCATTCCTTGCCTCGAATTGAAAAACCTCACGCCGCCTCGACTCTCGGCATTTTATTTGCAATTGATTGATAATGAGCACTGGATACCTTGCCAGCATCATTTTTATCAAGTAGCGGAGCTGACCAAAACAATGTGGTTAGAACGTTTGCTGGTGGAGCGTATGGCACAAAAAACCGACGCTTTCGAGCAAATGCTGGCGCAAACCGGACAGGACTGGGAAGCGGCTTTCTATCAAGCGCTGGCGCGGGGTTTCGGGGTGCGTATCAATGCCGAGCCTTTCGAGCTATTGGCAAAATCCACGCCTTTGCGCACCTTGCTGAAGCACAAAAATAATCTATTGCAGTTGGAAGCCCTGCTTTTCGGGCAGGCCGGGCTGCTTGCGAATGATTTTTCCGATGCCTATCCGCGCCAATTGCAAAAGGAGTATGCCCATTTACAACACAAATACAGCCTCACACCCATTCGAGGCGAAAGCTGGAAATTCATGCGGCTGCGGCCCGCCGCTTTTCCTACGGTACGCATTGCGCAGTTTGCCATGTTGCTTTTTCAGTCAGCGCATTTATTCAGCAAAGTATTGGCAGCAAGCAACGTGACTGAGCTGGAAAATATGTTTGAACTTAAGCTGTCGAACTATTGGCTGAGCCACTATGTTTTTGATAAGGAATCGCCAAAAAGCCGAAAAAACCTCGGTAAAAGCGCTATTCAGCTGCTGATTGTCAATACCGTAGCGCCGTTTGTGTTTTTGTACGGTCGGTTGCGCGCGGCGCAGCATTATCAAGATCGGGCTTTGCAATGGCTACAACAATTGCCGCCAGAGCGCAATCATATTATTGATAAATGGCAAACGCTCGGCGTGTCCGTGCATTCGGCACATGATACGCAGGCGCTTTTGCAACTGAAAAACGAGTATTGTGACCGGAAACGTTGCTTAGAATGCGCAATTGGTAATGTTGTTTTGAAAAACTGTTAAATTACTGATTATTAGCATGTTATAAATAGATGCACCATGGTACAAAACCTGCTCGTCAGAATATTGCTCATACCTTTTTCGCTGCTGTACGGGCTGGGCGTGAGTTTGCGCGACGCGGCCTACCGCACGGGGCTGCTGAAGAGCGTTCAATTCAGTGTACCAACGATTTCCGTGGGCAATCTTTCGGTGGGTGGAGCCGGCAAAACGCCGCACATTGAGTATTTAATTCGTTTATTGAAAGATTACATTCACGTAGCTACCCTCAGTCGGGGCTATGGCCGCAAATCGCAGGGGTATCGTCTGGTGCATCCGCGGATGACGGCCGAGCAGGCCGGCGACGAGCCTTTGCAATTCAAGCGCAAATTTCCGGAGGTGACGGTCACGGTCTCCGAAAGCCGTGCCTTCGGGGTGCCGCGTATTTTAATGGAAGCGCCTGAAACCCAAGTGGTTTTGCTCGATGACGCTTTTCAGCATCGGGCGGTGCAGCCGGGATTGAATATATTGCTCACCGAATACAGTCATTTGTTCACGCGTGACTGGCTGCTGCCCAGCGGTCGTTTGCGGGAGTGGCGCTCTGCCTATCGGCGTGCCGACGTGCTGGTAGTGACGAAATGCCCGCCGCAGTTGTCGGTGCAGGATCGAGAGCGTATCTTATTGGAAATCAAGCCTTTTCCGCACCAAAAGGTGTTTTTTTCGTATTATGAATATAGCCGGCCGTACTTTATCTTCGATGCGCGCTATGTAGCTGATTTGCAGCCGGAATGGACTGCCCTCTTGGTGTCAGCGATTGCCCGGACGGATTATCTGACGGATTATTTGCGGGAAAAGGTAGAAACCGTCACCATTCTCGAATACGAAGACCATCATCTGTTTTCGTCGGAAGATATGTTGGAAGTGAAAGGCACTTTCGAGCGCTTGGCTGGCGAGAAAAAAATAATCCTCACGACGGAAAAAGATGCGGTGCGCCTCGAGGCACATCGGCAGTTTATTTTGGATAACCGGCTTCCGGTGTTTGCCCTGCCGGTAGAAGTGCGGTTTCATGCTGGCGAAGGGCCCTTGTTCGACCAGTTGGTTAAAGACTTTTTGTTGAATTTTAAAGTTTGATTTACAGCACTTTGCGCCATCCTTGATGAATAGCACCGCCGATAGCGTCGCGTGAAGCGCCCGTGACGGAGGCAATGCAATTGGGCATATTCTCCAACCGTAGCACTCCCATCAGGGCGATGAGTGCCGCTTCCTTGAAGCTGATGATTTCGGGTTTAGGCACTACAATTTCGAGGGGAGCTACCTCCGCGCAGGCCTGCCGGATGCATTGCATAAGGAACTGATTGTGTGCACCACCGCCGGTAGCAAGTAATTTATAATGATTTTGCTGCAAGTTTTCTTGTTTGATAATCAATTTGATAGCCGCAGCTATTTGTACAGCGGTATAAATGCAAGCCGTGTGCAGCTTGTCGGCAGTGCTGGCGGCAAAATGTATAAATACCGGGATGAGTTGCTCCTGCACCCAGTCGTTGCCAAGTGATTTGGGGTAGAGGAGTTGATGATAAGGTAGTGCATTGGCTTGTGTGAGCAAGTTTTCGTTGAGCTGGCCGGAGGCAGCAATCGCGCCGCCAGCATCATAAGGCAGATTGAGCTGCTGCGCGAGTACATTGAGCACCTGATTGGCACCGCCAATGTCGAAGGCGATGTAGCGTTGAGCGGTGTGGGCAGTGATATTAGCAATGCCACCAAGGTTGAGATAAAAATCGTAGCCCGGTAGCAGGTAGCGGTCGGCGATGGGCGCCACTGGTGCGCCCTGCCCGCCAAGTGCTATGTCCATAGCCCGAAAATCATTGATAACAGGGTAGCCAGTCGTAGCGGCAATGGCAGCTCCGTCGCCGATTTGAAGGGTCGTGCGCTCGTCGGGGAAGTGAAAAATCGTGTGCCCGTGCGAGGCGATGAAGTCGGGATCTTCGGGGTATTGTTGTAAAAATTGATTGACCAATTGTCCGACATAATGTCCAAATCGGGCGTGCGTGGCTATGAGTTGGTGCCCATTGGCCGAGGGGAGCTCGCGCAGCACTTGCTGCCATTCTTCGGTGAAAGGCATGGTTTCGGCGTGGCGTATAGACCAGTGAGCGAGCGCAGCGTCCTGCCAGTGCAATTCGCAGAAGGCAATATCTAAGCCATCGAGTGAGCTACCCGACATGAGGCCCAGCACGCGCCAAATTTTGGGCGACATATTATATTGGTTTGATTTTTAGCAATTTATGTATTTTTATAAAATTGCAAATCGGGGTCAGTAGCTGTTTATTTTTTCTTCAGTTTCACAGAATACTCGGCTACGGCCTGGATGCGCTCTTCATTCAGAATGCCCTTGAAGCCGGTCATGGTATTGCGACCATTGGTAATCACTTCAATGCGTTCTTCCACAGTGAGGGCGGAGGCGGTGAGGTCGTGTGCGCCACTGGCACCCATATCGCCGTACAGCCCGTGGCAGGTGACGCAGTATTGCTTGTAGATTTTTTCGCCATCGGGGCCAGCGGCCGCGGCGGTCGTTTTGGCGGCTGAGGCCGTGCCTGTATTGCTATTCGAATTGCCGCAGGCGATAATGGTGGCAGCTACGATTACAAAAGCGAGGATGTTTTTCATGGTGTTCGATAGATTGATTTAAGTACTAAAACATGCATTCCGGAAAAGCGTATTTGAAAACTGCTGCATTGCAATGAGAGTGCTTTTCGCAATATAAAAATTTGATAATGAGTATTTTACTCAGCATTCTTTCGTCGAAAAATTAGCTCAAATACTATATTTGTAATAGCAAATGACAGCTTTTTAATACGCAGCCCGCTCTTATGAAATAAGACACAGCGCTAAGGTAAACATTTTTTTCGTCCTGCGGTTTTTGGTATTTCAGATTTACAGGCTGTAGTCTGGTCGAAATAATTAGTATTTCTGCCGACAACTTAATACTTTTAGTCTGTCAAAGAAAGTTGGCGTGTTATTGGCAGCCAATGCCACAAAAACAACTGGTGCAAATTTCGGGTTGTTTATTACAAAGCAATTAATGCATTCAACCATTTAAAGTAAAACATACAATGAAACAAAGTAAATTAATTACCACCGGGGTAGTCGTTTTTGTTATTTTTATTATCATTCTGATTTTTTCCAATGCTACCTTTCTCACCATTGATGCCGGGCAGCGCGGCGTTCTGTTCAAGCGTTTTTCGGGCGGTTTGGACAAAGAAACGATCTATTCTTCGGGCTTTCATGTGATTGCCCCCTGGAATACCATGTTTGTGTACGATGTGCGCGAGCAACAAGTAGAGGAGCCAATGGACGTGCTTTCCAGCAATGGTCTGAACATTCAATTGGACGTGACGGTGCGCGTTAACCCCAAGTACAGTAAAATTGGTGATTTGCACGAGAAGTTCGGCAAGGATTATATCAATTCGTTGGTACGGCCGGAGATGCGCTCCTCGGTACGCAAGATTATCGGGCGCTACTCGCCAGAAGAGTTGTATTCTACCAAGCGCGAAGAGGTGCAGTCTATTATTCAAAAAGACCTCGAAACGACCTTGAATAACAACTATATTGACTTGCGCACGACGCTCATCCGCAATATCGCTTTGCCGGAAAAAGTGAAAACCGCCATCGAAGAGAAAATACAAGCCGAGCAGTTGGCACTCAAGTACGAATACATCCTACAGCAGGAGCGCAAAGAAGCCGAGCGCCGCATCATCGAGGCTGAGGCCAAGGCCAAATCCAACCAGATACTGAACGCCAGTTTGTCGAGCAATATCCTGCGCGATAAGGGCATCGAAGCTACCCTGCAATTGGCCAATTCGCCCAATACCAAAGTCATCGTTGTAGGTGGTGGTGGCGACGGGCTGCCGCTGATTCTGGGCAATAATTAAAAGGCAAACGACACCCAAAAAGCATCTTTTTCATAAAAAACGGAGCCGAAGCAGGTATTGTACCGCTTCGGCTTTTCCGTAATAACCGTTAGGCGCTCTCTCAGCGTATGTCAGAAAACGGCCTCTCAAGGCTTGTGTTTGCAATGCTTTAGCGCAGCAAAACGTATGTAGAATAGATAGAATTTAGCTCTATGAAAGATGCGGATAGAACAACACACCTTTCCATGCAGTAAATTTATATGGATTTTTTTATATTACAAATTTTGAAATAGGAAATTTGCACCCAAAGCCGATTTTTTCCTTTTTTTACACTTGCCAAAAAAAAACCTGCTGCTTTTGCACATCATTTTTTGTCTTTTCCAATTATTTGCATAATTTCATTGCGCCTGTTTTGGACTACTTGAAACAAGATTCCGGACAGGTAAGAAAAGCGACTTTTTTAGCTTGCAAAAAATACATACAAAACCCCGGACGGTGCGATAAGTCATTGCTCGGAGCAGCAACCATGCGATAATTTTACAAACCGCCAATGGCTGCCCGTTGGCGGCAATATTGCACAGCTCTTATTGGCAAACGAAACGAGGATTATTTCTTTCACCCAATAAAAAACACCTTGTATGGATTTCGATACCAGAAACATCAGAAATGTAGCTTTGTTAGGACATTCTAGCGCTGGCAAAACCACTTTTGCCGAAACGATGCTGTTTGAAGCCGGCCAAACCACCCGCCGAGGCACCGTAGAGGAACAGTCCACCGTGTCGGATTATACCGAAATTGAACACGAACGGGGCAATTCTATCTTCGATGCTTCGATGCATGTAGCTTGGAAAGATTCTAAAATCAACATCATTGATACGCCCGGTTTTGACGATTTTATCGGCGAGGTAATTTCTGCTATGAAAGTAGCCGACGTAGGGGTGATGTTGCTCAATGCTAAAAACGGCGTGGAGGTAGGCACCGAGCTAATCTGGGAATATATCGAAACCTTCAAAACGCCTGCCCTGTTTGTAATCAATCAGGTAGATCACGAAAAATCGGACTTTGAAACCACCTTGGAGCAAGCCCGCGCCCGCTTTGGTCATCAGGTTATTCCTGTGCAATATCCGCTCAATCAAGGCACCGATTTTAATAAAATAGTGGACGCCCTGCGCATGGTGATGTACGTGTTTTCGCCGGAAGGCGGCCGCCCCGAAAAACACCCCATACCCGACTCGGAGCTGGCGCGCGCCCGCGAAATGCACAACGCGCTGGTAGAAGCCGCTGCCGAAAATGACGAAGGCCTCATGGAGCGCTATTTTGAAGAAGGCACCCTCTCCGAAGAAGACCTCACCAAAGGTTTGCGTATTGCTATTGCGCATCAGCAGATTTTTCCGGTGTTTTGCTGTTCTTCCACTCGGAATATGGGCAGCGGCCGGATTATGGGTTTCATCAATGATGTTTGTCCTTCGCCCAGTGAGCGGCCACCGGCTGACCTGGCGGGCGGCGGCACCCTAAACTGCGACCCCAAGGGCGACACCACGGTTTTTATTTTCAAAACGGTGTCGGAGCCACGGGTGGGTACGTTGTCCTATTTCAAGGTCTATTCGGGGGTATTGCATGCGGGCGACGAATTGGTCAACGCCAACAATCGCGGGGCCGAGCGTTTCGGCAATATCTACATTGCCAACGGCAAGGAGCGCGAATCAGTCAATCGGTTGGTAGCTGGTGATATTGGGGTGACCGTAAAACTCAAAAATACACATACCAACAATACACTTAATGCAAAAGGTGCTGATTATCAAGTAGAACCAATGCGTTTTCCGGAGCCGCGCATTCGGGTAGCGGTCAATCCGCCCAGCAAAGCCGAAATGGAAAAGCTGATGAAAGCCTTGCATACCATAGCCGAAGAAGACCTCACGCTCATTGTAGAACAATCAAAGGCGCTCAAGCAAACCATCCTGCACGGGCAGGGGCAGTTGCACCTCGAGCTTATCAAGCACCGCATCGAAATGTTGCATGGGATTAGTATGGAATTCATTCAGCCGCGCATTCCTTACCGCGAAACCATTACCAAAGCGGCGGATATGCAATATCGGCACAAGAAGCAGTCGGGCGGCGCGGGGCAGTTTGCCGAAGTGCACCTGCGCGTTGAGCCTTACCACGACGGGATGCCCGACCCCGAAGGGCTTACCGTGAAAGATCGTGAGGAGGACACATTGCCCTGGGGCGGCAAGTTGGTTTATTATTGGTGTGTGGTAGGCGGCTCCATTGACAAACGTTTTTCTAATGCTATCAAAAAAGGGATTTTGCAAAAAATGGAGGAGGGGCCGCTCACTGGCTCGTATTGCCAAGATATTCGCGTAAGCATTTACGATGGCAAGATGCACCCGGTTGATTCCAATGATATGGCTTTCATGCTGGCGGCTACGCAGGCCTTCAAGCAGGCTTTTGTGCAAGCGGCCCCACAGATATTGGAGCCAGTGTATGACTTAGAAATACTTTGCTCGGATGAAGTGATGGGCGAAATCATGGGCGATTTACAAACGCGCCGCGCCATTATACAAGGCATGGAGGCTGCTGGTCATTATCAGAAAATAATATCTAAAGTGCCTTTGGCGGAGTTGCATAGCTATTCGTCTTCCTTGCGATCACTCTCGCAGGGGCGCGCCAAGTTTGTGCAGCGTTTTGCAGCATATAGCCCGGTACCGCACGATATTCAGTCTCGGCTCATCGAAGCGCACCAGACAGAGCCAGCCGAAGTATAATGCCATTTACGGTTTGCGAAGTCCGATTCATGGTTTTGTAAAGCTTTGAAAAACAAGATTTTGAGCATAAATAAATACGTCATTTTCAACTGAAAATAGTATTATTACAACCGCGCGCCCGTAAATAAGGAGCTGCGCAAATAACAAAAAAACCGGAAGCAAACGCCATAATGCGCTTACCTCCGGTTTGTAATTCTTTAACTTTAAATGGTGAAAAGGGAACCTTAGAGCGACTTAAACCACTCTTGGAACTTAGTACCCAGTACCGGTACCGGCTTCATTTGCCCTTGGACAGCGCTGATTAGCCCCATAATCCAGAGCACCATCGGCAAAATCCAGGCAATTAGATTGACAAGAGGAATAATCGCGCACACAAAGCCCAACAGAATGATGCCCAGCATCTGGCGAATGTGAAAAGAGGCGAATTCCGTCTTCGGATTGTTCAAAATAAGTGCGATAATCCAGCCGATGAGCGTGATGTACGACACAATGCCAATCACTTTGGGATCGGTACCTCCGGTCGGAGTACCTTGATTTTCGGTGTTTTCCATGGTAAAAATGGTTTTCGATGATTTAACTGTTGTAAAGTTAAGAAAATACAGGTAGATGCGCAAAGTAAAGTGTAAAGTTTTGATTAAATGAACGCGCTGGACGAGCCCTTAGGGTGTTTTCTCGACGACCGACTGTCCCTTCGAATGGGGTTTTCCGAATACCCGCCGCCCCCAAAACAGCACCTGAAAGCCATAAATGCCCAACCAGTAAAGTAGCGCCGCAAACGACAGCGCACCAAGGGCCGCATAGGGTTTTACAATGCGCAGGTTGATACCAAAAAATTCGTAGCAGACAAAATCGGCTACGACAAAAACCGTGTGCACACAAAAAAGGATGAACAATACCCGAATGAGCAACCGTAGGTAGAAAATTTTTCGCAATTCGGCTCGGTGCCGCAGGTTTTTTCGCTTTTGCAATACATAGCGCCGCGCAAAATACAGATAGGCAAAAAAACTCACCAGATAGAGCAACTGCTCAAAAGCTCCGAAAAATGGATTGTAGAACCGGCGCCCCAGGTGGCTTTTGTATTCTACTGTTGTAAAAAAAATGATGACAAAAAACAAGAACTGCCCTATCGGCAAAATGAAATGCTTGATGTCAGAACGACGGAAATGATAGGCAGGGTACAAATTGAGTTTTACATAATAAAACAGTAAGACGGGAAAAGCCAGCGTATAATAAACGGGTAAAAAACTAAGGCGCGGATAACGAATATAAAAGCCAATGATAACGAAAATATTATGCAGCAGCGTCAATCCGAAAGTAATGAGCAGCAGGCCATAAAACCAATTAGCGCGCTTCTCGCCAGAACGCTTGAAGAAAAATAGCCCCCCGATGCCAATAGCCTGTAAGACCCCCGCGCCCAGCACCAGCATCAGCAGGTAGAACAGCAATTGGTCGAGACTCATGGGTGGGTAGCTTTTTGGCAAACAAACATTGGGCCGAACTTTTTCCAAAGTTAGAGAAAAAATATCGGAGCAGGATGCCTATTTAGCTTGTATTTTTCAACGAGTGGAGCCTTAATATTTTACAATGAAGCCCCACCCGCAGTAGATACCCAAAACGCTTTAATTCGTACTTTTGAACTTCCGGAAAGCTTCGGTCAGTTGCGGTACTACCTCGAAGAGATCGCCGACCACGCCATAATCTGCCGCTTTGAAAAACGGCGCTTCGGGGTCTTTGTTAATCACGACGATTGTGCGCGAATTGTTCACTCCTGCCAAGTGCTGGATCGCACCGGAAATGCCGATGGCAATGTACAAATTGGGTCGAATGGCAATGCCCGTTTGCCCAACGTGCTCGTGGTGTGGCCGCCAGTCCGCATCCGACACTGGGCGTGAGCAGGCGGTGGTAGCGCCAATGGTTTCCGCCAGTTCTTCAACGATGCCCCAGTTTTCGGGGCCTTTCATACCGCGCCCGGCGGATACGACCAATTCGGCTTCTGGCAGGGGCACAATGCCTTCTTGGCGCTCAACGTCTTGCACCTGTACGCGGCCTTGCGGCACCGCGATGTCGAGTTTTTCTACGCTGCCGGCAGCTCCTACCTCCACGGGAGGGATGCTGTTGCCCATTAGCGAAATCACTTTCCGCTCGGTTTTGATTTCAAATTCAGCAGTAGCCTTGCCAGAGAACACCCCTTTGCGCACCCGGAAACCGTTGGTAACGGTTGGTACCGCATTGACTCCAGCCACCGAGCCAGCCTCTAACCGCACGGCCACGCGCCCCAGAATGGATTTTCCGTTCATCGAATGGCTTAGGATGACCACTTGCGCGCCGAGTTGTTGAGCCGCTTCGGCGATTACAGCCGCATACACCTGGCTATCAAAACTATCGAGGGCGGCATCCGCTACGTTATAAATTTTGGCAGCGCCGTATTTACCAAGTACTTCTGCGCCCTGCACCGTGCCCAGCGTCAATGCTGCGCAGGAAACACCCAGTGCCTCGGCCGTTTTATACCCATAGAAAACAGCTTCTAATGCCGATTTCTTAAATTGTCCTTTTTGACTTTCTGCAAAAACAAGTACCATATCTATTAGTAATTTTCGATTTTTTTAAAAAAAGTATTCGGGCATGGTTATTTTGAACTACATAAACAACTGATTATCAATAGATAATAGATATTAGATGCCAGACTTTAGGACGGGACGCTGTTCGCTGTTTGCTGTTTGCCGCACAGTCAGTAAGCGCTATATCCTCAACCCCCTCAACTTTTCTAACCCTTTCAACCCTTCTAACCCCATTCCCCTATTCACCAATAACAATGTCCCATTCCTTAAAACCATTATATTATATCACCTTTGCCTCCTCGTGCAGCAGGCGCACCAATTCGTCCATATTATTAGGATCAATAAGCTTGACGGCTGACTTAGGCGGCGGCAATTCGTATTGTACAGCTACTACCGGATCAGCAAAATCAACTGGCGCGATTACCGTTAAGGGCTTCTTTTTTGCCATCATGATGCCTTTCATATTGGCGATGCGCTGCTCGGCCAGCCCTTTGGCAGCACTAATAACAAAAGGCGTTTCTACGGCCACTTTCTCGGCACCCCCTTCAATATCGCGGGTGATGGTAGCGGTATTACCATTCATGTCTAAATGGCTGGCGTAGGAAATAAAAGGCAAATCGAGCATTTCGGCGAGCATGGCGCCCACCTCGGAGCCATTATAATCAATGGTTTCCTTGCCGAGGAAGATGATGTCGAAACTCTCTTTGGCGGCATAAGCAGCGATTTGGCGGGCTACGTACATGGCGCTCTGCGGCTCGGCGTCAATGCGCACCGCTTCGTCGGCACCGATAGCCAAGCCCTTGCGAATGACGGAATCATTGGCAGCTGCCCCCACATTGATCAGCGTCACTTTGCCTCCGCCAGCAGCTTCGCACAGTTCGAGGGCGCGCACCAAGGCGTACCACTCGTCATAAGGATTCATAATGTATTGTATCCCGTTGGTATCCAGGGCGGTACCTTCGGCGTTGAAGGCAATTTTAGTGGTTGTATCTGGTGTCTTACTTACACAAACGAGTAATTTCATTGCAAAAACTTTATAGTAGTGTTGATAGAAAATTTGGAAACAGCATTGCGGCAAGCAGCCACATACTAAGGTTGAAGCAAAGATAATGGAAATCTTCGACAAGGCTGCTGTGAATTTAGCGAATTTTCGCTAAATATTATCAATACAACAAATCCCTTGCGTTTCAGTTCGGACAGAAGGCTGACTCAGTCTGTTTTTGGGGTTGTTTCGGCAGGTTCTACCTCATCGAGGCGGTTAGTAAATTGCTGTACAATTTTGAACCGGCTAAGAAAAGTACGCGCGATGACCCGCACCACGGTGTAGGTAGGAATAGCCAGCACCATGCCGAGAATGCCGTTGAGCTGTGCGCCGACTAATATGACGATAAAAATTTCTAAGGGATGCGCCTTGACCGTACTCGAATAAATGAGTGGCATCAACACATAATTGTCGAGCATTTGCACCGTGACAAACACCAGCGCTACTTTGCCCGCCAGCGGCAGCAGCACACCGTTGAAATCTGCTTCCAGATTGGTTGTGATAGCAATCAGCACTCCCAGCATACCGCCCAGTAGCGGCCCGAGGTAAGGAATGAGGTTGAGCAAGGCCGCGAAAAAGCCAATTAGCACCGCATTTTTCACACCGAGAATGGAAAGAAAAACCGATACATACACTGCGATAATCAGCACCTGTAGGGCCACGCCGCCGAAGTAGCGCGTCAGCATCCGGCTGATATCGTCAATAGCTTCCCGGGTGCGGGCTTCGTGCTTTTCGGGTACCAGTGCGGTGACAAAACTGGCGAACATTCCTTGCTCCTGCAAAAAGAAAAACGTGATAAACGCCACCGAAAAAAGCCCCACCAGCAGTGTTGAAAAGGCAGAAATAGACGAGCTGAAAAACGCGCTGATACTGGAAGGATTGAGCACATTGGTGAGGGTTTCGCGTACAATTTGCTCCGGCGAGCGGCTGTCCAACTCCACGCCGTGTCTGACCAGCCAAGTATTGATTTTTGCTAATGGCTCCTGCAAAGAGCGCCCCACGGCGGCATAATCCACTTTTGCCAAAGCATTGGCTTCTTGCACTACTAAGGGCAAAAACAATAAGACAACGCCCAATAATAACATGAAAAAACACAGTAATGTAAGCACGGCCGCACCGCCCGCGCCCAGCCGAAACCGCCCCGTGCGCACATAGCGCTGGAAAAAACGCATCAGCGGCTGCCCCAGCATGGCCAGCACCCACGAAATAATGACCCACATCACCAATGTGCTGAAGGTATAAATCAGGTATCCCACCAGTAGTACCGATACTCCGATGGTAATATAACGAGAATAATTTTTCATATCATACAGATTGTCAATTGAATGCAATAATTGTACGCATAATATACAATCCCTTACTGCAAAGATAGACAAATTGTGTGGAGCTGCGAAGAGTCGGTAGCGGCGCTGTTTTGGAAAAGCCCAATGCACGGGCACAGGTAAAATATTGTCTTTAAATCATGTAAATTACGTATCTTAGCGGTAAAGAAGAAGAACATGAACAATAACTTAGTAACTACACATACCAAAACATTTGCCGAGTTTTTTGCAGGAATTGGATTAATGCGGTTGGGGCTGGAACAAGCGGGTTGGAATATTAAATTTGCCAATGATATAGATGCCAAAAAGGAGAAATTGTATCGCCATCATTTTCAGGATGAAAAAAATCATTTTGTCTTGAATGATATTCACAATCTATCAGGTGCTGATATTCCTTCCGTAACCTTAGCTACTGCTTCGTTCCCCTGTACGGATTTGTCATTGGCAGGAAAAAGAGCAGGTTTACAGGGTCGTCAATCTTCTGCTTTTTGGGGTTTCGTTAATGTGCTAAATGAAATGGGTACGCGCTGTCCACCACTTATTCTCTTAGAAAATGTTGAAGGCTTTTTAACATCGAACAAAGGGGATGACTTCAAAAAAGCGTTACTATCCTTAAATAAACTAGGATACGCTGTGGATGCTTTTGTTATTGATGCCTCTCGATTTGTTCCGCAGAGTCGGGTTCGTTTGTTTATTATTGGAAAAAAAAGAAGTTACTCTCAAGGTGTGAATGATAGGCAAATTTCCTTCTACCAAAGTGAAATAAGGACTCAAAGACTGGCTAGTTTTATATTACAAAACCCCGATATTGATTGGGATATTCGGGACTTACCTCCTTTACCAAAGAGAAGCACTTCACTTGACGAGATAATTGAAGACATGTCAGACGCGTCAAAAAATTGGTGGAGTGAGGAAAGAGTTCAATACTTTTTAAATCAAACTTTTGAAAGGCATTTTAATATCATTGAAACTGCGCTAGGTGCAGACAAGTTTTCCTACTTTACAGCATTCCGGCGAGTTCGGCAGGGTCGTTCTATGGCAGAGATACGCTCGGATGGCATCGCTGGTTGCTTGAGAACACCTAAAGGAGGTAGTGCCCGACAGATATTGGTCAAAGTCGGAAAGGGTAAAATTAAAGTGCGATTTTTTTCTCCTCGTGAATGTGCACGGCTCATGGGTGCCGACAACTTCAAGATTACAGGAACCCTAAATGAAGCTTTGTTTGGATTTGGCGATGCTGTCTGCGTACCTGTAGTTACATGGATTGCTCTGCATTATCTGGAACCTGCTCTGAAAGAAATAAATAACTGCCAGAAAGTATATGAATACAGAACAGCCAATGCTAGTGTTTGAAAAATGGTACAAGTCCCTCCGATTTGTATCTGTAAACAGCGGTCCTGCTAATGGCACTATAGCCGCAGCGTTGGTTGTCATAGAACGTTTGAAAGAAACTTATGATCTTGACATCGAATCTCATTTGGCCCCAGGTGGTACACAAGTAAAAGGTGTGAGTGGCACTGCAGTTGCAGTAATTTTAAAATCTTTTGGTGAAACACGACCATTCGCAAAAGAAGGCGGCAGAACCAATCGCGGCGCAGCTAGCGAAATAAAGTCGCTTCTGGCAGCTTTATCTACACTTCATCTCAAGGACTTTTCCTTTGAAAAACGTAATGAGCATTTGACAGCCTTTCAGCGTTATTTAGTCAATCGAATTATTGATTATCATAATCGTCAAAAAATTAAGTTCATTTTTGACAGCCAACTCTCCACATGGCAAAACATATCAAACTTATTAGAAGCAGCAGCGCAAGAAGGAAAAACCGGTTATGTCGCGCAACATTTAATTGGGGCAAAGCTAAAATTACGGTTTCCGAATATTGAAATTTCAAATGAATCTGCCAGTACCGCTGACCAACAAACAAATCGTTCAGGCGACTTTCTAATAGGAGATACCGTTTTCCACATTACAGTTGCACCTATGCAGGGCGTATTCAAAAAATGCGAGCAAAATATTGCTGACGGGTTTAAAGTGTATCTCTTGGTACCTGACTCAAAATTAATCTGGAGTCGTTCCATAGCAAAAGAGGTGCTGAAGAATCAAATTGCGGTCGAATCCATCGAATCATTTGTTGCTCAAAATATTGAAGAAATGAGCGCCTTCAAAAGCGATAAATTGAAGTATCAACTGGTGGCTTTTATAGAAATATATAACCAACGCATAGATGCTGTTGAAATTGACAAATCTTTGATGATAGAACTCCCAGCCAATTTACAAAAAAAGCAGGGCTAATCTATTTCCGGGCGCTGCGCAAGCGGGTTGAGGCATCGCACAGAAAACCCACAGGGAAGGGCAAAAAAAGAAAGGACGATACAAATCGCCCTTTCCGATAGAAATCACCCGACTCTTGGTCCCGTCCTTGCGGACAGGAACCCAAAAGAGATTCTTGTATGTCTTGGCTGCCAATACAGGATTGGACAGGTTTAAAATTCTACGTTTCTGGTCTCCACTGCCTCGCCGCGCTCGTTGGTAGCACGAATTACCACCGTGTTGGTTCCTTTGGTGAGTGGCAGTGTAGCTTGCAACTTTTTTGACGCATTATCGAACGAAAAGTCATTAATCTGGGCGCTATTTACGAAAATTTTAACACTTTCTCTACTTTCTATGCGCTCTATTTTTGCAATTAGCGTACTATTGGCTACTTGCGGTCGGAATGGGTTGCTCGCAGGCTGCGAAATAGACTCGATGACAATCAGCGGTAAATCGCCCAAATCATAGATCACTTCCGTTTCAGCGCTATCGCTGCCACCTCGGTTTTCCACTTCAATGCGCACTAAATTTTGCCCGGCTTTCAGTTTCAAGTCAGCGCTCACTTGGCGGCTGCGGCTGTTATATACAAAATCGGTGAACGCTTCTTCGTTTAGCCACACTTTGATTTCCGCTGCCGATGCTATGTTGGTCAGAGCGGCTCGTACGGTATAAGCTCTATCTTTAACAACAATTCCCGGCTTTGAAGGTTGTGTGAAACGCACCGTAGGCTGCGCTACTTGCGCCGTCCGGCGATTGTACATCACTTTTACGGCCGCTTCGTCTTGCCCGTCGTCATTGCGCGCACTGATACGAATGGTATTTTCGCCAGTCTGCAAATCAATCGTAGCGCTGAAATCCTCGCCCGTCAAGGTGAAATTGCTAACTGGCTGATTGTTAACAGTGAACGTAACGCTGCGCGCATTGCCGACGTTGGTAATGCGTGCGCGCACGGTTGCTTTTTCTTGGTTCGTCGTGCTATTGTCGCCTGGCTCGTTGATGCGAACAGTGGGCGGTTGTGGTGTCCGCAAACGCACATTAACCGTTGCTTCATCGGCGCCGTCGGCGGTGGCGGCCCGCACCGTCAGCGTATTATTACCCTCGCGCAAAACGATGCTGGCGCTCAAATCGCTACCGCTAAAGCTAAAATTGTTAATCAGACTGCCATTCACACGCACGGTCAGGTCGTTGCGATTGCTCACGTTCGTTACGCGGGCGCGCAAAGTTGCTGCAGCCGCACTTACGGTGCTATTGTTGGCGGGCGCACTGATGCTAACCGTAGGCGGAGCCGCACGGCGATAGCGCACATTTACTTCGTCATTATTGGCTCCACCACCGGTACGGGCTTCCACCCGGATGGTATTGTTGCCTTCGGTGAGGCTAAGAGTAGCGGTTACTTCGCGGCGGTTGGAGTCGAAATTGAAATTGCTACCAATGCTCCGCCCGTTCAGTAACACCGTAATCTGGTCTTTGCGCTCTACATTGTCCACGCGGGCGCGCAGGCTGGCAGAAGCAGTGCCGGTTTCGCTATTATTACTGGGGGCTTCAATGCGCACCGTAGGCGCGGGCTGCGGCCGATAGCGAATGTTGACGGTTTGCTCGTCGGAGCCATCCAGATTGGTCGCGCGGATACGCACCGTGTTGTTGCCGATTTCTAAATTGATGCGGGCGGTCAGTTGCCCCCGGCTAAAGCTGAAATTTGAGGCATTTCGACCATTTACAAACATAGCAATGTCCCGATTGCTGTTGACATTGTCAATATTGGCGCGTACTTCTACCGACACCTCCGTGGTTTCGCTGTTATCACGCGGATTGCTAATGCGCACTACCGGCGGGCGCAGTGGGTTCACTTGCTCCTGAATGCGGCGAATCGAGACGCTTTGCCGGTCTTGTCCATCGGGATTGCTGGCGCGAATCTCCACGTCGTTATTGCCCGTTACAAGGCTGATATTTGCATCGAAACGCCCGGTACGGCTATCAAAATTAAAATTGGTGCGGCGGTTCCCATTTACCGTAAAGGTAATGTCGTTGCGATTGCTCACGTTATCAATAATTGCTTCGATGCGTACCGATGCTTGCGTGGTAGTGGCAGTATTGCGCGCTGGCTCCGTAATGCGCACAGCAGGCGGATAGCGCGGCGCAGGCGGCGCATCCTGATATAGAATGGTCACCTCGTCGCGGGCATCACCAGCGCGATTGCGGGCATTGACAACCACCGTATTGGCACCGTTTTCTAAAGAAATCGTGACGGCAAGCGTATTTTGACTCGCATTGAAATCAAAATTCTGTACCAAACGCCCATTGTGCGTCACGCTTATATCGCTGCGGCTGCTCACATTGCGTATCTGCGCGCTTACCCGTGCAGGGCTGAAACGACTTTCTACGCGGCTACTGGCCGGCTCGGTGATGTTCACCACAGGTGCGGCTTCTATTGCTTCCCGGCTGATAATTACTTCGGCGGCGTCGCTACCGACCGTATTGCGGGCGCGAATTTGTACGCGGTTATCGCCTTCGCGCAAGGGAATGTTGGCGTGTAATACGCCATTTTCCAACTGGAAATCCCGCTCAGCACCATTGACAAGAAAAGTCACGTCGCGGCTGCTTTGCACGTTGTCCACCGTTGCTCGAATGCCAAAATCAGGCTCGGCGGTGCGGGCGCTGTTGCCAGCAGGATTCGTAAAACGCACTACTGGCGCTTCGAGGCGAGGCGGCGTTGGGTTGGCAATCACTTCTTCCCGATAGAGAATGTTCACGGTTTCGCGGGCCTGTCCCTGGGCATTGCGCGCCACGATGAGCACGTCGTTGGAACCAGGATTGAGCGGTACGTCCACCGAGAAGCGGCCATTGTCAAAACGGAAAGGCACGGAGCGACCATTTACAATACAGTCTAAGTCGGCGGCGCTGTTAATGTTGCGAATATTAGCAATGACCAAACCATTGCCGACATTGGTAGTAAAAGGCGACCCCACTGGCGAAATCAGATTGATCTCTGGGAGCAGAGCCAGCGGCTTGTTTCTGGCGGGTTCAATAATCCAGCGCAACCCGATATTGGTATAATGATAAGCGTCGTTTTTGGTAGCCAAATTAGGCGTGCCGTCGAGGTAGTCGGTACCTGTAAATGCTACGCGATGCCCCCCGTACAGCAGAAAGCGCGGCGAAAGGTAGTAGCCCAATTCAAACCCAGCGTTGAGGTCGGCGGCAATATTGAAATTAGCGCCGTTAGGATTGCTGGCGGGGGTTTCATAATTGCCATCCAGCAGGCTGCGCAAGTCACGGCGCAGGGCCGAGCGCGAAGCATTAGGATTGATATTAGCATAGCCTTCGTAATACTCCTGTCCTTGCGCATTGAGCTGGTCTATGGAAGCACTATACCCCACCAAACCGACCCCGCCAAAGAAGGCAAGATGCACCCGGCTGCGTTCGCGCAAACGATTGAGCGTGAGCAAGCCTTCGAGGGCCAGCTCGCCGGTGGTAGTACGATGATTGGCAAAGGTGAAACCCTGCGCCTGACCAGGAAAATTGACGTAATCGGGCCCGAGGCTGCCATTGAGCAGGCGGTTTTCCGGCAAGGGAAAGAAGCGCTCTGTACCCAACCCGTACTGGCGTGCATAGAGAAAGCGGCCGCGCAAGTCGAAAGCGAGCGGTGCGTCGGGGCGGTAGTAATAATTTTTGCCGAGGCTGAGACCCATGCCAAAGCCGTTGAGGGTGGAGCGCACATCGCTCGACTGATACGACAAGCCAGCGTTGATACCAAAAGTCCAGTAGCCAGGCGTCAGTGTAGTGGTGCTCTGCTGGGCAAATGCCAAGGGCCCGCCACAGAGCAAAGCCCAGAGAATGTAGATGTTTCGGATGGTTTTCATACTGTTTACAGTTTAAAGGTTACAATTTCAGGGTGTACAGTTAGTCAAGGGATTATATAGGCAAGACCGCTGGCCATCAGCAATAGTTACAGCCCAAAAATTGAATTCAAATTACAATTTTAACACAATTGACACGATTTTGAAAGCGGCTTCAAGATACGGCAAGGCAGAGAGATTTTCTGAATATGTTAAGATGAATTGGCGAGTAGCAATGTTTTAACGCTTTTTTAATGCTCAAAGGCATTTTGATAAGAATACTTTTGCCGAATATAGGCATTTTACAATGGCTGCGTCCCTTATTTTTGCGTTGTTTTTTAGCGAAAAACGGGGTTCCTTGCCAAAAATGTGTATTTTTAGCGAAAATTCGCTATTCAACCATTCAACCATTCAATCTTTTATGTATCCAAAACTGCTACAACCGCTCGATCTGGGTTTTACGACTTTAAAAAACCGCGTCCTGATGGGGTCTATGCACACCGGGCTGGAAGAAACCAAAGGTGGCTTCGACAAAATGGCGGCCTACTTTGCTGAGCGGGCGCGGGGCGGCGTCGGGCTGATGGTTACAGGAGGCATTCCACCCAATATTCAAGGCTGGCTCACGCCGTTTGGTAGCAAACTTTCCACACGTAGCGAGGCGCGCCGGCATCAAGTAGTGACCCGCGCCGTACACGCCGAAGGCGGCAAAATCTGTCTGCAAATACTGCACGCTGGGCGCTATGGCTATCATCCCTTGGCGGTAGCACCTTCGTCTATCCAATCGCCGATTTCGCCATTCAAACCTTGGGCGCTTACCAAAAGCGGCATCGAGCGTACCATTCGGGCGTTTGTGCGTTGTGCAGCGCTGGCGCAGGAAGCTGGCTACGACGGAGTGGAAGTGATGGGCTCGGAAGGGTATCTGATTAACGAATTTATTGTTACCAAAACGAATAAACGCACCGACGAATGGGGCGGCAGCTTCGCCAATCGTATCCGCTTTCCGGTAGAAATTGTGCGCCGCATCCGCGAGCAGGTCGGGCCCGATTTTATCATCATTTATCGCCTCTCGATGCTTGATCTGGTGGATGATGGCAGCACCTGGGAAGAAGTGGAAACCCTCGCCCAAGCCATTGAGCAGGCAGGCGCTACTATTATCAATACAGGCATTGGCTGGCACGAGGCGCGCATTCCGACTATTGCTACTATGGTGCCGCGCGGCGGCTTCGCCTGGGTGACCAAACGCCTGATGGGCAAAGTGCGTATTCCGCTCATTACCACCAATCGTATCAACACGCCAGAAGTGGCCGAGCGCATCCTCGCCGAGGGCTGCGCGGATATGGTTTCCATGGCGCGGCCTTTCCTCGCCGATCCGTTTTTTGTACAAAAAGCAATGCAAAACCGAGCCGATGAAATCAATACTTGCATCGGTTGCAACCAGGCTTGTTTGGATCATATTTTCGATCGGAAAACCGCGAGTTGCTTAGTCAATCCGCGCGCTTGCCGCGAAACAGAATTACACATTTTGCCGACCGCAAAAAAGAAAAAAGTAGCCGTGGTAGGTGCCGGCCCGGCTGGATTGGCTTTTGCGACTACGGCCGCCGAGCGCGGGCACGAGGTGCATTTGTTTGAGACAGAAAGTGAAATTGGCGGACAATTTAATATGGCGAAGCGCATTCCTGGCAAGGAAGAATTCTACGAAACGCTGCGCTATTATCGCAAAATGATAGCCAAACACGGCGTGCATTTGCATCTGAATACCAAAGCAGATACCGCGCTACTGCAAGGTTTTGCTGAAGTGGCCATAGCTACGGGCGTGCGGCCGCGCGCATTGCAGCTGGAAGGCATTGACCACCCGAAAGTATTGGGCTACATAGATGTGCTGAAGCATCAAACACCGGTGGGCAAGTCGGTGGCCATCATCGGGGCGGGCGGCATCGGCTTCGATGTAGCGGAATATCTGGCGCATCAGGGCGAATCGCCGAGCTTAGAGGTGGCAGCCTTCATGCAAGAATGGGGCGTGGATATGGCGTACCAAAATCGGGGCGCCTTGACCGAACCGCAGCCCGAAGCGCCGGCCCGAGAGATTTATCTCTTGCAACGCTCAGCGGGCAAACCTGGTGCCAAACTTGCCAAAACTACCGGCTGGATACATCGCAACAGCCTGAAAATGAAGCACGTACAAATGCTTAGCGAAGTGCAATACCAACGCATTGACGATGCCGGACTGCATATCACCGTGAAGGGCGCACCCCGCCTGCTACCGGTGGACAACATAATCATCTGTGCTGGACAAGAGCCACTGCGGGAGCTGTACGAACCCCTGCAACAGCTCGGCATACCCGTGCACCTTATCGGCGGTGCGGATGAAGCCCGCGAACTCGACGCCAAGCGCGCTATAGATCAAGCCACGCGGCTGGCCCTTGCCATATAATAATATGGTGGGCTATTGGAAAGCGCCGCTGTCCACGTCTTTGATAAACTGAATGACGCCGGTCATAAATGCCTCCTGGTCGTCCCACATGGCGAGGTGGCTACCCTTGGGGCAGTGCAAATAGCGCCCTTTTTGTACCAATTCGCTCATTTCTTTCATTTCGGCAGGATTCATGGTGTCGTACTCCGCGCCAACGGTCAGCGTAGGAACTTTCAGCTCTGGCAGGCGATCCCAGACACTCCAGCCTTTCAGGATGCCGCCGGGCACAAACTCGCTCGGGCCCTGCATATAGACGTACACATCAGGATTGACGTGCTTGAAAGTGCGATTGACCGGTTCCGGAAATTCATCCATTCGGCAGATGTGCTTTTTGTAATAAGACTCCACGACCATCGCTTCATAAGCTGGATTGAAAAAATCTTCTCGATCTTCATAATATTTTAGTGAATCGAGCAGGGCGGCCGGCAGTTGGCTGCGCAATTGAGCATTATAGGTTTCGTATTTGCCAAAATCGGCGGTCATATTACAAATAATCAGCCCTTTCATATTGTCCTGATATTTCAAGGCGTACTCCATGCCCAGCAGGCCGCCCCAGCTATTGCCGAGCAGATAGAAGTTATCGGGTGTGAGGTTCAAGACTTTACGCACCTGCTCTACCTCCTCCACGAAGCGCTCAATTGTCCAAAGGGCCGTATCGGTGGGCTGGTCAGAATAGTAAGAGCCAAGCTGGTCGTATTCATAAAATTCGATATTGGCTTGCGGAAAAAAACTCTGGAAACATTCCATGTACTCGTGCGTCATGGCCGGGCCGCCGTGCAGCAGCAGCACCTTGATGCGAGGATTATTGCCAAAGCGCTTGGTCCAAACGCGGTAGCCGCCATCAATTTCAAGCATTTGTACGCCGCCGGCCTGGTAGTCACCGGGCGTTTGGAAATTGAGGTATGCACAATTTTCCGAAGAAGAAGTGGGCGATTGCTGACAGGCCACAAGCAGGGTCAATGCCAGGAAAAACGGGAGTTGGCGCAGGTAGTTCATACGTGTTTTTTTTGTTTTAATGTGCTGAAATGCCCGTATTCAGGATTTTTGGAATGAAAATAGAAAAATTGCCGCTGAATGTGGCTTTATTAAGAACGTTTCTTTTGCAAAAAAGCAATATTGCGTTGCAAGCCAGCGAATTTGGTTCTCTTCACCGCCGAATTTTTGAATACTTTTTGAAAAACACTTTCGGTGATCTCCTCCCATTCGTGGCGGCTCATAGTGAGCAGTTCGGGCTGCGGCTCGAATGCTGGCTCCCGGTGCGGCTCAGCAAAGCGATTCCAAGGGCAAACCTCTTGGCAGACATCACAGCCGAACATCCAGTTGTCCATTTTTTCAACAAAATCATCCGGGATGGCTTCGCGCAATTCGATGGTAAGATAGGAGATGCACTTGCTGCCGTCCACGAGGTAGCCTTGCGGCGAAATCGCCTCCGTAGGGCAGGCATCTATGCAACGGGTGCAGGTGCCACAGTAGTCTTTCATGGGGTCGTCGTAGCTCAGTTCGAGATCGAGAATAAGCTCCGCTATAAAAAACCAAGAGCCAGCGCGCGGATGAATCAAGAGGGTGTTTTTGCCTACCCAGCCAGTGCCGGCGCGGCGGGCCCAGTCGCGTTCGAGCACGGGCGCAGAGTCCACAAAGCAACGCCCCTCCACTTCGCCGATTTGTGCTCGAATAAAATGTAGCAGCTCCCGCAGTTTGTTTTTTATAACGAAATGGTAGTCCTTGCCGTAGGCATACTTTGAAATTTTGGGCGCTTCGGGGTCGGTTTGAATGGCTTCGGTATGATAATTATACAACAAGCACACCACCGATTTGGCACCAGGCACTAAGCGGGTGGGGTCCACGCGCAGGTCAAAATGGTTTTCCATATAATGCATCTGCCCGTGCATACCGCGCCGGAGCCAGTCTTCGAGCCGCCGAGCCTCCTCGCTCATGTATTCAGCTTTGGCGAAGCCCACAAAACTGAACCCGAGGCGCTGGGCCTCCGCACGGATAAGTTGGGTATGACGAGTTGGATTCATAATATTGGCAAGTATTCCTATTGGCGCCAAGCCAGCCATTGACAAAAATCATGTATTTCATTGATAGCCATCATGGTAAATATTTTTAACAAGTGGCAACTTGCTGTTGTAAAATAAGGATAAACATCCTATTCCCTGATTTTTTAAACAGCTAAGCCATGACAACGAATCTCTCTTTCACCGTCACTGAATTAATCGTCGCGTTTGGGCTGGGTGTCGCTGCGATTATACTGCTTGTCTCACTCGGACGCCGGTACTTCGACCGCATGTCGGAGCGCAACCTGACCGAGAAATACAAAGATAAGCAATGGTCTTCACCCTTGGAAGCCCGCAACAAATATCCGGATGTCAATGTCTTTCTGTTTCGGAATACATTGGTGAGCCTGAGTTTGGCACTGACGTTGGGTTTGATGGTTGGTCTGTTTAATTTGACTACTTACGAAAAGAAAGTCTTCATTCCGGAGGGTGCTGGTTTGGCTTTGGATGTAGATATGGAAGTAGAGCCGCCGCGCACGCAGGAAGCGCCGCCACCACCGCCACCACCGCCGCCGCCCGTGATTGAAGAGGTACCAGCCGATTTGCTGGTGGATGTAGAGGATGTAGAATTTGTGGACCAGTCGGTGGATGAAAAAACCGTCATTCTGGATATACCGGTAGCAATGGATCGCCCCACGGAGCGGAAAGTTGCGCCGCCACCGCCACCACCGCCGCCACCTGCGCCAGTGACGGAAGAAATTTTCCGGGTAGTAGAAGAGATGCCGCGCTTTCCGGGCTGCGAAGACTTACCGAGTGTTGCTGATAGAAAAGTTTGCGCCGATAAGAAACTGCTGGCGTTCATCTACGCCAATATTCAGTATCCGAATGTAGCGCGTGAAAACAACATCGAAGGCACCGTAGTCATCCGGTTTGTAGTAGATAAAGATGGCAAGGTAGGGCAAGCCGAGATTATCCGCGAAATTGGCGGTGGCTGCGGCGAAGAGGCCAGACGCGTAGTGATGAAAATGGCCGATATGCCCGAACGCTGGGCCCCTGGGAAGCAACGCGGTCGCCCGGTCAATGTGTACTTCACCCTGCCCGTAAAATTTGTCTTGAAAGTAGATCCGTGATAGAGAGAATTGTTACATTCTGAAACCTCGCAGCCCCTCGCTGCGGGGTTTCAATTGTTTTGGTAAAACCACGCCTCAAATGGCATCTAATTGCTTCAGCAGCCAGTCGCGCTCGGTGAGCGGGTTGGCTTGCACAATTTCCTCTCGAAGTTTTTCCTTTTGCACCTTATTATATGGATTGATACGCACTAACTTTTTGGTGTAGCGAATGATGTTTTGGTAATTGGCCCGGTGATACCCGATCACTTCTTTGCGGCTGATGTAGGTACGCAAGCTTTCGAGCAAAGATTCGAGCGCATCCACTTCGTCCAATTCGTAATACATTTTAAACAGCATGGTTTTGGCATTGAGGTGCACCAGCAAATTGTCAAAATCGGTTTGGGCCAGCAGGCGCATGGCCGAGTCGTAGTCGCGTTGTTCGTAGCGCAATTTGGCTAAGTTGAACAAGAAAAAACTCTCGCGCTGGTCGGCTTCGATATAGTCGCGGTGCTTGTGAATGAACGTATCCACCCACTGGTACTCCTTGAGTTTCAAGCCAATAGCCGCCGCATTGTGAAAAGTAGCCGTAGAAATCTTGTTGTTTTCAATCAAAATGCCCTGCTCAAAACCGAGGTGATAGAGGTCAAAAGCCTCGCGGATATAAGCCTCCTGCCCCGCATTGAGCCGCCCCACGCAGTAGTTGATGGCAGCTAAATAAATGGTACGAATCTCTGCGTGCGGAAACAAATGGCTGAATTGCTGAATCTGCTTTTTCAATTCTTCAAAATACGCCGGATTATCGCGCTCCGATAGCATTTTGTAGCTATAATAATATATGGCGATACCCGGCAGATGCGTCAAATTTTTGGTTTCAATATGCGCCAACACCTCATTGAGTAGCCCCATGTTGTAGCCTACTTTATATACGGCCTGGTGGGCCAGCATCAAGCAGCTCTGGCGCAGTTTGTCGGCCAGATACGTCAAATCCAGCGCGTCCGACACCTCCTGCAGGTTCATTTCGCGGGTTTTTTCGCGCACATCCTGAAAAAGATATTTTTCCTGCTGCAAAAGGTATTCGTTGCGCAAGTATTGTTCATTCCGATAAGGGAACTGCTCCTGCGTATCCGCTATCTGGCGTACTGTTTTTTGAAAAGGCTTCACCAAGCGGCGCTTGCGGTATTCGCTGGCCAGCACAATCTGGGCGCGCACGGTATCTTCTTGCAAAGCCTGCCAAATCAGAAATTCTTCTACGGCCCGGAGCAAAAAATGCATAGTTTGTCGTAATCTGGCATCATCAAATGGTGTTTTGGGAAACAGTTTACTAAAAATTTTTTCTTTCTTGAGGTGTTTTTCTTGCTCAAGCCGGGCGCTAGTCGTCAGATAATCGAATAATTGCGTGACGTCCTCGCGCTGATTGTGCGCCGGCGAATCGAGCCATTTTTTCAGCTCGCGCAGCTCTTTTTTAGAAAAAGTCTGCAAAATGAAAATTAATTGACTGTTTTGCATCAATGTTTTTTTTGAATTGCTCAACAAATTTTAAACACGTTTCCAAATTATAAACAATTGAAAAACAATTGATTTTATGAATAATTTTCGTTTTTCATCGGTTAAAAATACATACTTTTTGGTCAACAAATGCGTTTTTTTGTCTTTGTTTTTAGTAAGAAAGCGTAGCATTTTTGTATTGTCAAAAGGAAATAACGCACAACGACCTAAAGAAACACCAATGACAGAGAAGAGAGCAAAGCGCCCGTTTTTTATGAAAATCGCTACGCTTGCATTTGTAGTGGTCTTCTCGGCGATGTTCTCAGGGGTGCAAGGTCAAGGTTGGGAGTTTCTTTATGGCGGTTCAAAAGAAGACCAGGCAAAGGCGCTGGTTGAGACCAACGACGGCGGTTTCTTATTGGTGGGCTACAGCGAATCATTCGGTCCAAACAACGATCTGGATGTATATGCAATACGCACCGATGTGGATGGTCAGGTTATCTGGTCAAAAGTTTATAACGAGGGTTTTATAGATCACGCTTACGATGTGATAGCCACCGAAGATGGTGGGTTCCTGATAGTTGGCGACGTCAATACGCTGGGTACGCAAGCCAATGTGCTGCTACTTAAAATAGATGCCAACGGCAACAAAATCTGGAGCAGACAGTACGGCACACCCACCAGTTTCCAACAGGGAAATGGCATTGCCAAAGGAGTGGACGGCGGATATGTGCTGATAGGGCTTACCAGAAGCACCCCCAACGGCGAAAGTAACGTGCTGGTTATCAAGGTGGATGACAATGGCAACCGCATCTGGGAAAGAACTTACGGAGGTCCTAAGTTTGACGATGGCAGAGCGATTACCCGGTTGAACAATGGCTATGTATTCGTCGGTACTTCCGACAATGAAAGACTAAATGCCTTCGACCGCGACATCATTGTCTATCACATCAGTGCACAAGGCGATTCCTTGAACTACTACCGCGACGCCAGCTCGGAAAACGAAGAAGCCAACGATGTAATCATTGCACAAGATGGTGGAATCGTGGTGGTTGGCAAAAAAAATGACAACAGCGACGCGTATATTCTGAAACTCAGCCCACAGCTCAGCTTTAGATGGAGCCAGTCGGTGGATGTAGAGGGGCTGGGCGAAGAGGCCTTCGGAGTAGTAGAGTTGAATGACGGCAGCTTAGTCATCACAGGTATCACAGAAGTGGACGGCGGACAAAATTTGGACGTACTATTAGCCAAGCTTGATAAAAATGGCAATAAAATTTGGGTCACTAACCTTGGCGAAAAACAACGCACAGACTACGGCGAGGATTTAGTCATGACACAAGATGGAGGCTTTGCAATCGCAGGCTATACAGCAATCGGTCTGCTGGCTTTCATCAACGACGCTTTGCTTATCAAAACCGATAGCGAAGGCAACACCATAACCAACTTCATATCCGGTAGGGTTTTTCACGACATGGACGGTACGTGTACGCTCAGCCCGGATGACGAGCCGCTAAAAGGGTGGCTTGTAAAAGTGACAGGAAACAATAGAACCTATTTCGGAACAACCGACGAAAACGGCAGGTACAGAATTCTGGTGGACACCGGAAGATACAACGTAGCACTGCTGCCAGTCAACTCTTACTGGGAAAGCTGCATCGTCGGAGGGTACAATGTCAATCTCCTCAACTTCTATGACACAACCAGCCTGAATTTTCCAGTTTTCAAAGCTCAGGCTTGCCCGTATCTGGAGGTTGACATTTCCACCCCGTTTCTCGCGGTTTGCTCGGACATCAATTACACGGTTGCTTATTGCAATCTCGGAACGATGACCGCTACCGATGCCTACGTGGAGGTATTGCTGGATGACAAATTGACGTATGTTTCTTCCAGTATTCCTTTCACCAACCGCGACGAGAACAAGTTTCGCTTTGAATTAGGCGATTTGGCTATCTCGGAATGCGGCAGCTTTACCATCGAAACGCAAATGGCGTGCTCGGGTATCGCTTCGGGTCAGTCGGCTTTGGTTAGCGCCCGGATTTTTCCGGACACCGTTTGCCTCACACCGGGCCCCAACTGGGACGGATCGAGCATCATCGTGAGTGGCAAATGCGACCAAGACACCGTAACCTTTACACTGCGCAACGCCGGTAGAAACGACATGCGCGCCCCTTTGAAATACTATATCGTCGAAGATATTGTGATGCTTCGTCAGCAGCCCTTCCAGCTCGGTTCCGGTCAGGAAATTATGGAATCTATCAAGAGCAATGGCGCTACTTACCGAATCATCGCCGAGCAATCAAGCGACCACCCGGGTAGAAGCTACCCGACCGTAGCCATCGAAGGATGCGCGGAAGAAGGAGCACTCATTTCGACAGGATACGTAACACAGTTTCCTGAAGACGATCAGGACAACTTCATTGACATAGATGTACAAGAAATTATCGGTTCCATGCAGGAACAAGTTCAACTGAGAGGCTATCCCAAAGGTTATCGAGATTCACTCATAACAGCCGAAACCGAGATCACATACACTATTCTTTTTAGAAATACAGGAACCGATATCGTTGAAAGAGTGGTTATTCGGGATACATTGTCCAACAATCTGGATCCCGCCACCTTTATCGGAGGTGCCAGCAGTTTCCCTTACAATTACGAAATTTATGGGAACGGCGTACTGAAGATTACTTTTGACAACATTGCACTATTGCCGGATGGCGGCGTAAATGAAACTTCAAATTGGGGATTTATCAATTTCCGAATTGCCCAAAAACCGAACAATCCGACAGGAACAGTAATAACCAACAGCGCTGCCATCTATTTTAACTATGACGCACCGGTACAAACTAATAGTTGGCGACACGTAGTAGGACAATTTCCGGATTATGTTGTCACCGCCGTGAAAGGTCCCATTTTTATACCGGGTGTTAAAATAAACGTTCGTCCCAACCCGTTCATAGAGTCTGCGACTTTTGAAATAGAGGGACACGATTTTAAAGAGGTGATTTTCAGCATCTTCGATATGACAGGACGCCGAATCTCAACCCAAAAGTTCTCTGGAAATCAATTTATGTATTATCGCAACCATGCGCTTGTTTCTGGAATGTACATTTACAAACTGGAAACCTCAGAAGGGCAGCCAATCGGCAGCGGAAAGTTAATGGTACGGTAATCATAATCCCATAAACCGGCAGTTCCCCGCACTTGGGGTGGGGAACTCTTTTTAAAAAAAAAGTAGTTCTTACGAACTAAAAAGATATTAGGATTCGTTTTTTAAGAATTAGGTCGTCTTATTATTTTCATGAGATTATGATTTGTTATTAGCGAGAGGCCGCATCTACAAGATGCGGCTTTTTTTTTGCCCCAAAAAAGCGGCGCTTCCATCCTTACTGATGAAAGCGCCTGGTCTGTTTGTTTTGACTTTTTGAGCTAATGCCTATCAAAACTCCGCATAGCCCGGCGTACGCGGGAAAGGTATCACGTCCCGGATGTTGCCCATGCCCGTAATGAACTGCACCATGCGCTCGAAACCCAACCCGAAGCCAGCGTGCGGGCAGCCGCCAAATTTGCGCAACTCAAGGTACCACCACAGCTCTTCCTCCTCAATGCCCATCTCGTGCATCCGCTGTAGCAGCCGGTCGTGCCGCTCTTCGCGCTGGGAGCCGCCAATCACCTCACCGATACCAGGGAAAAGTACGTCCATAGCCGCTACCGTTTGCTCGTCGTCATTCATACGCATATAAAAGGCTTTGATGCCCTTCGGGTAATTGCGCACAATCACCGGTTTTTTGAAATGCTTTTCTACCAGCCAGCGCTCGTGCTCGGCCTGTAGGTCTTTGCCCCACTCGGGTTCAAATTCAAATTTTTTCTTTTTAAATTCTTTAGAATTGCGCAACAACTCAACCGCCTCGGTGTAGGTAATCCGCTCGAAGTCATTTTCTATCACAAACCGCAGGGTGTCCAGCAGCCCCATCGGCCGCCGATCTTCCATTTTCATATTTTTTTCCAGATCCTGGATGCGCTTGTCCAATAGCGCGACATCATCGGGGTAGTGCTCCAGCACGTAGTTGATGAGGTATTTTACAAAATCCTCGGCGAGATCCATATTGTCCTCGATATCATAAAAAGCCACCTCCGGCTCAATCATCCAAAACTCGGCTAAGTGGCGCGAAGTATTGGAGTTTTCTGCCCGAAAAGTAGGGCCAAAGGTATAAACCTTGCCTAAAGCTAATGCGCCGATTTCTGCTTGCAATTGCCCGGAGACGGTCAGGTTGGTCGCTTTTTCAAAAAAATCTTGGCTGAAATCCACCTTACCATCTTCGGTTCTGGGCGGCTGGTCGAGGTTGAGCGTCGTCACTTGAAACATTTCCCCGGCTCCCTCGGCGTCGCTGCCAGTGATGATGGGCGAATGGAGATAGTAAAAACCTCGGTCGTTATAATATTTGTGCACTGCATAAGCTACCCCGTGCCGAATACGAAACACGGCGCTGAAAGTAGCCGTACGCATCCGGAAATGCGCTTTTTCCCGCAAGAATTCCATAGTTTGCACTTTGGGCTGCAGGGCGTACACTTCCGGGTTGCTCTCACCTAATATTTCAATTTGCTCGGCCAATATCTCCACACTTTGCCCCGCTCCCTGCGACTCCACGAGCTTACCCGTGACAGACAGGCAGGCGTGAAAGCTGATTTTTTTCAATAAAACCTCATCAAATTGCTCGAAATCCACTACAATTTGTAGCGTATTAGCTGAAGAACCATCGTACAGCGCGATAAAACGATTGGAGCGAAAGGCCCGCACCCAGCCCATCACGGTGATCTCAGCATTCAAGGGCGGCGTTTTCAGTATTTTGGCAATTTCAGTTCTCTTTTTCATAATGTTGTTGGGTTCAAAACGTCCCTGATTTGGAATGATTTTTACATCAAGCTGCGAAAATACTTACTTTGACAGGAAAGTTCAAGAAAAACAAAAAAATGTAGCACCCTGAGGCACAGAATAGCTCGAAAGCTCCCCTCGCTACTTTATTTTGCGTTAATTTTTTTTTAACACCCGGTCAGTAGTGAATAAGTTATACCATAGATATTATCTTTACAGCTAAATTATCCAGCCACAAATGCAAACCATTGATAAACAAGCAACTGTAAAAATAGCCATAGATCTGGGGCTGACCGAAGATGAGTTTGAACGCATCGTCGAAATACTGGGGCGCACCCCTAATTTTACGGAATTGAGCATCTTTTCGGTGATGTGGTCGGAGCATTGCTCCTATAAAAATTCCATCCATTGGCTCAAAACCCTACCCCGCAACGGCAGCCGCCTGCTCGTAGAAGCCGGCGAAGAAAATGCTGGACTGGTGGACATCGGCGACGGGCTGGCCTGCGCTTTCAAAATAGAATCGCACAATCACCCCTCGGCTATCGAGCCTTATCAAGGTGCCGCGACGGGCGTGGGTGGTATCCACCGCGATATTTTCACTATGGGTGCCCGTCCTATTGCAGCGCTCAATTCCTTGCGTTTTGGCAATCTGGACCTGCCGCATACCCGCCGATTGGTGCGCGGGGTGGTACATGGTATTGGTGATTATGGCAACTGCTTCGGCGTGCCAACCGTGGGCGGCGAGGTGTATTTTCATCCATGTTACAATCAGAATATTTTGGTTAACGCCATGTCGGTGGGCATTGTAAAAGCCGGCGAAACAGTATCGGCTATTGCCGAAGGCATTGGCAATCCAGTCTTTATCGTTGGCTCAGCTACTGGCAAAGACGGCATTCATGGCGCTACCTTTGCTTCGGCTGACCTGACCGAAGACTCAGCCGATGACCTTCCGGCGGTGCAAGTAGGCGATCCTTTCCAAGAAAAACTGCTGCTGGAGGCCACCCTCGAAGCCATTCAAACCGGCGCTATCGTTGGGATGCAAGATATGGGCGCAGCGGGCATCACCTGTTCTACGTCTGAAATGTCGGCCAAAGGCAAGTGCGGAATGCGGGTCTATTTGGATAAAGTGCCTACACGCCAAGCCAACATGAAAGACTGGGAAATCCTGCTTTCGGAAAGCCAGGAGCGTATGCTCATTGTAGCTAAAAAAGGCGAAGAACAGCTGCTGCTGAACGTGTTTGACAAGTGGGACTTGGAATGCGCCGAAATCGGTGAAGTAACCGGTACCGGGCAGTTGGAATATTATTATCACGGCGAATTGGTAGCCAAAGTCCCTGCCGAAGCATTGGTGCTGGGCGGAGGGGCGCCCGTCTATAAACGCGAGTATAAAAAACCAGACTACATAGAGCAGGCAGCTCGTTTCAAGCCCAATGCCATCAATGCGCCCGCTGATTATATCGAAACAGCTCGTAAAGTATTTAGCGCTCCGAATATTGTATCGAAACGTTGGATTTATCAGCAGTACGACTCGATGGTACGCACCAATACCATGACCACCAATAGCCCCTCCGACGCGGCGGTGGTGCGCGTGAAAGGCACTCGCAAAGCCTTAGCTATGACCACCGACTGCAACCCCATGTATGTGCAGGCCGATCCGTACATCGGTGCAATGATTGCTGTGGCCGAGGCGGCGCGCAATATTGTTTGTTCAGGTGGCGAGCCAGTAGCCATTACCAATTGTCTCAATTTTGGCAATCCGTACAACCCAGAGGTATATTGGCAATTTGTGCAGGCTATCAAAGGCATGGGCGACGCTTGCCGCAAATTCGATACACCCGTCACTGGCGGCAACGTTAGTTTTTACAATCAGTCCGTGCTCAAAGACCGCACCGAGCCGGTGTACCCTACCCCAACCATCGGGATGCTGGGAATACTCGATGATGCCAGCCGCCACATGACGCTTGATTTTAAAGCGCCCCGCCACCAGATTTATATGATTGGTACCCCACAAAACGACATCGCCTGCTCGGAGTACCTGCGCATCATTCACGGGGTGGAGCTATCGCCCGCACCGTATTTCGATATAGACGAAGAATTTCACATTCAACACAATCTCAAGGCCTTGATTCGAGAAGGCATGATTGCCTCGGCGCACGATGTCTCGGAAGGCGGGCTGTTCACGGCGCTGGTAGAAAGCGCAATGGTGCGCGGGCTGGGCTTTGAGGTAGAAACCGATACCAATTTCCGGAAAGATGCTTACTGGTTTGGCGAAAGCCAGAGCCGGGTGGTTGTGTCGGTAGCCCTTGATATTGAGGACGATTTGGTCAACTATCTCAATGCTCACAATGTTCCTTTTACAAAACTGGGAGAAGTGAAGGGCACGCATATTGTTATTGATGGATTGGATCATGGCCCCCTCAGTGACTGGAAAAATTTATACGACCACACGCTGGGTGAAAAAATGGAAGCCTGAGTTGTTAATAAGGGAATAGGATGAATGGGGGAATAGGGTTTAGAAGGGTTGAGGGGTTTGGCGGTGTAGGATATAACGCTTAACTAACTGTGCGGCGAACAGCCAATAGCGAACAGCCAACAGCGAAAAGCGAACAGCGAACAGCCAATAGCAAACAGCGTCCTAAAGTCTGGCATCTAAAATCTATCGTCTATCGTCTATTATCTATTTGCTGATAATCAATGATTTATGTTTTTTATAAACACAAGTAGCTATTGACAAAAATCTAACCATAAATCTTCTATGAACATGAAAAATACATTAACGATTGTAGCAATAGCGCTGCTGGCCATTGTCAACTGGCAATGCAGCGGCGAAAAAGCAGGTACCACCATCAAGGGTACTATTGGCAGTGCACAAAATTTGCAAGTGTATGTAGATCACTTGGTGCTCGGCAAGGCTAGCAACGTGCTGGGCAAAGCGGACATTGACAATGCGGGCAATTTTTCTATCAATTTCCCGGAAGGGCTGAGCCAGGGCGTTTACAACATCCGAATTGGTGCGCAGCGCATCAATTTAGTGCTCGACGGCACGGAGAAAGTAGTGGAAATCAAAGGGGACTTGAACGGCTTTCCGCGGTATCAATTAGAAGTACAAGGCTCCGACGACGCTCGGTCCTTTGCTGGCGTCATGCGCGGGCTGGTGGCGCGCCAATACACAGCCGAAGATATTGAGCGCTTAGTGGATACGGCTTCCAATCCTTACCTCGGTGCTTACGTGGCGTACGTAGCCTTATCAAACAATCCTGAATTTCTGGCCATCCAGAAAAAAGCGCAGCAAAAATTAGCGGCCGCCGGGCCTCAGCACGAAGATTTTGCTATGGGCTATCTCAATTTTCTGGGTTCAGTAGAGGCACAATACATGGCCCAACAGGCATCACAACTGGTTCAGATCGGGCAACCAGCTCCGGACATTAAATTGCCCAACCCCAACGGCAAAGAGTTCGCTCTTTCCGACCTCAAGGGCAAGGTAGTGCTGCTGGACTTCTGGGCGAGCTGGTGCGGCCCCTGCCGTCGTGAAAATCCGAATGTCGTAAAGGTTTATAAAAAATATAAGAGCAAAGGTTTTGAGGTATTCAGCGTTTCGCTGGATGGCGTGGACTCGCGCACGGCGGCGCGTTTTGCTTCGTCGGGGCAAGACCTCAAGCGCGCTGTGGAAGATACCAAGCAACGCTGGGTACAGGCCATCGAACAGGACGGATTAGAATGGATTTACCACGTTAGCGATTTGAAAAAATGGGAAGCAGCACCCGCAGCTCTGTACGGTGTGAATGCTATTCCGCGCACGTTTCTCATTGACCGTGAGGGCAATATAGCGGCTATGAATCTGCGAGGCGCTGCAGAAATCGAGACAGCCTTACTAAAGCATTTGTAAGAACGTATCCACAATTCTTGCCAAAAAGGAGGGTGCCCATCTGCGGGTAGCCCTCCTTTTTTTATAATGGCAAAATGTGCTCGTTGACAAACTGCAGTTCATCATCATTAACAGTATGCCCCATGCCGGGATAAATATGTACGGTCACCGCAGCGTTCATTTCAGATAAGACATCACCGCTTTCTTCTACACGCCGGCGCGGAATGTGCGGATCCACATCGCTGCAACCGATAAAAATCGGCGTCTGCTCAAAGTTGGTTTGATAATTGCTCCGATCAATTTCCTGCCCGATAAGCCCGCCACTGAAAGCGAGTACGCCACCTGGTTTGCGCGTTTGGCGAGCGGCAAACTCCAGCGCTAAGCAAGCCCCTTGCGAAAAACCGCCGAGGTAAATGTTGCCCGGAGCAATCCCGGCATTTGTGGCATCGTCAAAAACGCTTTCCAATATTGCTAAAGCCGAAGACAACCAGGGTTCGTTGGCGGCTTGCGGTGCCATAAAACTGAAAGGATACCAAGTATGATTGGTGGCCGCTGGCGCCAAAAGGGCAAAGTCAGGTACGTTCAAATAATCTGCCAGCGATAGAATGTCGCGGGCATTGGCACCACGCCCGTGCACGAGTATAAGCGCCCGCTCGGCTTTTTGTAGCGGCTTGCCTGCGGTGACCAATTGTTTTTGATGCATATTTCGGTATTTTTACAATCGGCGGAACAGGCAGCCCCCGGCCGACCTGTTCACGCCCGTGATTCGTTATTTAAAATCATTTACCCGGATTTCCACCGGTGTAAGGCCGGCTTCTATCGCCGGGCGGTTGGGTTCTTCCCAGGGTGGCAGCTTGAGCGCCGTACCGAGGGTATCTTTGCCTTCATCAAAGAGAAACCCCGGCGGGTTGGTGGCAATTTCAAATAGCACGCCGCCCGGCTCACGGAAGTAAATCGAGTGAAAATACTGGCGATCCAATACCGGAGTAACATTTAGCCCCTGTTCGGCAATTTTCGTGCGAATGGTTACCTGCGTGTCGTCATTATCGGTACCAAAGGCTAAGTGGTGTACGGTACCTCCGCCGCCCAGCCCGCGTTGACCTTGCGGCAAGCGCAGAATGTCCACAAAATCACCCGGCTTGCCACTGGCAGAGTAGCGCAGCCGGTCGCCAGTTTCGCCCAATTTTTCGTGGTGCATCGTATCCGTTAGCAGCAAAGCGGTGCGCTCGTAGCTGTCTTCGCTCAAGGTGACGCCATAAAAACCGCGCACAGCGTGCTCTTCCGGGATTTGTCCGTAGGTGAAAGGCGGCCGGTCGTCCTGGTCGTTGGCAACTAATTCTATGGTTAGCCCATCAAAATCTTCAAACGTCAGGTACGCTTCGTCAAAACGTGTTTGTACAGCACTTGGCTGCAGCCCGAATTTTTTTAGCCGGTCGGCCCAGTAGCCCAATGAGTTGGCAGGTACCGAAAACGAGGTGACGGTCAATTGCCCCACGCCTTTGCGCCCTCGCCGGATGCCCGCGTAGGGAAAAAACGTCATAATGGTGCCCGGTGCACCGATTTCATTGCCATAATAGAAATGATATACATCGGGTGCGTCGAAATTGATGGTTTTCTTTACCAAACGCAAACCCAAAATGCCAGCGTAAAAATCTACATTTTTCTGCGGATCATCCGCCAAGGCGGTTACGTGGTGTATGCCATTGATCAATTTGGTTGCCATAACAAATGATGTTTATTTTTTTAAATCAATGTTTAAACATTAAACCGAATAACTTTGAAAAAAGTTCACAAACAGTGTACTTTTACCGACAAAAAATGCACCGATTACTCGTCCTTTTCCTTTCCTGCCTTTCAGCAAATATCATTTTGGCTCAAGTTCCGAAAAAAATGCGATTGCCCGACAATTTGGTTGAAGTATCCGGTTTGTATTACGCCGGGGCTGACAGCCTTTGGTGGCACAACGACAGCGGCGATAAGCCTCGTTTGGTGCTGACCGATGACCAGGGCCGGCTGCGCCAGGAAATACTCCTGCCAGTGCGCAACCGCGATTGGGAAGACATTACCGCTGATGCCGTGGGCAATATTTACATCGGAGATTTTGGTAATAACAGAAACGCCCGGCGCGACCTGTGCATTTATATTTACCAACCAAAAAGCGGGGCCATAGATTCGATTGTCTTTACCTATCCCGATCAGACTGCGTTTCCGCCGCCGCCCGCCGAGGCGAATTTCGATATGGAAGGCTTTTTCTGGCGGGCTGACTCGCTGCACCTCTTTTCCAAAAATCGGCTGATTGCTGGAAATTATTTTACCAAACACTACATACTGCCGGCCCGGGCGGGCGCTTATGTAGCCGAATTGCGCGACAGTCTTTACTTGCCCAAACGAGTAGTAACCGCTGCTGCGCTCAGCCCCGACGGCGAAACGGTGACCCTCCTGTCCTATTATTATCGGTTGCTGCTGGGGTTTATTCCGAAAACGCGCACCACCATCTGGCTGCTATCCGATTTTGAAGGATCGAATTTTTTACGCGGCAAGATACACCGGCAAAAGGTGCCCAAGTTTCTGGTGCCTACCCAATTTGAATCCATAGATTTTATAAATGGCGAGACCGTATTGGTGGCTTCTGAGCGCACACCGCTATACAAGCAGCAAGCCAAGCGCGTACGGTTGAAGTTGCAAAAACCAGTTGTTCGTCCCTAAAACTCATGCCGAGAACAGCACCCTCCACATCGGGAAGATGCTGCCTCAGCCGTCTCGGTAAAATCCGGGTAGATGCTACCGGAGCTCCTTGTAGCGCGGCTATGCCGGCGTGCGGGTGTGCGTGCTGTGGGTACAGGGCGTGTGGTGTTTCATGGGAGTACAACCAATGCGTAGTTTCGTATAGTATGTATTTGCTCCGGGTTGTGAGGCGCATTTTAGCGCCCAAAATAAACTTGCAGCGAGATGGTCAGGCGCGTATAAGTGCTGCCATCAAGGAAATTGACGGTGAACACCGGCTCTAGGGCTACGGTATTGCTCAGAAAAGCGGCGTAGCCAAGCCCCATCACCACGTCAAAATCGTTTTCTTTTTCGGCACCCTTAATGCGAGTGAATTGCAAACCGCCGTGGCCAAACAAGCCAAAATTGAGATAATAACGCGCAAAAGGGCTAACACTGAAAGCGTCGAACTGGCTAATGGACGAGTAAGACACAGCGGCTCCCAGCGCAGCATTATCCGCAAAAAAATACCCCAACGACGGGCTTAGAATAAACGTGCTGTTGCTTTTGTGGCTGGTGAATTCGAGCGTACCGCCCGCCATCAGCGCGCCTTTGTCAATTAATTGTGCCTGCGCGGCATAACCGATGCCACACACCATCAGGAGTGTAAATATGGCTTTTCTCATGTGAAGGAGGATTTAGGAATTAATAATTTGTTTTTCCTTGAGACGTTCTTCCTCCTGTTTGGTCACGCTAAGAAAAGAAAAAATATTATTTTTTGGTCGAAATTATCGGCGGCGGTTTTTATAATCCAACCGAAACCCCAGCCGCGCGCCCGCGTACACCTGTGTAATGGCGCTTTCGCTATCTCTGGCGCTGAGCACCAGCCCGTCGCTGATGTTGGGCAAACTGTCCCAAGCAACTGAAGGATAGTACCGCAAGCTCAGCATCGGTGAGAATGTAATCAAATCGGTGATGCCAAAGTCAAAACCCACGCCCGCGCCGAGGCTCAGGGCTACCGCACGGCTACGAAAAGTGGCATCGGGGCGCTCTACGCTTTGTTGTAAAAAGCTCAAGCCCGGCGAGAGTTGTAGAAAAAAACCTTTTTTGCCAAAGCTGCCCTGCTTAGAAAAAGTCGGACAATCGCAGTCGCCCATGAAATCGAATACATAAAAATTGGTATTAAAAAACAGGCTGTAAGCATTCAAATTGGCTTCGTGCGAGGCACCTTCCGCGGCGAAGAAACTATTGCGGGAAGCAGCGAAATTCAACTCCGGCAGGAACTCCACGCGGTAGTCTTTTAGGCGAAACCAGTAATCAATACCTGCGGCCCAGTGGTTGGTTAGTACAGATTCTTCCGCCAATTGATAAACAGCCTGCCAGCCGGGTGCGTTATTGAAACGGTAGCCCGCGTTGATGCCAAATTGTGCCGCCGCAGAGCCTGCCACAAGCCATAGCGCGAAGAACAGGGTTGTTTTTTTCATCCCGAATGATGGTTTTGCCTGATTAAATGATAATGCTTCGGATATAACGATGAATCATAAAATTCAGTATTTTTGCAAACTTTTGCAAGGCAGCAATGTGTTTCTTTTAGAAAAATTTAAACCGTATTTTCTTTTGAAAACCAGAACATTAAAAAAAGATAAAGTCAACGTCATCACGCTGGGATGCTCCAAGAATCTGGTGGATTCGGAAAATCTCATTACCCAGTTGCGCGGCAACCAGTACGAAGTCGTGCATGATAGCAACGACGCCGACGCCAATGTCATTATTGTCAATACCTGCGGATTTATTGACTTAGCCAAGCAGGAATCTATTGATACCATTTTGGAATATGCCGAAGTAAAAAAACAAGGCGACATTGACAAACTGTACGTGACCGGCTGCCTAAGCCAGCGCTACCGCGAAGAGCTGACAGCGGAAATTCCCGAAGTGGATGCTTGGTTTGGCACCTTGGAGCTGCCGCAATTGTTGGCTAAATTCAATGCCGACTACCAACACGAACTGATCGGCGAGCGCCTGATTACCACTGCGCCGCACTACGCCTATCTGAAAATTTCGGAAGGCTGCAACCGCACCTGCTCGTTTTGCGCCATCCCGCTCATGCGCGGCGGGCACATCTCAAAACCGATTGAACAATTGGTGCAAGAAGCCTCCAGCTTAGCGCGCCGGGGTGTAAAAGAGCTGATGCTCATTGCCCAGGAATTGACTTACTACGGTTTAGATATTTATAAAAAACGCGAACTACCTCGCCTGCTGGAAGCCTTAGCTGCGGTGGAGGGCATCGAATGGATTCGTTTGCATTATGCCTACCCGAGCAAGTTTCCGACGGAAATTTTCGACGTTATTGCGGCACAGCCGAAAGTGTGCAACTACCTTGATATGCCTTTGCAGCACGCCAATAACGCTGTTTTGGATAGAATGCGCCGACAGATTACCAAGGAGGAAACCATTGATCTCATTGCGCTGGCCCGCCAAAAAGTGCCCGACTTGACGCTACGCACCACCATGCTGGTGGGTTTCCCTGGCGAAACAGATGCAGCGTTTGAGGATTTATGCGATTTTGTAGCCGCCATGCGTTTCGATCGCCTCGGCGTTTTTCAGTATTCGCACGAAGAAGATACCCGTGCCTACGACCTGCCTGACGATGTGCCCGCCGAGCTAAAAGCCGAGCGCGCTAGCCAACTAATGCGCATTCAACAGGATATTTCCTTATCCAAAAACCAGGAAAAAGTAGGCAAAACCTTGCGCGTGCTTTTCGACCGGAAGGAAGGCGAATACTTCATCGGGCGTACAGAAGGCGACTCACCAGAGGTGGATAATGAGGTGCTCGTGCCCGCCAGCGAGCAGTACGTGCGTATCGGCGACTTTGCGCAAGTGCTCATCACCGAAGCAACAGAGTACGACTTATTGGGAGAGCTGGTGCAATGACAATAGTAAATGATACCGTTTTTGATGCCAGATACTGGACTTTATACGATTTACGGAGTCCGATTCACGATTTTGTAATGTATTGAAAAACAAGCTTTTGAGAACAAACAAGTGCGTCATTTACAATTAAAAACCGTATTATATATACTAAAAGCATACGTGCAGACCACCTATAAAATAAAGGAAATTTTCTACACCCTACAAGGTGAAGGCGCGCAGACCGGGCGTCCGGCGGTGTTTTGTCGTTTTACAGGCTGCAATCTCTGGAGTGGCCGCGAAGAAGACCGACATAAGGCCATCTGTCAGTTTTGCGACACGGATTTTTGGGGTACGGACGGACTCAACGGCGGGCGCTACACCCTCAGCGCATTAGCCGACCAAGTGGCGGCTACCTGGGAGCCGGGCTTGCAAATCGGACGCCCCTACGTAGTGTGCACAGGCGGTGAGCCGCTGCTACAATTGGACGCACCGCTGATTCGGGCTTTTCAGGAACGAGGCTTTGAAGTAGCCGTTGAAACCAATGGTACCATTGCCGCGCCGGAGGGTTTGGACTGGATTTGCGTCAGCCCCAAAGCAGGTGCAGCACTCGTGCTCACACAAGGACACGAACTCAAGCTCGTATATCCGCAGCCAGGCGCCGAGCCGGAACGCTATGCTCAGCTTGATTTTCTGCATTTTTTTCTGCAACCGATGGACAGCCCGCAACAGGAGCGCAATACGCAATTAGCCTTGCACTATTGTTTGCAAAACCCGCAGTGGCGCCTAAGTTTGCAAACGCACAAACTTCTGAATATTCCCTGAAAAAAACGCACTGGATTATAGTTGCTCGAACACCGTTTCCTCAATCTCTCGCATACACCGGAAATGCCCTTTGGGGCAACGACTGTGCCCTATTTTGGAACAGGGGCGGCAGGATAAACCATTGACTTCCAGCACAGTACTGTAGTTCACCCCCGATGGATAATACGGATACATCCCGAACTCCGGAATGGTATTGCCCCACACCGAGATAATCTTTTTGCGAAAAGCAGCCGCAACGTGCATCAGTCCGGTATCGTGTGTAATTACCTGCGCGGCCTGCCGTACCATATCCGCCGATTGATTGAGCCGAAGTTGGCCACAGGCATTGAGCACGTGCGCGCCTGCCGCGGCCGCGATGTCAGCGCCCACCGGTGCGTCTTCTGGGCCGCCTAGTAGAATGATTGGTTGTTGGATTTTTCGACAAATCGAGATAATTTTGTCCGTCGGTAAGCGCTTGGTAGCGTGGGCTGCGCCAATGACGAAAGCCGTAAAAGGTGACGCGACAAGTGCCTGAGGAAAAATCTCCTGAAATGCAGTACCCCCGACGGGCAGTGCATCGGCATTGGGAATGAAATAATCTAAGCCCTGGCCGTCGTTGCTCACGCCTAAAGCCTGGATGGTAGCGAGGTAGCGATCTACAATGTGCACTGGTGGCAGGCGATTGATTTTCAGGTTGACTATCAGCCATTTAGCGGCGTTTATTTTGTCAAAATGGTAGCTTTTCACGCCAAGGGCCCGCTTCACCCGCCAACTGCGCAGGTTGTGATGTAGATCAATGATGTAATCGTACCGCTCTTTTTTCAACAAAGGTACTACTTCCGTTACTTCCTTTTCGATGGTAATGAGCCGCTCGATGTACGGATTGGCCTCCAGCACTGCCCGAAAGGATTTTTTGGTAAGGTAGTGCACCTCCGCGCCCAACTGCTGCCGCAGGCAACGCACCACCGGCGTGGTCAGCACAATATCACCAATAGAAGAAAAACGAATAATGAGTATTTTCATAAATCCTTTACTGCATAATGGGGTTCAATAAGCACTTAGACATAATTATTTTCAGCATCAAAATACATAAACAACTGATTATCAGTTATCAGATTTTAGATAAGAGACGATAGATATTAGATGCGGTCTCAACCTTTCAACTTTTCAACCCTTTTCAACCCCCATTCATCCTATTCCCCCATTCACCCCATTCCCCATTAACAAAAACAATGTCCCATTACTTCCATCAATTATTCAGAACGATTACTTCCACATTTTCGCTGTCAATACGCGACAATTCTTCTAATTCGCCATTAGCGAAAAGCTGATCGAAAGTAGCTACTTGTAGGTTGGCGGGGTCTTTGGGCTTGTAATTAATATAATCCGCAAAGCGAATGCCATTGATTTCGCGCACATTATACGCTTCGCGGAAGCGCGCACCGCCGCCGTCGGTTTGATAATTATAAGCGAGATAATCCATTGTCTGTTCGTCGCGGTGTATCCAATAAACGTATTCATCTTCAAAATCCTTACCGCCGCCCTCCTGCCGGAAAGTAACCCTGATTTTGTGGTACGGTTTGCCCTTGAGCGTTGTTTCGCCGAGGTATTCGCGGATGGCGGCTCGGTCATTGAGTGGCGCTGGCAGCAGGGCAAAGTACAGCACCGAGTTCACCGAATTGGCGTAAGCCGAACTATCCTTGGCACTCAAGGATGCGCGCTGCCCATTAATCTCGCGGTACAGCCCGCCATTGTTGAGCACGTCCCGGATTTGCCGGCCCGAGGTGTCGGTAAAGATGCGCTCGTATTCAAATGAGCTGCCCTGTCGGCGTGCCTTGTATTGCCGTTCACGGAAAGTGAAGCGAATCAAACTGTTATCGTATAAAGCGCCGCCGTGCTGTATAATGGTTTGATTTACAATACTATCTGCAAGAGTGCGCTTTGTTTCGGATATGCGTACTACCGAGGATTGCGCATCGGTTGATGGCTCGCTTTGGCAAGCAATTAGAAACAGCAGGCAGCAGCACAGGAGTTTTCCGGATTTCATCTTCAACTTTTTTTACAAATGAAAAAATTTACAATACCGGTTAGACCCCCTTGTGTTCCGTTTTTATCCGACAGATGCACCCAACTGTAGCTGCTACGACACCTAAGGCTGCGAAGCGATGTTGCGTTGCCACAGTTCTTGCCCATCTACGTCGAAAATGCGCATGGTCAGTTGGCGCTCCTCCCGTTTGCCAGAAAATTCGAGCAGCCCGAAATTGCGTTGGGTCACTAAGGTACCTTCGAGGCGGAATTTATTGTCCGTTTCCACATTGCGCGCAAAGCCGGAAGTAAGTGGCGATACGGTCAGGTCATACACCATATTGCCGCGGGCGTTGGTGTATATATCTAACTCGGTGTGGTGGCGGTCGCCGGTCAAGAAAATCACATTTTTGATATTCTCCTCCTCAATGCGGCGCAGCAGATAAGCACGCTCTTCCGGGTAGAAATGGATATAATTTTCGTGCACCGCCGAAGTACTGAGCACCTGTCCGCCAATGGCAATCATTTTGAAAGGGGCGCGACTATTGACGAGGCCGTCCATGAGCCATTCGATTTGCTCCTTGCCCAGCATGGCGCGCTCGCCCGTGAGGCGCAGGTCGGCATTGCGATGGTAGCGATTATCAAGCAGAAAAAAGTCAATATCATTCCATTGAAAATGGGTAGTAGTGCCCGGCTGCCCGTGAATGCCGTACGTCGGATTCGCCCAGAACAGGCGGAAAGCTTCGAGGGTAGTTTCTTTCATCGGAAAGCTGCGGTCGGAGTCGTTGGGGCCAAAGTCGTGGTCATCCCAGATGGCATAATGATGCGCCGAAGCCAGCAGCGGCTGGAGTTCCGGCAGCGAGCGCGAGTGCGTGTAGCGGTGCATAATGCCCGTGCGCGAGTACCAGTCGGCTTCCCGCAAATAGACGTTGTCGCCCAACCAGAGCATCACATCGGGGCGCATTTTCTGGATGCTGGTAAAGATTTGATATTCACCGCCGTAGGGCGTACCGGGGCGGTCGTAGGGTGGGTCGTTCACATAGGTACAGCTACCCAGCGCCACCTTGAAATCGGGTGCATCATTGCGCCATTGCCAGAGCGTTTGCGTCTGGAAGGTAGTCGGATAATCAAATGAGACAGGTTTATCATTGATAAGCAATTGATAATCATAGCGTTTGCCAGGTTGCACCTTGTCGGCAATGAGTTGGGCGGTAAAAGCAGCGGCTTTCTCTGTACGCAGGGGGTCGGTGAGCAGGCGTTGGGCCGGGCTGCCTTGTTCCCAGTAGGCAATTTGCACTTTGGCGGGTTCTTTGGTTTGTACCCAGAGCGCCACTTCCAGCATTTGGGAATAGCCCACCATGGGGCCTGCTTGCAGAAGGGCTTTCTGTGCAAACGTATTGATATTGAGCAATAAAAACAAGAGAAAAAACAAAACCGGACGCATACTATTCTTTTTTGCGCTAAGCTAAGGCCCAAGCCGCGATTCTGCGTAGTGGCGGAGGTTAATTTTATGTAAAGAAGTTTTGGCTTGGCAATGGCGCGGATATACGGTTTGCGATTTGCAAAGTCCGAGTTACTATTTTATAAAAAATGCGAATATCGAGCTAAGTCCGAAGGGGTAAAACATTTATAGCTAATTGATAATCAATGGTTTTGAAGCCCAAAGGAGTAACACCGTGCTGGTGTAATAGGTCACCCCCGCTGGGGTTCGTTTTTACGTATATGCGATGCTTTAATCATTTGAACCCGATATTCGTATAAAAAATTGAAAAACAAGCTTTTGCAAATAAATAAGCACGTCATTTCCAATAAAAAAGGGCATTATACGCTGCCTACTGCCCCTTTTATTCAATCAATAAGGGGGGCGCAGCGCAGGATGTTAGGCTAATTTTTGCTTGATTTCTACAATTTCAAAGCCTTCGATGATATCACCCTCGCGGATGTCATTGTAATTTTCAATAGAAATACCGCACTCCATACCATTTTTGACTTCCTTCACATCGTCTTTGAAGCGCTTGAGCGAAGCGATTTTGGCAGCAGCGCCCTCGCGGGTCGGATAGACCACAATCCCGTCGCGGATGATGCGTACGCTGGTGTTGCGAGTGATTTTACCTTCTTGCACATAGCAGCCGGCAATAGTACCCACTTTACTGATTTTGAACACCTCGCGTACTTCCACTTGTGCAATAATGCGTTCTTCCTTCGTGGGTTCGAGCATCCCCTCGATAGCGGATTTGATTTCCCCAATGGCTTCGTAAATGATGGAATACAATTTGATTTGTACGCCTTCCTTTTCTGCCAATTTGCGCGCATTAGAAGAAGGGCGCACCTGGAAACCAACGATAATAGCATCGGACGCGGAGGCCAGCAATACATCGGACTCGGTAATAGCGCCGACCGCCCGGTGAATCACATTGACCTGAACGGTTTCGATGGAAAGTTTGATCAAAGAATCGGAGAGTGCTTCTACGGAACCGTCCACATCCGCCTTAACGATAAGGTTGAGTTCTTTGAAATTGCCAAGTGCCAGACGCCGTCCAATTTCATCGAGGCTGATTCGTTTGGTAGCGCGATTGGCTTGCTCGCGGGCAATCTGGGCGCGCTTCGAAGCAATCTGGCGGGCTTCTTGGTCGTTTTCGACTTCTTTCATTCGCTCGCCAGCCTGAGGAGCGCCATTGAGACCCAGCACCAATACGGGCGTAGAAGGCCCGACGCTTTTCACGCGTTTGCCTCGTTCGTTGAACATAGCCTTGACTTTGCCAGAATACTCACCAGCTACAATAGGATCACCGATATCAAGTTTGCCATTTTGTACTAAAATTTTGGCTACATAGCCGCGGCCCTTATCGAGCGAAGCTTCTAGCACAGTGCCCGTAGCCACCCGGTCAGGATTGGCTTGCAATTCTAATAGTTCGGCTTCGAGTAGCACTTTTTCGAGTAGCAAATCAATATTCAAGCCTGTTTTAGCTGAAATATCCTGCGACTGGTACTTGCCGCCCCACTCTTCCACTAAGAAATTCATACTGGCTAGCTCCTGCTTGATGCGTTCGGGCGCAGCGCCGTCTTTGTCAATTTTATTGATAGCGAAAACGATGGGTACATTGGCGGCCTGGGCGTGGCTAATCGCTTCGCGGGTTTGTGGCATGATGCTGTCGTCGGCAGCGATTACAATGATGGCAATATCCGTGATTTTGGCACCCCGTGCACGCATGGCGGTAAACGCTTCGTGGCCTGGTGTATCGAGGAAAGTAATTTTCTTTTCATTGACCACCACTTCATAAGCCCCGATGTGTTGGGTAATACCTCCGGCTTCGCTTTCGACCACTTTTGCTTTGCGAATATAGTCGAGCAAAGATGTTTTACCGTGGTCAACGTGTCCCATTACGGTCACAATTGGTGCGCGTGGCGCGAGGTCTTCGGGGTCATCAATGATTTCATCCTCCTCCTCGATTTGCTCTTCTACACTGATGAATTCTACCTCATGTCCGAATTCTTCGGCAATCAATTCTATAATTTCTGCATCGAGGCGCTGGTTGATGGATACAATAACGCCCAGATTGAGGCAAGCTGTAATCACTTCGGTGACGGCCACATCCATGAGGCTGGCCAACTCAGATACCGATACAAATTCGGTCACTTCCAATTTGCCGGTTTCGCCCTCTTGCTCGATCAGCTCTTGGCGTTCGCGGTGGCGTTCGCGGTTATCGCGGCGAATTTTTTGGCGTTTCTTTTTACCCCCACCGGAGAGGCGCGCCATTGTTGCGCGGATTTGGTCTTCCACTTCTTTTTTTGACACCTCTTTGGAGTCGTCCCTTACGTTGCCGCGGCCCCGGTCATCTGAGCGGCCCTTGCCGGGTGCTTCTGGTCTTCTGGTTTCTTTTGGTGTGCCACTACCACCACCCGTTTGCCCTTCGGTTGGGGTTACTTTCTTGCGCTTGCGGCGACGTTTTTTGCGAGCAGCATCATCGCCTTCGCTCGGGGCTGGCTTGTCTTTAGCTGCTTTGTTCTCAACTACAGGCTCTGTTTTGGGCTTTTCTTTCTCCTTTTCTTTTTTCTTTTTGGGCTTTTTGAATTTATCAGTGTCTATTTTGCCCAGAATTTTCAATCCGCGTAGCTCCGGCGATTCTGCCCGATAGATCCCCTCATCACTTCCTTTCTTTTGAGATTCTTCTGCGGGCGATGGGGTTACTACATCGGGTTTGGGTGGCGCGGTCGAAGCAGGTTTTTTCTGTTCTACAGGTTGCTCCTGTTTGGCAGGCGGTGGAGGTGGCGTTTCTTTTTTAGCTTCCACAATTGGGGCTTCCTTGACCGGCGGCTTGGGTACGGCCGGTTTTTCCACTACGGGCGGCGCTGCTTCAGATGCTTCGACTTTGGGTGCTTTGACTTCTTTTTTGTCCTCGACTTTTTCTGCTGGCGGCGCTTTTTCTACCGGCGGCGGAGGGGTAGATTGGGCTGGGGGTTGCTGTGCAGCACCTTTTTTGGCAAGGTCTATTTTGCCTACTACCGTCAGGCGGGGCTTGAGGATGGAAGTTCTTTCTTCACGAGGTGTTTCTTCCTTTGGGGGTGTGGGCGCGCTCTCGGTTTTCGGAGCGGCTTTGTCTTCAATGACAGGAGCGGCCGGTTTTTCTACTTTGGGCGGCGGTGGTGGAACGGTTTCCTTTTTTGCGCCGGGCCGATTGCCGATGATGAGCTGGTCGGCTTGTTCTTTAATGTCTCGGTCTTTGGAAAATTCTTTTAGCAAAATGTGATGCATTTCATCCGTGACTTTGGCCGAGGGTTTGTCCTCTAAATCGAAGCCATGGGTGTTGAGGTATTCTACAATGGTAGAAGTACCTACATTCAATTCTTTTGCTATCTTGACTAAACGTAACGTCATTATATGTTTTTAGTGCTTTGACAACGTCTGGGCGATAGACAAAAGCTGTACGATGTGCTGTTCTCCTTTACATATCTTACTATCTTTTCTGGATGAATAAAATCAAAAGGTGCATAATCAAAAGCTTTTGCCTGTCAATTTTTTAAAAGTATGAAATACGTCGTATTTCGGCGCAAAGATAAGAGTAAAAACCATGTATGGGTAACTCTTTTGTTAAAAAACAGCCGGAACACCAATTATTTCGGGATTGAAACAATGCCCGGTCTAAAAGAGTTCCCCATACGTACGGTACGCCTTTGTTACTCTTCAAATTCTTCAGCGAGGATGCGCATCACATCACGCACGGTTTCCTCTTCCAAGTCGGTGCGGCGCACGAGTTCCTCTACTTTGAGGGCTAATACGCTGCGAGCAGTATCACAACCGATACCCTTGAGGGCATCAATGACCCAGTCTTCAATTTCGTCAGAGAATTCTTCCAAATCTACGTCATCAATTTCGACTTCCTGATTATTTCTGAATACATCAATCTCAAAATCAGTGAGTTGGCTGGCCAATTTGATGTTCGTTCCGCCCTTGCCAATGGCGAGGGATACCTGGTCGGGGTCGAGATATACTGCCGCTCGGCGGGCATCCATATCGAGGTTGATATTGCTCACTTTGGCTGGCGTGAGTGCGCGCTGGATGAACAAGGTCGGGTTATTCGTATAATTGACAATATCAATATTTTCGTTGTTCAATTCCCGAACAATACCATGAATACGGGAGCCTTTCATGCCGACGCAGGCCCCCACGGGGTCGATACGGTCGTCGTAGGATTCTACGGCTACCTTAGCACGCTCGCCGGGGAGGCGCACGATTTTTTTGATTTCAATCAGCCCATCGTCAATTTCCGGTACTTCTTGTTCGAGCAGTTTGGCCAAAAATTCGCTATCCGTGCGCGACACAATCACTACCGGGGTGTTGTTTTTCATTTCTACCTGCTTAATGACGCCGCGCACGATGTCGCCTTTGCGTACAAAATCGCCGCGAATCATCTCTTGGCGCGGTAGCAAGAGTTCTGTGCCGGTGGCATCGTCGAGCAGCAGGATGTCTTTTTTCATTACTTGGCTCACTTCGCCCGATACCAAATCGCCAATGCGCTCGCTGTATTTTTTATAAATTTCGTCTTTTTCCAGCTCCATGATTCTGGAGATGAGCGTCTGGCGGGCAGCCATAATGGCGCGGCGGCCAAAGTCTTCGAGGAAGAGCTGCTCGTAGCATTCTTCGCCGATTTCGTAGTCTTCATCAATGGACAAGGCCTCGGAAATGGAAATTTGGCTGCGGTCGTCGGTTACTTCGCCATCGGGCACTATTTCGCGCACGCGCCACAGCTCAAGGTCGCCGGTTGTGGTATTCACAATGACGTCGAAATGCTCATCCGAGCCATATTTTTTGCGTATCAGGGTGCGAAATACGTCTTCCAGTACGCGCACCATTGTAGGGCGGTCTATGTTTTTTCCCGCTTTAAAATCAGCAAAACTTTCAACTAAGTTCATACAAAAATTTCGTTACTGAATGATTTGGTTACGGGCATTTTCCCGATAGCCTTTTCAAAATGAAATTTGCACAATTGCTTTTTTAATATCTTCAAACGGAATAATCGTTTGTACGATTTCCTTTTTTTTCTTTTTGCCTTCTTTTGTAATCACTAAGGCTTCGAGCGTGGCCGCAAAATCGGTGACTTCGATGAGTTTGCCCGACTGAATAGTGCCGCTGCGTAGGGTGACTTCTAAGTTGCGCCCAATATTTTTTCGATATTGCCGTGGCAGCTTGAGCGGCCGGCTGATACCCGGCGACGAAACTTCGAGTGTATAGTTTTCGCCGAGCATCTGGTCTTCGTCGAGGTGTGCTTCGAGGTAGCGGCTGATCTGGCGGCATTTTTCAAAGGTGATACCAGTATCGCTATCGAGAAAAACCTCTAATTTATTGCTCTTTTCTGCGTAGTGGATATCAATCAGAAAACAATCGGCAAATTCCGGTTCTTGCAATTTTTCATCGAGCCAATCGGCGATTCGTGCTTCCACAGTCGGTACAATTAGGTGTAAAAAAAAGAGGGAACACTGCGTTCCCTCCGGTTTCTTTACCATCGTTGCTGCAAATATACAATTTTTTACAACGCAGCGCAAGTTTTTTTTTCTCCTGTGTTGTATTGCCATTACAAAAGAGAAACCCCACAGACGTCCGAGGAGTCTGCGAGGTTCCGAAAAGAATTTGGTATGTATAGCCTCTCTGTGGGGCAGCAGCGCTCGTATTGGTCGAAGCAACGGGGCGCGGCTCAGTTTTTCGCTGCGGTGAAGCCCTGCACGGTTCTTTCCGTCATGTTCATCACGATTTTCGAGCCGTCAATATTGGTGTAGTTCATTTGCACGAAGCCATACTCCGGGCTGAACATAGCCACTAACGAGGTGCTGCCAAGCGTGTTGTCGGCCTTGGCGCTAATTTCGTAGCAATCGAGCGCGCCAAATGGCGTTTCCACGGTTTTCATATCGGTAATTTCGTATTGGTAGTGATTGTCAATGGCGCCGTCCCATTCCGCCCAGCGAGCATCGCCCCAGAAGCCACCAATGCGCTTGCTCCAGTTCCACTTGTTGCCTACGGCATAAGGTGCTTGAATGAAGGGCACGGGATTGAGTTCGAGGATACGAAATTGCTTGGCGCGCGGCGGGTTCACCCAGATGTTTTTGGCGTTTTCGACCAGCCCCGTCACTTCGCTGTAGTTGGTTTTGCCAGCAGCCGTCAGGTAGTCGTATTGCACTACGGTGCGATTGTAGCCGGGTTTCATCAGGTCGAGGCCCTGCAAGCCATACAGTACCGTCATTTGTACCGAAAGTACTTCCGAGCCGTTGAATTGGCTGGCGGGCGCGAGCTCCCAAGCCTGGTCGGTATTGAGGGTAGAAGCTTCCAGGTCGCGGTGCAAAAATTCATTGCCATGCCGGTCTAAGAAGGCATAATCGTAGGTGAAAGACACGCCTGCTGGGTAGGTGACATTGTCTTCGGTGAAGCGGTTGTCGTGGGTGTTGAAGGGTGCGAAAAGTTCTACGAATACGCCGCCGTCGTCCACTAATTTGTAGCCGTTGTTGGCTACTTTGTGCGCCGTTTGCGCTATCAGCGTGAAAGACAGGGTGAGTAAAACCAGCAGCAAGAGAATGTTTTTAAAGCGTTTCATAGGTTACAATGTTTTGACACAGTTATCAGATAGTTTTTTATAATTTGTTTTTATCAGATTTTCAATTGACTTATCATAAATCTGATGACAACTATCTGTATTAAAAAATCGTGCCAAAAATTTCAACCTTGCTCTCTTACGCAGCGAAAAGATCTGTTTGTGCCAGTGCTGTTCTTTTTTTTATTTGCAAATGCAAACCGGCGCACGGACATTCTGATGGTCATTGTATATTATGCTAAAATGCTGCTACCAACTGCTGCCAGAGCCACCCGACGACTTGCGCCACGACGAACACCATCAGCCAGAGCGAGCCAGCCAACGCCAGTAAAATCAATAGTACTGCCCAGCGGCCGCTACCCCGGTGCCGCCCCTCTCGGTAATGCTGCTGCAACAGCCGCACGTTGCGGGTATTGGCTTTGTAACGCAAGTCAAACCAGTCGCCCAGAATCGGAAAAATGCCTACCACAGCATCCAGCAGGATGTTACCTGCCATTTTCAAGCCCACCATACCGCTCGCGCCGCTGCGCGCCATCACTACGACCAAAAAACCGGATACGACAAAGCCCGCCACATCGCCAGCATAAGGCACTACACCTACTACGGCATCTAAGCCAAAGCGCACTTTGGTGCCGGGTATCCGGAAGCGATTGTCTAACCAATCGGCGGTTCTATCCAACCAGAACAGGTTGCGTTCTTGTTGGGCTGTCAGTACGATTAGTGCTGCCTCTTTTTTCTTTCGCAAACGCATAGTAGTTTTTTAATTACTAAAAACTATTGATTACAAGGATTTTACGCAAAAAATCTACTTCAACGCCGCCCAACCATCACGCCGGTAGCGATTTCTACGTAGGCACTGTGCACCGGTCCGCGCAGTGGCGGGTGGAGCTTGCGCACCCGTACCCGCACGCCCAATACATTGGCAAACTGCCCGTGAATCCGGGTAGCGATACGCTGGGCTACGGTTTCTATCAGCTTACTCGTTTGGCGCATTTCGCTTTCGCAAAGCAGATAAATCGTCTCGTAATTGACCGACAGGGGGTCCTCGTCTTCTTCCGAGTCTTCCTCCACCGGTTCGTACAATTCATCCGACATGGCCGCCATCCGAATATCCGCTTCGACATAGACATCCACGATGAAGTCATTGCCCACTATATTTTCTTCTGGATAGAACCCGTGCAAGGCCCGAAAATACATCCCTTCCAGTGCAATCGTTGCCATAATTTATGGTGTGTTGATCAATAGCATTTTATTCATAAGCAAGGTAAAAATAAGGTTTCGCGTCAAATTTCCGTCGCAATTTTGCCAATAGGTAGCGCATTGTATTGGAAATACGTAATTTTGTAATTGGAAAATCAGGATTTATTAGGCATATTCGCAAAGTTTGTAATAAGGTGCTGCCATTGTCAAATGCACAAGAAGCAAATACTTTTTATTCATAAAAAACTGATTTTCTATTTTTTAAGATTCAAAATGCTCATAAAACCAGATTACAAATTCTAACCAAAAGAAAAAAATCATGCAACAAAGTAACGGCGCTACGGTAGAAAAAAAGACGCGGACCGACCGCTTCCAATACCACGATTATTATCAAATAGACGATTTGCTCAGCGAGGAGCATCTGCTGGCCCGCGAAGCCGTGCGCGCTTGGGTGAAGCAGGAGGTATCGCCTATCATCGAAGAATATGCCGACCGAGCACAATGCCCGACGCACCTTTTCAAGGGGCTGGCCGAGATTGGTGCCTTTGGCCCCAGCCTGCCCGCAGAATATGGCGGCGGCGGCATGGATGAAATTGCCTACGGCATTATTATGCAAGAACTGGAACGCGGCGACTCCGGTATTCGCTCTATGGCTTCGGTGCAAGGCTCTTTGGTCATGTATCCGATTTATCGCTTCGGCTCTGAGGAGCAACGGCGCAAATACCTGCCCAAGCTGGGTGCTGGCGAATTCATTGGCTGCTTTGGCCTCACCGAACCTGACCATGGCTCCAACCCCGGCGGGATGATTACCAATATCAAAGACGATGGCGATGCGTATATTCTCAATGGGGCCAAAATGTGGATTACCAACTCTCCGCTGGCGGATATTGCAGTGGTATGGGCCAAAGACGAGGCAGGCGTTGTGCGCGGCGTGATTGTTGAAAAAGATATGCCCGGCTTCTCTGCCCCGGAAATCCATGGTAAGTGGTCGCTGCGCGCTTCCATCACTGGCGAGTTGGTCTTCGAAGACGTGCGCGTACCCAAAGCCAATGTGCTACCCAATGTGCAAGGCATGAAAGGGCCGCTTTCCTGCCTATCGAAGGCGCGCTACGGCATTGCCTGGGGCGTCATTGGTGCTGCACTCGACTGCTACGATTCGGCCTTGCGCTACGCACAGGAACGCACGCAGTTTGGCCGGCCGATTGCCGGTTTTCAATTGCAACAGAAAAAGTTGGCTGAAATGATTACCGAAATCACTAAGGCGCAACTGCTCGCGTGGCGGCTCGGCACCTTAGCCAATACGGGCAAAGCCACGCCCGCCCAAATCTCTATGGCCAAACGCAACAATGTACAAATGGCACTCGAAGTAGCCCGCGAAGCGCGCCAAATACACGGCGGCATGGGCATCACCAACGAGTATCCGGTCATGCGGCACATGATGAATTTGGAAACGGTACTGACTTATGAAGGTACGCACGATATTCACCTGCTGATAACTGGCATGGACATTACTGGTTTGAATGCTTTCCAATAAGCAACAAAAAACATCGGCAGGAAAGTTTTTCGCCCCGCGCTTGTCTAATTTTTGACTAAAAACATAACGGCGGCGACTGCAAAAACCAACATTTGCATTCAGAAAAAAAGAGGGGTTGGGGAAACGTTATTGTTTTCCTTGAACCTTTCTTTTTTTCTACAATTTTACTTTTTTTGGACGTGTGTAAAACAAATTGAGGCAAAAAAATCGTTGTTTATCAAAAAAGAAAAAGACTATGAGGCTGCGCACAATTGCTACCGGCATTCTGGCATTCATCATCATTGGCCAAATATGGGCTCAAGATGGCGTCATTATGCTCACCAATCCTTCGTTTGAAGATCTGCCCCGGCACAGCCGCACACCGCGTGGCTGGTACGATTGCGGTTTTCCAGGCGAGTCGCCCCCTGATACCCAACCCGACCCCACTTTCCGGGTCAATAAATCTGCCCAGCACGGCGATACCTACCTCGGCATGGTAGTACGCGACAACGATACCTGGGAATCCGTATCGCAAAAGCTGACCCGCCCCTTCGAAAAAGGCAAATGCTACGAATTTAGCATCCATCTGGCCCGCTCGGAGTCGTACATGAGCGTCAGCCGGATGACGGAAGAACAAGCCAACTACATCACCCCGGTGAAAGTGCGCTTTTTTGGCGGATTTGACTATTGCGACAAGCAGTTTCTGCTCGGCGAGACCAAAGTTGTCATCAATACTCGCTGGATAGAGTACAATCTGCGTTTTGAGCCGATTGCCAATTATACGCATATTGTCGTTGAGGCTTTTTATAATACACCAACGCTGTTTCCATACAATGGCAATGTACTGATGGACAATGCCTCGCCCATCAAGCCGATACCCTGCGAGGAACCCATCGTGGAAAGCAAGCCCGAAGACCCACGCCCCGCCGACAGACCTACCACGGTAACCAAAACCGAGCCCCCCAAAACACCGGCCACACCCTCTACACGCCCCGCACCGGTGGCAGAAAAAAAGGATGATAAACCAACGGTCATTGAAGATCGCAAAATCTCTGACCTGCGCGAAGCAGACCTGAAGGAGGGTTCCACTATTCGACTTGACAAACTCTACTTCGAGGTGGATAAGGCAGTGATTACCAAGCCTTCTTTCGAAACGCTCGACGAAATTTACCTTTTCCTCATGCGCAACCCCAACGTAGTGGTGGAAATAGGTGGCCATACCAACGGCGTTTGCGATACGGAATATTGCAATCGGCTATCGTCCAACAGGGCCAAAGCTGTGTACGACTACCTTGTGAACAAAGGCATCAATGCGGCGCGCCTGCGCTACAAAGGCTACGGCAAAACGCAACAAATCGCTGATAATAACTCGTCGGAGGGACGCCGCAAAAATCAGCGCGTAGAAATCAAGATTCTCAGCCTAAACGGTTAATCATATCTTTTTAAAACCAGAAAACGGGTAATAACGGCGGCACTGTTGTTACCCGTTTTTCATTGTCTGTGCTTCACTCTATTACTTTTACAAAACCCCGCACCGACTGATTGTCTAAATACGTCACGTAACTGTCGGCGGCCGTTTGCGTTTCAAAAGCTCCAATCAATACCCGGTAGAGGATTTTGTCGTTCTGACCAAATTCTATGATGCGCACCGGCTGATTGCGAAAACGCTGCTGCAACAATGCTTGATTGCGCTCGGCATTGCTATGGTCGCTATACACTCCCACCTGAATGGCGTACTTGCCAGCGTTGCGCGGCGCCGAAACCACCGGCTGATTCGCAGCCACCGTCGTCCGGGCCGGAGCACTCGGCTCGTCGGGTACTAAGGCCGGGCGCGAGATTTTTCCGCTGGTGTAGGCAACAGTCATGGCCACAGGTCGGTCGGCAAGCGCCTGATTTTGAATGGGCACACCGTTTTTGGCAGCATTATCAAACAAAATTTTCAACAGCTCGGTGGCCTCAAGTGAAGTTTCGCGGCGATCTATCAATTCGCCCGCCGAATTGAAAACCAGAATAGAGGGCAGTGCCGTCACTTTGTACAATTGCTTACAAACAGCCGATTCCTTTGCATCGAAGTCCATTTGCACGGCTATGTAGCGTTCGTTGACGTAGCCGGCCAGCGCGGCGTCGGCGAACGTGTGGGTCTCCATCCAGCGGCAAGGCATACACCAGTTGGCTGTAAAATGCACAAAATAAGGCTTGCCCTCACGGGCGGCGCGTTGTTGTACAGTAGCCAAATCAGCCTCAATGAAGTGGATGGGTTCGATAGGAGTCGCTGCGGCCCAATACGGGCAGAGCAGCAACAGAAAGGTCAGTTGCTTAATCATGTTCTCGGGATTATAAATTTGTTGCAAATAAAAACAGACGTACAACGTCTCATCGCAGTGATAAAACACGCAATACGCCTCTCTAATATTAAAACGCAAATTATATAAAAAAAGCATAGGATAAACGTTAAAATGACGGAGCGGCCGCGTTTCTTGTGTGAATGGAAAGGCTGCAAAATGCACTCGCCGTCGGAAAAGTATTTTCAGGAAACAGGATTTCCGGAAAAAATATATCTTTGCAAACAAACGTTCGTTCTGTAATTTTTCATCATTCACTGCACACTACGCACTGCACTGCCATACCGTAATCAGACACCGCAATTTTTTGCAACATGACGCCAAAGTTTCATACTTTAAAAATAAAGGATATCCGCCGGGAAACAGCCGACTGCGTATCATTGGCTTTTGAAATACCGGAGCCCTTGCAATCTGCTTACACCTACTTACCGGGGCAGTACCTGACGCTGAAAACCGCCGTCAATGGCGAAGAAATCAGGCGCTCGTACTCGATTTGCTCCAGCCCAGTGGACGAAGAGCTGCGCGTAGCCGTCAAGCAGGTAGCAAACGGCCGTTTTTCTACTTTAGCCAACCAAGTGCTGCAAGTAGGCGACGCGCTGGACGTGATGACGCCTATGGGCAATTTTCATGCAGCACACGACCCCGCTCATCGCAAACATTACGTAGCTTTTGCTGCCGGCAGCGGTATCACGCCTATTATGTCTATTCTAAAAACAGTACTCCGCACCGAGCCGCACAGCCGGTTTACGCTCTTTTATGGCAATCAATCCAGCGAGCGGATTATTTTTCGGGAAGCCATTGAAGGTTTGAAAAATCAGTATCTTGGCCGCCTCGCGGTACACTATGTGCTGAGCCGTGAGTTCACTGGCTCGGATCTCTTTACCGGCCGGATTTCGCGGCAGAAATGCGCCACTTTTTTTGACAAAATTATAGCCATCGAGGAGGTGGACGAATTTTTCATCTGCGGCCCACAGGAAATGAACGAGGACATCCGCGACTTGCTGCTCGAAAACGGCGTGGAGCGCAAACGAGTGCACGTAGAGTTGTTCACTACCGGCGTACGACGGGAGGCACCCAGGGTAAAAGATACCTCCAAGCAAAGTGGCACGGAAGCGCAGATACAAATTACGCTCGACGGTACTATTTTCGAGTTTCCGTTGTACTCCAATGGCGACAGTATCTTAGATGCTGCCTTGAAAAAAGGTGCCGATCTGCCCTTTGCCTGCAAGGGCGGCGTGTGCTGCACCTGTCGTGCCCGCCTCACAGAAGGTGAGGTAGAAATGGAGGTGAATTATGCCTTGGAACCCGATGAGGTGGCCGCGGGCTACATTCTCACCTGCCAGTCGCACCCTCGTAGTGCGCGCGTAGTAGTGGATTTCGATGCCTGAGGAGCAAAAGCATTGGTGAGCACAAAGAGCAGAATACTTAACTCGCTGATGAAGGTACAATAAATTTTAATGGACAATTTAGGTACAATGGCGACAACGAGCACCGAGTACAAGACAAAAAAACAACTCATCTGCGAGGCCGCCGCACGGCTCTTTCGGGATAAGGGCTATTCGGCTACTTCCATGCGCGACTTGGCGGAAACCGTGCAACTGAAAGCTTCCAGCCTATACAATCACATTGGCTCGAAAGAGGAAATCCTGCGCGAGATCTGCTTTACCAATGCTCGGCGCTTCCACATCGGCATGAAGGAAGTAGAGCAACTTCCCCATGCTACGGCCAGCGACAAGGTGCGCGCGCTAATCCGGCTGCATATTCGCATTGCTACCGAAGATTTTACATCGGTTACCGCTTTCAATGATGAGTGGCGCCACCTTAGTGAACCCTACCTGACGGAGTTCAAAACCTTACGCAAGGATTATGAAAACCGTTTTTTGAGCATCATTGAGTATGGCATTCAAAATGGCGAATTCAAACCGCTCGATGCCTTCACTACGCTTTACACGCTATTCTCCTCCGTGCGCTGGCTCTACGATTGGTACAAACCCGAACGTCAGGTGACGCCAGAGGCCCTGTACGAACAAATTGCTGCCTTTCTAATGAGTGGATTAGAGCGATAGTTCTTGAAAAATCAATTCATTATACCAATATTGGATTGAAATGGTTAAAAACATTAGGCAGACATAAAAAATAAGCTGAATATAGGCAATAAAAACGCTAAATCTAGACCTCAGAAAAACCATACAAAGATGGCAAATCAAAGTGACTTCATGAAAAATCGGTTGAAAAAAAATTATACCGATAAAATAACGACTGCCAAGAGCGCCCTTATTATAGTGGGGGTACTTTATTTAGTGATTAGTGCTTTGATGTTTGTCTATAACAAAGCCGTGATATCAAGCATAATTAACGCGGGATTTGCCTTCGGGCTGATTGCGCTGGGGCAGTGGAGCAGGCACAAACCGGTGCTTGCCTTCCAGATTGGTGTGGGCGTCTCGGTTTTTATAGCAATGCTTGGTCTGCTTAGTTTTCGACTGCTTGCAGTGGGCATTTTTGCCCTGCTGGCGCACCGGGTTTACATGGGCATTGAAGCGGCCAGATATATCGAAGCACTTGCTCCTACCATACCCGACGATAATATTCTGGATGCAGACCTGTACGAAGATTAAAACCGGTTATTTTATTTTTTATCGCACATTGCTATAAACAAGCATACCTTGTTATGGGTTTATATTATCCAGTTATTACATCATCCGTTACTGGTTATTTAGTACTAATGCCATTTTTGATAAAAAATGTAAAACCGCAAATAGCGAACTGCGAGCCGCGAACTGTAAATTATAAAACCATGAAACATTTCGCTCAACTCTTCACCCGGCTGGACCAAACCAACAAGACCAACGCCAAGGTGGAAGCTTTAGCAGACTATTTCGCGCAAGTGGACAACTCGGATCGCCTCTGGACAATCGCTCTGCTCTCGCATCGTCGCCCACGCCGCACCGTGAACACCACCCTGCTGCGCACTTGGGCTGCGGAATGCGGCGCCGTGCCCTTGTGGTTGTTTGAAGAGTCGTACCATGTGGTAGGTGATTTGGCAGAAACCATAGCCCTCGTGCTGCCACCGCCGCAAGGCGAAAGCCCCCAATCCTTGAGCTACTGGGTGCATTATATCCGCGATTTGCAAAACCTCGACGATGCAGAAAAGCAACGGCGCGTGCTGGAAGCTTGGTCCTATTTAGATTATGCCGAGCGCTTTGTCTTCAACAAACTAATCACCGGCGGCTTCCGCGTGGGCATATCCCAAAAGCTTATGACGCGGGCTTTATCCAAATTCTCCGGCGTGGAAGAAAACAGCCTGGCACACCGCCTGATGGGCAATTGGTCGCCCGACGATACCACCTTTGAGGAGCTAATCCATAGCGACAACCCCCTCGATGATATTTCCAAGCCTTACCCCTTTTATTTAGCTTATCAAGTAGAAAACAATATCAACGACCTCGGCGACCCCGCCCACTGGCAAGCCGAGTATAAATGGGATGGTATCCGGGGGCAGTTGATTGTGCGCAAAAACGAAATCTTTGTCTGGTCGCGCGGCGAAGAACTCATCACCGACAAGTTCCCAGAGTACGCACCTTTGGCAAAGCTGCTGCCCAACGGCACTGTAATAGACGGCGAAGTCCTGCCCTTTAAGGACGAGTGCCCGCTGCCATTTCAACTGCTACAAACCCGCATCGGTCGTAAAAACATTACCAAAAAACACTTAGAACAAGCCCCGGTGATTCTTATGGCCTACGATTTGCTCGAATGGGAAGGACAAGACATTCGGCAGCAGCCGCTCGCTACGCGTCGGCAGTTATTGCAAAACCTAATCGCGCAGCACCCTGCCAATGGCACCCTGCGCCTGTCGGAAGCCTTAGAATTTACCACCTGGGAAGCCTTAGCCAACCTGCGCGCCCGCGCCCGCGAGCACCTCAGCGAAGGCATCATGCTCAAGCACCTCAACTCGCCCTACCGTAGCGGCCGCAAGCGTGGCGACTGGTGGAAATGGAAAGTGGACGCCCTCACGGTAGATGCGGTGCTCATTTATGCGCAGCGCGGCCACGGTCGCCGCGCCAATCTCTACACCGATTTCACCTTTGCGGTGTGGGACGGCGCCGAATTGGTGCCTTTCACCAAAGCTTATTCTGGGCTAACCGATAAAGAATTCAATGAAATCACGGCTTGGGTGCGCAAAAACACCCTCGAACGCTTTGGGCCGGTACGCAGCGTCAAGCCGGAGCTTGTTTTTGAAATTGCCTTTGAAGGCATTCAAGCATCTGCCCGGCACAAGTCGGGGGTCGCTTTGCGTTTTCCGCGCATGAGCCGCTGGCGCAAAGACAAACCCGCCCGCGAAGCCAATACCCTTCAGGATTTGCAGACCATCTTAGCGCACAGCCACGGCGATACGGATAAGAACAACTGAAACGAAATATATATTTTGGAGTAGTACTATCTACTGGGCTTTCTTTTGCTTCCTTATTTATAAACGGTACTTTCTGCCACCCCTTTAAAGTTATTCAGGTCTTTCATTACACCGTCCAACTTAGTTGTTAAAGATACAATAGCAATTTTTCCTAATGGTAATCTCAAAGGTGGATTTTCCAACTTTGTGATGTCGAAAATTGCTTTTGATGCTTTCAAGGGGTCTCCTTCTTGTTTGCCGTCCACAGCTTTAATTCGTTGTCTGAATATTCCTGCTGTTTCGTTATAGTCGGCAATAATTGTGGCAGCTTGCCGAAAAGAATGGCCTGCAAAGTTGGTTCTGAAAGGCCCTGGCTCTACAATGGTAACTTTTATGCCTAATGGTTCAACTTCTTGTGCCAATGCTTCGCTGAAACCTTCCACGGCAAATTTGCTGGCGTTATATATTCCAAAGCCCATAAATGCTTTAAAACCACCGTGAGATGATATCTGAATGATGTGACCACTTTTTTGTGCCCGAAAAATAGGTAAAGCCATTTGAGTTACTTGCAATGTTCCAAAGAAATTGGCTTCAAAAACTGCTCTTGTTTCTTCAAGACTTGATTCTTCAATGGCGCCTGCAAAACCATAACCTGCATTATTTACCAAAACATCAATTCGCCCAAATTTTTCTTTGATTATTTTTAATGCTTTTTCAATTTCTGCTGGGTTTGTAACGTCCATAATTAAAGCAAATGCTTTGTCCCTATTTTGAGCATTAAACGCATCAGCTTGTAATTGATTGCGAAATGTACCAATTACAAAATCGCCTTGTTCCATTACGGTTTGGGCAAGTGCCTTGCCCAAACCACTTGAAATTCCTGTAATAAACCAAATTCTATTTGTCATTTTGTTTCAAAATTTACAGTTGTTGGGCTAATGGAAAGTCAATTTCAAAACCAGTTAGCTTATGAATGTAATTACTGATGGTTTTATCGCCAATTACAATAATTACATCAATCATATTAGCTTCGGTATAACCTGCAGCAAAAAATGCTTGCTTGGCTTCTTCGCTTGCGCTACCTTTATTTTCCACAACTGATGCAGCAAATCTCACTAAAGCATCTAATTGATTATCAAATGGTGCGGAACCTTTTCGCAATTCAATGATTTGCTCGCTCGTAAAGCCATTCATTTTGCCTAAAGCAGTATGTGCCGCTTGGCAATAGCCACAACCATTGATTTGGCTTGTAACCAAGTTAATAACTTCTCTTTCTTTTGCTTTAAGTGTTGATTTACGATTCTGCAATGCAAGATAATCGCCTAATGCTGTTTCGTTTTTGGCATAGTAGGCATATAAATTTGGTACAAAGCCTAAGCCTTTTTTAAGATTATCAAAAATGGCTTGATTGTTTTCAGTTACTTCTTCTCTGGTGGGAACTGTGAATTTTGTCATTGTCTTTTTATTTTAAAGTGAGTACTATTTGACAATGCAAAATTGCAGTAAGAATCATATTTTATGCTAAGACGAAAACTACCTTGTTCGGTATTTATCGGACATTTCGCTTTTAAACTCCAGTGGCGTTTGTTTTGTAACCGATTTAAAGGTTTTAGCAAAATAAGAACTGTCGGTAAAATTTAGTTCAAAAGCAATTTCTGAAATGGTTTTATTGGTGAAAGTTAAAAGTCGTTTTGCTTCAAGAATACTTCTTGCTCTAATGATTTCCGTTGCCGTTTTATTGGAAATTTCTTTGCAAATTAAGTTTAAATGATGCTGCGAAATATGTAGCCTATCCGCATAGAACTTTGCAGTGTTATTTTCAATAAAATTTTTCTCTAAGACTTCTTTAAATTCTTTAAACTGTATTAGATATTTTTTTGAGATGACATTATTGGTTTTGCTATCTGTATTTCTTTGAACTTGAGCAAGTAATATATGCAAATATGCTTGAATAATTGTAGGGTTTCGGTCTTTACGATTATGCTCTATTTCAATTTGATGAATGAGACTTAGAATGTCTGAAAACTCTTTTTCAGTAAATTCAATACACGGATTTGAATATAAGTTATCCAAAAAGCTAAGTTCAAATAAAGTGCTTTTGTTAATTCTATTGAGTAAATAAAAATCTTCTGTAAAGAGAATTGTCCCCCCTGTCAATGATTTCCATTCTTCGAATTGATGTACCTGATTAGGTGAAATAAAAAACAAACTATTAGGATTTACTTCATATTCGTTATAGTCAATAATCTGTTTGCTTTTGCCTTTTTCTGTCCAAAGAATTTCATAGAAACTATGCTTGTGAATGTCGTCCACATTGGGTTCTTCCATTTTCTCAAACCTAAGAATTTCAAACTCTGTTGGATTTGCCGGTTGATTTATAAAATGGCCAATATTATAATGAGTAAATATTTCTTTCATTCTGTGAATATCTTAAATTTTATCGGTACGTTGATGTTAGTAGGGTCGCACTTAGCCTTGCAGGGAATGCCGAGGTTGACGAAATAAAATTTGTCCAATTATGCGAAGACTTAATGATTTGATAATCAATAACTTGCTTACGCAAATTCATTGTTGGGACTATGAAATAATGCTACGGCTGACTATAATACCATTTGCGATTTGCGAAGTCCGATTTACGATTTTGTAAAATTCTGAAAAACAAGCTTTTGGGCATAAATAAGTACGTCATTTCCAATTGAAAATAGTATAAGTACTAGCGTTCTTGTTAAGTGTTTATATTCAACCATTTATCTGTCCCTCCGCAAAGCCAAATGGCATTCAGCCCGAACTCTTTCAAAAGTCTTGCGCCGTCGGCCGAACGTCCGCCACCTTTCCCACAAGCCGTAATAAAATAAAAGTCTTTATCAAGTTGTACAAGTTTGCCTTTTAAGTCTTGAAGTGAGATATTGATAGCACTTGGAATGTGCCCTTGCTCGTATTCTTCTTTGCTCCTTACATCAATGATCTGAATTTTTTTGTTGGCTTGTAAAGCTTGCTTAACTTCATTTACTTCAATACATTCTTTAACGATTTTAATTTGTGCGGGCATACGGAATTTGATAATAAGTGAAGACATGATTGTTAGCCCTCCAATCAAGAAAATAGCGTATTCAATACCGAATAAATCGGCTGTTATACCTAAAATAACTGCTCCAAAAGCATAGCCTAAATCTCGCCAAAGCCGGAAGGTGCCTATACTTTCTGCTCGTTGTCTTGGACTGGTAGCTTGCGCAATAGTGGAAAGGAATGTCGGATAAACTAATGCCGTTCCTAAGCCTAATATCGCTGAAATGAAAGCCAATACATAAAAATTGCTACTAAATGGAATAAATAATATAGCTAATCCTTGCAAAAGCATCCCCCAAAAAAGCATTGCTTTTTTTGAGTAATGATCCGACATTTTTCCTGTAAAGAGCTGCCCGACACCCCAAACCGTCGGGTAAATAGCGGTGATTATGCCAATATTCTCGTTGTTGAAATTCAATGAAAATAAAACGATTGGAAGCAAACCCCAAATCATTCCGTCATTTAGGTTATTCACAAGCCCTGCCTGCGTTACCGAACTCAATGTCTTGTTTTTAAAAGTCGTTTCTAAAAATACATTATCAAGTGGTGCGGTGTTGTCGGTTGCACTTTCTTTATGAACAAAAACGCTAGTGTCTTTTATCCATAAGGCTGTCAAAATGAAACCAACGATGGAAATAAAAATACCACTGTAAAATGGATAGGGTGTCACCCCGTATTTATTAGCAATATATCCTGTTAAAAAGGCAACGATACCTACGGCAAAATAACCGGCAAACTCGTTCAAGCCCATCGCCAAACCACGGTTTTTTTCTCCTACAAGGTCAATTTTCATTACAACGGTGCTGCTCCAGGTTAGTCCCTGGCTGATACCTAAAAGCACATTGGCAAAAATCACCCAACTCCAATTGGGGGCGTAAATAAGCATAAACGGAATTGGAATAGCGATAAGCCACCCAAATAAAAGTAAGTTTTTCCGTCCAAATTTGTTGGCAAGTTTACCTGTGTAATAATTAGCAATGGCTTTGGTTATTCCAAACGCAGTAATGAACGAAAGTATAGCGGTCTTTGATGCTACGCCAAATTCCAACTCAGCAAATTGCGGGAAAATAGTGCGTTCCATTCCAATCATCCCACCAACAAAAGCGTTCACGATTACCAAAAGGGTAAACTGTTTCCAATTTTCTTTAAGCCCGAGCTTTATGTTGTCTGTCATTGAGATATTTATTTAAAATGTAACAAAATTAGCTTTTTCTTTTTTGTTAATGTGTGCCATTTGTCACATTCAAAACGCAGGATTTTTATCGTTTTTTATCATTTCCTTGGTCAATTCAGCTATTGGGTGGAAGCGTTTTCAATGCCTTCCCATTCCTCATGGGTTCTGTGCACGCCAATTTTCACCTCCGGAAGCCCATTAAAAACAGGCATCCCATCATATATATCTTGGCTCAAATCAATTATTTCTGCCATTACTATAGTGTTGTAATTTTTCCCGAAGTTATTTTTTTTGGAATGGTTGCTAATGATTGGCGTGTGTGAGAAGTAGCGGATTTAAAGCGCTTCACTGTCAGTTTAGTCCTAATTTTTATTAAAAGCAATAATAGCGCTGATGCCACTATTTCTTATACCCGTGATTGGGAGTAGTTTCTTAATATTTATTAGCTAATAACTCTACTACCCAACTAAACATTAAATCCCTTGTCGGTACTGAAAGTTTTAAGTCTTTGTAACTGCCATTATAACACTTTGGTGCAATTCTAAATGAATGATCTTCGCCCTGGGCTATATAATATGTTATATTTTGTGGCATACCCGCAGGAAAAATGGATTTCAATGCATCTAAACTCCATTGAGGATTTACCAAGGGGTCGTTTTCAGCGAACAACATTAATAATGGCCGATTAATAGTTTTTAAATAAGATTCAGGCTCAAAATTTTTGATAACTTTCAACTGCTTGAGGTTTCCTTTACGCCCTAGTAAAGAGATGAGAAATAAATCACGATTAACCTTTCTTTTTGCCTTTCTAAAGGCTCTGTCCTCCTCGAATCCTTTACACAAATATCCACTCATGTAATCATTAATCAATTGTTTCCTTACCCCAAACGTTGGACCTGCCATACTCACCCCTCCTGCAAAAACATCAGGGTACAATGACAAGGCAATTTGGGTAATCCACCCACCCTGACTATGACCGATTACAAAAACCCTATCTCTATCAATAAAATCTAACTTTTGAATTTCTATGGCTACATTTTTGACATCTAAAGCTCGCTGTTCAAAAGTTGTTTCATACCATATTCCTTCTGAATTGCCCACCCCTCTTTTGTCAAAATAAACAACAGCAAAATCATTTAGTAAAAAAGTATTTTCAAAATAAAACTGTACTTGGTTACCATATGATTTAACCCAAGGTAAATCGCCTGAGCCTACCGAAAAAATGATTGCTGGCAACTTGGTCTTTTTCAAGGAATTTTTAAGGATTAATACATCCAATTTATTTCCATCACTCAATGCTTTGATACTGATTGTATCGGTATTAGCCTGAAGCGCCTGAGTATGCCCTGAATAATGTAGGCTTAAAAAAAGTAAAAAAGAAACCATTAGGCGATTGTGCATAATAAGAAACTTATGTGTTTTATAATTTTTTCCTTTTAATTATCCACCAACATCCCTACAAAACCCCATATACCCTATACCCCCCCCCTCTACCCACCTCACACATCAGCACACTAAGTTAAGTTTTTTTCTTTTGGCGGCAAGACCAGCGATGCCGTTTTTACAACCAACAATGTGGTGAGCCGCGAACCGCGAATAGCAAACAGCGAGCCGCGCATAACGATATTGCCAATGCCGCTTGGGTTTATGGTGTATAGGTATCTGTCCCGTCGGCAATATGCACTTGTAGCTGCGTCGGCTCTTTTCCAAACTGCTGATAATAAGCGTTTTGTGCTGTTTCTACAAACCTCGAAACCGCCTCGCGCTGCACTATATTAATGGTGCATCCGCCGAAGCCGCCGCCCATCAGCCGTGCGCCCACCACGCCCGAAGTGCGGCTGGCAAAGTCCACCAAAAAATCTAATTCGGGGCAGCTCACTTCATAATCATCGCGCAGGCCGACGTGCGTGTCGAAGAGCAATTGTCCCAGCGCTGCTATCTGCCCGTTTTGCAGGTGTTCGCAGGCGCGCAGGATGCGGTCGTGCTCGTTTATTACATAATGACAACGCCGAAATACGATAGGGTCAAGCCCTTCGCGGTGCAATTCTAACATGGTGGGCAACACGTCGCGCAGGCTGCGCACATTGGGATAATGCTGCTGCAAATATGCCACGCCCGCCTGGCACTCGCTCACCCGCTCGCCGTAAGCCGAAAATGCCAGCTCGTGGTGTACTTGGGTGTTGAGCAAAACCAATTCGTAAGCGCCAAAATCGGCGGGAATATAGCGATGCACCAGACGCTGACAATCCAACAAAATAAAATGCCCGGCTTTGCCCATCAGGCTGGCAAACTGATCCATGATGCCGCAGGGAATGCCCACGAATTGTTGGGATGAGCGCTGCGCCAATTCCGCCAGTTCGGGCCGCGTGTAGCCCCCATCAAACAAGGTGTTCAGCGCAAAGGCAAAGCCGCACTCCAACGCCGCCGACGAACTCACGCCCGCCCCGATGGGCAGGTTGCCTCCAAAGGCTACATCCACGCCGCGTAGGGCTTTGCCCGCCACCTGAAACTGCTGCGCGATGCCGCGCAAATAGGTCAGCCAGAGCTGCGCTGCTGGTACGAGTTGTTGCAAATCCGCTGTGCCCGTTTGGTCAATATCCGCTGCATAAAAGCGACAGGTGGTGCTGCCATTTTCGGCTATGGCAAAGTACAAATGCTTGTCAATGGCGGCGGGTAGCACGTAGCCATTATTATAATCGGTGTGCTCGCCGATGAGATTGATACGCCCGCAGGCCCGCACGAGCAGCGTTGGCGCCTGCCCAAAGCGCTGTATAAATGCTTGGGTAATATCCGTGGAAGTCCAGTGTTGCATGTTTGCTGTTTGTGGTTCGCGGTTCGTTATTTGCTTTTTGCTTTTAGCTGCTGGCTTTTGGTGGTACAAAAACCTGATAATGAGTATTTTAGTGAAAAGGATTTTCTCAAAAAGTTACGAATCATCAAAAGCCGAAAATAACACAAATTACGCAACGGTCGCGCCAATTTTAAAGTTTTTGCTGCACGCAATGAGCATAACGATTTGTCGTTCTAACAAAAAGCATTGCAAATGAAAAAATTCCTTTTCGCCGCTTTAATATTAACTGTTTGTTATTCAATAGCGAATGCCCAGCTTGTGCTTGGAGTAAAAGCAGGCGCTGGGCTTAGTAATATAGCCTTAGTTAAAGTTAATATTCCAGCCCATCTCAATGTTGAGGATTATGATTATTGTTTCTCGTTTCAAGGAGGTATAAGCGCAGCAAAGGCTATTTCAGAAAAATTGAGTGTTGTTGGAGAATTGTTGTATGAAGTAAAAGGCACAAATTTTCCGTCATCCGATATTTCCCCGAAAACTCGGTTGAGTTTACACTATCTCTCAATACCCATATTGGCTAATTATGAACTTTTTCGTAGCTTTCAGATAGAATTAGGGCCGCAAATCTCCTATCGCTTGGCTGCCAATATTGAAAACCTGCCTAATTCTGCGCCATTCACAGCAGAAGACATTTACAACGTTAAATGGGACTTGGGACTTAGTGCTGGCGGAAGGTATTATCCATGCTCAAATTTGTACCTTGGCGTCCGCTACACGCACGGTTTATTAGATGTTTCGGATTTAAAATTTACGGACATGAATGGCTTACCAACTCTTGACATGAGAGTAAAACAGTTAAACCGCGTATTTCACTTAACTTTAGGCTACGAATTTAAATAATAATTTACCCAAAGAGTTATATTTTCATCATCATCCTCTTGTTTGGCAGGCTGTTTTGGGTCTGCCAATTTTATTTTATATCCATATCTGATGAACATTCTGCCCGGTTGCCGCATTGTTTTGGTACATTTGCATATAAAACCCAACATAATATGGAATATCGCAGACTCGGAAAATCAGGCTTGCAGGTCAGCGCGCTGTCTTTAGGTTCGTGGCTTACTTTTGGCAATCAAATTGGCGACGATGTAGCCGAAGACTTGATGAAATTAGCTTACGATCAAGGAGTTAACTTTTTTGATAATGCGGAGGGCTACGCTGGTGGCCGCTCGGAAATTGTCATGGGCAACATTTTGAAAAAAATGGGCTGGCGCCGCAGCTCGTTTGTGGTGTCGAGCAAGGTTTATTTTGGCGCGGATGGCGGCCGAAAGGATTTAAAACCCAATGAAACCGGGCTGAGTCGTAAGCACGTTATCGAGGCTTGTCATGAAGCGATGCAGCGCCTGCAAGTGGATTATCTCGATTTGTATTTCTGTCATCGTCCAGATAAAAACACCCCAATCGAAGAAACGGTTTGGGCTATGAATATCCTTATTCAGCAAGGTAAAATACTGTACTGGGGCACCTCGGAGTGGTCGGCGCAGGAGATTACCGAAGCGCACGTAGCCGCTCGTCAAAACAACCTCATTGGCCCACTCATGGAGCAACCGCAGTATAATATGTTTCACCGCGAGCGGTTTGAAGTAGAATACAAGCGCTTGTTTGAAAACTTCGGCATGGGCAGCACCATTTGGTCGCCGTTGGCTTCGGGGGTGCTGACGCCCAAATATCTCAGCGAATTTCCGGAGGGTACGCGCCTCGGCAAACAAGGTCTCGCCTGGCTAAAAAAAGCCCAACTCACCGAAGAACGCCTCGAAAAGACCCGACAACTGTACGCCCTCGCGCAGGAGTTGGACACTACCCTGCCCAAACTTGCAGTGGCTTGGTGCCTGAAAAACCCACAGGTCAGCACGGTGATTCTCGGTGCTTCGAAGCCGGCACAACTCTCAGAAACACTTGAGGCTGTGAGCGTTACGCCACAACTCACCGATGAGGTCATGGCGCGTATCGAGGCGATTTTGCAAAATAAACCAGTACAACCGGAATGGTAAGTCTGCTCATTTACATGCACAAAAGTAAATAATGCGAATATCGGGTTCAAATGATCAATACTATTTACGATTTTCGAAGCCCGATTTACGATTTTGTAAAGTTCTGAAAAACAAGCTTTTGAGCATACATAAGCACGTCATTTTCCAATTGAGAATAGTATAAAGCATACGTAAAAACGAACCCCAACGGGGTGACATAATTATAAAGATATAAAAAAGGCGATTTAAACCCCAACGGGGTGACCTATTACACCAACACGGCGTCACCCCGTTGGGGTTCAAAACCATTGATTATCAATTAGCTATAAATTTTTCACCCCTTCGGGCTTAGCTCGATATTCGCATAAATAATGAATAATGCCTAATTTTACATCCCCTTCAACCCCTAAACCATTACACCCTAAACCGTTACACCTTTTAGTTAAACTTGAATCGCTATGAACGAAGTAAAAATAGAAGAAAGCTGGAAATCGGTGCTAAAAGACGAGTTCGCGCAGCCTTATTTTCAGGGTATTATAAGTTATTTAAAACAGGAAAAAGCTGCCGGAAAAGTTATTTATCCGCCGGGGTCATTGATTTTCAATGCGTTCGCACAAACGCCTTTTGCGCGAGTGAAAGTAGTTATTTTGGGGCAAGATCCATATCATAATCCTGGCGAGGCGATGGGGCTATCTTTTTCCGTACCGAAAGGAGTAAATATACCACCGTCTTTACAAAATATTTATAAAGAACTAAATAACGATCTGGGCGTGCCCATTCCTGCGCATGGCGACCTGAGCGCTTGGGCGGCACAGGGCGTATTTTTGCTAAATGCCATGCTCACCGTAGCGCACCGGCAGCCACAATCGCATCATAAAATCGGTTGGCAAAACTTCACCGATGCCGTTATTCGCAGGCTTTCCGAGCAGCGCGAGCACCTTGTTTTTATGCTCTGGGGCAATTTTGCCCGCAAAAAAAATGTCCTGATTGATAGCTCCAAGCATTTGATACTCGAAGCTGCACACCCCTCGCCGCTCGCCGGTGGAGCTTTTTTCGGTTGCCAGCATTTTTCCAAAGCGAATGACTATTTGCAGGCGCATGGACAAAGCCCCGTCAATTGGAATATTGCAGATAAGTAATGTTTAAAAAGTGGGAATAGGGGAATAGGATGAATGGGGGAATGGGGTTTAGAAGATTTGAAAAGTTTAGAAGAGTTGAAAAGTTGAAAGGTTGATAAGAGTTGAGACCGCATCTAATATCTATCGTCTATTATCTACTATCTGGCATCTATTGTCTAACGTCTATCTACTGATAATCAGTGATTTACATTTTCTTTTATGCTTAGAACAACTGTACCCGAACATTTAACAAATAACAGATAAACAACGGCTTAAATAGTCAAATTAACTCGATAAGCATAAATACTTTCCCTGTTGGCTACGACTAAAATAGTTTGTCCATTGCTATATAAATCTGCAATAAAAAAGGCAGAATCGCCGCCGAGCGGAAAATCAGGATGCGCCTTGCCTGCCGCGTTGAGCACCTGAATTTGCTTTCTGCTGTGGGAAATTAGCCCTGGTAAGGCCTTTTCCTGTCCTGGCACCGCCACGACGCAGAGCGCATCCCAAGTAGCACCATTCTGCCAAGTGTATAATAATTTAAACTGATTTTCATCATAAAAATGCACCGCCAGCGTCTCGCCATTTAGTGCAATGTAATCTTTTCGCTCATCGCCTGTTACATCTGCTAAAGTAAAATGCACCGGCCCGCCGGCCCGAGGTAGCAAGCGCAATTGAAAAGCATTACCCTCCAAAGGCATGATATGCGCGAGGCCGTTTTGGTCGGTGGCTACGATACGATTGTGTCGGGCAGCGAGGTCAAAATCGGGTGGCGACAGGCCCGGAGCAAGATTGCGGGCGGCGAGGCGCGGGCTGCCGTCGCGTTGAAAAGTCATCAAGCGGCCGTCCTCATTCCAAGCTACTAAATAATCGCGTGCTTTATATTGCCAATGTAAAATCGGGTGCTTCAACTTGCCCACCCCGCGCAGCGGATTCCAGCCGGGCAGCGGCCGCCCCAGCTTGTCGAAACCATAAATAGCGCCATTGGCACAAGCCACAAAAAAACTATAATCGCGATTTTGATTAAAATCTACCACCGTTACACCATTGGTAGCTGGGGTTTGCAAACGAATAGGAAAAGCCCCTTGCGCCGCGCCGTCCATACCGAGAAGGTAAATATTATGCGCTGTATTAAAGAAAAGCGATACGGTATTAGCATCATAATACGTAATAGAATGCACCGGTGATAATAACGGTCCGTCTAATTTTTTGCGCCACAATTCCCGGCCGTTGGGCCGCAGCAGGTAAAGATTGAAAGCACTGTCTTGCACGGCAATAGCAATGGGACCTTGCGCATCAAGACCAATGGGCATGGGCGCTGTGATAGCCGGAAAATCGAGTACTGTTTTCCAGGCAATGGCGGTGGGCGGCGCGGCCTTAGCGGTGCGGGCGGGCATCCAGTAGCCGTTGAGTTGTGCCGTAGCACCACGCAAAGTGGACGCAACAGCAATCTGACCGGTACGCTCGGGCTGTCCAGCAGCTATTAATCCCTGTGTTTGCAGGCTTTCGCGGATCTGCGGTGCTAAATTGACCAAATTGGCATACAGCAGTTGCTGCATAGGTGTACCGTGCAATTTTTGATAAACGCGCAAGAATTCGGGGCTTTTGGCGAGGGTCTTACCAACGATGTATTCATCAATCCAGATTTCGAGCGCAGCCCGCGAGTCGGTGAATACAACATAATTACCAAGCGTGACAAAATAAGGATTGCGCAGCTTGTCGCCGCCGGTCATCCAGGTGGGCAACAAATCATCTTCTGCAATTTGCATAATCGTAAAAGTCTGATAATCGTATAGTTGTAGAACTTCTACCGATTCAGCCAGTGCATTTAATGCCGTTTGCACAGCATCCGCCTCCCGAAAACCAAGCACTAAGGCCTGGTCCGTGGAGGTTTGCACCAAAGCCGCAGCCCCGTGCATCCAGGGTTGCACATAGCGCCGAAAAGACTCCCCCCCCGACAGCTTGCTTGGATGAGAAAGGCTATACCAACGGACAAGCGCAGCGTTGTCGGGTATCACTTCCAGCATATTGGCTTGTAACACGCGAGGTGTTTGGGCGGTCAAAGTTTTTTCGGGGCGGCCGGGCGTCCATTGCCCACTGAGGCGCACCATATTACCGATGGCGGGTTCTGGGTCGAGGCGAATCCATTGCACGGCGGTGCCCGCTCGCTGAACCGCTTCAAGCCCTGCGGGGAGCCACCAATCTTCCAGCAGCAGGCGTAAATTGGCAGGATTAATCCACAGGCTGCCCATGTGCTGTGCAGGCTGGCGATAGCGCAAAGGTGCAAATGCAGTGGTTTGCGGCAGGCTTTTGTAAGGTTTTTCGAGTGTTTTGAGCGCGTCTTCCACGAGCAATGGGTAACGAGACAACAGTAGCAAATTTCGATATTTAGCTAAAGCTAAAGCTTTTCCATCGGCAAAAACTAACTGATATAATGTGCGTCCGCGGTAATGAAAGGTCTGTAAGCGGTCAGGGCTCCATCTTGCAATAAGCGTATCCATGGAAAGGCTCGCTTTGCGCGCGTCTATAATCAAGAGCGGGGTAAGGCGACCGGTGCCTGCATTTTGTAAGCTGAGCCATAATGGAAAAGGTGCGGATTGTAGCTCCGGCATTTGCCGAATATAATGTTGTAGCGAGCTTATTTCGGGGCGCCCCTGCGCAGGGTGCAGCCATTGTTGCAGCAAGCTATCTATGGAAAGCGGCGAGGTATTTTGCAAAAAAGCACGCCCATCGGGGAGGGAAAGCGCAACCGCAGTGGTACTGGGCAAGGCAGCCGCAGGCGATACCGGCAGCAGCGGTAAGCGAAAAAAATAGTGCCAACTCCAGAGAAGCGCCAACAATAGAACAGCACCAGCAATAAAACGTTTTTTCTGTAACAAAACGGGCAAATTATTTTAACTTTGAAGCTAATAAAATGACACCCAATTTACACAATGATTTTAATTTTTTTGTGATGCGGAAACAATTTTTACGAATAGGCAGCCTGCTGGGGATGCTGGCAGTTGCGCTGGGCGCTTTTGGCTCGCACGGTTTGAAAGGATTCGTCACGCCAGAAGCACAGGCCATTTTTGCGACCGGAGTGCAATATCATTTTTATCACGCGCTGGCGGTGGTGGCGGTGGGTGTGTTGTTACACATTCGCAAAACGCGCTGGCTGGAGGTAGCCGGTTGGCTGTTTGTGATAGGTATTGTGCTGTTTTCCGGCTCTTTATACTTGCTTACTTTTCAAGATGTGATGTTTGAATTTCCGAAAGCATTTGTGGGGCCCATCACGCCGCTGGGTGGCTTGTTTTTTATGGCTGGCTGGGTATTTTTATTCGCTTCTACCTACCAAACCTCCTCGAAAGGATTGGATGGCAGGTAATTCTATCTATTTCATTTGAATAAGCTTATTTACAAAATTGTAAATAACATTACTCTTGTTCTATGATTTCGTCTTCGCGCTTGCGGTTGCGCCACCAGATGTAACCTACCACCCCGATTATTACATAAGGTGTAGCCAGCATATATAAAATACCGGCATTCAGTCCTTTGCCAGCTTGTCCGCCATCTTTCAGATTACTTTCGGCGGCTATTTTACACATTGGGCATTGTGCTTGCACGGGCAACGCTGCTAAATGAAGTGTAGCGATTAAAGTGCAAATACCGATAATTTTCCAGAATTTATTTTTCATAACAACGTTATTATAATTGCTTATTTAACTGCTTTTGCAAAAGTGATTATTTTATAATAAAACAATCCACTACGGATAATAAGGCATTAACATCAGATAGCAAATTGGGCCGGTGATTGCTACATACAACCACAGCGGAAACACCCAACGCGCCATTTTACGGTGCCGATCGAACTGATTGGTATAAGCCCTGATAAAGGTAAATAAAATAAAAGGTAAAGTCAAGGCTGCCAATGTAATATGTGTAATGAGCAAGAAGAAATAAACATAACGAATAGCACCTTCACCGCCAAATTTTACTTCTTCGCTGGTAAAATGATACGCTACATACGATAGCAAAAACAGCACCGACAGCGTCATGGCAATATATATCATACGGCGATGCATCTGCACGTTTTTCTGCTTAATAAAATACAGCGCCGCGATGAGCACTAAGGCCGTGAGCGCATTGAGCGTAGCGTGAAACGGCGGCAAAAAACTGAAATCCCAGCCTTCGGGCAGGGCTATTTTCACTCGGCGCATCAGCGCTACGAGGAAGAGTACGGCTGCCGTGACCACCCAGGCACCGATATTCAGGCGTTTTTCCAACTGTAAGTTTTGCTCCATGTACATCAGCTATTAATTAAGTAGTTGGATAGTTTTGTAATTAGTGATTGTCTTAAAATTTTGGCAATCAAGGTTTTACGAATGTAAAATTTATTATCAAAAACAATATCACTCCTGCCCTTCCGTGCGGCGACGACCAGCGGCGGGTCGGTCTTTTTGCTTCGGCATCAGTAGCGCAATGTGCTCTACCAAGCGTGTCATATCAGCTGGCTGGCGCGTATCATATTGCCGGCGCACCATACCTTTGGTATCCGCCAGCGCAAAATAATTATCTAACTTTTCGTCGTCTATTTTATATACCTCACGAGCTAAAGTGCGCATGGCTTCGGCATCACCAGTCAGGAAATAGCATTGCAAGCTGTCTTGCAGTGTATAATTAGCAGCAAAATCGTCTATGCCTTGTTTAGTAGCTGTTGCGTCCAACAAGTGAATCAAAAAGGCTACATCCTGACGCTCGTCGAACTGATCATGCAGCTTTGCCAGCAGCTCACCGGTGCGAGCGGTTTGCCCTGCTGCCTGCAAATCCAGAAATGCCGCCAGTACAATCTTGCCGAGCATGGCTTCCTGGTGGAGGGTATCGCCATCATGACGCACCAACTGTAGCGGCGGCACTTTGCCATAGTCCTGCAATTCGGACATAGCAGCTTTGCGGTATTCAAGCCCTGTTTGTAAATAATACCAAGATCCTAAGGGCAAAATTACTAATAAAAACAGCAAAGCGACCGTAGAAACAATAGCCTTGAGCGTAAAGCGTGTTTTTCGCGCAGTCATATATATTATAATGAATAAAGACAGTTTATGTGATTGGGCAACAGCCTTTTACGTTTTTTGCAACAATACATTCGTTTATCTATAAACTACTGGACGCCCCGAAAAGTTGTCAACGGGAAGTAAAAGTAAAGCCCTTGAAATGCAAAAGGCGAGGATATTGCCCCGCCTTTCGATTTTATATTATAACCAGTTTTCTGGTATATATGTATCGGATGGTAGCATCCCCTGCGGCTCGCTAAGTTTCTCAGCCGGTTGGGCGTCTTTTGCTTTGATTTGTTCGCGGCGGTTTTTCCAGGAATCACCTTCTTGAAAGAACGCAATAATCGCCCAGATGAGCAGTGCGGTAGGTAATAATACGCTGAGTGCCAGCCCTTTCACTTCGTATTTCATGTGCATGAATTCGAAGATAATGAAATACGCTTTGTATAAAGACAGAACAATAATGATAATACCAGCGGTATAAATTACTAAGCTATAATCTTCTGCGCCTTTGATAACGTGCCCCTTGCCGAGCAACGATACGAAAACTTCTACTAAGGTAACGGCAGCGAGTAGCCCCAGACCGAAGAAAACGCGCTTTTTGGATGCTTCGTAGCTTAAAGTTGACATTTTATTTTCGATGTTTAATATTAAACAATGAATAGGACAAAACCGGCTAAATAGCAGTAGGTATTACAACAAGTAGAATACTAAGAATACAAATACCCACACCAAATCCACAAAGTGCCAGTACAAGCCAATTTTTTCGACCATTTCGTAGCCGTTTCGCCGCTTGACGTACAAGCCGCTGGCTGCATTCATGGCAATGATAATAAGAAAAACTACCCCGGAAAATACGTGGAAACCGTGAAAACCGGTGATAAAGAAGAACAGCCCACCAAAGGCCTTGGGCCCAAAAGCTTGCACGCCAGTGGTACCATCTTCTGCTATGTAGCGGCGCTGAAGCCATTGGCCCGTATCGTGGTCTTTATGAATCAAGTAGCTGGAGCCTGCTTTGAAAGTTTCGCGTGCTTCGCCATCTTTATAGCTATGGCCATGGTCGTCGTCGAGGTATTCACCATTGACGAGGTGCGTACCGAAAGGATTGGTAGAAACGGTCATGTGTTCGGTGCCAATCAAATTAGTCCATTCCCATGCCTGACAGCCGAGGAAGCCCAAACCGCCGATGATGGTGAGAATCATCCAGAATACGACGCCGTTTTTGTTTTCGCGGTGTCCTTCCTGTACGGCACGAACCATTGTTACCGAGCTGATAATCAGCAAAAAAGACATAAAGGTTACGAAAATAAGTGGTGCGTGATGAATGCCGAAAGGAGCGGTAGAAAAGACAAAATCCGGTACTGGCCAGGTAGGGCTGCTAAAACGCAAAGCACCATAAGCAATCAAAAAACCGGCAAAAGTAAAGGCATCCGACAAGAGGAAATACCACATCATCAGTTTGCCATAACTCACTTTAAAAGGCTCTTTGCCACCATCCCAGGCGTCGCCTTGTTGTACGTCGTGTTCGTGTTCCAGAACGGTATCAACTGTCGCCATGTATTTTAGTTTTGTTTGTTTTTACGAATCAAGATTGTGTAATAAAAAATATCAATAGATATATCCATAAAAAGTCCACAAAATGCCAGTACGTCATCGTCATTTCTAATCGCAGCTTGCGCGCCGGCGTCACTTGATATTTCAGCGCAAAGGCATGTATCAAGGCAATGATTAGCGCTGCTAAGCCACCGAGAATGTGCGCAGCGTGCACACCAGAAATGACATAAATGAACGAACCGGAGGGGTTGGTTGTCAACTCAATACCTATGTGCGACATCGCCAGCCAACCCTGATATTGCAAAATTAAGAAAGCTATGCCCAAAATAAAAGTAAGTACCAACAAACCTTTATACAAGCGCTCGTTTCCGCCCTTGAAAGCCCGGTAAGCAAGATGTATGCTCAGGCTGCTCAACAAGATGACCGCCGTGCTTACGAAAAACACATTGGGCAGTTCAAATTCTAACCAGTTACCCTGAGCTTGACGTACCACATACGCACTCGTGAATGCCGCGAACATCATCAGGATGCTGCCACAGGCTACCCACAAAGCAAATTTTTTCGGATGTATCCGGCTTCTACTATAATCACGCGCCACAGCTCTTTCCATATTGTTTACTAATTTTTTTTACTTTAAAAAGCAGTGCTGTTAGCTGTTTGCATTATATAAATCAAAAAATAAACAGCGGATGATAAAATCAGCCTATTTTATCCATAAACAGCACAATCAAGGTCATCGGATTGTACAAAAAAGAATAAAACATAACGCGCAGGGCTGCTTTGCGGTCGTTTTGTTGATAAAAATTCCAGCTCAATAAAGCGTACAACAGCCCTAATACTCCGACAATTATCGCGGAAATCAGCCCGGCTGCACCAATCCAATAAGGCAACAACCCAATTGGCAATAAAAAAAGTGCATATATAAACGACTGAAAGCCAGTATTTCGATCGCGCTGTCCGTCACGGGCGGGCAATAATTTGTACCCTGCTTTCTGATAATCTTCAAAACCTAACCAGCCAATAGACCAAAAGTGCGGAAACTGCCAGAAAAACTGGATAGCAAAAAGCGACAGCCCCAGCATGGTCAATTCACCTTGTGCCGCCACGCAACCAATCAGCGCAGGTAGCGCGCCCGGCACCGCCCCGATGACGACCGCCAAAGGCGAAATACGTTTCATCGGTGTATATAAAAAGGCGTAACTTACCAGCGCAATCGTGCCAAAAAAAGCAGCCCAGACATTGAACAATGCCAACAGCGAAATTCCAATCAAACTCATAAAGCCAGCGGCCATTACCGCTTCCGAGACCGACATTCTGCCTGTGGCCAAGGGCCGATTGGCGGTGCGCTTCATCAGCTTGTCGTAGTCCTTTTCCAAAACCTGATTCAAGGCATTGGCAGCGCCCGTCACCAAGAAACCACCAGTAGCCAGCACTGCAATAGCCGTCCAATTGACCAAACCCGTAGGGCTGGCAATCAGATAAGCCATTACCGAAGAAAAAACCACCGTTGCGGACAAGCGAAATTTTACAAGCAGTTTATAATCTTGTAGTTTCGTGCCCACTAAGCGAATTGCCTTCGCATTTTGCGTTTGTTCTTTTGCTACTTGTACCGACACGCCTTCTGTTTGTAAGTATTTATTATTTGAAAGGAGACGATTGCGGCATCGCCTCCTTTCGCTGCATTGAAAATACTATTGTACTTCTTGATGTCTTACACTTAGTGGTTAACACCTGCTTTTTTCTCTTGCTCGCTCAGCGGCTCTACTTGCGAAATGAATTCACGACCATCCTTACCATAGTCATACGGCCAGCGCTGTACCGTCGGGATGTTGCCCGGCCAGTTGCCATGTCCGGTTTCAACAGGTGTAGTCCATTCTAATGTAGAAGCTCCCCAGGGGTTGCGCGTGGTCATCTTTTTGCCTTTCCAGATGCTGTAGAAAAAGTTGATAATGAATATCACTTGCACCGCAAAGACTAAAATGGCAGCTATGGTGATGAATTTGTTCATGCCCGCGAAGTGCTTGAAAGCATCGAAAGAATCGAAGCTGTAATAACGCCGTGGCACGCCTGCCATGCCTAAATAGTGCATGGGCCAGAAGATAGCGTAAGCGCCAATGAGTGTGCCCCAGAAGTGAATGCGCCCCAGGGTTTCGTTCATAAAGCGGCCATACATTTTGGGATACCAATTGTAAATACCAGCGAACATTCCGAAGAAAGCAGCTACACCCATTACAATATGGAAGTGCGCTACTACGAAGTAGGTATCGTGCATTTGAATATCAATGGCTGAATTGCCGAGGAAAATACCCGTCAAGCCACCCGAAATAAACATGGATACGAATCCGATGCCGAACAAACTCGCCGAATTGAAGCGGATGTTACCGCCATACAACGTTGCAATCCAGTTGAACACTTTCACCGCCGAAGGTACGGCAATGATGAGCGTGAAGATTACGAAAAAGTTGGAAATGAACGGATTCACACCCGACATGAACATGTGGTGCGCCCATACGATGAACGATAGAAAAGCAATCGCCAAGATGGAATACACCATCGCTTTATAACCAAATACCGGCTTGCGCGAATGTACCGACAGTACCTCCGATACAATACCCATAGCAGGTAGAATGATAATATATACTTCGGGATGCCCCAAGAACCAGAACAAGTGTTGATACAGTACCGGGCTACCACCTGCAAAGTCGAGTGCCTGGCCACCGGTGAAGATTTCACTCAAATAAAAACTCGTACCAAGGCTCCGGTCGAACATCAGCAATAAAAATGCAGATACCAACACTGGGAACGACAGCAGACCAATAACGGCAGTAATGAAGAACGCCCAAATAGTGAGCGGCAAGCGCCACATAGTCATGCCCTTAGTGCGCAAGTTGAGCACTGTAGTAATGTAGTTAATCCCTCCCAATAGCACCGAGACCACAAAGAGCGTTAAGCTGACTAACCACAAAGTCATACCTGCACCAGAACCGGAGTTAGCCTGTGGCAAAGCACTTAATGGTGGGTAAGCCGTCCAGCCGCCGGAAAATGGCCCTGTGCTAACAAACAACGAAGCGAACATAATAACGCCAGCCAGGAAGAAGAACCAATAAGAGAACATATTTAGTAGGGGCGAAGCCATATCGCGCGCGCCCACCTGCAAAGGAATGAGCAAGTTACTAAATGTACCGCTTAGACCCGCTGTGAGTACAAAAAATACCAAAATCGTACCGTGCATCGTCACTAATGCATAATAAAAATCCGGTGCCAATGTACCAATACCAGCGTCATTTACTTGTATCCACTTACCCAACATTGGCTTCAGCCACGCCAAGCTCTCCTCCGGAAAGCCCAACTGCAGGCGGAATATCAGCGACATCAAACCGCCGACGAACCCCCAAAACATACCTGTAATCAGGAATTGTTTGGCGATCATCTTGTGATCTTGGCTGAAAATGTAGGTTGTGATAAAATTAGACTGATACTTGTCACCTTCGTGGTGCTCATGGAAATGGTCGTCATAGCCCAATTCCTGTATCAATACGTCTTCTTCTTGTGTCGTTTTGGTCATTACATCGTTAGCCATCGCCAGAAAAATTTATATTATTAGTTCACTAAGTTTTTACAATTACAATGAAAATCGCTAATGAATTGTTCAAAAAAAACCGGATTCCTGCTGTGAAAACTCGCTGTGCGCCGGTTATAGTGCTACAACAATTAGTCCAAAGCTGCGTCTTACAAAGTCGGTTGCGTCAAAATACGGAACTCCGTTCTGCGATTGGCCGCTCTGCCCGCGTCGGTATCGTTGCTATCAATTGGGCGCGTTTGGCCATAGCCTACTGCGCGCAGCCGATTCGCCTCTACGCCTTGCGCTACGATATAATCATACACGGCTTTGGCACGCGCTTCCGAGAGCTCCTGATTTTTTTCTGCATCACCAGTGTTATCGGTATGCCCAGCTATTTCAATAGTCATCGCCGGATATTTCTTCATGGCCTCCACTAAGTTATCTAATTCATACTTCGACAAAGAGGTGAGCGTTGCTGCGCCGCTCTCGAATCCTACGTAATTGAATTTGAGGGTTTTATCATCCGCTTCTGCCGACGAAACGGCTCTTTCTAATGCTTCAGAAAACGCTTCTTTGCGCTGTTGGATTTCAAAATCGAATAATTTGTCCTTGTTCGGATCGTCGTCTGTGCCACGAATAGTACCTATATAATAGGAAGATTGCTGCTTGAGCCAGTCTTCGTACTCTTCTTGCGAAACAATTTCTACGATGCGGCGCATACTGAAGTGCCCGTTACCGCACAATTCGGCGCAAGCCAATTCATAATCAAATGCTTCCCACATTTTCGGCCCGTCAGGCTCATTAGGGTCAGCCGGCACCTGGTACTGCGGATAATTGCTCAACTCTTCCCGATACTCCTCGGTCGTTTTGGTAGGGGTGAAAACAAAGTAAGTCGGCATACCCGGCACTGCATCCATTTTCACGCGGAAATGCGGCAGGTAGAAGTTGTGCAAGACATCACGAGCCGTGATACGCACCCGCACTTTTTTATCAACGGGCAACACAATCTTATCCACATGAATGTCATCTACGTTTTTGACGTCCGTCCAATCCTGTCCCAACGGATTCGTACCACTAATGAGTTTGTAATTCTTTGCCCCCAACTGACCGTCTGGGCCTGGGTAGCGAATCGTCCACGCGAACTGGTAACCCGTCGCCTCGATTTCAATGTACTCCTCATCCGGGTTTACATCTGCCATTACCTCATTCCAGGTGTCCAAGCCTTTGATTACCAAAAATGCCATCACTAAAGCCGGAGTAACCGTCCAGACGATTTCTAAGGTATTGTTGTGTGGCATGAATAGCGCCTTTCTGCCTTTTTCGCCTTTGTATTTCCAAGCAAAATAAAACAGGGCAATGTGCGTAATGACAAATACGATACCCGTGAAAAACAGCGTAACATTGAACATGGAGTCGAGGCTGGAACCGTGCGCCGAAGCTGCCTTGTGCGGGCCATAGCCCAGCATCCAGTCTTTATACATATAAGCCGACACCACGCAGCCGATTAGAAACAACACCAGAAAGAGCATGGAAAGTGCTGCTTGGCGCTTATTGACGATATATTGCATTTCTTCCTCACCCCTAATTTTGGAGGCAAGCTCAGTGACGCGGCCGATTTGTACGATAATCACCGCGATCAGTAACAAACAAAGGACAGATAGTAGGAATGTCATTATCTTTACAATTAAAATGTGGATTGCTAATATTGCTCAAATTTACACCTATATAACGATACACAGGGAAAATTGCTCACGAACTACAATTTGTTTATAATTATTCTAAATAACAAAAATTATACGTGGTGCTGCAAACTCTCCGCCAAGTACGGATCGTTTTTCGGCTCGAACGAAGCCTTTTCCAAACGGCTGAAAACGAAATAGATAAACAGCCCCAGGAACCCAATCATCGTACCGATTTCGAGCAAGCCAGGGAAATGGAATCCCATCATAAAGGCATGGTGCGCCTCTTCGCCGTGCGCATGGTCGTGCCCGTGCGCCATCACCTCGTGTGCTGTGTGCAATACTCCGGGCTTAATCATCTGGAAAAAGTCGAGCCAGTGACCAATTAACACTACCGCCGAAACAAAAACCAGCGTACCGTACTTGCGTTTGGTATCATTGCGCATCAGCACAAAGAACGGCACAAGGAAGTTGATAATCAAGTTTCCATAAAACAACACGGGGTACTCGCGCTGCCGCGTTTGGAAATATACGGTTTCCTCGCCCACGTTGGCGTACCAGATGAGCATATATTGCGAAAACCAAAGATACGTCCAGAAAATGCTGAAAGCAAAAAGATACTTACCCATATCGTGCAGGTGCTCCTCGGTGATAGCTTCGAGATAGCCCATGAACTTCAGGAAAATTACGGTCAGAATGGTCAATGCCATCGCCGATACAAACCAGCTCGCGCCGGTGTACCAAGCGTAAAGCGTACTGTACCAGTGCGCGTCAACGGACATCACCCATTGCCATACCAAGGCCGCACTTGTGAAGCCACCTAAAGGCAGAAATGCAGCTGCCCAGATGCGCATTTTGTGGTGATACTTATATTCGGTGGTGCCATACTGATCTTCATCTAATGATAACTGGCGCAGCTTCATAGCAAAAAATATCCAAACGCCCATGATGATGAGCGTACCGAAAGTGTACCAGCCTTTGTTAAGAAATGCCGATTTGTGCTGCAATATCTTGTCGGTGGCCACTGCTTCGGCATCCGCCCAGTGATACAAATGATGAAAACCACCCCACAAGCCAATAATAAGCACTAACATGAGCGCCAGACCAGGAATGAGGAACAGCGCATACGCCTCCCACACACGCTTCATGGTGACGTACCAACCCGCCCAAGCGGTGATGAACGCCGACATAATAAACAGCGAAATGAACGCTACACCGGTGAAAAACACCGTATTATGCAAATAATTTGACCAAAAGCGCGTGTGCAGTTCGTCGTCAATCAGGAATGTAATGAGTAGGCACAATACGCCCAAGCCCATCATTCCGTAGGTAACTGCTTTATGACTTGCCGCAAATTTGAATTGGTTCATTGTATGTCTTCCGTTTGATATATACTTGCTAATAATTAAATGATTACACGCTGATTACAGCCGCATTTTTATCTGCCGGAGCTACCACCGCCGCTGTTAGTAGTGCTGTGCGAAGCATCGCTCTGTTGCTCGGCCGGAGGCGCTGCGGGCGCGGGAGCCGGCGCAGGCGCTACATCTGCTTTGCGCGTAGCTGCCAACATTTTGAATTGCTTTTCGGGCAACCCAAAAACCGGGTTCAGGGTGTTTGCCTCAGCGGTATATTCTACTTTCTTTTCCTTAGCTTGCAAGGAGCGAATATAATGAATCACCTGCCAACGCTCTTCAAAATTCAGTTTATCGGCATAGCCACCCATCACATTTTTACCATACATAATGGCATGATAATAACGACCATTAGAGGCATCATAAAATTCATCTTGCAAAAAATTGGCCGGAGCCGCCGGATATTTAGCATTCGGATTTTCGTCGGCCACTAAATAACCTATGCCATCACCTTTCTCGCCGTGGCAAATACCGCACTGAATATTGTATAATTCTTTGCCTTTAGCCAAACCCGCTGCCGTAATCGGAAACGGATTATTGATAATCTCAGCCGTTGCACGCTCCCGCTCCTCTTCTGTGTCTTTGTAATGATAAGGTACGTGCGCATTGATTGGCACAGCGATGGAAGTGAGCTGGTCGCCCCCACGCAAATTGGCTTGAATCTGTGCGTAATCCGTAGCGTCTGAGCCGCTAAAAGCAGCGTACCCACGCGGGATAGTGCCCTTCACCGGCAGGCGCGGATTAGACAGGTCTTTCAACTTGAAAACGCTCGCGCTGTCCCAAGTATTCAGATAATAATAGGTATAAACATTGCTTTCATAAGCAATAGAATGTGCCATGTCCGGCATATATTCATGCCCGGTTTTCTCGCCACCCGCAGGGCTACAAGCGTAAAAAACCACCACAGAAACGGCAATTATGAGTAATAACTTGAGTTGTTTCATCGCGCTTTATAATTATCTGTTGCGTATTATGATATGCAATGGCAAATTATTATAACCTGCCAGTCAACCATTATAATAAAATTATACGGTTCAAATCGTTTTTACATTTACTTCCGAAGCACCGGTGCTGGAGAAAAACGCCCGTAGTTGGTCGCTTATCGTTGCATCCGCGTTGGTCGTATCAAAAGCAATGCAAAACTTGTTGTCGGTGATGCGATCGTCCAGCGTAGGATTCACTGTGCCAGGCGACATGCCGCATACCGTGTAAAAACTCACCACCATCCCGATGGCAGAGAATAATACGGTCAATTCAAAAGTAATCGGGATGAAAGCCGGCGCCGAAAAATAAGGCTTACCGCCAAAAATAATCGGCCAGTCGCGGGTGAATACCCAGGTCATAAACAGAAACGCCGTGAGCGTACCAATAGCCCCGAAAATAAACCCGGCTATATGCAAACGGCTTTCCGACAGGTGCAGCGCGTGGTCTAACCCGTGTACCGGAAACGGCGTGAATACGTCCATGATTTCGAGATGCTCCTCTTGTGCTTTATGCACTGCCTCGAGCAGGACTTCCTCGTCGTCGTACAAACCGTAAAGCACTTCTTTATTTGCCTTTGCCATAATTATTTACTATTTTAATAAAGTCCTTCGTTTGTTTTAGTTGAAAAAATTAGCCCATCCCTAAGGTTAATGACTCGCCGTTTTGGCGGTTTCGGTTTCGTGTTGGTGCTTGGCATTCGGGCCAACGTACTGATCGCCAGCTGTTTTCAAAATAGATTTTACCTCCGCTACGGCTACTACCGGCGCTACCCGCGTAAAAATCAGATACAAGGTAAAGAAAAGCCCCAGCGTGCCAATAAAGATGCCAATTTCTACCCAAGTCGGGGTATAATAACTCCAGCTTGAAGGGATATAATCGCGGGCCAAAGTGGTAGCAATGATCACAAATCGCTCAAACCACATCCCGATATTTACAAAAATGGACATTACAAAAGTAATGGTAATGCTGCGACGGAACTTTTTCACCCAGAAAATCTGCGGCGAGAGCACGTTGCAAGCCATCATACCCACATACGACCACCAGTAGGGCCCCAGCACCCGATTGTAAAAGGCGTACTGTTCGTACAAATAGCCGGAGTACCAAGCGATGAACAATTCCGTAAGGTAAGCCACCCCTACGATGGTGCCGGTCACTAAGATTACTTTGTTCATACTTTCAATGTGCGCCAGCGTAATGTATTGCTCTAATTTCAGCACTTTGCGCGTGATGAGCATCAGCGTAAGTACCATCGCAAAACCAGAGAAGATGGCGCCCGCTACAAAATACGGCGGGAAAATGGTGGTGTGCCAACCCGGAATAACCGACGTGGCGAAGTCGAAAGATACAATGGTATGCACCGAAAGTACCAGCGGCGTGGACAAACCAGCGAGTACTAATGATAAACTCTCGAAACGTTGCCAGTGCTTGGCAGCGCCCGTCCAGCCAAACGAAACCGTGTTGTACAGCTTGCGCCGAATGCCTTTGGAGCGGTCGCGCAGAGTAGCAAAATCAGGCACTAAACCGGTGTACCAGAACAGCAGCGACACCGTGAAGTAAGTCGAAATGGCGAATACATCCCAGAGTAGCGGCGAGTTGAAATTTACCCACAGCGGGCCCCGTGTATTCGGATAGGGGAAAATGAAAAAGCCTAACCACAGACGCCCCATGTGAATGAGCGGAAACTGCCCAGCACATACCACCGCAAAGATGGTCATGGCTTCTGCGGCGCGGTTTACGCCGGTACGCCATTTTTGGCGGAACAAAAGCAAGATAGCCGAAATCAGCGTGCCTGCATGACCGATCCCGATCCACCACACGAAATTGGTGATATCCCAACCCCAGCCAATGGTACGGTTGAGATTCCAAGAGCCAATTCCGTAGAAAATCGTCCAAACGACGGTGAAGACATACAGCCCCAGCCCCAGCACAGCGATGATGAAAGCGACTGTCCAGGCTAAACTCGGCACACGCTCGGTAGGCGAGCAGATATCCTCGGTGATTTGACCATACGTTTTGCCGCCTTCGATTAGCGGGTCTCTGATTGGTGAAACAACTGCACTCATGTTGTATTATGACTTAAATTGTTCTTGATTCTTGTTCAAAAAATGTCTTGCCGGAAACCCTATGCATCTAAGGCTTCGCTACGGTTATTTACTTTCGCAGTATAGAAAACCGACGACTGGGTGTTGATTTCTTCCAACACTAAGTAGTTCATCGGATCGTCCAACTTTTTGGCTACATCGCCCTGCTGGTTGTTACGGTCGCCAAAGGTAATCGCGCCAGTTGGGCAAGAAGTCTGGCAAGCTGGGCGCACATCTGCGTCAATCAGCCCGCGGCCTTCGCGCTTGGCGGTCAGTTTACCCTCCTGAATGCGCTGTACGCAGAAGCTACACTTTTCAATCACGCCGCGCGAGCGTACCGTTACGTCTGGGTTCAATACCATCCGGGTTAGGTTATCCGCGTAAAACGAAATGCCGTTTTCTGTTTCGAGATTTTTGTCGTTGTTATAATTATCGTTCATCCCGAAAATATCAGCCGTGGTATAGTCTAACCAGTTGAAACGACGCACCTTGTAGGGGCAGTTGTTTGCACAGTAGCGCGTACCGATGCACCGGTTGTAGGTCATCTGATTCAAGCCCTCCGAGCTGTGGTTGGTAGCCGCTACCGGGCACACGTTTTCGCAGGGCGCATTATCACAATGCTGGCACAGCATAGGCTGATAGACCACGTTTGGATTTTCAAAATCACCATAGAAATAGCGATCAATCCGCAGCCAGGTCATTTCGTGGTGCCGCGCTACCTCACGCTTGCCCACTACCGGTACGTTGTTCTCAGCAATACAAGCTACCTGACAAGCACCACAACCCGTACAGGCATTCAGGTCAATATGCATCGCCCAGTGGTGCCCCTGTCCATAGACATCCTTGAGGTACTTGTCGTAAGGATAAAGCGTGTGGCTATTCAGCTTCTGCGCTTCGGCGCGTTTTTCTTCAATGTGGTGCAGCAGGTCGGGCAGTTCTTTTACATTGGCTTGATAGATGATGGAACGATCCACCAAACCGCCCTGAAAACCTTCCCGATTGAAGGGGTCTGACAGCGTGTTGGCGGTTTTCTCATCCACATTAATGGTTTTGCCTGTTTTCGGATCTACTCCTTTTACACCCATTGAGTGGTGGTATTGCACACAAGCAAACTCCCGGTCTTCTCCTATTTTTTTCGACAGATTGACGTTGGTAGCATAATACTGCGTGTTGCCGTCTTCGTCAATAGTCAACCAGGGATACACATTGATGCCCACTTGAGCACCCAATGCCTTGCCCGCTTTGCCGGTGGCTTCGCGGCCGTGGCCTAGCGCTATTGACACCGTGCTTTGCATTTGACCAAACTGACGCACCACTGTGGCCTGTTCTTTTCTGCCATTCACTTCTATTGCTACAATATCGGCGCGCCCTTTGGCTTCATCCTTGTTCAAATCATTAAGAGCGGTAAAGTCGTTGCCGCCGTCCCAGCCAATCGGAATGGCCAAATAGTTGCCCCAAACGGTACGCGCTACGGGGTCGGGCATTTCGATGAGCCAAGGATTGGTAGCATACTGCCCGGCACCGGCGTTCACCGTTTCAAAGAAGGAAATTTCCAACTCGACGTTGGAGGGCTTACGCACCTTAGCAGCAGCGGCATTGATATTAGCAACAAAGTCAAATACCTTGCCTTCATCCGGCGTTTCAAACACCCCATCGTGCAGGGTGCTGTCCCAGAAAGCCTGGAAAGTGGCGAATTTATTTTGGCGTGGGAACATCGTGGTTTCCCAGTACTTTTTCAAATAATCATACATCGGCATCTCCGACTCCGCGTTGAGGCTTTCGCTACCTGCCCAGCGCAGCAGACTTTCCTCGGTTTGGCGCGTATTGAAAAGCGGTGCAATGGTCGGTTGTTGCAAACTGAAATGGCCGCGCTTAGGCTCGGCATCGCCCCAGCTTTCGAGGAAATGGTGCGTAGGCGTCACGTAATCACAAAGCAGCATCGTTTCATTGGGCAAGCCAGAGAAAGACACCTTCAGGGCTACTTTTGCCATACCGTTGCGGAAGCGTTCGCTATTGGGCAAATCCCAGGCTGGATTCGCACCATCCATGATGAAAAGCGCATCTATACGACCGCCGTTCATGTCGCGCACCAAGCGCTGAATATCCTTGTCTTTGCCCTGCCGCTGCATGGATACATTAGCAAAGCTGATGACCGGGCCGTAGTTTTGCAACAGATAGTTGATGCCATTAATGATTACCTGCTCGCCAGTGCTATTGGAGCCAGAAACCACTAACGAAGCGCCACGATTGGCCGCCAGTTCTTTGGCTACGGCCGCGAGTTTTTTCGTTTTTTCAGCATCCAGACGTGGGCCACTGATAGCACCGCCGCCAGTGAGTTTGGCTACTTCATTATACAAAGTAACAATGGCTGCACCCTGCTCAGAAGGTTTCACCATGATGCGGTTGTCGGCATTGGAACCCGTCAAGCTCATGTGGCTTTCCACTTGAATGTGGCGCGACATTTTTGGATTTTTCGCATCCACCTTGCGATTCTTGGCGTATTGCGCAGTGTATTCAATCGGCGAAACCCAAGTACCAAGAAAATCAGCGTCAAAACTGACAATCACCTGTGCCTTATCGAAACGATAGTTTGGAATGACAGACTGCCCAAAGCTCTGCTCGTTGGCTTCTAAGATAGCTGCACTCGACACCGGATCGTACATGACCACTTCCGTATTCGGATAAGCAGCTACAAACTCGGCAATCGCCTTTTTCGTCATCGGACTCATAATGGTGTTAGCCACCATGCGAATCCGCGACTCCGGCGTCAGTTTGCTCGCAATTTCCTCATCAATCACTTCCCAACCTGGCCCCTTGTCTTTTTTCTTTTTATCAATGGCTCCGTCTTTCACGCGATAAGGCCCGTCAATGCGGGTCGTATCATACAAGCTCAACACGCTGGCCTGAGCGCGCGCACTGGTGCCGCCCATCGTTACTTTCGAGAGGCTGTTGCCTTCGATTTTGATGGGGCGTCCTTCGCGGGTTTTCACCAACACGGCACAGTAATCACCTCCTTGCACAAAGGTCGAAGCATAATAAGATGCGACACCGGGCACGATTTCATCCGGTTTTACTACATATGGAATGGCCTTTTTTACTGGAATTTCGCAACTGGCCGCAATGGTAGCTGCACCCAGCCCAAAGCCCATGTATTTCAGAAAATCGCGGCGCGAAGTGCCTACTTCCATTGCCCGATCATCCGACAATTGCTCTACAATCGGCAGCTCCACGAACTCCTGACCGGCTAATTCCTGATACGATGGATCGTTTTGCAATTGCTCGACCCCAATCCAGATTTCGTTATGTTTATTTTTCATCTTGTATGACTGCGTGGTTTGTTCTGTTTTTTGTTTATAAATTGCTCCCCCTTATCACCCATCACCTATCACCCATTTAATAATGGCACTTCTGGCACTCCAAACCGCCGATGTCTTCTACGGTCACTTTGTCGCGCTGCCCTTTTTGAATTTCCTCGTGGTAGCGGGTGTAAGACTTGTAGTACTCATTATCCGCAAATTTCACTTCCGTCTGGCGGTGACAATTGATGCACCAACCCATCGAAAGCGGCGAAGCCTGGTACAGTACTTCCATTTCCTCTACTTTGCCGTGGCAAGTTTGGCATTCCAACTGCCCCACCGATACGTGCTGCGCGTGATTGAAATAGGCGTGATCGGCTAAGTTGTGAATACGCACCCATTCGATAGGTCCATAGATTTTGTTATCGCCATTTTCCGGGTTGGTCAGGGCGGCTACAATGCCTTTCCATTGATCTTCAATCAGTTTCTCGCCTTTCCGGTCGAGCGTGCCTTTTTCCTGCACATAGGTATCAGCAATCCACTTTTTATAAATATTAGCGAGTTGCTCTTCGCTCAGTTCTTCCACATTTTCGATGTAGGAATCGGTATTCGGATCCCAGCCTGCCGAAGCATAAATCTTTGTCAACTCCGCTGTGCCATATTGCGAGCCAACCTTGATGGCAGCGTGGCAATTCATACAAGTGTTAGCCGCCGGAATGTTAGAATGCTTACTACGGCGAGCACCATCGTGGCAATATTGACAATCTATTTTCTGCAAACCCGCGTGCGTGGCGTGCGAGAATTTAATGGGCTGCTCCGGTGCATAGCCTTGCTGGCGCCCCAGTGCGATCGCATTGTTGACGGTCGTATAACCTCCCAACACCACCAAAGTGAACACTACAAAAGCAATCACGCCCTTGCTGGTCAGAATTTCTGCCAAGGTTTGTCGGCGGGTCGGAGCGTCGCCTTCGCGTGCCTGAATAATGTAGTTCAGATTGGCTACAATACGCGCCAGCACTACTGCCAAGATGCCCAAAATCAAGGCCAAGGCTATGAACAGTGGCAGATTGTTCGGTTTTTCTGAGGTGCCACCATCGCCACCGGCTGGGCCAATTACGGCAGGTTTCGTATCGAAAGTGCCTCGATAAACACCATCTATGTAAGCGAGCAGATTCTCGATTTCCTGATCGGTCAGGTTGGGGAAGTTGTTCATCAGCGTTGGCTTCCACTCGTTCCATACGGCTACGGCCCGCGGGTGTCCGGTAGCAATCAATGCCTGCGAGTTGCGAATCCAAGCGTAGAGGTCTTCGCGCGGGTAGTCCGCCCAGCGCTCTTCTGTACCCCCCAGAGCAGGGCCCGTGAGCTTGCTTTTCATATCCCGGTTGTGGCATGTAGCGCACTGATTCCGGAAAAGGGGTTTGCCCGCTTCAAGGTCGGCTTCCTGTGCCATACCAGGTATGGTGGGCAATAGCAGCAAGAGCAGGGCAAAAAATCGGCAAATTAAAGATCGAAACACCATAGTATATTAAGCGTTTGAGAAATTTTTAACTGGCTTTGTTTGAAAGTCACGAAAATGTCACGAGCACAAAGATATAACTCGTTTGATTTCTTTAACAATTTTTTGCAAAAACCGCCATCTATTTAGATTTTTTCTAAAGAAGCTGAAAGGGACTGTCAATACAGCGCTAACAATAATGTTTGGGAAGTAAATCAGGGAATAGACCGCAAAGATAAGAAAAGTAGCGAAAGGGCAAATTTTTATTGGAAGAATTGATAAATCAGCAAATCAGGCGACGTGGAAAGGCATAGAACACAAGGGTAAGCAACAATGGAAGCAGCGAAGCGAATTTGAACAAAAAAAAACTCCTACATCTGGGGAGGCAAATCGGATGTAGGAGCATCAACATACTATGAGAAAACTACACAGCACAAATTAAGTGAATTGGTTCGGCTACCGGGTAGCTTATTTAGGCTATGGCGAAAGATTGGGTTCGTGTGGCGGTTTTGGCTTAGAATGTGGAAAATGCTACGCGGAAAGCAGTGCTATTCAAAAACACAACACGCTGATTGTGAGTATTTTAAATAAAAATCCTACATCAGTGAAGGGTCACGATGTAGGACGAATCAAACATACTATGAGAAAACTTGCTACAAAGATACGTAGGGAAAGCGGAGTAAAAGCAGCGATTTACGCAGTGGCATCCGAAGATTGGAAAGTGGTTTGTTTTTGTTAGAAAGCGGGAAATAATGACCGACGGAGTGCAGCGCTTTTGCAGGAAACGGTCGCTTTTTGTGAGAAAACGGAAGATAGCTTCTATTTGCAGGTAGCAAAACGAAAGCAGCATCTGTAAAACGTACCGTGAGAAACCGGTTGCTTTCTCATTTTATCTGAATGTCCACGATTGGAATTTTAATTTCTACACGGGTGCCGCGCGACTCCCCGGTGCGTCGGTTTTTCAAATCAATGGTATTGACAAAAACCCCCTTGCCCTTGGAGTTGTGCAGTATTTGCAAGCGTTTCTCGGTGATATTAGTGCCCTTGGAGCGGTGATTTTGATAACGAGGGTCTTGCAGGCGGAGCTGGCGCGCTTTCTCCCGGCCGATGCCGTTGTCTTCCACCACACAAAGAATGGTGTCATCGTCAAACAGAGAAAATTGCACCTTCACGCAGCCCTCCTCGCGGGTGCGCAGCCCATGCTCGATGGCGTTTTCCACGTAGGGTTGCACGATCATGGTCGGCACGCCGAGAATGTCCTCCTCGATTTCGTCATCCACTGTGATTTCGTATTTGAGCCGCCCCTCAAAACGCAGTTTCTCATTGATGTACAAATAATCTTCGAGAAAGCTGATTTCCTTTTCCAGAGAAATAATTTCTAAGTCAGAATAATCGAGGCTCTGGCGCATTAGTTTAGCAAACTTGGCAAGGTACTTCGCAGCGGATGATATTTCATTCGAGGTGATATAATGTTGGATGGAATTGAGCGCATTGTACATAAAATGCGGATTCATCTGGGCGCGCAGTGCTTTGAGCTGTAGGCGGGTGGCTTGCAGGCGGAGCAACTCGGCTTCTTGTCGCTTTTTCTCGGCTTCGTATTTGATTTCCAGCTCCAATTGCTTGCGCTTTTCAAGTTGTTCCAGGTATTGCTCTTCCATACGACTGTGCTCCAACTGGTATTCGTAAGCATTTTTATAATCGCCCAACTCGGCGTAAAGATTGGATATTTCCTTTGCTACGTTGGACAACTGCCGAAAATCCTCAACCTCATGCGCGTATTTAAAAGCACTTTCGTAATGCGTCATGGCCCGAGCATGCTCGCCCAACTCGGCGTAAAGGCGGCCGCGCCAGCTTTCGATATTGGCAAAATTATAAAAATCGGGCTCTGGTTTTTCTTTGTATAGCCGCTCGGCAAGGTCGAAAAGTTCAAGTGCCGACTCGTACTGCTTCTTTTCTATGTAGCAATAGCCCACATTGGCGTAGGCCGCCGCCCGGGCCTGCTGGCTGATGTCATCGGCCACGTCAATGGCCTTACGAAAATAGCTCTCCGCGTTTTTGTGGTCGCTCAGTGCTAAGTAGCCGTTGCCCACATTCAGATAGTGCCACGATAGGCGAGTACGCATACCCATGGCTTCGCACATATCCACCACCTTGAGGTAGGCGCGCACGCTTTTTTCGTGGTCGTCGTTGCGCTCGTATATTTTGCCGAGGCCGCTGTGGATAAGCGTCAGGAAATAGCGGTCTTTGAGTTCAATAGGAGCCGGAAGCGCGCGGATTTTTTTATCGGCTTCGAGCAGCAGTTCGATGGCTTTGGAATAGTTGGAATAATGCAAATACATGTAGCCTTCGCGGCAGGTGAGGCGCGCGACGAGGCGGTCGTCCGGAAAATTGCGCAGCAGACGGGTGGCTTTGTCCAAAAAATCGTAGGCATCCTCCATGTTGTCGAGGTTCATACAAGTGCCCGCATAATCAATGAACGCCTCGGCGAGTTGTTTGGCGGCACCGCGCTCTTCCAGCAGCTCGATGGCGGCTTCAAAATGTGCCTCGGCCGGCTCATAGTTATAGAGCTGGTTTTCGATGGTGGCCATATTGAGGTGATAATTGAGCAGGAAGTCGGGCGTATCCTGGGCTTGCAGCAGTTGGGTCTGCTCAGCGAGTAGTTCTTTGGCGCGTGTGACGTTGGTGAAGGCATAATAGCCCGCCAATTGGTCAATGAGAAAGAGCCGCTGGAGGGCATCTTTCTGGCGCAGGAGCTGCTGCTCCAATTGGCTGATGGTCGAAAAATTGAGCGCGGTTGCTGTCATGTGGCGATTATACCATTTACGATTTGCGAAGTCCGATTTGCGATTTTGTAAAGCGTGTTGCCTAAAACTACGAAAGGACCACACCCATTTTGAATGGAATGTAGTCCTCCCCTGCTTGTTGTGTATTTTTTGAATGGCAGTTTTATTGCGGCAGAATGCCACCGCAGCCACTGTTGGGTTTCTTTTTGTCCTTACCGCTTTTACCGCCGGTAATTTTGTTCATGTCATCTTTAGGAATGGGCTTCAGCCCTTTTTCCTTTTTGATTTCATCTAAATTTTTCTTTGTTTTTCCCATAGCATACTCAGTTTTTAGATACAACAGGTGCATCTTTTATGGATTTGACTAACGGTTTTGGCAACATAAAGGTACAAAATAATTTCGGTGCATGGAGCTATCTGCCCCATATATCAACACATTTTATATTAACACATAAATGGCAAAAATGATAATTGCAAAACGTAAATTATTATAAATGAAATGTTTAATTTTTTGTAAAATAGGCGTTTAATAGCCAAAATAAACATTTTATAAGCCTTCTTGCAACTTGCGCATCTGTTCCATGAAAGCTGGCCGACGGCGGCGCGACACCTCGATTTTCATGTTGTCATCCATGATCAGATACCCTCCGTCTCCTTTGACAAACTTGCGCATATAGTTCATGTTGATCACGTGGCGCTTGTGCACCCTATAGAAATTGAAGGGTGCCAGCAGGTCTTCATACGATTTAATGGTCTTAGAAGCCGTAATACGCTCGCCGTTTTGCAAATAAATGTGGGTGTAATTGTCTTCGGCTTCAAAGCGGAGAATGTCGCGGATATTGACAAAATAGATGCCGTCTAATGCGAAGATACTCAGCTTAGTAAACGCATTGGGATTGTTATAATAATTGCTAAATACATCGAGGCGCTTGTCTATTTGGTTGTCTTCGCGTGGGCGAATGCGCGCCACAGCCTCCTGCAATACATCCGGATCAATTGGCTTGACAATGTAGCCAATCGAGCTGTATTCGCAGGCTTTAATGGCGTACTCTTCGTAGGCAGTAACGAAAATAATTTCGAAATGAATGGGTCTTAGCTTATTGAGCAACTGAAAGACCAAACCATCCGGCAGGCTAATGTCCAAAAAAGCCAAATCGGGTTTCATCGCTGGGTCGGCAAACAACTCCAGCCCTTCTTCTACGCTACCCGCCTCGCCGATGATTTCCACTTCTTCGCAGTACTGCATCAGCAGATTTTTCAGGTTGTTCAACCCTTTTATCTCATCTTCTATGATAATTGCCTTGATCACGTGTTCGGTATTTTGAATGTGAATGCCTCCCGGCAAAAATAGATTATTTTTTTCAGAATATGAAAATAAAAGTGATTGGTCATGCCGCAAATCGCACTCCCATACAGCGACCTCAGGTGCCGCGCACTCTGGTGGTTGCCAATATTCTACGCACGCTATAAGCGCCGGTACCATTGGCCCAAATCATCAATAAGCCGCCAATAATGGCTAAATTTTTACTGAATAAAATAGCTTGCAGGCGTCGCTCCGGCTCAGGGTCGTTCCAGAAAGAATGTACAATGAACGTCACTGGTACCCAATACAAGAGCAGCAGCACTGCCCCCAAGCGCGCCCTGTACCCAAACAGAACGAGCAGGCCGCCCAAAAGTAACAAAAAAATGGCGCCGGCCAGTAGCAAGTCCTGGTTCCAAGTCAGCCCATAGATGGTCATTTTATCTTTTGTCGCTTTGAAATAAAATATCGAATCGTACGCATCGTACAAAAAGATAAAGGACAACAAGATGCGTCCGATTAAATCAACAAGGTTTTTCATGCTCGCACTGTTTCATAATTTTAATAGCCTATTTAGCACCTTATTACATTGGCATAAATGCCCGGGCTTCAGTACAGTGACAAAAATGCAAAAACATTTTTGAGTTCCTGTTTTTTTAGCGAATTTAATAGCAGATGCTGGCTATAATCAAAACCGTATTTGAAGAAACGGTACAATCAGTTGCCCGTTTTTTTCAAAATACGGATCGGCTCTTTTTCATCCAGCCAAATGCCAGCTTTATAGCACCACACAAAAAGTGTAATGTTTATTTATCTTAAGGTCAATTAGAAACGCTTTAAAATGTTGTTCGTAACTCTTTTGTTAAACATTAAAACAGCATTCTCATGATGTAGTTTGGGCATGCTTACATTTTCGACCTCAAGATAACAAGGTATTACATTATAGTTATGCCATCCCGTTTGGGGTTCGTTTTTACGTATGCCTGGTGCTTTAATCATTTGAACCCGATATGCGTATTATTTAATTAAATTCGAAAAAATTTAACCGAAATATGCGTTGAAAATGGTCAGATTTGAGCTTTTACAAAGTGTTTCTTGAACTGCATAACCAAGCTGAGAAACGAGAAAGCACTAAAATTGATTGACAGCTAAACAATAGCGGCGGATTAAAAGAACAGGTAGGGAGGCAAGCTGTCAAGCTTTTTGGCAGCTATTCCCTATCTTTGGCATCCGAAAAATAAGCTTAAAAAATGAATCGAAAGGATATTTTACAAACCAAAGTGGGCGTGCTGGGCGGCGGGCAGTTGGGCAAAATGCTGGCTTTGGCGGCGGGCAACTGGCATCTGCCCTTGTTTTGTCTCGATACGTCGCGGGATTTTCCGGCGGGGCCATATGCAACCGGTTTTACGGAAGGCTCTTTTAATGATTTTGACGATGTGTACCGCTTTGGTAAACAAATGGATACATTAACCATTGAAATCGAACACGTTCACACAGGCGCTTTGCAGCAATTGGAAAATGAAGGCATTCGGGTGCATCCGCGACCGGCGGCGCTTGATATCATCAAGGATAAGGGTTTGCAGAAGCAATTTTATGCGGCGCAAGGCTTGCCCACTTCCGCTTTTCAGCTTTTTGAAGACACACAAGCCGTATTGCAAGCTGTTGAAAATCAGAAAATTACCCTGCCATTTGTGCAAAAATCGCGCACAGCGGGCTACGACGGGCGGGGCGTGGCCGTGATCCGTACCGTTGAGGATTTGCAGACCAAACTGCTGCCTGGAGCTTGCCTATTGGAAGATTTGGTGGATATTCAGATCGAACTGGCAGTGATTGCAGCCCGCAATGAGCGCGGCGAGGTAGCCACTTTTCCGGTGGTGGCCATGGATTTTAATCCCGAAGCCAATCTCGTAGAAATGCTCATCTGCCCAGCCAATATTGATCCGGCGCTTGCGCAGCAGGCCACCTATTTGGCGAAAGCCGTCATTGAAGCCTTTGACCTCTGCGGTTTGCTGGCGGTAGAAATGTTTTTAACGAAAGATAATCAACTGTTAATCAATGAAGTAGCGCCTCGTCCGCACAATAGCGGGCATCACACCTTAGACAGCTGCTACACCTCGCAATTCGAGCAGCACCTGCGCGCCATCCTCAATCTGCCCCTCGGCGATACGCGCCTGCACACCCCAGCGGTGATGGTCAATTTATTAGGGGCGGCGGAGCACACCGGGCCGGCTTTCTACCAAGGGCTATCGGAAATACTGGCATTGCCAGGTGTCAAGCCGCACATTTATGGCAAGGCCACGACCAAACCATTCCGGAAAATGGGGCATGTGACGGTGCTCGGTGATACGGTGGAGGCAGCCATTGCCAAAGCCCGGCAGGTGCAGCAGCAATTGGCGGTGATTAGTAACCTGTAATTATGGTTCAACTTTCTGCGGTGCTGTATCGTTTCTAAATGGCGCTTGCCACCGAATCGGGCGCAATGCATCCTTATGGCAGAAGATAAACAATCCTTGAAGAACCAATTTATGGCCCTGCGGCATCTGCCGAGGCTATTCCGGATGATTTGGGAAACCAGCCGCTCAATGACCATTGGCAATGCAGCGCTGCGCTTGTTCAAATCGGTCATTCCTTTGGCCACGCTTTACGTGGGCAAGGAAATCATTGACGAGGTGGTACTGCTGGCTCAGGGCACGGGCGGCGATACACAGCACCTGTGGCTGATGGTCGGGCTGGAATTCGGGCTGCTCATCCTCTCGGAAGTGCTGAATCGGGGCATTATCTTGTTGGATAATTTGCTCGGCGACCTGTTTGCCAATCGCACCTCGGTGGAGCTGATGCGTCATGCCGCTACGCTCGATTTGTACCAGTTTGAAGATGCTACTTTTTATGACAAACTCGAACGGGCGCGCCGGCAAACGGGTGGGCGCACGGCGCTCATGTCGCAAGTATTGTCGCAGGTGCAAGATGTGATTACCATTATTTCTCTGGGCGCGGGGCTGGTGGCTTTCAATCCTTGGCTCATACTCATATTAGTGGTAGCGGTAATTCCTTCGTTTGTGGCAGAGTCCTATTTTAATCAAAAAACCTACTCCCTCACTTACAGCTGGACGCCCGAACGCCGCGAACTCGACTACCTCCGCTACATTGGTGCCAGCGACCAAACAGCCAAGGAAGTGAAGGTTTTTAATCTGGCTGACTTCCTCGCCAACCGCTTTGCCGAAGTATCGCATCGCTATTACATTGCCAATCGGGGCCTCGCTACCCGCCACGCGGCTTGGGGCACGGCGCTGTCGGCGCTGGGCACAGTAGCTTATTATAGCGCTTATGTTTTCATCATTTTGCAAACCATTTCGGGCGCTATTACCATTGGTACGCTCACTTTTCTGGCGGGGGCTTTCAGCCGGATGCAAAACTCCCTGCAAGGCGTGCTCACCCGTTTTTCGCGCATTGCCGAAGGGGCGCTTTATTTGCAGGATTTATTCGATTTTTTTGCCATTCAACCTACTATTATATCCGAGCCAGACAGCCTGCCTTTTCCGGCAAAAGTGCAGCAGGGCTTTACCTTTGAAAATGTAAGTTTCAAATATCCCAACAGCGAGCGCTGGGCGATCCGCCATTTGTCTTTTCATTTGCAAGCCGGCGAAAAAATGGCGCTGGTAGGCGAAAACGGCGCGGGCAAAACGACCCTCGTCAAGCTACTGGCACGACTCTACGAACCCACCGAAGGCCGCATCTTGATTGATGGTGTGGACATCCGACATTACAATCTGGCTAATTTGCGCAGCAGTATTGGTATTATCTTTCAGGATTATATAAAATTTCAACTCAAGGCCTCCGAAAATATCGCGGTGGGCAATATTGCGCTGGTGGCCGAGCGAGTCGCCATTGAAGAATCGGCGCAAAAAAGCCTCGCCGACACGGTCATAGAAACCTTACCCAACCGCTACGACCAACTGCTGGGGCGGCGTTTTGAAGAAGGTACGGAACTCTCCGGCGGGCAATGGCAGAAGATAGCCCTGGCGCGCGCCTACATGCGCGAGGCGCAATTGCTCATTCTTGACGAACCAACATCCGCGCTGGATGCCCGGGCCGAGCATGAGGTTTTTGTGCGTTTTGCAGAGCTGATTGTGGGCAAGTCGGCGGTGCTTATTTCGCATCGCTTCTCTACGGTGCGCATGGCCGACCGGATTTTGTTTTTAGAAAACGGACAATTGTTGGAATTTGGCAGCCACGAAGAATTGCTGGCGCAGAATGGTAAATACGCGGAGTTGTTCTACCTACAGGCGCGTGGCTACCAATAGGCGAGCGGGCGAAGCAACACTATTTTGTAGAAATTCTTACTCGCTGATGATGCAACTTTTCGTCTAATGCGCTACGCTATTTTTAATAATAAATGATGCGCATAAAACAACACAAATATTTGAATTTCAATATTTTACAACAAAAAATACATCATTTTTTATTACATTTTGTGTAAGAATGCCTTAGATACCTGCTCCGCCCGCTCGCAGCGTTGTCGGCGGTCAGAATACCACTTCCAATTCTACCATTTTATCGCCGCGCTTCACTTTGATGATGGCTTTGTCACCCGCATTGAATTTGCTCAAGCCTTCCATGTAGCCATACACGTCCTTCACCGGGTGGTCGCCCATTTGCAAAATAATATCCCCTTTTTCGAGGCCAGCTTTGGCGCCGGCGCGTCCGTCCAAAGCGCCATCAATGCGCATCCCCTCGCCCGTATGCACGTAGTCAGGCAGCACGCCCAGCGACACCTTGAAGCTTGTGGCCCGGCGCCCTTCGTTGGTATCCGCTGTCTTAGCAAACGGCAATTTGCCCCTACTGTCTAAGGTCTCAATCAGGGCGACGATGTATTGGCTCACTTCCATAAGTCCTTGATAATTAATTAGATGCGCATCATCTTCGGGCTTGTGATACTCGCTATGTGCGCCGGAAAAAAAGTGCAGCGCCGGCAAATCAGCAAGATAAAACGAGGTATGGTCAGAAGCGCCAATGCCTGATTCGGTAGTCACAATTTTAATACCTGCCACCTTAATTTTGTTGAGGGTGTCGGTCCACCACGGCGAGGTACCTACCCCATTGATAGAAAGCACTTTTTCGGCATTGAGCCGCCCCACCATGTCCATGTTGAGCATATAATTGACCGTTTTCAGGTCAATCGTTGGGTTATTTACAAAAGCCTTCGAGCCTACCAGCCCCAGTTCTTCGCCCGAAAAGGCGATAAAAAGGTAGTTATTCGCTTTGGCTTTGCCCGAAGTTTTGAGGTATTGAGCAATATAGAGCAGAGCAGCCACGCCGCTGGCATTGTCGTCGGCACCATTGTGAATGGTCTTATCGTTGGGGGAGAGCGAACTGAAAGCGCCGTAGCCCAAATGATCGTAGTGTGCCCCAATGACCACCGTAGTGGCTGCGCCATTGTCGAGGTAGCCAATTACGTTTTTGCCGGTGCGGTCCTCTCCGCCGGTGGTCGCGTGCGGATTCGGATTGTAGCGAAAATCGAAGCTCTGATACCAAGAGCCATTACTGCCGCGCGGCTGCAGCCCGATGCGCTCCATGCGGGTAGCAATGTATTCGGCCGCTAATTTTTCACCTTCGGTACCAGTTTCGCGCCCTTCCAGCAGGTCGCTGGCGAGGTACACCACGTCCACGCGCAGGTCTTGCAAGGCAGCTTTGGCGGTGGGCTGCGCACCCGACCAGTAAGAAGCGAGTACAAACAGTAGTAGCAGAAAGAATTGGTAACGCTTAAAAGTTGACATATTAGAGTCGTTATTTTGTTAAAATTATTGTTACAAATTTATACAAACAAAGGTCGCACACATGCCCCAATTCCACAAACGCTCCGGCCGCATTTGACCAATTTATTGCAATAAGAAGCCAGTAAGCGCTTTTCTGTTTTTATAAACGTTTTTTCTTACTTTTGTTTTCACAACTGCTTATCGCAAAACACCCAATCCCACAAAGCTCATAAATCCTTAAACCTTACAACCCTATGTCTAACCTCGTTAGTAAAAATCTGCAAGCCTGGCGCGCACGCGTGGAGGAGTTGGTCAAGGATTTGCACGACCTGACCCGCCACACCGGCAACGAAGCTTTGGCGCAAACTGTAAGCGACCTACGCAATCGCATTCACGAGCCTTTTATGTTTGTAATTGTAGGGGAGGTAAAAGCTGGCAAAAGCAGTTTTATCAATGCACTGTTGGCCACAGGCCGCGAAATTACTAAAGTAGCGCCCCAGCCGATGACGGATATTATTTTGCAAATTCTTTATGGCGACACCGAGGAGGAGATTACCATCAATCCGTATTTGAAAAAAATACTGCTCCCGGTGGACATTCTGCGGGAGATTGCCATCGTAGATACGCCAGGCACCAATACCATCATCGAGCACCACCAAGAAATCACCGAGCGCTTCATCCCGGCCAGCGATTTGATTGTATTCGTATTTGAAGCCAAAAACCCCTATCGCCAGTCTGCTTGGGATTTTTTCAATTTTATCAACGAGGAGTGGCACAAGAAAATCATCTTTGTGTTGCAACAAAAAGACCTGATGAATGCCGAAGACCTTGCGGTGAATCTAAAAGGTGTCAGCGAATATGCCATCAAAAAAGGAATAGCTGCGCCGGTCGTCTTTGCGGTTTCGGCTAAGGCCGAGCAAGAAGGCCGCCACGAAGAGAGCGGATTTGCACCCCTTCAGCAGTACATTCGGCAGCACATCACCGGTGGGCAGGCACCGCTTTTGAAATTGCAAAATAACGTTGCGCTGAGTCAAAACATTGCCGGGCGCATTGGGCAGGCATTGGACATCCGGCAGGCACAACTGACCGCTGATACTGAATTTCGCCAGGATATTCGCCAAACGCTCGACCACCAGGAGCGCCGCTCTTATCAGCAAGTGGATTTGCTCGTGGAAAATCTCGTGGCTGCTTACGAGCGTATTACCCGCGACAAAGAGGCAGAACTCAATGCCGGGCTGGGCTTTTTCTCACTGCTGCGCCGCTCTTTTTCGTCTATTTTTAGTAAAAAAACCTCCCTCAAGGAGTGGTTGGACCAATTAGCGCGCAACTTAGAGGGCGACCTGCACCGGGAGCTGCGCAACCGACTCGACCTCGGCGTTAGCGACTTGGCCGACAGCGTGCAGCAAATGGCAAAACTAATTGAACTGAAAATCCGGGATAACCCAACCATTCTCAAGAGCGATCATGATATTTTTGGTGACATCGTTGAGCGGCGGGGGCGCGTCATTCTTGAATTGCAGGAGGCTTTCTCCAAATTTATGAACCAGACCGACAGTTTCACCGACAATCGGCTTTTTCCAGACAAAAGTTCGGTATCGCCCAATATTGCTACTGGCAGCGGGCTGGCCGTCATCGGGCTAATTCTCGCAGCCGTTACCCAAGGCATGGTCTTCGACGTCACCGGCGGCGTGCTCACCACTATTGGCGTACTGTTTGCGGGCGTCACAAGTAGCATTAAGCGTCGGAAAATACTCGCCGGCTTTCGGCAGGAAATTGCAAAGGGGCAAACTCGCCTCGAACAGGAGGTCAGCGACAAACTCAAGACTTACATCGAGCAGCTCAAGCTCAGGATTGATAGCAATTTCAAAGGCTTCGACACTATGCTGGAACGCGAGCAGGAGCAAATCAAGACCTTATCGGAACAACATCGGTCGCTCAACGTCCGCTTGGAGGCATTGGCAAAGGAATTATGATGCAATACGGGCCTCAGCGCTGCCGTTATACCCTAAAACAACCTGTCCATGCTTCCGCAAATATTGCTGCTTATTAGTATAACGTTTCTGCCCGTCCTCCCGGCGCAGGATAAAGTCCACTGGCTTAGCGATACCGAGCACGAATTCGGCGATATTGTTCTGCGCCAGCCCGTTCGCCATACTTTTTCTTTCCGAAACATCAGCGACCAGCCCATTACCATTGACAATGTGCGCACTTCCTGTGGCTGCACAGGTACCACTTGGAGCTTTGAGCCAGTTTTACCCGATTCGACCAGCACCATTATAGTAGAATATGATGCCAAACAGCCCGGCTATTTTCGCAAGTACGCTAAAGTATTTTTCAGCGGCCAACGCCGCGCCGAAACACTCTGGATAACCGGCTACGTCGAGGAGTAAGCCGCTGCTCACTTCTGCCTCACGGTTCCTTCAAAGAGTAGTTTCACTGCCGGGTCGAGTAGCAGGCGCTCTGGGGCACGGGCCGCGGGTAGCTCGAAAGTGGTTTCCGCACCTTGCAAGCGAACGGTATGCACCTGAGGCACGCTGGCCGGGTCTTGATGCACCGCAATATCCAAAGGCACTTCGAATATTGGTGTTTTTTGCGTTTGCCGAATGCTTCCGCGAATAAGGCCCGCCGCTGCATCGTAGCGCCATTGTACATCCAACTTCGGATGCCCTGCGCCGTACAGCCATTGCTGAAAGAAGGTTTGCAAATCTCGGCCACTCACGGTTTCCATCACCCCCCGAAAATCGTCGGTCAATGCATTGCTGCTGGCGTAACGCGCATAATACGTGCGAATGCCTTGCCAAAAGAGCGAATCGCCGACTTCTTGTCGCAGCAGGTGCAGCACCCAGCCGCCTTTTTGGTAGGAATTGGTGTTCAACAAACGGTTGTAATCCGTCACGGTTGTATCCACAATGGGCACCAAATTTCGTTTGGCGTAGCTTATCACCTGCTGGCGCTGGGTTTCCAAAAGGGCGACAAAAGCCTCGCGGCCTTCGGCTTGCTCTACGTATAAGTTGGTCATGTACGTGGCAAAGCCTTCGCTGAGCCAGACGTGGTGCCAGTTGGCCTCTGATGCCGAATTGCCAAACCATTGGTGCGCAATTTCGTGCGCGATGAGACGCTCCTGCCCGCGCTGGCCGGTCACCGAGTTCTCAAAATAGAAAATATTGCTCGCATTTTCCATGCCGCCGTAGCGGGTTTTGGATTGCACATTCGCCAGCTTGCGGTAAGGATAGGGGCCCACATGCGCAATGAACCAGTTGAGAATGTCCATGGCGGGTTCGTAGTCATAAAAACCTTCCAGCCGATTTTCGGGAAAAACCCAACTCGTCACCGGAATGCCTTGCACTTCGCCAACGAGCCTTACGGCAAAGGGCGCTACGCCAATCACCATGACCTTGGTAGGCAAGGGCACGGTTTCACCCCAATGCGTGAGTGTCAAGCTATTACCCAGATTTGTTTTTTCTAATAAAATGCCATTGGCCACTACTTGCCAATGCGCGGGCGCCGTGACGATGAACTCAACCGAAGCTTTGTCTGAAGGATGATCTACGGTAGGCAGCCAGTGGTGTGCGCGGTTGGGCCAGTTGTCACCAAAGAAAGTTCGGTGTCCAAATTTATTTTGGTCAATAATGAGACCTTCAGCGGGAATGCCTTGATAATCAATGCGAAAGGTATAAGTTGTATCCAATCGGGCCGGCTGCGGCAGTTGAATGGTCAAGCGATCATTCTGATGCTCCCATTTTAGTGGGTTGTTATCCAATAAAACCGTGCTAACTGCCATGCCGATGCCCGTTCTCTGCTGGTTTTTCAAATCGAGATAGAAAGCCGGCACAGGTTGCCGAAATTGAAGTTTTACGAGGGCAATGGCGCGTATTTCCTCGCTTGTGTCATTGAGTATGAGCGAAAAAGCGTAGTGCTGCACATCGAGTTGCGCGAGGCGTTCGTAGTGGCGCTGTGCATGCATCGTATCGGGCCGCCACAGCGCGGCCAAACAAAACAGAAGCAGGGTGAAATGAAGTTTCGGCATCGTAAATAAGCGTTGTTTTTATAATTGATTATCAGTTATTTATGTACAAAAAGCGATAATTTCAGACAAGCAGTACCGCCCGAATTTGGTTTGTCCGCCCCTCAATAATACGATAATTTAGATTTCTATTTTAAAAACGAGCCTGTCAGCTTGCAAAAAACGCGTTTCCCTATTTCAAAAAGTGAGCTGACCAAAAAATATTTTAATTATGTCGCAAGATCGAATTATTATTTTTGATACCACGCTGCGCGATGGCGAGCAGGTGCCTGGCTGCAAACTGAATATGGATCAGAAAATCAAGGTAGCGCTGGAATTAGAACGCCTCGGCGTGGACGTCATCGAGGCGGGTTTTCCCATCAGCAGCCCTGGCGATTTTGCGGCGGTGGAAGCCATTTGCAAAGCGGTGAAAACCCCCACGGTTTGCGGCTTGTCGCGGGCCGTTGAGCAAGACATCAAGGTGGCGGCCGAAGCACTGCGCTATGCCAAGCACCCCCGAATTCACACGGGTATCGGCACTTCCGATTCGCATGTACAGCACAAGCTGCGCACCACGCGTGAGCAGGTATTGGAACGCGCCGTAGCAGCCGTCAAATTAGCGAAAAGCTTTGTAGAAGACGTAGAGTTTTATGCCGAAGACGCTGGCCGCACCGACAACGACTACCTCGCGCAGGTGATCGAAGCGGTCATCAAAGCGGGTGCTACCGTGGTGAATATCCCTGATACAACGGGCTACTGCCTGCCGGAACAATATGGCGCTAAAATCAATTATTTGGCTGAAAATGTGCCAAATATACATAAGGCAATTATTTCAACTCACTGCCATAATGACTTGGGGCTGGCTACGGCCAACTCCATTTACGGCGTCATCAACGGTGCGCGGCAAATCGAGTGTACTATCAATGGCGTAGGCGAGCGCGCCGGCAACACTTCGCTCGAAGAGGTTGTCATGATATTGAAACAACACCCCGAATTAAATTTGGAAACCGGCATCAACACGCGCCTGCTCAATGCCGTGAGCCGCTTGGTGTCCGAAAGTATGGCCATGCCGGTGCAGCCCAACAAAGCCATCGTAGGTGCCAATGCCTTTGCGCATTCGTCGGGTATTCATCAGGATGGCGTGATCAAGCGGCGCGACACTTACGAAATCATTGACCCCGTTGAAGTTGGCGTAGATACTTCCAAAATTGTGCTCACGGCGCGCAGCGGCCGGGCCGCGCTGGCTTATCGCTGCAAAAATATTGGCTATAATGTGACGAAAGACGAGTTGGATGTCGTTTATACGAAATTCCTTGAGGTAGCCGACCGGAAAAAGGAAGTCAACGACGAAGATTTGCATTTGATCATGGAAGAAGTGCAGATTGCGATGACGGTGTAGGGGGCTGTAGGTGATGGGTGATGGGGTATTGAGAATTTGAAAAAATATGTGTATATTTGCACTAAAAGAGGTGTATAATGCGAACAAATATTGTAATTGATGATACATTGATGGAACGTGCTTTAACGCTGAGCGGACTGAATACCAAGAAAGCAGTGGTAGAGGCCGCACTCAAGCTGTTTATTCAAATCCAGCAGCAGGCTGCACTACGTGCATTGCGAGGCAAACTGCAATGGGAAGGTGATTTGGAAGAAATGCGCCTTGACCAATGACCATCGTAGATGCATCGGTCTGGATTGATTATTTCAATGGCGTGGGTAGCCGCGAAACCGACCTATTGGATGGGCTGCTGGGGCGCGAACCGGTGGGCATCGGCGATTTGACGCTAACGGAAGTGCTGCAAGGTTTTACTGCTGATACAGACTATGAAACCGCCAAAACCGCCTTACAAGCACTTGCTTTTTTCCCGTTTGGTGGCAAAGATATTGCTATAAAAAGCGCTGAAAATTATCGTCTGCTGCGTAAGAGGGGCATTACGGTTCGAAAAACAATAGACGTCATCATCGCTACATTTTGTATCGTTGAAAACTTTTCCTTACTGCATTCCGACCGGGATTTCGAGCCTTTCGTGACGCATTTGGGATTGAAAGTATTATAAATACAAGACCGAACGACTACCTTGTTTTTAATAAAATAATTTGCACAAATAGCTGTTTTTCAGAGTTTTACAAATTTTAAAAATTAATTATTAAAATTAAAACAGCGTAAAGCCACAATAACAAAAAACATGAGCACCAAAAAAACGCTCTTCGATAAAATCTGGGATGCGCACGTAGTGACCACCATCGAGGGCGGACAGGATGTACTCTACATTGACCGGCACTTCATTCACGAGGTGACGAGCCCGCAGGCCTTTGACGGGCTGGCGAAGCGGGGCATTGGTGTATTCCGACCGGGCAAAACCATCGCTACGGCCGATCATAACGTGCCCACCCAACATCAGGATCAACCGATTCAGGAGCCTTTGTCGCGCTTTCAGGTGCAAAAATTAGTGGAAAACTGCGCGCAATTCGGCGTAGAACTTTACGGCTTGGGCCATCCGTACCAGGGCATCGTGCACGTCATTGGGCCGGAGTTGGGCATCACCCAGCCGGGCATGACCATCGTCTGCGGCGACAGCCACACTTCCACGCACGGAGCCTTTGGCGCTATCGCTTTTGGCATTGGCACCAGCCAAGTAGAGCAAGTGTTAGCCACGCAGTGTTTGCTACAAAAACGCCCCAAACGGATGCGCATCACCGTGGACGGCACCTTGCAAAAAGGCGTCTTGTCCAAAGACATTATATTGTATATCATTGCACAACTCACCGCAGCCGGCGGCACAGGCTATTTTGTAGAATACGCAGGCTCGGCCATTCGCTCGCTTTCGATGGAAGCCCGCATGACCATTTGCAATATGAGCATCGAAATGGGCGCACGCGGTGGATTGATCGCACCGGATGAAGTGACATTTTCTTACGTAAAAGGCAGAAAATTTGCCCCTCAAGGTGCAGCTTGGGATAAAGCCCTCGCCTATTGGCAAACTTTACATTCCGACCCGGATGCGGTTTTCGATAAGGAATATCATTTCAAAGCCGAAGACATCGAGCCGATGGTGACCTATGGCACCAATCCAGGCATGGGCATCAAGGTATCACAAACGATTCCGGAAGCTGCTGCCGAAAACGCCCAATCATTCGGTAATTCATTGAAATACATGGATTTACAATCTGGCGAAAGCTTATTGGGCAAGCCCATTCAGCACGTCTTTATTGGCAGTTGCACCAATTCCCGCATTGAAGATTTGCGCCTTGTAGCCGAGTACGTAAAAGGCAAAAAGAAAGCGCCGCATGTGCAGGTGATGGTGGTGCCCGGCTCGCAGCAGGTAGCCGCACAAGCCAAAGCCGAAGGCATTGACCAAATACTGATGGAAGCGGGTTTTGACTTCCGCGAACCGGGCTGCTCGGCCTGCCTCGGCATGAACGAAGATAAAATTCCGGCGGGTGCGTACTGCGTGTCCACTTCCAATCGCAATTTTGAAGGGCGGCAAGGTCCCGGCGCGCGCACCATTTTGGCCAGCCCGCTGACGGCTGCGGCCGCCGCAATTGCTGGAAAAATCATGGATGTGCGGAAAGTGCTAAACTAAATAAACTTGCAAGGAATATAAATTTGCACGAACTTGCAGTGCATAAAGCAAGTATTATGCATGAAGTTTTTAATCTGGACATAGAAAAGAAATATTCTTACGCAGACTATGTGAACTGGAGTTTTGCAGAGCGCATTGAACTTATCAGAGGGCGTATTTTTAAAATGCCGCCATCGCCGATGGCCCGACATCAGATAACCGTGCAAAATATAGATGGGTTGGTCTGGAGCTATCTGCGAGGAAAGCCCTGCCGCGTATTTCATGCGCCATTCGATGTGCGCCTGCCTTTGCCAGAAACCCTAAAAAAAACATTTAAACCGCTGAAAAAGAACGAAAAATATATATTCACAAATATCCCTGACGATCAAATTTTCACAGTTGTACAGCCAGATATCTGTGTGATTTGCCAGTTGGCAAAAATAGACCGCCGAGGCTGCCTTGGCGCACCAGATTGGATTGTAGAGGTGATTTCAAAAGAAACCGCACATATGGACGTGCACGAAAAATTTCAGCTATACGAAGAAGCAGGAGTAAAAGAATATTGGTTAGTTACGCCCGATGTAAAGCAGGTCACCGTTTTTGATTTAAATGAAGTAAATAAATATCAGTTGCGAAAAATGTATGCAGCGCCTGATGTAATCCCGGTGCATATTTTCCCTGATTTGGTAATAGATTTAAACGAAGTATTTGATTGGCAAGAAGAAGAATATTAATATCGCTTTCCATGACGAACGGCGAGCCGCGAATAGCAAATTGCAAATCACTGATTATCAATGATATAAAAACTATCCCAATTAACAAATAACAATATCCCATTACTTATCAAGTTTTTTATGCAACAATTCACCACCATCATTTCCACCGCCGTACCACTGCCCATCGAGGATGTGGATACCGACCAGATTATTCCGGCGCGCTTCCTGAAAGCCACTACCCGCGAGGGTTTTGGCGAAAATCTCTTCCGCGACTGGCGCTACCACGCAGATGATACACCCAAAGCAGATTTTGTGCTCAACAACCCAATTTATACCGGACAGATTCTCGTCGCGGGGCGCAACTTCGGCTGCGGTTCCAGTAGAGAACACGCGGCCTGGGCCATTCAAGACTATGGCTTCCAAGTGGTGGTGTCGAGTTTTTTTGCCGATATTTTTCGCGGCAATGCGCTGAACAATGGGCTGCTACCGGTGCAGGTAAGCGACGCTTTTTTGCACGATATTTTTTCGGCAATGGAAGCCAATCCGCAAACCAAAATTGAAATTAACCTTGAAAATCAGTCTATTACGCTTATAAAAACCGGCCACACCGAAACATTTGACATTGACCCGTATAAAAAAGTGTGCCTAATCAATGGCTACGATGATATTGATTATCTGCTGAGCATCAAGGATAAAATTGTGGCTTTTGAAAAGACAATAGACAATAGACAATAGATTTTAGATTTTAGATGCTAGATTTTGGAACTGCCCATCAACCTTTTAACCTCTCAACTTTTAAACCCCTCTAAACCTATTCCCCAATTCCCCTATCACCCCATTCAACTTTTATAAACCTTTTCAACTTTTCAACCTAAAAAAAACATTCCCATGAAAAAGAAATTTGCAGTATTGCCCGGCGATGGTATCGGGCCGGAAGTGACCGAACAAGCGATGAAGGTATTGGATGCCATAGCAGATCGCTTCAATCATTTTTTTGAATATTGCTATTGCGAAGTGGGCGCTGCTGCCATTGACAGCACGGGCGACCCGCTGCCACCGGCCACCCTCGACGCTTGCCTGCACGCCGACGCCATCCTCTTCGGGGCTATTGGTCACCCCAAATACGACAACGACCCCTCGGCGCCCGTGCGCCCAGAACAGGGGCTGCTGCGCCTGCGCAAAAGTCTGGGCTTATACGCCAACATCCGGCCGGTAGCAGCTTACAGCACCCTGCTGCACCTCTCGCCCCTGCGCGAAGACCGCGTGCGCGGCACCGATTTGGTGATCTTCCGTGAGCTAACCGGCGGTATTTATTTTGGCAATAAAGGCCGCAACGAAAGTGGCACCGAAGCTTATGACCACTGCCACTACGCCGATTTTGAAATAGACCGTATTACGCACCTGGCCTTTGCCGCTGCTATGAGCCGCCGCCGCAAACTGACCCTCGTGGACAAAGCCAATGTATTAGAAACCAGTCGCTTGTGGCGCGAGCGCGTGACGATTATCGCCCGGCAATACCCAGAAGTTGCCTTCGATTGTATGTTTGTGGACAACGCCGCCATGCAATTGATTCAGTATCCTACCCAATTTGACGTCATCCTCACCGAAAATATGTTTGGCGACATTCTCTCGGATGAAGCCAGCGTACTGCCCGGCTCGATGGGGCTGCTACCCTCCGCATCCATTGGCGAAAAAACAGCCCTGTTTGAACCCATTCATGGCTCGTACCCACAGGCGGCAGGCAAAGATATTGCCAACCCGATGGCGGCCATCCTCTCGGCAGCCATGCTGCTGGAACACTTAGATATGCCAACAGAAGCCCATACCGTGCGCGAAGTGGTGACCAAAGTATTAGAGACGGGCATTGGTACGCCAGAGCTTTCGCCGAGTATTGTGCGAAGCTGCTCCGAAATTGGCGATTTGATTGCCTCCGGCATCAGCGACCCGGCTGGTGATTTTCAGCTAAAGAAAGAAAAACTCGCAGAAAGCATTTCGACGATTATTTGAATGGGTGATGGGGTTGAAAAGGAACATAACTATAATACCTTACACCTTACACGCCATTACCCCTACTTACATTTTTATATCATATTCCAAGTTTTTTATTATTATGCAGTCTATTATTATAAAAAACGGGCAAATTATTAATCGCGGGCACATCATAAGCGGCGATATTTTTATTCAAAACGGTTTTATTGAGCAAATAAGTAAGCAAATAAATAAAAACGCCGACATTGAAATAAATGCCGAAGGTAAATATGTAATGCCGGGCATTATTGACGATCAGGTACACTTCCGCGAGCCGGGCCTCACGCACAAAGCCGATCTTTATACCGAAGCCCGCGCAGCCGTGGCGGGCGGCGTCACTTCTTACATGGAAATGCCCAATACCAAGCCTCCGGCGCTCACGCAGGCGCTTTTGCAAGAGAAATACGACCGGGCGGCGCAAGTTTCGCTGGCGAATTATTCTTTTTTTATGGGCACATCCAATGATAACTTGGACGAAGTATTAAAAACCGACCCGAAAAACGTCTGCGGCGTCAAAGTTTTTATGGGTTCCAGCACCGGCAATATGCTCGTGGACGCCCCCGATACCCTCGAAAAACTCTTTGCGCAATGCCCCATGCTCATCGCTACACATTGTGAAGACGAAGCTACTATCCGGCATAACGAATTGATTTTCAAAGAGAAATATGGTGAAGACCTGCCTGTGGCCATGCATCCGCACATCCGCAGCGTAGAGGCTTGTTTCCAATCGTCGAGCTTAGCCGTGGAGTTGGCTAAAAAACATGATACACGACTGCATATTTTACATATTTCGACTAAAGATGAACTGGATTTATTTAGTAATGAGCTGCCATTAGCACAAAAACGCATCACGGCTGAGGTATGCGTGCACCACCTTTGGTTCAATGCCGATGATTATGAGCGCCTCGGCACGCGCATTAAGTGGAATCCGGCGGTGAAAAGCCGAGAACACCAGCAGGCACTACTGCCGGCATTATTAAACAATCAGTTGGATGTAATTGCTACCGACCACGCGCCGCACACCCTTGAGGAAAAACAAAATACCTATTTTAGTGCTCCTTCGGGCGGGCCTTTGGTACAACATGCACTTAATATCATGTTGGAATTTTATCATAAAGGACTGATTTCTTTACAACAGATTATAGAAAAAATGTGCCATGCACCCGCTATTTGCTTTCGGATAGACCGGCGCGGCTTCCTCGACGAAGGCTACTGGGCGGATATAACTATATTAGATTTAGATACTAAATGGCAGGTAAATAAAGACAACATTTTATATAAGTGCGGTTGGTCGCCTTTAGAAGGGCAGCCCTTTACCGGCAAGGTGTGTAGCACTATTGTCAGCGGGCATTTGGCATATCATAACGGACAGTTTTTTGAGGATAAAAAAGGCGAACGACTGCGATTTATGTAAGCAAGAGATGAGACATTATGCTCAGGCACTTAATGGTATTTATTTTTTGCTATAAAAAGGGAAGTTTTTCCATTACATTCACTGCACGCGCCGGCCTTTCCAATCGTATTGTTTAACCAAATTCGCTGCGAAACCAAGCACAACGATGTACAAAATATGCAGCACCTGCGCCGGTAGAAAATGACGCATCAGGTCTTTTCTATGAAAAAAACGGCACGCGCTCCCCAGCAATAGATAATCAAAAAACATTTTGACTGCCAATTGCAAGCCCAAGGCCACTGCTGCGGCTCGCCAAAAAGGACTTAGCACAGCGCACAATACAATATTGCAACAAAAGCAAAAAACGCCCGCCAGCATCAGTGTGATTTGCCATTCGCGGTAAGCACTCGACTTGGTAGCCCAGCGGATGCGTTGCTGCAAAAAACTCCGCCAGTTGGGCCGGGCATACGTAAAAACCGTTGCGGCTGCATTTTTTAAATAGTGCACATCGGCCGGATAGCGGGCGGCAATTTTTTGTACCAGTAGCATATCGTCGCCGGAGGCGAGGTGGTCAATACCAGCAAATCCGTTTACTTCTTCGAATACCGCCTTCGGATAAGCCAAATTGGCACCATTGGCTAAGCGCATAAACCGCGCCCGAATACCTGCGCCCGTGAGCAGCATAGTGCCGGCAAAATCGAGCGACTGGAAGCGTTCGAGCAGCTTGGTTTCCTGATGAAAATTGACCGGAGCAGCGATGCACCGCGCTTGCTGGATTTCGTAAAAGGAGGCCAATAGCTGCAGCCAATCGGGTTGAGCCATACAATCGGCGTCGGTGGTCACGATGAGTTCGCCCCGCGCCTGCGCGATACCGACTTCGAGGGCTTTCTTTTTGTACGCCTTGAGCGGCTCGTTGTTTATAAAATCGGACAAATGCAGCAGCCGGAGCTGGGGGTAGGCGTGTTGCAAACCTTGTACAATAGTGGCCGTAGCGTCGGTAGAATGGTCGTCTATAACGATAATTTCGTACAGTTCCGATGGATAGTTTTGTTGTAATATGGTTTCTACACAAGCGGCAATATTAGCGGCTTCGTTGCGAGCAGGTATCAGCACGGAAATGCTGGTGCGAGGCCGAAAACGCTGCGGCAGTTCCCACACAGGCAGGGCGCGCCAGTGCCACAGCGCAGCGGCGACCAGGGCAGTATAGAACAGACACAAAAACAGGCTAAGGGTAATCAATCAGGTGGTGGTGAGCGGTGGTCATTATTGAAAAAACTGGTCGTAGCGATCCTTGCGCGCCTCGTCTTCGCGGGTTTGTTTTTCAGTGCGCGGTAGTTTGAGCGGCTTTTCTTCTGGAATTTCCTCAAAATCTACGTAATCCCCCTCCTGAACGCCGCGCTGCGCTTCCTGTGCCTTGCGCACTTGCCGTTTGAAAAGCGCCCGCCCCAGCAGCAGCGCGCTGACTACCGGAAAGAACACCAACGAAAGGACAATAGCACCAATGCCAAAAACGGCGTTGCGGCGCGTGAGGTTGACCAACCACTGCACATAATTGACCAGTACTTTGTAATCAATAATGAGTGTAGCAATAAGCATCAGCGGCGACAGATAATACAACACTTTAAAAACAAAACGAGCCAGAATGTACAAAGCCACTAAGAAAACCACCATAAAAATGATGCTCACGATGGAGTTGAACGGGCTGCCATTCGGGTTGCTACGGTATTCGCCACGAAATTCCATAAAATCTGGTTTTAATGATTTAACCCTCTAAAGTAAGGAAAAGTTTGCCAATTGGCGAAAAGCATAGACCGAAGGCCGCGCTTTGGCCGACCAATGCAGACGTTAAGGTGTCGTTAACACTTTTTTTTGCGTTGCTTTTACCGCAGAATCCATTTATTTTTGACGCATAAAATTGCAGACATGAAAATATGGACGAGTTTTGGCATCGCTTTGCTGGCGATTTTGCCTTTTGTTTCGGCACAAGAGACCGTCACGCTGACCTGTCACTTGAGCCAATGCTACGAAAAACCCAATCTGTACTATTTCAATGGGGTAGGTTTTGAGCTGTTTCAAGCACCGCAAGCCACTTCGGACAGCGTGCTGCGCTTTCGGGTACCGCGTACCGAAGAGCCGCGTTTTTACTACATTGGGCTGGGTACAGCCATGCGGCCACTGCTGCTCGGCACCGAAAAGGAAGTAAAAATGACCGGCAACTGCCCCGGTATTGCCTTGGCTAAAATAGTGGACTCGCCGACTAATGAAGCCTACGGCCAACTCAAGCAAGACCTCAACGATTTCAAGCAGCGCACGGGCAGCAATATTCAGCGCTACCGACGTGCCGGCAACGACGAGGTGGAGAAAGCCAAAGTGGTGGAAGAGATGAAAATACTCGACGCCGAGAAAACAGCTTACCTCGAAAAAGTAAAAAAAATGCAGCCCTATATGGCGAAAATTGCGGCGCTGGAGACTTACGTCAGCTACGATGGCAATGCCAACAAGGACAAATTTTTAAATGAAATAGACTACTTCGCCAATCAATTTTTCCAGTTTGTTGATTTTACCGATAAAACTTACGAGCAACTGCCCTGGGTGTACGAATCCTTCAAGGGCTACACTTCTACCTTGCTGGGCGTGGGGCTGTCGGATGGTGCTTTGAAAAAGTACCTCGAAAAAAGTTTACTATCCATTCCGGAAGGCTCGCGCACCCGGCTATTAGCTATGAGCGGCATGATTGTAGCGCTGAAACAACGCCAAAACAGCAATTTTGTAAACTTCGCCGAGGCTTTTATCGAAGAATTCCGAGAGCTGATGCCCGCCGCGACCGCCGATTTGCAAGCGCAACTGGAAGGCGTCAAGGGCTTCAGTGTAGGAGGTACCGCACCTGATTTTGCGCAAAGCACTCCTGAAGGTACCGAACTGAAACTCAGCGATCTGCGTGGCAAAGTATTGCTACTCGACTTCTGGGCAAGCTGGTGCGGCCCCTGCCGCCGCGAGAATCCCAACGTGGTAAAACTTTACAACCGTTACAAAGACAAAGGCTTTGAAATACTCGGCGTCAGCCTCGACAAAGACCGCGACCGTTGGTTGCAAGCCATCGAAGCCGACCAATTAGCCTGGCACCATGTGAGCGACCTCAAGGGCTGGAACAATACAGTGGCCCAGCAGTACAATGTGCGCTCCATTCCTTTCACTATGCTGCTCGATGCCGAGGGCAAGGTCATCGCGCTCAACCTTCGGGGAGCTGCATTGGAGAAGCAACTCAGCGCGCTGTTTGATTGAAGATTGATACCATTTGTCCGCTCTGCCCCAAAGTAGGTACAGCGCACGGGTGGAGATGTTGTTGCAGGTCGGCGCATTCATAAAATGTGGCTGCTCCAAACGATTGTTAATTCTGTACGCTTTGTTATACCTAAGGTAGTCTAACCAATGTAACAATGAGATTGCCGCCAAGTGCCCGTTAGCAGTTCATGCTGCTTTAGCATTTTTCTGTTTCAATTTCATTGAGCTATTAAATGATTTCTTTTGGTGTTGTATATTAGCAAGTACTCCCTTTTGTTGGCCTCGGTTAAGAATGAATGGCTGATTAATGTTGCTACAAAAAGTTGCTTTTCTAAAAACGGATTTAATAGTTTCTCAACCTGGCTTTCGGCAACCCCAATCCTCAGCAAATTATTGACATGATTGGAACTTAACAGCCCTGCCCCTTGGGGTTCGTTTTTACGTATGCCTGATGCTTTATACTATTTACGGTTTACAAAGTCCGATTTACGATTTTTAAGGTGTTGAAAATCAGAATTTTAAACCAAAACAAACCCGTCACGTTCAATTGAAATCGGTATTAATCATTTGAACCCGATATTCGCATTTATTGTTATTTATTAATCATCAGCCCATCAGCCTTTCCCACCCGCTTCTTCAACAACGGATAGCTAAACACCGCCAGTAGAATAATCACCACGCCCCAGTAAAAATGCTGGTTTAGGCTTTCGTGGTCTTTTAGTATAATCCACGCCATTACAATACCATAAACCGGCTCTAAGTTGATCGTCAGATTGGATGCAAAAGCCGATAGATGCCGCAGCGCCCGCAGTGCCAGCACATACGCCAGCGTGGTGCAAAGCAAAGACAAAACGAGCAGGTACAGCCAATCGAGGCCCACTGGCCAAATAGCAATTGCCTCGCCGGCAAATAAAAAATAAACCGGCAGCACCAAGCTCAAAAATAGCCAGGCGCTACCCAGCTCCAGAAAAGTAACCTCCATCGCGTTGTGGTCGCCGATGAATTTCTTATTGAGCGTAGCAAATAGCGCCGCCAGAAAAGCAGATAAAAACCCTACACCCAGCCCAGTCAGCATGGATAGCTCCATACCATTCACCACCAGCACCATACCAGGTATAATGAGCAGCCCCAGCGCAATTTCGTACCAAATAACGCGCCGCCGCATGATGAGCGGCTCGATGAAAGCTGTGAAAAAAGAAGTTGTGGCCATCGCTACCAGCGCAATGGAGGCATTTGCTAACTTTACAGCGCCGTAAAAGGCCAACCAGTGTAGCGCCACCAGCACCCCAATGCCCATAAAACGCAGCGTTTGCGCACGCGGCAGCCTGCGAAACAACCGCATCACCCGGATCAAAAACACTAAGCTAAAACTGGTAAACAATACGCGCCACCACACCAAAGAGAGTGCCGGCAGGCTGATCAGATCGCCCAAAATCGCTGTAAAACCAAACAGAAAAACCGCAATATGCAGCTCGAGATATGCTTTGGAAATTGGATTCATATTTGCTGGTAAATTGGAGCGTAAAGGAACAAAATTTATCCTGTTTGATAGCAGCGCACGGCAAACAACTTGGCAATCAGAATGTTTGAAAAAGTGGAATCATTATTTTTTTATTCAAAAAACATCCAATATGTCCGTTAAAACAGGCGAAAAAGCACCCGTTTTTACCCTTTTTTCTTCCGACAAGGAGCAAATTGCACTCGAAAATTACCGCGGCAAGAACGTTGTACTACTGTTTTTCCCAATGGCTTTCACCGGCGTATGCACCACCGAATTGTGTACCATGCGCGATGATATTAGCAATTATAATAATTTGAACGCCCAGATTTTGGCGGCATCGGTAGATTCTCCTTTTGCGTTAGACAAATTTAAAAAAGAGCAGCAACTGAATTTTCCGCTATTGAGTGATTTCAATAAGGAAGTATCGCGCATGTATGGCGCACTGTACGAAGAGTTCGTCATGGGGCTGCGCGGCGTGTCGAAGCGCTCGGCTTTTGTCATTGACAAAGAAGGCGTGGTTCGGTATGCCGAAGTACTGGAGTCGGCTGGCGATTTGCCCGATTTTGGGGCAATAAAGCAGACGCTGAGTCAGTTGAATTAATGATAAAATCTGTACGAGACGCGGCCGGTGGTGCTCAGCAAATCGGCCGCGTTTCTATAAAGCCTTGATATAATGTTGTACGATCTTTCAGTTGAACCGATGGAAGAAGTGTTGGTAGAAGAAGAAATATCGGACACCGACACCGGCGACCCTGCGCATCTTGTTGTTTATAATGATGACCACAATACCTTCGACTGGGTCATAGAATGCTTTATCGAAATATTAGACCACACCTTGGAGCAAGCCGAACAACTCGCCCTCATCATCCATTTAAAAGGTAAAGCGACCGTCAAAACTGCCCCGAAAAGCGTATTAAAGCCCAAAAAAGATGCCTTGGTGGACCGCGGGCTTTCGGCTGTTATTGAAGAGTAATACCATTTGCGAAATCCGATTCACGGTTTTGTAAAGTTTTGAAAAACAAGCTCTTGAGTATAAAATACACCATTTCCAATGTGAAACCACGAACTGCAAACCGCAAACTGCGAACCGCGAACCGCGAACCGCGAACTGCGAACCGCGAATAAAATCATCATATTATGCACACTTATGACACCCTCATCCAAGCGCTGACCGACCTGCGCGAGCGCGGCTATACCGAAGATTTCAACCTGTTGGAGAACTGTGTAGCGTGCAAATCGCGTCAAGCTACTTTCGATCCCGACCATTTCAACGTGGTAGAGGTATATCGCTTCGAAGGGATGAATAACCCGGCCGACAGCTCGGTGCTGTATGTTATCGAAACTGACGATGGCCTGCGTGGCACGCTGCTCGACGCTTACGGCGCCTATGCCGGAGCTATTTCGCCAGCCATGATTGCCAAATTGAACATCGTTGGGCATTGAATACGGCTGCCCCTTTTTACCGGTGCGGCGGTCGTGCCAAGCAATGCAACCAAAGTGAATTGATTTTTGTTTATAATTCAATGTTTAAACTTTGAAAACGTAACATCATGATTTCCAGAAGTATTGCACATATTCTGAAAGGCGAAAAGCTCAATGTAGGTGCCGCCGATGTCAAACAACCCTTGCCTACCACACGCGTGGATCAGATCAGCCCGTTTCTGCTTTTGCATCATTTTGGGCCCAATGAAGCCGCGCCAGGTGAAGACCCGCTCGGCGTAGGGCCGCACCCACATCGGGGTTTTGAACCCGTCACTTTTCTGTATCGAGGCGGCATTCGGCACAAAGATAGCCGGGGCAACGAAGGTATCTTAGCTGATGGCGATGTACAATGGATGACGGCAGGTATGGGCATCATTCACAGCGAAATGTCGTCCGAGGCATTCCTCGAAAATGGCGGCGTAATGGAAGGCATCCAGCTTTGGATCAATTTGCCGCAGCGTTATAAAATGGTGCAGCCCCGCTATCAGGACATCAAAGCGAGCGAAATGCCTCGTGTGCCTGTAGCTGATGACCGCGTACAACTGACCCTCGTGGCCGGAGAATTAGACGGGCAGCGCGGCCCGGCTCAAACGTTTACGCCTATTTTGGCGGTCAAAGCCGATTTTCAGGCCGGCGGCGAGACTTTTATTCCAATCCCGGAAGATTTCAACGCGATGGCTTACATCCTCAGCGGCGACATTGAACTGAGCAGCGGCTTTAGTTACCCCAGCGAAACGCTCCTGCATTTCAAAAACGACGGCGAAGGATTCTTGCTGAAAGCCAAAGCCGATAGCCGGGTGCTGATTTTGGCCGGAGCACCCATTGACGAGCCGGTGGCGCAGTGGGGGCCTTTTGTGATGAACACCCAAACCGAGATTATGCAAGCCATGCGTGATTATCAGATGGGCAAAATGGGCGTCTATATTGATTGAGCGGTGCGATCTTGTAAGCCAAGCAGCGTTTTTGGACGGCGGATAAAAAAAAAGGGTGCTCTTTGTTGTCTAATGAGCAGTTACAGACTTTTAACAAGCACCACTTGATTATGAAATATCCTTCACTTCTCCTCCTGCTGCTGGCAGTAGCATGGCACGCACCTTTATTTGCGCAAAGCAACCCGAACAAGATATTCAGCGAATTGACGTTCCGGCACGTAGGCCCCACGCGCGGCGGGCGGGCTACGGCCGTGCAAGGCGTGGCCTCAGCCCCTAGCACTTTTTACATGGGCGCTACGGGCGGCGGCGTCTGGAAAACCACCGATTACGGCTTGTCATGGTCGAATATTTCCGATGGCTATTTTGCAACACCCTCCATTGGCGCGATTGCCGTGGCGCGGAGCAATCCCAATGTCGTCTATGTAGGCACCGGCTCCGACGGGCTGCGCAGCAATGTCATTACTGGCAAAGGCGTCTATAAATCGTTGGATGCGGGCAAGACCTGGTCGCTGCTGGGGTTAGAAAAAACCGGTCAAATCGGTGCTGTAGAAATTCATCCGACCAATCCGGACATTGTTTTTGTGGCGGCTATTGGCAATGCTTTTGCCCCCAATGCAGAGCGAGGCGTTTTTCGCACCAAAGACGGTGGTAAAAACTGGGAAAAAGTACTTTTTATCGCCGATACCATTGGTGTAGCCGATATAGAATTGGCACCGGACGATCCCAACACCATCTACGCTGCCGCCTGGCGCGCCGAGCGCAAGCCCTGGACCATCATCAGCGGGGGACGGGAAGGCGGTATTTATAAATCAACCAACGGCGGTGATACTTGGCAAAAGCTCAAAAATGGACTGCCGCAGGGGCTGATTGGAAAAATTGATCTGGCCGTGTCGCCCGCCAATCCAGACGTACTCTGGGCTTTGGTAGAAGCACCAAAAGGCGAAGGCGGGGTGTATCGCTCCAACGACCGAGGGGCAAGTTTTCAGTTGGTGAGCACCTTTGATCCCTTGCTCGACCGGCCATTCTATTATTGCAATATTTACGCCAATCCGAAAAACGCCGAATCGCTGTGGGTAAGTTCTACGCAGCTCTGGAAGTCGGATAATGGCGGCAAAAACTGGCAGCGGCGCAGCGTACCCCACGGCGATACCCATGATATTTGGATTAATCCAAACGATACGCTTATCATGGTAGAATGCAATGATGGCGGTGCCAATGTGACGACCAATGGCGGCCGCACTTGGTCTTCGCAATTCAATCAACCCACTGCCGAGCTGTATCAAGTGGAGGTGGATGACCAGTTTCCGTACTGGCTCTATGCTGGGCAGCAGGATAATTATACGACTATCGCCGTGCCGAGTTTGCCGCCATTCGGGGTGCAGGCTGGCCCCAATGCTTACGTGATTAATACTGGTGGCTGCGAGACGGGCCCCGCCGTGCCCAAGCCAGGCAATCCGGACATTGTCTATTCTAATTGCAAAGGCAATTTTGGCGTTTACAATAAAAAAACGGGGCAGGAAATGCAGTACCACGTAGGTGCTATGAACATTTATGGGCACGATCCGAAAGACCTGCCGTTTCGCTTCCAAAGGGTAGCGCCTATTCATGTGTCGCCGCACAATCCGGATGTGGTATATCACTGCTCGCAATACGTGCACAAAACGACCGACGATGGTAAAACCTGGACGATTATTTCGCCGGATTTAACTGCCTTTACCCCAGAAACACAGGGGATTTCTGGCTCACCGATTACTCGCGACATTACCGGCGAGGAGTATTACAGCACCATTTATGACATCCGCGAGTCCACCTTGCAGGAAGGGCTAATTTGGGTAGGTGCCAATGACGGGCCAGTGCACGTAACGCGCAATGGCGGTGCTACCTGGACGAATGTGACCCCATCCGACCTGCCGCCCGGCGGTCGGGTAGATGCCGTAGAGCCTTCGCCGCACGATCCTGCCAAAGCCTACATTGCGGTGCTGCGCTATCAATTGGACGATTGGCAGCCCTACATTTACAGAACAAACGACTACGGCGCATCTTGGAAGCGGATTACCGAAGGTATCCCAACGGATTATCCCGTGCGCGTGGTGCGCGAAGACCCCGACCGGGCGGGTTTACTCTATGCCGGCACTGAGTTCGGGGTGTTTGTCTCTTTCGATGATGGTCAGAGCTGGCAGGCATTTCAGCAAAATCTACCCATAACGCCTATCACCGACATGAAAGTGCATCGCAAAGACTTAGTACTCTCCACTATGGGGCGTGGTTTTTGGATTATGGATGACCTGACCCCACTGCACCAATGGACGGCTGCCCCCGAAGTAACCTTTTTCCAGCCAGCTGATGCCCTGCGTCTGCGGCATCGGGCGACGCGCACCGACGATGTGGAGTATCCGGCACCGGGCGCTAAGTTGCATTATTATTTGCCCAAAGCAGCTACTGCCATCAGCCTTGAAATAATGGACGCAGCGGGCACAACGATTCGCGCGTTTTCTAACCAACAAGCGGAAACAGGCAGCCCGGCCACCCGCGATATGCAAACCAATTTTGTGCTGGGCGGAAATACCGGCCTGCAACTCGATACGCGCCCCGGTCTGCATCGTATAATATGGGATTTGCGGCACCTCGGCGCCTGGCAGTCGAATGCCAATGCTTCGGGCCGCGGGGGAGCGCTGGTGGCACCGGGCAGGTATCAGGCGCGCCTGACGGTGGACGGGCAGGCTTTCACACAATCGTTTTTTGTGCGCATGGACCCAAGGGTACAAACGAGCGGACAGCTCACTTTGCAGGATTTGCAGGCACAGGAAACCTTGGGGCTACAAGTGCGCGATTTACTTTCTGAGGCCAACCGATTAGTAGCGGCTATCAATGAGCGGGAAAAAGTGCTCAAACAAGCCGCAGAAACGCGCCAAAGCAAGAAAGAAACCGAACGCGCTCAGGCCGAATTGGCCACGCTGGCAGCTATCAAAGCAGAGTTGGTCACTGCCGAAGGGCGCTACATGCTACCTGGCTTGCTCAGTCAAATTGGCTATTTGAATAATATGATCAACAGTGCCGACCAGCGCCCAGGGCAAGACGCCTACGAGCGCTTGGCGGAGCTGTCGCAACAACTGGCTGCCCTACAACAGCGCTGGCAGGGGCCGGGCAAGGCTTGAAAGCCTACTTTTGTTCGAGTCATCATCCCGACAATTGTCGAGGTTATTTTGTCTCTTTGGTCAAAAGGGCATACTTTTAGAATTGGCTGTTATAATTTTAAAATTTTGAGCGGATTTATGTTGTGGCAAGCGGTAAATTATTATACAAGTTTTGATATATGATGTAAATAAGGTTTTATATTGTTTTTCGCTTGTTGCAATGTAAAAATTTGATAATGAGCATTTTAAATAATATTGTTTTGTAAAAGCACTATTGTAACGAACATGCGAACCACTTAAATTATTGTCATGCCCTTTTTTTACATTTTATGCACTACGACATTTATATTTTTGTTGAGTTTTGTTATACTTCAGCCAGTTGAAGCTCAAAATAACGATACCTTACCTGCTGTCGCACAAGATCTTGGCGCTCTTCGGATAACTGGCGACTACCGTGGCGTTCGTATGACCGAGCTACTTACCATCTTACAAGGAAGATTCCAAATGCAATTCTATTTTGACCCAAGTTTATTGCCTGATTATGAAATTTTCGTACAATTTAGCCAAAAGCCTTTTTTTGAGGCTATGGCCATTATTCTGGATGGCACTGGCTTAGTGTGCGCTCCGGCCCGCGTCGGGCTGGCACTCATTGTACCCAAAAGCGAGCTGAACCGGGTTTATGCTAATCAACTGATTGAGGCATGGGAAAGTGGTAAAATGAAATTTCCAGATCGGCAGGTAATTTTGGAACAAACGCTTACGTTTGGCAGCGCTAACAAAAAAAGCAAAGCAAATTCGTTGGTTTTCAAGGGGTTATTATTAGATGCTGTTACAGAGGAACCCATAATAGGCGCTACTTTGTTTGATGCGGCTACCCAAGGTGGCACCGATACCGATGCTGATGGTCGCTTCGAGCTATTGCTGCCACCCGGTGAGCACCAGCTGAAAATTCAATACATAGGCTACCAAAGGATTGATTTACAGTTGTTTTTATATGAAAATGCCGACACCCGATTGCTGTTGGAGCCAATGGCTTTTCGACTCAATGAGGTAGTCATTCGAGCCAAAGCAGATGATAGTAAAATACGCTCGACTCAAATTGGCGTGGAAAACCTGACTATTCAGAGTATCAAAGAACTGCCGACCGCTTTGGGCGAAGCTGATGTGGTAAGGTCTTTGGAAACCCTTCCTGGTGTTTCTACCGTAGGCGAAGGCGCGGCGGGGTTTAATGTACGTGGTGGCAGTATTGACCAGAACTTGATTTTGCAAGACGGCGCACCGATTTTCAACTCGGCACATGCGCTGGGGTTTTTTTCTGCATTCAATCCAGATGTAATCAGCGATGTTGCTTTATTTAAGGGCAGTGTTCCGGCTCAGTACGGGGGCAGGCTTTCTTCCGTGTTGAATGTACGTATCAAAGACGGCGATTTTCAAAACTATCACGCTACCGGTGGTATTGGTCTGGCTTACAGTCGGTTGGCGGTTGAGGGGCCTATTGTTCGCAATCGCACTTCATTTATAGTAGGGAGCCGTTTTTCGTATTCTGACTGGATGCTGCGTTTGGTGCGCGATGAAAATATCAGTAGAAGCAGTGTTAAATTTTATGACCTGACGGCGAAGATTAGCCACCGTATTGGCGAAAGGCACTTTCTATCGTTGTCGGGTTTTCAAAGTAATGATTTCCTACGTTATGCCAAAGAATTTGGTTATGAATGGCAAACCCAGACGCTCACCCTCGGCTGGAATTTTTTGCTATCTGAAAAGCTCTCGGCTTCATTCAAGGCGGTATCGGGCGATTATAGCAGTGCGCTCTTTGAACCCTCTGGCAGTACGGCTTCTAATCTGAGTAACGGCTTGCAGTATTATCTGCTTCGAGAAAATATTTTTTATCAGCCCGGTGCAGCAAGCCAGTTTAATGCAGGCGTTGAATGGACACGCTACGTAGCCAAACCAGAAACACTGGAGCCATACCACAACGAGTCGAGCATTATTCCACAAACTATTCACAAAGATATAGGTGATGAAACAGCACTTTACGCAAATGCTGAAATAAACCTGAACTCGCGTTTTGCACTCTCGCTCGGCCTTCGTTATGCTTACTATCGGCAGTTGGGACCTCGTGAGGTATATACCTACGATGAAACCGTGCCGCGCCAGCCCAATACCCAGACGAATACCTTGCGCTATACTACTGGCGAAGTGGTGGAGTCTTATGCAGGCTGGGAACCCCGACTGGCGCTGAAGTACGAACTGGGCACCAATAGTTCCATTAAATTAGGCTACAATCGCCTACGGCAATATATTCACCTTATTTCTAACAGCGCCGCCGCTACCCCGGTAGATGTCTGGCAGGTAAGTACCGTGCATATTCCGCCTCAGTCAGCACATAATTTTTCGTTGGGCTATTTTCATAACTTCAAACAGAATCTATGGCAAATAGCGGTCGAGGCTTATTACAAGCAAATGGAAAACCTTCTGACTTACAAAGAGTTACCCCAGTTGTTGCTCAATGAACAGGTTGAAACAGAACTACTTTCGGCTGAAGGGCAGGCGTACGGGCTGGAGTTTTCCATTCGCAAAACATCAGGCAAATGGAGTGGCTTGCTGGCCTATACTTTTTCGCGCAGTTGGCTACGCACGCCCGATGCTTTTCCCTCAGAAACAGTCAATAATGGCAATTGGTTTCCAGCCAATTTTGACCAACCGCACCAGGTTAACCTGATTTTGAAACGCCAAACCAACCCCCTACAATCTTTTACGATAGCATTTGCCTACAAAAGCGGGCGTCCTTTTACTATCCCGACTTCCAATTATGCAGTGTCTGGCATTGTAATTTCTCATTATTCGCCTCGCAATGAAGGACGCATTCCGGCTTATCATCGGCTCGATTTTAGCTACAATATGGATAAAACGGCGGCACAAGAAAAAGGGTTTCGCAGTAGTTTCACTTTTTCGGTTTACAACTTGTATGCCCGCCGCAATCCTTTTTCGGTGTATTATCAACGAAATGAACGCAACCAGCAGGCTGTCTATCGGCTCGCTATTCTTGGCACGGCGCTGCCTGCGCTGAGCTGGAATTTTGTGTTTTAAAATAAAAATGAAGTATCATGAAAACATGGCTCTACGGTTTACTTTTATTGCTATCGCTGACTACCTGCGTGGATACTATTGAATTTACGCCGCAAGCTAAGGATGACTTTCTGGTAGTAGATGCTCGTATTACCGACCGCGAGGGGCCCCACATTGTAAAATTGACGCGCACAGATGTGGTGGGGCGCAGCGCAAGGTTTCCGGCAGAGGCAGGAGCAGAGGTGGTAATTATTGAAAATGAAGCCATTACGCACTATTTGAGCGAAGTGACGCCCGGCGAGTATCACTTGAACCAGGTTACTGGTGTGGCGGGGCATACTTACAAGTTGCGTATTCGCCTTGCCAATGGCCACCAGTACGAATCTGAGCAAGAAGTAATGCCCCAGCCTTTGCCGCTTAGCCGTAGCTTTTTTGAATTTGACCGCAACCAAACGCTTTCCGTTTTTAGCTATGTCACTATTCCTGAAGACATGTCAGAAGGTCCTTATCTTAAATGGCAATTCGAGCACGTCTATCAAATCACCGATCTGGTATGTAATCCATTTGACCCGGCATTAACCTGTTATTTTCAGATACCACGCAACAATCAGCTGTTGCCGGTGCTGGATGCAAGTAAAATTGAGCGGGGCGCTACGGTACAGCAATTGATTAGCACAGTAGGAGTCACCGGCACTACTTTTGGGGAAAAGAACTATTTTACAATCGTTCGGGAATCTATTACATTCAATGCGCTGGTTTACTGGGACCGAATCTCCCGACTCATCAGCAGCAGCGGCAGTATTTTTGATGTGCCACCAGGGGGAGTACGTAGCAATATCCGTCGAAGCGATGCACCCGATGAATGGGTATTGGGCTACTTCTATGCGGCGGCAGAGCAAGTTGAGCACTTGCCGATTTTGCCATCCGATTTTGCCCCACTTAGGATCAATCCTTACTGCGGGGCGCTAGGCTTTCCACCAGTACCTTTTCCGCAGGAGTGTTGTTTTTGTACACTTCTGGTCAATAATCGAATTCCGAGGCCCGATTATTGGCGCTAAATAAAACCTGCCAAATTGAAAGCCTTACAATCGGATACGCACAAAGCGCAGCGGTGTACTGCTGAGTGCAGCATCTACTGTTTGCAGATAGTACGTTCCTGTCGGTAATGCTTGAATATCAAGGTTGAACAGATTCTGTCCGGGCTGTATCGCTACGGTTTGTCTGAGTACTGGCCTGCCATAGGCATCATAAACCATGATTTCGAGTGTCGGCTGCGGCAGCCTGCTATTGATTGCTACCTGCAATATTGCAGTGGTGTTTGGATTTGGATATAGATGTACCTCGGGCTGGTGCTGCGTGCAGGGGGATGGCACAAAAACAACCGGCGAATATTCGAAACTTTTATCTAAGTCAACCGATTTTAGTCGAAAATACTGGTTTTGCCATGTTTGGCCTATTGTATAGCTGTAGGTTTGCTTATAGTTAGAATTGGCTGACGTAGGTTTCACTATTCCTACCGGAGCAAAGTGCCGCCCGTCCTTGGAGGCTTCAATTTGATAGTGCTGAAGATTGCGCTCGGTAGCGGTTTCCCAATACAAAAATGCTTCGCAGGCCCGGTGGCGCGCTTCGAACGTGAGCAATTCAATGGGAAGCGTAATGGGGGTATCGAAATCTTCTACTTCGCCGTTTATAAAACTGCCGCCGGGAGTATTCGGTACAGGATTGGCGGATACGACAAGCCGCGCAGCGTACATTCCGCCGGCTGTAGCCAAAAGCGGATCGGGCGTAACATTCGGAAATACATCCACACTAAACGGCCCTGATGCCGGGCTGGTAGCCATGCCACTGTAGAAATCGTCAAAGACCCCGTCGTTATCCCAGTCAAACCAAAGCCCGTAGTACATATTGGTATTGGCAGTATTGGTATTCAAAATAAGCTGAATAGCGCCCGGATTGGGCGAGCCGATAATCAATTCGGTCGTGTTGAAAATCAAACCGTCGGCATCGTCATTCATATTGGTAGCGTTTTCGGCATCGGGCGGGTTGATGCCAGCCCAGACTTGCACGCCGCTGGCAGGTATGGTGGCATTGGCGGGCGGCCAGATGGCAGGGTCAAGATTACCGAAGTCATTATCACCCATTGGGCAGTCGCTGGAAAGGGTTACTTGTAAATCGCCTGGAGGCCTGAAGGCAAAGGGCCCTTGCCCAACAAATATATAGTACTCTGTGCCGGCTGAGGACATCCATTGCACTGCCGAGCCACCGCTGTTCTCTGTATCCGTACCTCTATTCATGGTGCCGTTGGTCGTGTGAAAGGGGGTCGTATTTTCATCATTGAGGTCGAGGCACGTCAGCATAGCGCAGCTACCTTCAAAAAGTGCCATTTCTGTATCATAATTGGTAAAAGGAAAATTGCTGGTAGAAGCGGTTATGGTGCAACCATTGCCCGTGACCTTGTACCATACGCCATTTCTTCCGTCCGGATTATTGGGGCTGCAGGTCAGGGCGTCATTGGTAGCGGTATGCACATTTTGATTGTACAAACTTTCGGTAAACCCCGGATTGGTTAAGTCAACAGCGCCTGCGCAGTCGTCATTCACAGGTGGCGATGCTGGAATAGGTAGCAGCTCCCATGCCAGTTCTGTATCGCCAAATTGCCTTGATAGCCAAGGCGATACGATGAAATAAGCTTCCTGTGGGGAGCCGGTGGTATTATCAAAGGTATGGGTCGCAAATCCCGCCGCATTAAAGCACATTTCTTGAGTTGTTCCGGGGCAACCTCCTCCCCAGCGCAGCGTTATGTCAGGGTCGCCAAAGCCCTCATTATCAAACACTCTTATTTGAAAGCGATAGCCATCGGGCACCGTGATCGTAGCTACAAAATCCCGGAAAGTATGTCTTTTTGAAGAAGCAGCGTGGCAATGCCCGGCAATATTTCCCACCATATCGGTATTATTTACTATGATAGGGCTGGTGAGCATATTCAAATTGATCGGATTGCTACAATCGTCACCCGCCGGAACGGAAGTAAGCGGGTCAATTTCCCAGTCTAACTGGAAAGGTCCATTTTGCGGGCCACCCACCAAAACGTAAATCGTTTCGGTAGAACCGGTCGTGTTGTCATAAAACTGGAGGTCGGTAACATTGACCGAAGTATAACAGCCATCCACTGTGGTAGTACCTGGGCAGGCACCGCCGCGGCGTAGTTCGAATCGTTCTTGAGGAATAACCACTGGCGTAAACACGCGCAGGCGATGCCCGTCGGGTACGTCTATCTGAGCTATAAAATCGGCATTTACAAATGCAGCGCAAGACATGTAGCTATCATTGGCGAAGCCCGCCAAAGAGCCGGTGAAAGAACCGGAATTTCCGGTAAATGTAACAATGTTGGCACAATTATCGCCGCCGGGTGTTGAAAAATGCCACTCCAAATTAAAAGCGCCACAATCCGTCAGGGCATCTCCCCACACTAAATAGTAGGCAGTTTGCGTCATAGCGGTCGTATTCTCGTACGACGACCACTCTGTGTCGGTTGTGGAGCAGGTGATTTCCGTAGTGCCGGGGCAGGCCCCGCCTACGCGCAAAGAGTGGGAAGAATTGAAATCATCGGAAGGTTTACGAATGTTCAACTGCTGTCCTGCTGGTACATCAATGGTAAAAACCATAGAAGGCGAATTATTGGGAATGCAAGTACCTGCAATATCGCCCCCAACATTGCCGCAAGTGTAGTAGGACTGTGGACTACTCAGCATATTCAAATCAATGGCTTCTGTGCAATCATCCCCAACTGGCGGACTAATTTCCCAATCAATGGTGACATCCCCACAGGAAAAAGAAAACCTGTTCCAAATAATATAGTATAATGACTGAGTGACACCAGTCGTATTGGCGTAGAAAAAATTCTGATTATAAGCAGCGGTCACACAACTCAATTGAGTGGTGCCGGGGCACGCTCCGTCCTCTCGCAAAGAGGCTCCCATTAAAGTGAAAGAACCAGCCCCCCCTCTAATTCTCAAGTTTTGCCCATCTGGCACATCTATTCTAAAAATCAAGGAGCCAAAAGTACTAATACAAGTCGGTGCGGGCATAATATCTCCGCCAGTGGCACTACATGTATTATACGTTTGTGGGCTACTCAGCGCCGTCAGGTCAATGATGGTACTACAATCATCTCCGCTTTGGGCATGTACACGAACTGTTGCTATGAGCATCAGAAATATCCAGCAATAAGGGGTGAAAGATGTCTTCATGTTGTATAAATTTATAATTGTGGTTCTAACCGGTTTGCTCGTTTGTTAAATAGAATAGCATGACAGCCCAAGGCAGCCCGGATTCTATCCAGCGCAGCCTGATGCGTCGGCCTCAAGTAGGGTAACTACGCGGATTTTTGTGTCTATCTGTGAGGAAAACTCAGAAATGAAAAACGGATAAGACGATCCCTTAGGACTGCCTTATCCGTTTTTGTGTATTGATAAAATGATACGGTAAAGGTACGTAAACTTATCCGAGTAGTAGGGATTTCATATTCACTTTTTTATTTACAATTTCCTCTACCTTGTCAACGGGCACGCGTTCCTGCTGCATCGAGTCGCGCTCACGAAGGGTCACGGTATTGTCTTCAAGTGTCTGAAAATCAACGGTTACGCAGTAGGGCGTGCCGATAGCATCCTGGCGGCGGTAGCGGCGGCCGATGGCGTCTTTCTCATCGTATTGCGTGAGGAAAGAAAATTTCAGTTGCTGCACAATGTCGCGGGCTTTGCCGGTGAGTTCTTCCTTGTTTTTGAGCAGCGGCAGCACGGCGCACTTCACAGGGGCAAGGGCCGGCGGCAGTTTCATCACCACGCGGGTAGAGTCTTCGCCTTGGGCGTCGGGCACTACTTCTTCCTTCAGGGCATTGCTGAGCATGGCTAAGAACATCCGGTCGCAACCAATGGACGTTTCCACTACGTGCGGTACGTAACTTTCGTTTTTTTCCGGATCAAAATATTGCAATTTTTTGCCCGACAATTCCTGGTGGCTGCGCAGGTCAAAATCGGTACGCGCATGAATGCCCTCCAATTCTTTGAATCCGAAAGGAAATTCAAACTCTATATCCACCGCCGCTTTCGCGTAGTGCGCCAAATTGAGATGATCATGAAAGCGGAGCTTTGCTTCGGGCGTGCCGAGGGCCCGGTGCCACTTCATGCGGGTTTCTTTCCAGTAGGCGTACCACTCCATGTCGGTGCCAGGCGGTATAAAAAACTGCATTTCCATCTGCTCAAATTCGCGCATCCGAAAGATGAACTGCCGCGCCACTATTTCATTGCGAAAAGCCTTCCCGATTTGCGCAATACCGAAAGGAATCTTCTGTCGGGTCGTCTTTTGCACATTCAAAAAATTGACAAAAATGCCCTGTGCGGTCTCGGGCCGCAGGTAGAGCTTTTCTTCTTCGCCGGCAATGTTGCCCAATTGGGTAGAAAACATGAGGTTGAATTGGCGCACGTCGGTCCAGTTGCGCGAGCCGCCTTCGGGGTCACCGATTTCGAGGTCTTCAATGATGGCTTTGAGTTCGGTCATATCGCCTTTGGTCATGGCCGCAGCGAGGCGGTCTTCCACAGCCTGGCGCTCGGTGGCGTACTTCAGCACCCGCTCGTTGGTTTGCCGAAACATCGCCTCGTCAAAAGTCTCACCAAACCGCTTGCGCGCTTTTTCCACTTCCTTGTTGGCTTTATCTTCGAGTTTGTCCATGTAGCCCTCGATGAGTTGGTCGGCGCGGTAGCGTTTTTTGGTGTCTTTATTGTCAACCATCGGATCGTTGAAAGCGTCCACATGCCCTGAAGCCTTCCAGGTTTTGGGGTGCATAAAAATGGCCGCATCAATGCCCACAATGTTTTCGTGCATTTGCACCATTGCGCGCCACCAATATTCCTTGATGTTGTTTTTCAATTCTACACCATAAGGGCCATAATCATACACGGCGCTCAAGCCATCATATATTTCACTCGATTGGTAAATAAAACCGTATTCTTTACAATGGGCGGTCAGCTTTTTAAATAAATCCGCTTGTTGGCTCATGGTGTATAGTTTAGTTGAATGGTTGAATGGTGTTTTTTGGTTTTGAAGTTGCAAATTTCGCAAAAAAACGGGCTTCTCGAAACCCGAGGCAGCATAAATCTGCGAACGAGGGGTATAAAAGCACCAGAAAGACTACGCTTTTTGTCATTATGCAAACTAAATAGCGCCGGTAGAATGGTAAAATAACTAATTGTAAATGGCTGTTTACTTTATAAACAATTGATTATCATTTATTTAAATTGAATACATTAAATAGCTAACCCGTTTGATGGCTACCGACAAAAATCTCCGTCGGCATTGACAATTATCATTACTATTCCGGCTTGTATTTGGCATTTTTGCAATAGAAGCCCGCCAAAATTATAAAAAACCAAATTCGCTATTGGTAGCGGGGAAAATGTACCTGCGAAATTTTCTTCGTCGGCGAAAAATCGCTTATTTTACAGCATACGCAAATAAAACCACATAGCGAGCCGATGGCTGTTCATCTGCCGTTATAACAAAAATTTTACCATTGTAAAAAGTCATTTATTATGATGCAAACAACAAAAGCAACCCATGCCCTGGAGCAAGACTATTCGGCGCAAGTCAAGAATAAGGAACTGCTCAAATGGGTAGAAGACATGGCCAAACTTTGCCAGCCCGACAACGTCTATTGGTGCAACGGCTCGGAAGCAGAGTACCACACCCTCACCGAAATGCTGGTGGAAAAAGGCACCTTCATCCGCCTGAACCCCGAAAAGCGCCCCAATAGTTTCGCCTGTTTTTCGCACCCCAGCGACGTGGCGCGCGTGGAAGATCGCACCTATATTTGTAGCCGCCTGAAAGAAGACGCCGGGCCCACCAACAACTGGATGGAACCCAAAGAAATGAAAGTTACCCTCAACGGGCTATTCGACGGCTGTATGCGCGGGCGCACTATGTACGTGATTCCTTTCTGCATGGGCCCTATCGGCTCGCCGCTCTCGCACATTGGCGTGGAAATAACCGACTCGGAGTATGTGGTGGTCAATATGAAAATTATGACCCGCATGGGCCGCCCGGTAGTTGATGCCCTTGGCAACGGCGAATTCGTCAAATGCCTGCACTCAGTGGGCGCGCCTTTAGAACCCGGGCAAGAAGACGTGAAATGGCCTTGCAATGCCAATACCAAGTACATCGTACACTTCCCAGAGGAGCGCTCGATTATGTCATACGGTAGTGGCTATGGTGGTAATGCCTTGTTGGGTAAAAAATGTTTTGCCCTGCGCATCGCCTCCACCATGGCCCGCGAAGAAGGCTGGCTCGCCGAGCACATGCTCATCATGGGCGTAGAAAATCCGCAGGGTGAAAAAAACTACGTAGCGGCAGCCTTTCCCAGTGCTTGTGGCAAGACCAACTTCGCCATGCTCATTCCGCCCAAAGCTTTAGACGGCTGGAAAGTGACTACCGTTGGCGACGACATCGCTTGGATTAAGCCAGGCCCCGATGGCAAACTTTACGCCATCAACCCGGAAGCGGGCTACTTCGGCGTGGCGCCAGGTACCAATATGAAAACCAATCCCAATGCGATGGCTTCGATCGCCGAAAATTCTATTTTTACCAATGTAGCCATTACCCCCGACGGCGATGTATGGTGGGAGGACATGACCAAGGAAGTACCCGATGGGCTAACCGACTGGCACGGTGCGCCTTACGACAAAAACAGCGGCAAACCCGCCGCACACCCCAACGCGCGCTTTACGGCACCGGCTTCGCAATGCCCCAGCATTGACGATCGCTGGGAAGACCCACAGGGCGTGCCCATTGCTGCCTTTATCTTCGGTGGCCGCCGTAGCACTACAGTGCCGTTGGTTTATCAATCGTTCAACTGGAGTTTCGGAGTGTATCTCGCTGCTACCATGGGGTCGGAAATGACGGCCGCTGCCTTCGGCGAAATCGGTAAGGTGCGCCGCGATCCTTTTGCTATGCTGCCTTTCCTCGGCTATCACATGGCAGATTATTTTAATCACTGGCTACAATTCGGGCGCGAACTGCCCAATGCGCCGCGCATTTTTGGCGTGAACTGGTTCCGCAAGGACGAAAACGGCAAGTTTGCTTGGCCGGGCTTCGGCGAAAACATGCGCGTGCTCAAGTGGATTGTCAGCCGGGTGAAAGGCCGCGCCTCGGCCGTAGAAAGCCCCATTGGCTGGATGCCTCGCTACAAAGACATGGACTGGAGCGGCATGGAAAATTTCAGCCAGGAAGACTTTCAGAAAATCATGTCGGTAGATCGAGAAAACTGGAAACAGGAAGTGGTGGGCCACGAGGAGTTGTTCTCGAAATTGTACGACAAGCTGCCGAAAGAATTCCTTTTTATGCGCGAACTGCTGCTCTCTTCTCTCTGGCGCTCGCCCGAGCACTGGGAAGGCAGCGATGAACTGGGCTGATTAAAAATCCTATTCAGCAATTCAAACCATAGCTCAAATCGTTTGGGCTATGGTTTATTTTTTTACAAACTTCAAATGCTGTCGTTGCTCGTTGGCGGTGATGCGCAGCACATAAACGCCAGGTTGTAGGCGGCTGAGGTCTAATGTTTGCAGGCGTGCTGCTCTGTCCACCGGAAAAGTGCGGGTTTGGGCCAGCCTTCCTTGTATGTCAAATACCTCTACCTGAATCTGTGCGGTGCCGCCGGGTTTGTAAAATTCAAGATGCAGTGCATCAGCCGCCGGATTGGGAAAAATATTTTGCACCAGTAAGGTAGAATCGCCGGGCGGATCGAGCGGGCCATCGTTGAAGACAAACACTAAGCGCGGCGGGTGCTCGCGGCGTTCGCGGGCATTCCAGTTGACGGGATTCGCGGATTCATTCAAATTGCGGAGTGCAAAGGAAATATCGGTCTGTCCCAGGATGAGTTGCTCGCGCACATAGTCAGTTACATCCCAGCGGTAGTAGCGCGGCTGCGGCGTATTGATCGTGGTTTGGTCAAGTAGGGGTAGCTCGTTGTTGTTGCGTACCGTCCAGCGCAGGGTATTTTCATTCCAAGGGAAATTGGATAAGCCAAAGGCTGCAACCGTCACGCCCTCTAATTCGCCGCCGAATACTTCGAGATGTACCGAAGTAATGCCCCGTTGGGCAGTTTCACAATCAAAACCGATATAGGTTTCGCGGTTGAAGCCGCTGTTGGGTGGGTCATTACGCAGGCGGGTTTGGAGGCGCTGCGGGTCGGTTTGTCCGTGTCGGATATTGCTAAATTCGCCGTCGCGCATATAAGCGTCCTGATTGGCGAAGAGGATATTCGGATCGTCGCTCACTAAGGGCCCAAGCTCGGTACGGAAAGGTACATTTACCGTAGCAATGCCGCCTTGCCCATCGCGTACGAGCATAAAAAGCCGATAATTATTGAGGTTTTCGGGGGCATTGAAAGTAATGGTGTTGCCGGTTTGTTCTATAATCAAGCCCGGGATACCCTCGAAAGTGGGCCCCGATACAAGCCCGCGGCTGCCTTCTTCGGGTCGAAAAATAAATTCAAAACTGAGCGGGTCGCCGTCGGGGTCTTCGGCCCGGATGATGGCTACGTTGTCTTTTTCGGCTGTAAGCACGGGGCTTTGGCTGGCGCTTCGTCCGTTGATGGTCGCTTCCAGAATGCGTGGCGCGTGATTGCCGGTGTAGTCTTGTCCTGTCCATTGTGCTTGCATGACCTCTACTACCTGTGTGGCTTCGTCTTTTACAAAAAGCCCATACCAAGTGGGGGTTTGTTCAAATTTGCTACCCCACAAAAACACATACGACCCAATGCAGCGCTCGGTGTCTTTCAAAATAACATTCTCGTAGCGGTCGCGGTAGGTTTGGGCCTTATTCGTACTGCTGGGTTCGATGGGTGCGCGCCAGGCAGTGAGCGGCGATTCCCACTGACCGTTGGGCCCCCATTCGGTGATGAGATAAGGAATGTCCCATTCGGCTTGGCGCAGCGCATTGCTTACGCCGCCGATAGAGCCGTAGGCATTCACGCCGATGATGTCGAGATCGGGGGCGCGCTCTTTGATAATGCGGGCTTTGTTGACATCAATGCCGGCGGTAACGGTAAGTGTAGGGTGCTGCCCGTCCTCTTCGTGAATCATTTTGGCAATGTCATTGATAGCATTCCAAACTTTGAGGTTGTAAACGCTCAGCCCCAGTTCTACTTCATTGCCAATACCCCAGGCTAACACAGCCGGGTGGTCTTTGTAGCGAATGACCCAGCGCCGGAAGTCTTCTAATTGGCGTTGCACGGCCGCCTCGTCGTCGTAATTGAACCCATGTGCCTGATGCCCCACCCATAGCCCTACGAGTACGGTCAGTCCGTTGGCTTGTGCTGCGTCGAGAATGGCTTGCGTGTCATTGCCTACGCCCCAGGTACGGATGGAGTTGCCGCCATGCTGTGGCACCCGGTCAATGAATTCTGTACCACCGGCACCTTTTACAAAATAAGGCTCACCGCCGCGCAACAATTGGTATTGTCCATCTTGGAAAATGACTTCTACGGGCACAGGCTGCGCCGCCAGCGACAGGAACCAAATACTGAAAACGAACCAGAAAGCGTACTTCTTCATAGCTATAAGATTCTAAAATTGCAAAATTGAGGAATACGAGCACTGAGGCCGATGCCAGCACACATCTTGGATTTGAAAACAGAAAGCCAACCCTTCAGGATGAAAGAGTCGGCTTTCCGGGTTGTTTTGATTTTTATGGATAAAGCCCTTTAGTTCGGGTTTTTGTCGTAATCAGCCGCATCAATAACACGGATATTGTCAATCAAATACGAGTTATGGTCATCGCGGATACGTACGGTCACATCTGCCCGCCAGCCATTGCCATCGCCAGGTATTTCAAAAACACCATCAATCGGGATACCCGCACTGAAGCCTGCGTTCACAATAAGCGCCATGTAATTGATTTGATCTAACCCGATATTGGGATCGTCCAAATAAGCCGACTGACTTGCGCCGGCGCGCAGTGGCACGAAATCACCTTGCGTATTTTCGCGTAGCGCACTGAAGGTAACGGTTTCCCAAGCGTTGGGTTTGGTCAATGAACCGGTCAAGAACATCTTCTTACCCAGCGGGTTGCCGTTGTTCCAGCTCCAAGCGGAAGCGTTGCCAATTTCTATCCGCAGCGGAATAGCTTGCACACTGTCTTGCGCATCATAATTCCAGGCGCGCTCAGCCAGCTTGAAGGTGTAGGATACATCGCGCTGTACGCGGGTACCGTCCACGTCGTTCGGGTTGGTATGCACTGCAATGACCTTCGGATTTTCCTGCATCAGGACGTTCATTTGCAGCACACGGGAGCCATCGGCGAGGCCTGCCATGTCGTCTTCGCTCAAGAATTGGGTGAAGGTAGTAAACACCGCACCAAAACCCTGGAAGAACCATTCGCAAGCGCCGAGGCGATTAGCTCTCAACACGCGGTTGGCTACATTCATCGGGTCGGTAAAGTCGAGTGTGAGTGCGTAGGCAGCCTCCCATGAGTTGGGACCCGAGTCGAAGGTAATAGACTGTACCTGGGAGTTAGGGATGCTACTGTTGAAATCGGCCAGCATCACCGGGCTGCCGCGGAAGTCTGGGTTCTGAATGGTCAGATTGGCCTCGAAGGAGCCGTTCTTAACGTTGGTTTGTGCGTCGGTTACTGTGAACGTGTAGGTGGTGGGACCCAATGTCGCCCCGGCTGGTACAGTGAATTCGTAGTCAAACTGGTCGGAAGTTTCACCAGCAGTGTAAGACTTAATCGTCATGCCATTCAATTCGACACGTGCCAACCCGCCCGGTGCAGTAGCCGTGATACGGAAAGTGACCATATCACCCGGGAAAGGTTCTGAATTGTCGAACGTCACAGCAATCGTCGGAGCATTGAACTCCGGCGGCGTATCGTCCTTTTTACAGCTGCTGAGGCCCACCGCGAGTACTACGACAGAAAGCCATAACAGGTTAGTTAGTTTCATATTCGAAATGATTTTAGTTCAGTCGCAAAGATACAACCGATATTGTAGATTGTACAATAAGTTTTTGAAAAATAAATGCAGTTTTGCCAAAATCAGCAATTTTAATGCGGAAAAAATATTGAATAGTGAAATTTAATGCTGAATTAAAAACATTAAAATAACATCTCAAGAGCAGCGCACTTTTGAGGAAAGGTAGGAAAATAAATACTGTTGTTTTGTTTGCTGATAGTTTGTTTTGAACAAATTTTTTTTGCTGAAAACCGAGGCACTCAATAGCTATTATTCATTAACTTTGTTAATTCTGTAAACATTCCTTCACCAAAAGGGTTGCCCAAAATGACACGATACGCCGTTTTGTACGTCTGCGCGACATTTTTTCTTTTGCAATGTAGCCGCGCGCCCAGCGAAATGGACACTTCCGCACCGCTTTTTGTCGCCGTATCCCCGGAGCATTCGGGCATCCGCTTTATGAATACAATCAAAGAAAATCCGGTAATTAACTATCACAATACTAAATACATATATAATGGTGCTGGCGTAGCCATCGGCGATATTAATAACGATGGGTTGCCCGATATCTATTTTTCAAGTAATATCTATTCCAATAAATTATACCTCAACAAGGGCAATTTGCAATTTGAAGACATCAGCCGCAGCGCCGATGTGGAGGCCTCGCGCGGATTCAAATCCGGAGTGGCTATGGTGGACCTCAATGGCGACGGCTGGCTCGATATTTTTGTCTGCCGCACCAGTCATCCCGATCCTGCCCTGCGCAATAATCTCGTTTATATCAACAATCAAGACGGTACCTTCACCGAGCGCGGCGCCGAAATGGGCCTCCACGACCAGTCTTACACCAACCAAGCGGTTTTTTTAGATTATGATAACGATGGCGACCTAGATATTTACCTCGTCAATCATCCTATTGATTTTGACCAAGCTATTCGAGTGCGCACTCGCCTCGACGAGCAGGGCCGCCGCATCCGCAAAATTAGCCCCGACGAGCAGTATGTCTCCGACCAGCTCTATCGCAACAATGGCGACGGCACCTTCACCGACGTCAGCGCGGAGGCTGGTATTCGCAACCAAACCTTCGGCCTAAGCGCGGCGGTGATAGATGTCAATAACGATGGTTATCCCGACATCTTCGTAGCCAACGATTTCATCGAGCCGGATATGTTGTACATTAATAATGGCAACGGCACTTTCGCTGAGGCTTTCGCCGAATACTTCCGCCACACCAGTCACAATAGCATGGGTTCGGATGCAGCCGATTTTAATAACGACGGGCTGGAAGACCTCATCGTGCTCGATATGCTGCCCGAAGACAATAAACGCCAGAAACTGCTCGCCACTTCAATGGTCTTAGAGCGCTACAATACGCTGGTACAATATGGCTATCAGCACCAATTGATGCGCAATGTATTGCAACTAAACAATGGCAACGGCTCGTTTAGTGATATTGCCGAGCTGGCAGGCGTAGCCAAAACCGACTGGAGCTGGGCGGCACTCTTCGCTGATTTTGATAATGACGGCTGGAAAGACATTTTCATCGGCAACGGCATCAAGCACGATATGACCAACATGGATTACTTGGATTTTAAAACAGACTCCCTGCAAAAAGCTGCCGCTGCGGGCCGCCCGCTCATCACTGAGCAAAATTATCTCGATTGGATCAATTTTATGCCCTCCAATAAGCTGCGCAATTATATGTATCGCAATACCCACGACTTGCGCTTCGCCGATGTATCTGAAGCCTGGGGCCTCACCGAAAAGCTTTTTTCCAATGGCGCGGCCTATGCCGACCTCGACAATGATGGCGACCTCGACCTCGTACTCAATAACTTAGACGACACCGCCGCTGTTTATGAAAATAAAAGCAACGAACTTCGTCTGCATAACTATCTGAAAATCAATTTTGAAGGACCTTCGCCCAATCGTTTTGGCGTGGGTGCCGCGGCGCGCGTATATGCTCAGGGTACTACACAGGTGCACCAGCTCAAGGTGGCGCGTGGCTTCCTTTCGTCCATGCCGATGGAGCTGCACTTTGGGCTGGGCGAAGCCAAACAAGCAGATTCTATTCGCATTTTCTGGCCCGACGGGCGGAGTGAATTATTGCAAAACGTGCCCGCCAATCAAACGCTGACGGCGGCTTACGCCAATGCACGCCCGGGCCGCTGGACGGAGCCAGTTGCGGCTGCGCCGATATTTGAAGCATTAGCCAATAGTATTGATTTTCAGCATATTGAAGATGATTTTAATGATTTTAAACGGGAGCCGCTCTTGCCGCATCAGTTGTCTCGGTTGGGACCTTTCCTCGCCACAGGCGATGTAAATGGCGATGGATTGGACGATTGCTACATTGGCGGTGCGAGCGGGCAGGCGGGCGTTTTGTTTTTACAACAAGCGGATGGGCAATGGCGGCCGCAGGCTTTCGCCGAAGATGCTGCCTGCGAAGACATGGGTGCCCTTTTCTTCGATGCCGATGCCGATGGCGACCTCGATCTGTACGTAGTGAGCGGAGGATATGCTTTTGCGAATGGGGATGAGCGCTACCAAGACCGGCTCTACCTGAACGATGGGCAGGGCAACTTTACTAAAGCGCGAGACCGGCTGCCCAATTTTCGGAGCAACGGCTCGGTGGTGGTCGCGGCTGATTTTGACCAAGACGGCGACCTCGATCTGTTCATCGGCGGACGCGCCCTGCCGGATGCCTATCCAATGGCACCTCGTAGCTATCTCTTACAAAACGATAAAGGTTATTTTAAAGACGTAACTGCCTCATTATCAAAAGAATTATTACAGCCAGGACTCGTCACGGATGCCCTTTGGCTCGATCTGGACCGCGATGGCTACGACGACCTCATCTTAGTTGGGGAATGGATGCCGATTACCATTTTTAAAAATGAGGGCGGAAAACATTTTAATAACCAAACCCGGGCATATGGCTTGGCGCAAACAGCCGGTTGGTGGAACACCCTGCGCGCCGCCGACCTCAATGGCGACGGGCATCCCGACCTCATAGCGGGCAACCTCGGCTGGAACAGTTTGCTGCGCGCTACCCCTGCGCAACCACTTACGATTCACGCCGCCGATTTTGACAACAATGGCTCCATCGAAGGCATCATCTGCAACTACGTACAGGGTCAAAGCTGGCCGCTGCCGCGCAAGGAAGTACTCGATAAAATTTTGCCGCTCATCAAGCGCAGATTTATTCGCTTTGAGGATTATGCCGTAGCCCGTATTGAAGAATTTTTTCCGAAAGAGCAATTGCGTAAGGCACACTATTTGGAGGCGCACACGCTGGCTTCGGCCGTGTTGCTCAATGATGGTAAAGGTCGTTTTTCGATGCAACCCCTGCCGGTAATGGCCCAATTGGCCCCGGTGAATGGTTTGCTTGCCGAAGATTTCAACGGCGACGGCATTGTAGATATTTTGCTGGTAGGCAATCGCTATCATTGCGAAGTGGAAATCGGGCGCATGGACGCCAGCAACGGCTTGCTACTACTGGGCAATGGCGACGGTACTTTCCGGGCGGTATGGCCCCGGCACAGTGGATTTGTAGCCAACCGCGACGCGCGAGACCTGCGCATGCTGCGCGCTGCCAATGGCCACCGACTCATAGTAGTGACGAACAACGACGGCCCAGTGCAGGTGTGGCAACAAAATTGAGGCAAAACCATTTACCAAATCTTTACTTGGGTAAATAATCATGTTTTAAGCAACCAGACATAATTATTAAAAAATAAGCAATGCGAATGTCGAGCTAAGCCCGAAGGGGTGAAAAATCCATAAATAATTGATAATCAATGTCCTTGAACCCCAACAGGGTGACACGTGTCCGTATAATATATCACCCCGCTGGGGTTTAATTCGCCTTATTTATATCCTTATAATTATATTACCCCTACGGGGTTCGTTTTTACGCATGTAATCATTTGAACCGAATATCCATATAAACCACCCCAATTAACAATTAACAATTAACAATTACTTACTTAAATAAAACAAGCTTTTGCAATCTGCATTTTATTACATTATTATAATAATACTCGGCCTGCTGACCTCGTGCCGCCAGGAAGATGCCGTATTTCAACTGCTACCGCCGGAACGCACGGGCCTCACCTTTCGCAATGACCTGACTGAAACGGATTCCGTTAATATTCTCACTTACGAATATGTGTATAACGGTGGTGGCGTGGCAGTTGGCGACATTAACAACGATGGGCTGGAAGACCTCTTTTTTACAGGCAATACTACTTCGTGTCGGCTGTTTTTGAATCGTGGTAATCTCGAATTTACGGATATTTCGGAAATAGCAGGTATCCAAACTGACGGCTGGGCTACAGGCGCCACAATGGTGGACATCAACGACGACGGCTGGCTCGATATGTATGTATGCAGGGCAGGGCATCCTGATGCAAAGCGCCGCCAAAACCTGCTTTTCATCAATCAGGGCGTGGATGCAAATGGGCAGCACCGCGGCTTCAAGGAGCAAGCTGCTGCCTTTGGCCTCAATGACGACGGCTACTCCACGCAAGCCGTATTTTTTGATTATGACCGCGACGGCGACCTCGATATGTACTTGCTCACCCATTCTAATGGCGACCGCGACCCCAGCACCCTGCGCCCCATTGCACGTGATGGTACTATGCCGAGTACAGATCGGCTTTATCGCAACAATGGCGATGGCTCTTTTACCAATGTAAGCTCCCAGGTGGGCATTCTGGTAGAAGGATATGGGCTGGGTATTGGTATTATAGATGTAAATAATGATGGCTGGGATGATATTTACATCGCTAATGATTATGTGTTTAATGATTTATTATATGTAAATAACGGCAACGGTACCTTTACGGAAAGCTTGGCGCAATTTTTCCGACATACCAGTCATTTTTCAATGGGGATGGACGTAGCGGATTTCAATAACGACACCCTGCCCGACCTTATCGTAGCCGATATGTTGCCACCGGATAACTACCGCCAGAAGCTGCTCAGCGGCCCCATGAATTACAATCGCTACCGCATGGCCCTTGACCTCGACTACCATCCGAAGTTTATGCGCAATACCTTACAACTCAATCGTGGCAAGGGTTTCAGCGAAATCGGGATGCTCGCGGGCGTGCACCAAACCGACTGGACCTGGGCAGCGCTCTTCGCCGATTTTGACAATGACGGCCATAAAGACCTCTTTTTTGCCAATGGCTACGTGAAAAATATTACCGACCGCGACTTCGCCGATTTTACCTTCCAACAACGCCTCGGGCGCGTGCAGGAAGGTACCCATCGGGACAATCTGCGCACCGCATTGGCGCAACTCGACAGCGCTAAACTCGTCAATTTTGTCTTTCAAAATCTCGGTTCCTATCGTTTTGCCGATCGCTCGCGCGCTTGGGGCTTTTCGGTGCCTACTTTTTCCAATGGAGCGGCTTACGCCGATTTGGACAATGACGGCGACTTAGATTTGGTCGTTCATAATATTAACGATTTTGTACATTTATACGAAAACCGCATTGCAGATAAAGGGCGGCGCAACTTTTTGCGCGTACAACTGCAAGGGCCACCCGGCAATCGCTTTGGCGAGGGCGCTACACTCATCCTCTATCGCAATGGGCAGCCCTGGCAACGCATGGACAAACGCGCCGTACGCGGCTACCAGTCGTCGGTATCGAATACTTTGCTGTTCGGGCTGGATACGCTTGCCTTCCTAGAACGCCTCGATATTCGCTGGCCCGATGGGCAAGTAGAAATTGTATCGCAAATATCTGCAAATCAAACGATTGAGATAAAACATGCCGATGCCCGCTTACCGCAAACAGTAGCCGCAGCACCTTATAATAGTGGCACGATATTGAGCAAAGCCGATATTCCTGGCCTCACCTTTCAGCATCAAGAAGACGAGCACGCTGATTTTTACAAGCAGCCGCTTATTCCGCACCAGAATGCACGCCAGGGGCCCTGCATCGCCATAGCGGACATCAATGGCGACGGGCGGGAAGACTTCTTCATCGGCGGCGCAGCCGGATTGCCGGGGCATTTTTTCATACAACAACCCAACGGTACTTTCGAGCAACAGCCTTTCTTAATACACGCTGTGTACGAAGATACTCATGCGCTCTTTTTCGATGCCAATGGTGATGGCGCACCCGACCTCTACGTGGTGAGCGGCGGCAGTGCTTACTTTCCGGATACGGATTACTATCAGGATCGGCTGTATCTGAATGACGGGCAAGGCAATTTTACTTGGGCCGAGCAAGCCCTACCGCAGCTCTTTGCCAGCGGTAGTTGTGTGGTAGCTCTCGATTTTGATGGCGATGGCGACCTCGACCTATGGGTGGGCGGGCAAAGTTATCCGACGCGCTATCCTTTGCCGGATAAGAGCTATTTACTTGAAAATCAAGGTAGTAAATTTGTAGATGTCACGGAAGCGCGGGCCCCAGGCTTGCGGCGCATCGGCATTATCCATGCGGCAGTCAGCACCGATTTCGATGGCGACGGCTGGCCCGATCTGGTCTTGGCGGGCGAGTACATGCCAGTTACTTTTTTGCGCAACGAAGCTGGTAGCTTTCGCAATGTGACTCCACAAAGTGGTGTGGGCGAGTGGAATGGCTGGTGGCAAAGCATTGCAGCCGCAGATTTTGATGGCGATGGCGATATAGACTTTATGGTAGGCAACTGGGGGCTGAACAATCCTTATGCGCCCACGCCACAGGCACCACTGACCACCATTGCCAAAGATTTTGACCAAAATGGCAGCCTTGATGCTTTTCTGACGCGCATGGTAGGCGGAGAGCGGCACTTGCTGGCGTCTAAAGATATGTTTGTGGGGCAATTGCCAGCTGAAAAAAAACGCTACAATCGCTACGCGGATTATGCACAAGCCGGGCTGCGCGATATTTTTACCGAGGCAGCATTGCGACAAGCCTACATTCTACAAGCGCATGATTTTCAGAGTGTTTATCTTGAGAATTTGGGCAATGGTCGTTTTCGGCGGCATCCCTTGCCGATAGAAGCGCAGTTTGCACCCGTGACGGCTATCTTACCGATAGATTTGGACGGTGACGGGCGGTTGGATGTATTGCTGGGCGGCAATCGGCTGGATACCGAGACTATTTATGGCCCTTACGATGCTTTTCGGGGGCTGCATTTACGCGGCGACGGGCGGGGTGGTTTTCAAGTGCAGCCATTCCGCGAAAGCGGGTTTCAGGCGCAAGGGATGGTGCGATTTTTGCAAGCAATTGATTATCAGAAAGATAAATTGGTGTTGGTTGGGCAAAATGCAGATGCGCTGCTTGTTTTTCGACGCAGAGAAAATTAATTATCAAAATGTCGTATTTTTAACATTAGTGTTGCTTTTACAATAAGAGAGTATTCGTATCTTTGTATAATCAATGTGGCTTTTCGCAAAATATCATTCCGCGAAATCAAATCACAGACAAAGAACAAAAGGAAATTAGAAACGGAACCTTTCGGATGTTCCATTGTTAAACAGAAACTAACTAAACCGGCGTATGAGAGCTATTCTACTCGCGTGTCTATTACTATGCGTGTGCTGCAGCATCCTTTCCGCACAAGAACGCACCATTCGAGGCAAGGTCACCGACGCCAATCGGGAAGCACTAATCGGCGTCAATATTCAGGTGAAAAATACGACCAAAGGCACCGTCACCGAGATAGACGGCAGCTACGAATTGGAAGGGGTAGCACCCACCGACGTGCTGGTGGTTACTTACATTGGGATGCTCCGGCAGGAACTTCGGGTGGGCAATCGTAGCACGATTGACATTACCATGAGCGAAGACGCCAACCAACTCGATGAAGTCATTGTGGTGGGCTACGGTACTACGCGCCGGCGCGACGTGATGTCTTCCATTGCATCAGTAAGCGCCGAAGAAGTGAGCCGGATGCCAGTAGCCAGTATTGACCAAGCAATACAAGGGCGTGCCGCCGGGGTGCAGGTTATCAAAAATACTGGCGCGCCGGGCGGGGGCGTATCCATTAGGGTGCGCGGCACAGGCTCCATCAATGGCAACCAAGAACCCCTCTACGTAATAGATGGCGTACCGATTAACAATACTTTTAGTGGTTCGACTACACCGGCCGGGGCCAATTTTAACTATGGAGGTCAGGCTGGCAATGAAGTAATTAATGGTTTGGCGGGTATCAATTTCGATGACATTGAGTCCATCGAGATATTGAAAGACGCCGCTTCTGCCAGTATTTATGGGGCCCGAGCCGCCAATGGCGTAGTACTCATCACTACCAAACGCGGGCAGGTTGGGCGTTCGCAAATCAGCATCAATTCCTACTTTGGTTTCCAAAATCTTGCTCGCCGGTACGACCTGCTCAATGCACAGCAGTTTGCTGCGGTAGTCAATGAAGCCCAAGTTAGAGCTGGTGCCCTCGATCCTGTGTTCATCCGCGATACCCCATTCGATACCGACTGGCAGAACGAAATCTTCCGCACCGCGCCGATGGTCAATACTTCGCTATCGTTTTCCGGCGGATCCGACAAGACGCAGTACCTCGTGTCCTTATCCTATTTCAACCAGCAGGGTATTGTGATCAATTCTGGCTTCGACCGCGTAGGCTTCCGTACCAATTTAGACCATAAAATCAGCGATCGCTTCAAAGTAGGCACTAATTTGTTTTTGAGCTACAGCAATAGCCAACGCTTGCGCAACACGGGCGGGCCCAATGTGCAAGACGATTTCAATGGCAACGCGGTGTTCGGCCCCAGTGTCATTGCTTCGGCGCTTACCGCCAGCCCACTTATTCCGGTTTTTGATCCGAATACAGGTTTCTACGCAGCAGATACGCTCAACTCTATTAAGAATCCGGTGGCATTGGCCCGCGAACTCGACCTGAACTCCTACAGCTTGCGTGCTTTAGGCAACTTTTTTGCCGAACTCGAATTGATAAAAGGCTTGCGTTTTCGCACTAACCTGGGCGCAGATATCCGCGACGAGAATGAAGAATTTTTCTTCGGCGAAACTCCGGGCGTGGGCGGTAGCGGGCGTTTGCAGCGGCGGAGCTTTCGCGAATTAATCTGGTTATCAGAGAATTATCTAACTTACAATACCAAATTAGGCGAAAGCCATTCGATAGAACTACTCGGCGGCGCGAGCTTTCAGAAGTCTGTCAACGACGGCTACACCATTGGTTTGGGTAGTATCATTGGTACCCAAGTGACTAACCTGAGCGCCAGCAACGACATTTTGGCTCCTTATTCCGACCCCGACAACACCTGGGCCATGGTCTCGTACTTCACGCGGGCACGCTACGATTTTCAAAACAAATACTACTTTTCTGGCACTATGCGCGTGGACGGCTCGTCGCGGTTTGGCCCCAATCGTCAGTATGGTTTCTTTCCTTCGGGTTCGTTGGGCTGGCGCGTGTCAGAAGAAGCGTTTTTCGGCAACCTGAAATCTGCCATCAATGAGCTGAAAGTGCGCGGTAGTTACGGCCTTACCGGCAATGACCAGATACCACCCTTTGGCTGGCGGGCTTCAGCGGTGCAACTCAATACGAACTACATCGGGCAAATCGGAACGGTGCCTATTTCCATTCAAAACGAGGACTACTCGTGGGAAAGTACCGTGCAATTGGACGTTGGTGTGGACATTGGTTTGTTTGAAGACCGCTTTGGCCTCGTGGTGGATTATTATAAAAAAACCTCGCGCGATTTGCTGCTGTTTGTGCCGCTGCCGCAAACAACGGGCTTTGGTTCGGCGTTGTCTAATATTGGTTCTATCGAAAATCGGGGCTGGGAATTTGGCCTCACCGGCCGCCTGATTGATACCCGCAATTTTAGCTGGAGCGGCAATTTTAATATCACGTTTAATCAAAATGAAGTGCTCGAACTCGTTGGGGGACAAGACGTTACAAGTGGCAGCTTTGGTTATGCGAATGTAGCACGCGTGGGGCTGCCTATTTCCTTTCAGTTATTCCGGCTCGAAGAAACAGTGGACCCCGTGACGGGCAACCGGCGAGTGCGCGACCTGAATGGCAATGGCATCCGCGACGCTGGCGATATTGAAATCGTTGGCAGCCCGCTACCCAAGCATTTTGGTGGCTTTTCCAATAATTTCCGCTATAAAAACTTCGATGCCAATTTGTTTTTCCAATGGTCGTATGGCAATTTGATCATCAACAACACCCGCAGTTTTATTCAAAACGATGGAAAATCTACCATCAATCGAATTGGCACTAACCTCAGCACAGAAGCGCTCAACCGCTGGCAGCGCGAAGGCGACGTGACGAATTTTCCAGCCATTGACTACACCAACAATCAAAATGTGGTGAATGGACTCAGCGCGGCAGGTGTGCCCACCGACCAAAACCTCGAAGACGGCTCGTATCTGCGCCTGAAAAACTTGACTATTGGCTACACGCTGCCCAAAACATTATTGACGAAATGGGGCATGAGCTCGGCACGTATCTATTTCACTGCCAATAACTTATTGACTTTTACCCGCTATTCGGGCTACGACCCGGAAGTGAATCATAATACGCTGACCAACCTTGCAGTAGGCTACGACGACGGTACCTATCCGCAGGCGCGGGTTTTTCTTTTTGGTTTTAATGTAAATCTGTAATCAGATGAAAAGAATACACATTTCCCTGCTTTTATTGGCTTTGGCCGGTTTGTTAGTGACTTGCCGCGATCTGCTCGACGTAGCGCCCAACGACCGCATTGACCTCGATTCTTTCTATACATCGCCTTCCGATGCTGAGGCCGCGTTGATTGGGGCTTATAATTATACGTTTCGCAGCGATTTGCTAAGCAACATCATTTTCTACAGCAATCGTTCGTCCGATGATCTGACGGCGCCTTTAGAAGGCCGCCAGAGCGACCCGCTGATGTTTCGTCCGGCGCTCAATTCGGGTAGCGGCGAGCCAGCTGGGCTGTGGCGCGCCAGTTATGAAGCATTGGCTACCATCAATTTGCTGCTGGAACGTGCTCCCGCCATTAACGAAAACCTTTTTAACAATGCCAATCCGGGCAGTGGTACCATTCAAGTAAACCGGAAGGCTGCATTGCTGGGCGAAGCACATTTTCTACGGGCATTCATTTATTATCATTTGGTGCAGTTTTTTGGAGATGTGCCGCTGATTATCGAATTTCCGAAAAGCTCGCGCCCGGAAGACAATCGCGTGCCGCGCACCCCGCAAGCACAGGTGATGCAACAGGTGATGAACGACTTAGATTTTGCTACCGAAAATCTGCCTTGGAATCATAACAATCTTGGCGTACTCGATGCCGACCAACTCATCCAGAGCAAGGGCCGCGCTACCAAAGGGGCGGCGCTGCTGCTGCGGGCGCGCATCCATCAGCAAAACCGGGAATGGCAGAAAGCCATTGACTTGTGCCGGGAAATTATGAATTCTGGTCAGTTCCGATTGGTAGAGCGCTGGGTGACAATTTTTGATGCTGGCAATGGCTCGCAAAATACTTCTGAATCCATTCTGGAAACACAAACGCGCACCGGCCCCGGCGAATTTAACAATACCGGAGGCTACGCTTGGTTTCATCAAGATGGGCGCCCCCGGCGCGGTGCTACCCTGGAGGCTTACAATCTTTTTGAAGGTACAGCCGCCGAACCACGCGACGTACGCAAGGTCTTTTCTATGTCACAACGCACCGACAATCCCGACCAGATTTATGCTGTAAAATATGCCAATTCTTTCCCTTGGTGGGCACCAGAAGACCCCTTCAACTTTGTGCCGATGCGCCTGACCGAGTGCTATCTCATTATTGCCGAGGCATTGAATGAACTGGGTTTCCCTAATGACGAAGCCATGGCATACATCAACCTAATCCGCGAGCGCTCGAAAGACCTCAACTTTACAACGGGCCCGATTCCTGGTGTAGAGCCGTTTTCGTTTGCCGATATTCGTAGCCAAGCAGAATTTCGACAGAAAATACGCGAAGAGCGCCGCCGCGAGCTGATGTTTGAAGGGCACCGCTTTTTCGACCTGATGCGCTACGATGCTATGGACAATGGCGACCGCACCATGAAGGCACTGGGCCTGACCTCGCCAGACAAACTGATGTTTCCCATTCCGGAAAGTGAATTGGTGAACAACCCGCTGCTAACGCAGAATCCGGGCTATTAAGCAAGACCCATTGGTTGTACAATAAAACCAGCACATCAACATTAGCAAATTGATTGACGTATGCAAAAGTTACAATACTTCTTCCTGCTTGGTGCGGCTTTGCTGCTTTGGCGATGCGATGACGGCATTGAGATCAGAGACCCCGGCGAGCCGCCCGTGGCGGATTTTATTTTTCAAACAGACGTAAACAACCCGCGCCGGATAAACTTTGCTTCTACTTCGCAGAATGCTACCGTTATCAGTTGGAATTTTGGTGATGGCATTGGCCGCTCTTCGCAGCAGTCCACCTCGTATGTATATCCTAAAAACGGCACCTACGAAGTAGCGCTCACCGCGAGCAATTTGGCAGGTATTCATACCAAACGCGCCACCATCACCGTAGAAGGCCCCGTAGCGCCTACCGCCGATTTTGCCTTGAGTTTTGAAAACATTCAGAACAACCTGCAAGTGCGTATCGTCAATCGCTCGGAAAATGCCCGAACCTACAACTGGCAATTTGGCGATGGCAATACCTCCACCGCTGCCGAGCCGGGGCTTTACACCTATGCTCAGCCCGGCACTTATACTATCCAGTTGGATGTAGTGGGCGAAAGAGAAAACCTGACCGCACGGCGGCGCCTCACCTTATTGGTACTCGACAATCGTCAACTGAGCGGCCCCACCAGCAAAACTTGGCAGTTTTTCACCGGCGAACGCAACGGGCTGCCCGGCTACTACGTCACGCGCAATGGTTTGTTTGCTTTTGCTACGCAATTTAAGGATTGCGAATTGGACGATGAATATACTTTTACGGCCAACGGCAACTACGACAACGACAATAAGGGCACGGCCCGACTCTTTAGTCAGGGGGGCGAGTGTCGCACTTTCCCCAATCCGGCGCCTACGCGCTTCAGCTTGCAACGCACCTCGCTCACGAACTTTCAGTTGGAAGTGGGCAACTCCTATCTTGGCGATGCAGAAACCAATACCTTGTACCGTTTGGTAGAATTATCAGAACAATTTCTGGTGGTGCAATACGAAAAAAACAACCCCCTCAATCCTGCCCAACGCGACGTGGTCATCATGACGTTTCAACCAAAGTAATTTGCAATGGGTAGAAAAATGGATAGCGTAATAAATACATCAGCATAGCAGCTAAATGGTAAATAAAAAATGGTAAATCCTTACTTCTGGCGCCTGGCATTGCTATTAATCGCACAGCTTCCGACCCTTTGCGTAGCATTCTTTTCTTTGCAAATAGCTGTGGCACAGCCAGTTCCGTCTGATGTAATTGTATTGCCCGTGCGGCAAAGCACGGTGCACCCCGGCTGGGAGGAGCGCGAATATTATACCGGCATGGTATTAGCCATGAATGCAGATTCGGTTCAAAATTTTATTCAACTTGATGTGCGCATACCGGCGGCGGGCACGTACTATCTTTGGGCTTTAGCCGCCAGTAGCCGCTATGATACAAGTGCGAATAACCTGTTGAAAGTCAGGGTAGAAAATCAAACTGCCCAACTTCGCGTCAAAAATACCCGCGCCACCGAATGGAGCAATCTACCGGCTTCTGCCAATGAGCGTTCTGTACTCTCATTTGCGCAAAGCGGCACCTATACCCTGCGCATAGAAGGGCAACCGCAGCCGCAGCATCGTATTTTCCTCGATCATATCTTACTGACTACCAATGCGAATTACCAACCAGCGGGGTACGTGAGTGATAATCGCGGTGTGCCGCTGCCTCCCGCTTGGGCCTTTGGCGTGGTATATGGCGGCTACACCAATCAAGCAGACACCCGCGCCCGCGTGGAGCGCCTTATAGCTGAGGATTATCCGATTGACGGCTACTGGGTGGATTCCTGGTTTTGGGATTATCAGCGCCGGGGCAAGGGGCCCAAAGGCTACCTCGATTTTGTAGGCGATACGGTCGCGTTTCCGAATGTGGCAGACTTATGGAGCTTTATGGATGCCAATCATGTAAAATCCGGTATCTGGGTTTGGAATACCATTCTGAAAAATGGTAACGAGCCTGTTTTTCAAGATTTTACGCAGCGCGGTTTTTTCAAAAATGTAGAACTAAACACCATCGGCTGGCACAATGAAGGCAACAACTCGCTCGACGGCATCATTGATTTTACGAACGAAGCGGCGGTGCGCTACTGGCAGCAGCAGTTGCAACCGTTTTTCGATAAAGGGCTGGATTTTCTCAAGCTCGATCGCTCCTCGGCAGCGCCCTACCTGCGGGCAGCTTACAATCTAACTCGCGGCCAAAACCGGCGCGGCTACATCTTGTCACATTTGCACAGCACCTACGATCCGGCAAGTAAACAATACCCAATTAAATGGACCGGCGACGCCAAAATCGCTTGGTCACAACCCGACTACCCCGACCTCGGGCAGTATGCCATGGGAGGTCTCAAAGAAAATATTGCCATGCTGGCCAATCCGCTCAAGACTACCTGGGATGTGCCTTACCTCGCGCACGATGCAGGCGGCTATAACTTCTTTGGCAGCCAAGACATGAGCGACGAACTCTACATGCGCTGGACGCAATTCAGCCTCTTTACGCCCATTACGCAGGTGTTTTCCACTGCCGATAATCCTACGGCCAATATGCCTTTCCACTTTTCCGAGCAGGCGCAAGCGAACTTCCGCTACCATGCCCACTGGAAAATGCGGCTTTTCCCGTATTTGTACAGCTACGCGCACGTTTTGCATCGCAGGGGTGAAAAAATCACACGCGGCGACGGCGGTCAGCACCCTTGGCAATATCTGTTGGGCGAATCCTTGCTCGTAGCGCCAGTTTATGAACCTGGGGCGCGCACCTGGCGCTTGTGGTTGCCGCCGGGGCGTTGGGCCGACTGGCACACCCGCACGGTATATGAAGGCAATCGCTATTTAGATATGCCCACGGAAATGGATCGGCTACCACTTTTTGCGAAAGCGGATGCTATTATTCCCCTACGCGCTTACACTCGCGCCATTGAATCGGGCAATAACAATTTGCTTACGCTGCTGGTTTGCGAACCCGGCGAGGCCGCTACTTTTACTTTGTATGAGGACGACGGAGTCAGTGAAGCGTATCAGCAAGGTGAAGTCGCCCTGACTACTTTTGCTTATCGCAAAAAAGGCAAGCGTATTTTATTGGAAATCAGTAAAATAGAAGGTAATTATTCTGGAATGCCTGCAACACGCAGTTATCAGGTTGAATTGGGTAAAACCGACACCAAGCAGGTGCGCGTGAACGGTCGAAAGCTGCCGCGCTTGCGCAATGCCGCCCAGTCGAGTTGGGACGTAGCAGATGGCGTACTTCGTATTTCTCTGCCCGAATATGCTCGAAATCAGTCAATTCTCATTTCTATTCGGTAATAGGGCAGTGACCGGGTGACTCCAAGCCACTCGGCCACTGGTAACGCACTATTTCAATACATAACGAACACTCAACGCACCGTAGCCACCACCAAAGCCGCTGCCGAATCCGTTGACAAAGAAGGTCGGTACCCAGTCGAGCGAAGCATTGATGGGCGCATCCTTAAATTTGTAGTCAAGCCCCAACACACCAAGGATGCCGAAGCTGGTATTGGTACCTGCATCTCCAACAAAGGTACTTCTAAAATTCCAGAAAAACACAGAAGCGCCACCGCCGTAGTACCAGCTCAGTCCGTCTAATTCGGAAATCGGGTTGTGTACCTGATACATCGCGCCGAGGTTGACCCAGCTGTAGCCAGAGAACCCACGGAAGCCCGCGAAGGCTTCGACGGCTCCTTTTTCGCTTAGAAACGTTTTGTAAGACACTGAAGCAGGATAGCCCAAACGCAGGCCAATAGCGGAGTTATACTCCTGAGCCTGAGCGGCGAAATTGCAGGCAAATAATAGCACTGCCAAGAAAAGTAAGGTTCTGATTTTCATTTTGCAATATTTTTTGGTTTTAAGATAGGTTAAAGATACAGCAAATTGCAGGACTTGTAGTGCTCGACTGCCCGTATTTTATTTTTTTGCAAGCGTTGTAATTACAATATTATGCTGGTCGCTTATTGTCTTTACTCGATTTCGAGGTTCGGAAACAGCGTTTGGCTGCGGCCCGGCGGCACCACGCCGAGGTGTTTGTAAGCTTTTTCGGTGGCTTCGCGGCCGCGCGGCGTACGCTGGATGTAGCCTTCCATGATGAGAAATGGCTCGTGCACTTCCTCGATGGTGCCAGCTTCTTCGCCCACAGCGGTAGCGATGGTGCTGATGCCTACCGGGCCACCCTTGAATTTATGAATGATTGTGGACAAAATTTTGTTGTCCATTTCGTCTAATCCGTGCTCGTCCACGTTGAGTGCAGCGAGTCCATATTTTGCAATTTCGGCTTCAATGGTGCCGTCGCCTTTGATTTGGGCAAAGTCGCGGATGCGGCGTAATAAGGCATTGGCAATACGCGGCGTACCTCGGCTACGGCGGGCTATTTCGTGTGCGCCTTCGGGCGTGATGGGCACTTTCAGGATGTCGGCTGAGCGATGAATGATGCCTTCCAAGGTTTTTACATCATAATAATCGAGATGGCAATTGATGCCAAAACGAGCGCGCATCGGTGCGGTGAGCAAGCCCATGCGCGTGGTAGCGCCCACGAGTGTAAAAGGATGCAACGTAATTTGAATACTGCGTGCGCTGGGGCCGCTGTCAATCATTATATCAATGCGATAATCTTCCATTGCTGAGTAGAGGTACTCCTCCACGACGGTATTGAGCCGGTGAATTTCGTCAATAAATAGCACATCACCTTCTTCCAGGTTGGTGAGCAGCCCGGCTAAGTCGCCCGGCTTTTCGAGCACGGGGCCGGAGGTCATTTTCAAATTGGCACCCAGTTCAATAGCAATAATATGTGAGAGTGTCGTTTTGCCCAAGCCCGGTGGCCCATGCAGCAGCACATGGTCGAGCGCCTCGCCGCGTTGTTTGGCAGCCGCGATGAAAACGTGCAGGTTGTCTACAATTTTGGGCTGCCCGCTGAAATCCTGTAAGGCCTTGGGGCGCAGCGAGGTTTCCAATTGCTGTTCCTCCGGATTCAGATTCGACTCGCTCGGGTCTAATAATGGATTCATCATGAATGATTAACTTGCGGTTTTACAGCGTACTGTATCAGAAAAAACGGGCATCTAATGTTTTAAAATCGAGCTTTCAAGCCCTCATAAAACGAATAAATGCTTACTTTTACCAGCCATTAGCGAAAATTTATCTACACATTTTTTGTCAAACAAACAACCTAACAAAATACAACAAAAAAATGAACGGAACAAAAGTAACGATTCAAAACGGCAAATTGGTAGTGCCAAATGACCCCATTATTCCTTTTATTGAAGGCGACGGTACGGGCCCCGATATCTGGCGGGCTTCGGTACGCGTATTTGATGCAGCGGTAGAAAAAGCTTACGGCGGCACGCGCAAAATCCAGTGGCACGAAGTGCTGGCGGGCGAAAAGGCTTTCAATCAGACGGGTAGCTGGCTGCCGGATGCCACCGTGACTGATATTTCTGAATATTTGATTGCTATCAAAGGGCCTTTGACCACCCCGATAGGTGGCGGTATTCGCTCTTTGAATGTGGCTATTCGCCAATTGCTCGATCTCTATGCCTGTGTGCGGCCGGTGCGTTGGTTTACGGGGGTACCCAGCCCAGTGCGGCATCCGGAGCAGGTGGATATGGTCATCTATCGGGAAAACACGGAAGATATTTACGCCGGGATTGATTTTGAAGCCGGTGGCGAAAAAGCTGTGAAAACAATGGAGTTTTTGCAAGCTACTTTCCCGGATCAATTCAAAAAAATCCGCTTTGGCAGCGAAACGCCCAATGAAGTAGGCATAGGCATCAAACCAGTGAGCAAAACAGGCACCCAGCGCTTAGTGCGCGCCGCCATTGAATATGCCATTCAGCAAAACCGCAAAAGCGTCACGCTGGTGCACAAGGGCAATATTATGAAATACACCGAAGGCGCTTTTATGGAATGGGGCTACGACTTGGCGAAAAAAGAATACGGCGCAGTAGAACTCGACGGCGGCCCCTGGTGTACGATGCAAAACCCGAATACGGGGCAGGAAATTATCATCAAAGATGCTATTGCCGACATTACCCTTCAGCAGGTGCTGACGCGCCCAGCGGAATTTGACGTCATTGCTACGCTCAATCTCAACGGCGACTACCTCTCTGATGCGCTGGCGGCCCAAGTGGGCGGCATCGGCATTGCGCCAGGCGCCAATATCAACTATATCACTGGCCACGCTGTGTTTGAAGCTACGCACGGTACGGCACCTAAGTACGCCAATCAGGACAAAGTGAACCCCAGCTCGGTCATCCTCTCCGGTGTCATGATGCTCGAATACATGGGCTGGCAAGAAGCTGCCGACATGATTGTAAGCGGCATCGAAAAGAGCATTGCCGCCAAGCACGTAACCTACGACTTTGCCCGCCTGATGGACGGCGCAACCGAAATCAAGTGCTCGGAATTTGGTGACGAGATTATCAAAAATATGTAACTCCGAAGTACAATTTTTCTAAATGCGACAAAGCCCTGGAGCAATACTCCGGGGCTTTGTTTGTAAAAGTCTGTTTTTCAGGTATTTACAAAAAGTGAATCGGATTTCACAAAGCGTATTATAGCGCAAAAATGATGTCCGAGGGTTTTAAAAACAGCCTTAATTGCCACCAAACACATTGAAAGACAGCCCAACGAAAAAGCCCGTTTCATAGACCAAGCGGGTAGGCACGGCATTGACCGAAGAAATGAACGTGTCGCCTTCGCGTAGCCCCTGCCCGAGACGCTCCACGCGCGACCCCATCAGCCCGGTGCTCAGCACCACCCGATCGGAATTGCCAATGATGAGGCTTGGCCCCAAGAAGAAAGAGGCCGATTGTCCTGCATTACCACCTGTGATGGGCAAACCAATGCCAAAAGAGCCGCCGAGCGTAGCATTTTTGCGGCTTTGGCTATAAAAATGAAAAAACGAGGAAATCACCGGATAGAAGCTGTCTTTGGTTTCGCCAAAAATGACATTATCGCGGGTAAAATAATCGAGTGGACGATTAAAAAACTGCCCAAAAGCCACGCCAATACTGGCATTGACCTTAAAACCGCCGATAACGGGTACCTCAATGGGGGCCATTTGTAAGGCTGGTACCGGCTGGTCGCCAGTGGCTGTGCCGGGCGTAAACCGGATGTTGAAAGTCATATTGTCGCCTTTGGCCGGAGCGCGGTAGCTTTTGTCGAACGGATTGGAAAGTAGCGCTTCGTATTCGCGCCAGAGCCTGGCAAGCTGCAGGGCATCTGTATCGGGCATAGCGGCAATGAGGCCGCCGAGGCTGTCTTCAAAAGTCGTGTAATCGCTATCCTGCGCTTCTACCTGATCGTAGGTCTGCACTACCGGCATTACAAAAAGCGTGTTCACAACGGGCTTGCCAGTGAAGGTGTTACTCATAGATTCCCTGAGGTTGTTCATTTTGGCAATTTCCCGGCGGTACTTATTGTGCTCGGCGCGTACTTCGTCAAATTTGGTGCTTAGCTGGCGGCGCACATTGCCCTTTTCTAAGAGGTATTCGAGGTTGACGTCCGCGTCGTTTTCTACACTTAGCACTTTGCGCATATATTCGCGGGTCATTTTCTTGATTTTGTCCGGTGGCAGCGAGGGGTCGCGTTTGATGTTTTCAATTTCCTGCAATACAAAAGCGTTGATTTGATGCACTTCGGTGAGCGACTGTACTTCTCGGCGTTTTTGTGTGATGGTTTCATCAATTTCCTGAACGCGCTTGAGCGAAGTGCCAAACTCTTCCACCCAGCGATTGAGCTGATCGTATTCTTGCCTGCCAATGCCCAATGAAGCATCGTAAGGGCGGGGCTCACCGCGGCCGTCTTCTGTGCCGGCGAGGTTGAATTTGCTGTCGCCAATGCCCCTTTGCCCACCGGAGCCGAGCGCCAAAAAGTTCATGGAGTTTTGGCCCAAAGTTGGAAACATCTGCGCAATCGAGCCACCCGAAGCACTGGAAGGCAACCGGATTTCCCGGTTTTCTACTTCAATGACCACATCATAGACGTAGTTGTTGTAGTTTTCAATGTGTAAAATGACATTGCTGCCGCGGCGCACGTACGGCCGATCCACCCGCTGGCTATCTATGACATAACGCGGCGTTTGGGTTTGCATATCATAATATACGTGCAGGTCTTGCGCCTGAAGCGCGGCGGTGGTGCATAAGCAGCTGAGACAAAAGATGAACAATGGTTTCATGCGGTGTTGTGTTTTTTTTTACAAAAAGCTGGTTACCAGTGTGGTGCAAGGTGGGGAGGGCATGGTTTTTGCGTATTTTTACTATAAATTCGACAAGCGCTATACAAATATAGTACGAAATATGTGTTTTCCAATCAATTCGCAATAGTTTCTTGCGGATCCAGGTGCGGCGAGCGTAGATGAAAAAACCGGAACGCCTGCGGCAGGTAGCATTCCGGTTTTTGGCAGCGGATTTTTTTTATTATAAAATGGCTTTGTTAAAAGTAGGTGGACATTGTAATACCTTGTTATCTTGAGGTCAAAGATGTAAGCATATCCAAACTACAGGAGAATGCTGCTTTAATGTTTAACAAAAAAGTTACGAACAACATTTTAAAGCATTTCTAATTGACCATTAAGTAATGGGACATTGTTATTTGTTAATTGAAATAGCCGTTGTGCGTTTGATAATCAGTTGTTTACTCGTTTTTTATCGAAAATAATTATGTCCGGGTAATTAAGACAAATAAACATTACAGCCATTAATTCTTCTCGTCATAGGGAATGTAGTTTTGCCACCGCCAAGGTGTAAAAGTGTCGCCAATTGAATAAGCTAATAATTCTTTAAAAATGCTTTCTCCATTGTCGTTATTTGTCATAATTAGGATGGCAATTTTTTTGTCAGGAAAACAAATTGAATAATGTCCCCAGCCATCATCGTGTCCTTCTTTGAAAAATGCTCTGCCATAAGGCGTTTTGAAAACCCCAACTCCTAAGCCATAACCTAATTGTATATTGTCATTATCTGTACTATCAATTTTTGCAAGTGGCCCGAATTGGCTTCTTGATTTAATGCTGACTTGCGTATTTGTCATGGTTTTAAAACTTTTTTTTGAAAGCCCATTGTTACGTATTAAAGCTGTATAAAATTTTGTGAAGTCCTCCAGCGTTGTACTCATAGAACCTCCTGCACTTGCTTCTTTCCATTTCATTAGTTCGTATGGTTCGCCTTTTTCGTTGTGTCCATAACAAATATTTGCGTCAAAACGGGGTTGCCAAACTTGGCTTGTATTTGTCATACCCAGAGGTTTAAAAACGCTTTCTTGTGAAATAGTTTCATAGTCTTTTCCTGTTACCTGTTCAATGACAAATTGCAGAAGGTAAAGTCCTTCGCCTGAATAGCTGTAACGAGTGCCCGGGTCAAACTTAAATTTTAGTTTCTTGTCTGCTTCAAACCAACGCCAATTGGGAAAACCTGTTGTATGTGTTAGGCACATACGAGCTGTTATTTTTTTATAGCGGTCATCATTTTTTAAGTCTTCATAACCTCTGTTCCAACCATTTATTTTATAATCTGGCAAAGGTTTACTTAAATATTCTACAAGTGGTTTGTCAAGGTCAATAACCTTTTCTTGAACAAATTGCATTGCAATGTAGGCAAACACCATTTTGGCAAAAGACGCTCCATACAGAACGGATGATTGTTGAAAGGGTATATTCTTATGCACATGCGCAAGTCCATAAGTTTTACTAAATATTGGTTTGTTGTGGTTAAAAACTGAAATAGCGATACCCGAAACATTTGCAGTTTTCATTAGGTGCTCAATTTTTGCATCTAAACTGTCGGCTGAAATTTTAGTACCGTCAATTCTTTTGATGGTCTGTCCAAAAGTTAGCGTTGTAAGTGAACCCCAAATTGTCGCAAGTAAGATGTAATGATTCATAATTGTTTACTATCTGGTGAGGTCTTTAATGGCAACTAACGTTTTGGCGGCTTGGCGCAGTGGCGGATTTCGGAGCACAAAATTGTCAATCCAGCACTAAAGTTAAATTGAAAACTAAACTAACACTTTAAACTGTACCCAGCAATTTTGCATATATTTTGTTAGCGGCATAGTCAATTTCTTATGTCGAAGGTGTTGTCAAACTATTAGTATGCTTTACTACTTTATATAGCATTATAAAATTCGTTATTGCCAATAATATCATCGGTATCTTTCTATAAATTAAATCAGTTGATATAAGCCGTTCAATTAATTCCAGAGAAAATCTTTTGTCAAGTTCGATTTGAATAGGTATTTGAATTGTTATAGTTGAAACCACGGCTATCAACTTAAAAAGTAGTGCTAGTCCAACCAACCACTTGCTTATTATCATCGGTCGAAACCAAAACAATAAAATCAGTGGGATGAAGGTTAAGAAAGTGGGAACAACAAAGAAGGGAATGATGAGCGAGCTGTCAACTTGATGAAATTTAGGAAATTCATTTGCGCCTACCCAACGCCATGTGGGGTAACCCACAAAGGAATTTACCATACTCCCACCGAAAGCATAGAAAGCTAATAGAATATAGACCGCGAATACAATACTTGAAATCTTGTTGTTATTTGTCATTTTATAATTTTTTAATTTTAATCATGCTATGTATAATTCTTTGTCTCAGTGCTAACGTCTGACTTGCCGCTAACGTTTTCGGGCTTTGCGTTCGGGCGGGGCTTTTCAGCACTACCGTCATTTGGAAAACTGCACTTCAATTATACGAAAAAACTGTTAACCGAAGCACTGCACCCGCTATTACGCCAAACTACTGTTGTGCGTTCGGCTTATTGACCCCAAGTTTTCATCCAAGTTAAGTATTCAGTTTTATATTCATTTTCGTTAAGTCGCTCAACTATTTTTTTTAAGTCTTTCGCCTCAAATTCATAGTCAGAAACAGTAAAAATTAGAAAAATATCTTTACCTACAATATTTTTGAAGAAATTCTCATTTTTTAATTTTTCTAAAACGTTAATGCAAGTTTCATAAAGTTCGCTTTGAAACTTTAAACACCATTCTTCATTATATTCGTCATTTTCTAGAAATTCATTTTCGTCAAGCTCTGCTCTTAATTGCGTACAGATGTCATCAAACTCATTGTCTGCGCCTTCCGCTTCGTATTTCCATGCAGCGGGTTCAAACTTGTGATATATCAAATCATTTTGGTCAACAGTTGTCAGATGTTTTAAAGTGTTTGTTGAAGGACATACAGTCATTGCATCTCCATCACTATAAAGTGCAAATCCATAAATTTCATCAGCACCATATTTTTCAAACATTTCGATAAATGCTTTTTTGGTTGCGTCTTCTATATTTTGTCTTAAATTTTCAAAATTCATATTATAATTTTTTATATTTTTTTTGTCAATCGTTGCAGTTAGAGAAAGCTGCCGCATAACGGTTTGGCGCTTGGCGAAGGTGGCGATTTCGAAGCACTAAACTGTCAACCTGCACTGAAGCTGAATAGGAGCACAAACCTTCAATTAACCACGTCACCGCCACTTGCGGCAAACGGCTGTTATAGCCTGTGCTTTGTATTCTCGTCATTTTTTTGGTTTGAGTGTTTTGATTAGGTAATAAGTCATTGGAATAAAAATCAACCCCATTGTCAAGGGTAAAAACCAAATACCAAGTCCACCCGCTTCTCCGTTTGCATTTTGAATTGTCTTGAAAGCAATTAGTCCGAAAATAACAACAATGTTAAGTTTCAAATATCTAATCATCCTTGTGGCATTTGTATATTGTCTTAATGCGTTGTCTTTTGTTATGTTGGTCGGATAATTAAAAATGTGAGGAAACTTATTTAAGATTGTCAATCCAATGAATAGAACTGTTGCGATTAGAGGTAAAGTCAAAATAGTTGCCTTTCTACCAAATCCGTCTGCTTGCCCTGATCCATTATAATGTATCGGAATAGTGTCAGGTAAGTTTGCATAGTTTGTAATTGTCAAACCCCAAAGAGAAATAATTAAAAGCCAACCAATAATTTCAAATATTTTGTCGGCTGTGCTAAGTTCTAATTTTATTTTTGGTCTTTCTGTCATTGTCGTTTAAATTTCTCGTTGTCGTCTTTTAGCATTGGCTATAACGGCAGCAGGGCTGACGCAGTTTTTGAAAAATTCCGCGCAGCGGAAAAAATTTTTCAAAAATTGACGTCAGTCCGGTGTTGTACGATGGTGCCGAGCGTAGCGAGGCGCCGAGTGCAGCACCGGCGTCAGCCCTGCTGCCGTTGTTCAAGATGCCGAGCGCAGCGAGGTATCTTGAACAACGTTTTGCCGCTTGGCGAAGGGCGGGTTTTCTAGCACTGAACTTCGTAGAAAGCACTAAACTTGGATTTAGCACTTCACTTTCAAAGAAGCACAAAACCCCGCCTTTTGCCAAACGGCTGTTAGCAGAAGTGCTTATTTCTCAGTTAATTGATGTACTTGTCATATTCATTAATTTTTTTTAATAATCTATTTTCCAAAAATTCGTTTCCTCCTTTTAGTAATTCTAAAATTATTTTCGCCTCTTTTTTATATTCTGTTTTTTTTGAAATATCCCAATGTTGCGGTGGTTTTTGTAAGTTTGTTATTCTGTCAGCCAATTTTACTGCCCAAACTTCTTTGCGTAATTCTTTTGTTCTATTTAAACTATCTAACATTTTTTCGCTTTTTGGCAATAAGTCATTTTTTGTTAATGCTAAAACTCCTTTTGCAATTTCACTTCCAAATTCTGATTCTAATTCTTCAAAAGTTGTATTTGTGTCTTCCAAAGTGTCGTGCAATAATGCAACTTGGATAGCAAATTCGATGTTAAAATTCTTGGTATTTTGAGATGCAATTAATATTTCCATTGCAACATTACTTAAGTGTACAACGTATGGAATTTCTGTTCCAGGTATTGTTTGTCCTTTCTGTAAATGTTTTAAAGTGGCAAAAATTATTGTCTTTTGATATATAGTTTGTATGTCCATTTTATTTTCAGGGGTTGCTCAAAAAGCATTTCTGCTAACATTTGTATAAACGCCATATGGCGTTTATACACCTTATGTATCGGGCTTCAATTTAGTATTTTTTTCTTTTGGTGGCAAGTCCTGGGCGGGTATTTTTATAGACAAAAACTCCAAAGGGCTTCGCAGTTGTGCTTTTTTGTGTTGGGTTATGTGGGTATAGATTTCGGTGGTCTTGCTCGAGTTGTGCCCCAGTAGGTGCTGAATGTAGCGCAGGTCTGTACCGCCAATAGCGCTAAAAACGGACACAAACGTTTAATAATTGTTTGTAAACGGTTCTTGAAGGGCATTATTCCAGCCCCAGTATCTGGCGGTTGCTGGTTTCGTCGGCTTGCCCGCCGGCGAAGTCGTCGAAGGCTTTTTGAGTGACTTCAATGATATGATCTTTGATGAAGGGGCCCCCTTCGCGCGCGCCTTGTTCGGGCGATTTGATGCAGCATTCCCATTCGAGTACTGCCCAGCCGTCGTAGCTGTATTGCGAGAGCTTACTGAAAATGGCGCCGAAGTCCACGTGCCCGTCGCCGAGCGAGCGGAAGCGGCCGGGCCGATCCACCCAGTCTTGGTAGCCACCGTACACGCCGGAACGGCCGCTGGGGTTGTACTCGGCATCTTTTACATGAAACATTTTGATGTAATCGCGGTAAATATCAATGTAAGCTAAATAATCGAGCTGCATGAGTATAAAATGGCTGGGGTCATAGAGCAGATTGACGCGGGGGTGATCGTTGGTAGCCTCTAAGAAGCGCTCAAACGAGACGCCGTCGTGCAGATCTTCGCCGGCGTGTACTTCGTAGCAAAGGTCCACACCCGCCTCGTCGTAGGCGTTGAGAATGGGCAGCCAGCGCTTGGCGAGTTCTTTAAAACCGGTCTCTACCAGCCCTTTGGGGCGCTGTGGCCAAGGATAAACTGTGTGCCAGAGGAACGCACCGGAAAAGGTGACCGAGCGGTCAAGGCCAAGGCGGCGGCTGGCTTGGGCGGCATAGCGCACCTGATGGACGGCCCACTCTTGCCGGGCTTGGGGGTTGCGCTTTACGGCATCGGGTGCGAAGACGTCGAACATGGTGTCGTAAGCTGGGTGTACGGCGACTAATTGCCCTTGCAGATGTGTGGATAACTCACTGATTTGCAAGCCAAAAGACTCGATTTTGCCTTTTAGGTCATCGCAGTAGGTTTGGCTCTCGGCGGCGGTTTTGAGGTCTATCAGACGGGTTTCCCAGGTGGGTATTTGCACGCCGATGTAGCCGAGGTCGGCCGCCCATTGGCAGATGCTTTCGAGGGTGTTGAAGGGGGCTTCGTCGCCCATGAATTGTGCAAGGAAGATGGCAGGGCCTTTGATGGTGTTCATGATTGTGATGTTATGATGTTATGATATTATGATATTGGGATATTATGATATTGGGGTGATTTTTGATATAACAATTTGATTTATAAAAATTTAATAATCAATTACTTGCGTGGCGAAAGGCGAATAGCTAACAGCGAAAAGCGCGATGATTTTAGTATTTTTTCCAGGCACCGAGGATGAAGCCGGCTATGGCGTAAATGATAATATTTACTCCGCCGTTGATCCATGATAAAGCATAGGGCCGAAATTCAAACTGGCTTGTGACGATATTCGGGACGTGCGTAAAGGCAAAACCAATGAGTGCGCCGGTGAGCAGCCCTTGTACTCCGGTTGTGATATTCATTTTGGTGAATAAATGCGCCATCGTGTATGTAATAATAAGGCTGCCGATAACGCTGGCGATGTAAGGCGTACTGGACTGGTTTTCGGTAATAAAATCCATGGTAAAGTTATTTAGTTTCATCCAGCTATCCGTGAAAAGCCCGTACCAAAGCGCTGGAATAATTTGTGCAATAACTATAATGGTAAATACTGCCAAATGATTGATTTTCAGTGATTTCATGTTTTTTGTTTTGTTTGATTATTTGATAGTGGGCCAAAACGGTTGTTTTTTTGTTCAGATTTCGCAAATCTCAAAGATTTACAAAATCATATCCACCCATTTGACCCAGCACCAATTATTTTAAATGTTTATGCCAAAATGATGCAGGCTATAATTTTAAATCATGTAATGCTTTGCAAAAGGAAAGTAAATAAACCGTTAATTACCCAACAAGTTGTTCGCTATTATACCTTTACAAAATTATAAAAATTTTACACCCCCCTCATCCCCTATTCCCCTATTCCCCTATCCCCCTATTCCCCCATCAACCCCTCCTCACCATTTCACCCACTTCTGCTTGCTTTTACCCGATTCTATCACTTTGTAAATAAACTCCATGCCGCGCACCCCGTCGTCAATGCTGGGAAAATCGGTATAAACCGGGTCGGGTTCCTTGCCCTCGATGCGGGCGCGGATGCAGTAGGCGAAGTTGCGGTACAGATTGGCGAAGGCCTCTAAGTACCCCTCCGGGTGGCCGGCCGGTACGCGTGTGTGGGCTTGCACCTCCGGGTACAGCGCGCCTACGCCGGTGCGATACATCTGGGTGTGTCTATCTAACCATTTGACCCACAGAGTGTTGGGTTCCATTTGCCGCCATTCTAAGCCGCCTTTTTCACCATAGACGTAGATTTTGATGTTGTTCTCCTCGCCAGCGGCTATTTGGCTGACCACCAATGCCCCTTTGGCACCGTTATTGAAACGTAGCAGCACATTACCATCGTCGTCGAGCAGGCGGCCGGGCACTATGGTACTTATTTCGGCGCACATTTCGGTGATTTGCAAACCGGTGACGTATTCCGCGAGGTTTTCGGCGTGGGTGCCAATGTCGCCCATTGCGCCAGCAATGCCCGAACGGTTGGGGTCGTTGCGCCAAGCGGCCTGTTTTTGGTTCGCATCTTCAATTTTTTCCGAGAGCCAGCCCTGCGGGTATTCTACGACGACCTTGCGAATGGGGCCCAATTCCCCATTTTTAATCATCAGACGCGCCTGCTTCACCATGGGGTAGCCGGTGTAGGTGTGCGTCAGCCCAAAGAGCAGCCCACTGGCATGGACTATTTTTTGCAATGCGTAAGCCTCTTCGAGATTGAAACTCAGGGGTTTATCGCACATCACGTGGAAGCCGTTTTCCAGCGCCATTTTGGCGGGCCCGAAGTGTACGTGGTTGGGCGTGACGATAGACACAAAATCCATGCGCTCGCCATCGGGCAGAGCTTTTTCGCGCAAGATCATCTCTTCGTAATTGGCATACACCCGATTGGGATGTAGATAGAGCATTTCGCCGGAGGCTTTGGAGCGGTCGGGGTCGCTGCTGAAAGCACCGCACACGAGTTCGATTTCACCGTCTAAATTGGCGGCCATGCGATGCACCGCGCCGATGAACGCACCAATGCCGCCGCCCACCATGCCCATTTTGATTTTGCGTTTCATGTTTTTTCGTTTTTATCGAAACGAGTGATTTCAACTATTTTCTACCTTGAAAATATGTATCGGATACTTCGAAGGGTTCAGCTCCACGTAGTTCCAGTCATTGAACCAGTAGTACGATTCGTTGGTCAGCAAGTCGGTGACGCGCAGGTGTACGCGCCCTTCGATGCCGAGTAGTTTTTTGGGCAATTCGACGTAGCCGGCTTGCTTGAATTTGGTATCAAAATTGGCGATGCACCAAATGACGCTACTTTTATCATCGGAATATTTGATGTAGCTCATCAGCAGGTCGTTGTCGGTGCGGGTAAAATGGATATTCCAAGTCGTTTGCAAGGCTTTATTTTCCTTGCGAATGCGGTTGATGGCGGTGTATAAATCGGTGAGCCGATTGCGTGTTTCCCAGTTGTAATGGCGAATTTCGTATTTTTCTGAATTGAAATATTCGTCCTTGCCAGTGGTGTCGTTGCCCGTATTTTCTAAAAATTCGTAGGCAGGGCCGTACAAGCCATAATTGCTCGACAGCGTAGCCGCGAGGGCGTAGCGCAGCGCGAAGGCATTAGAATCGGCGCCCATGAGTTCGTAGGGCAGGATGTCCGGCGTATTGGGCCAGAAGTTGGGCCGGAAGTATTCGCGCATCTCGGTTTGGGTCAGCTCGGTCAGGTAGGTTTCCATCTCCTTGCGCGTGGTGCGCCAGGTGAAGTAAGTGTAGCTTTGCGTGAAGCCGCCTTTGGCCAATTGCCCCATGACTTTGGGCCGCGTGAACGATTCCGACAGGAAGATGGTATCGGGGTATTCTTTTTGTACCGCCGCGATGGCCCATTGCCAGAAGCGGAAAGGCTTGGTGTGCGGATTGTCCACCCGAAAAATGCCGATGCCTTGCTCGCACCAATAAATTAGCACACTTTTCAGCTCGTCCCAAAGGTTTTTCCAGTCTTCGGTTTCAAAATTGATAGGCACGATGTCTTGATATTTCTTGGGCGGATTTTCGGCGTAAGCAATGGTACCGTCGGGGCGCCAAAGAAACCAATCGGGATGCTCCTTGACCCAGGGGTGGTCGGGCGCGCACTGGAAGGCGATGTCCATAGCGATTTCGAGGCCGAATTTTTGCGCTTCTTTTATCAAATATTGAAAATCGGCAAGTGTACCGAGTTCAGAATGAATAGCTTTGTGACCGCCGTCTTGGCTGCCAATGGCCCAAGGCGAGCCGGGTTCGCCGGGTTGGGCCGTCACGGCGTTGTTTTTGCCTTTTCGATTCAATTCGCCAATCGGATGAATGGGCGGTAGGTACAGCACATCGAAGCCCATCTCTTGCAAGCGCGGCAGCAGGCCCGCCACATCGCGGAAAGTGCCGGTACGCTCTGGATCGGGGCTGGCCGAGCGCGGAAACAACTCGTACCAGGTGCTGAACAGTTCTTTTTCGCGCCCGACGCGCACTTGCAGGTTGTTGTCGTACTCGGTTTGAAATTGCTTCATCGGGAAGTCATGCACCAATTGGGCGAAAGCCTTGTCGAGTACAGTATCCACAGCCGTTTCGTAGGTATCGCTTTCGAGGCGAGCGGCGAGGTCAGTCAAGGGTTTGGCTTTGGTTTTGGCGTAGCCTTTGGCGGTTTGGCGTAGTAGTTTGGCGCCGATTTGCAATTCGACGCCCATGGCCTGCCCGTCTTCGTATTTTTTGCGAAAGCCTTGCAGCCAGTTGAGCAGATGATCGACCCAGGCTTCGAGTTTGTATTGATAAAATCCTTTTTTCGTCACGGTGAAGCTGCCCGTCCAAATGTCGTTGGGGAGGTCTTTCATAAATACTTCCGACCATTTTTTGTCGCCATCGTGCTTATACCAAAGCGAGGCGCGGAGGGTGTCGTGGCCGTCAGAAAAAATATCGGCGGTGACTTCCACCTGCTCGCCGACCACACGCTTGATAAAGAATTTGCCACCGTCAAGCTCCGGCTTTACATTTTCAATAATGACGCGATTTCTCATGTTTTACAAGAGTCTTAGGAGTTTTTTCAGGCAATTGAATTTTTTCACTGACAATTATAGGAAAAATACTTGAAGGTGGAAAAAAGATAGGGGGCTTGTTTTTGAAATTTGGTGCGCAAGTACTATTTTACATGTATGTGCCGTAGCCGATTAGAAGCACTTTCCTGTCCATTCAGCACAAAGCTTCGTAAAAGCACAGCCCTCGATGGTGCCGAGCGTAGCGAGGCGCCGAGTGCAGCACCGGCGTCAGCCCTGCTGCCGTTGTTCAAGATGCCGAGCGCAGCGAGGTATCTTGAACAACGTTTTGGCGCTTGGCGCAGTGGCGGATTTCGGAGCACAAAACTGTTCATACACCATAAAAGTTGATGCGAGGCATAATGTTCAATTAACCACGTCACTCGCTATTGAGCCAAACGTCTGTTATGTAGCGTTTTTCTTTTTCCAAGCGATAATTTTTGTTCCATTAATGCTGTAGATAGGTTCAATTAGATTCTTGTTTCTTAAATCGTAGAAATGTCTTTTCATTACGTTTTCAGATTTTATACCTGTTAAAAGACGAGCTTGTTTGTTTTTGATGCTAGGATTAGAATTTAGAAAATTCATTATTTGTTCTTCAGGTGATGCTAATGAAGTGTGTGCAATAATTACTTTAATATAATTTCCATCTTCAATTATTTTTGGTGCTTTAAGTCTAAATTCTTCCATTCTTTGAAATGCAGTGTTTAAGCCTTCTCCCATATCTTTATTTGCAGGATTTTTGTATTTGTTTAAAACACGAACAATTTTTGAATTTCTAGAAAATCTCGCATCCAATATGTTTTCTATCGTAACATAACCTGGCAATCTGCCGGGGCTTTTTATTTCTATTCTATTGTTAAATACTAAAACTTGAATGTCGTCTGAAATTGAATAATCCCTATGAATCACGGCATTTACAAGAATTTCCCAAATTGTTTCAGGTGGATATTTGACTCTTTCAAGTCCACTTTCCCCCATAATTTGTACCGACTCCATTATTTCTGTAATTCTTGATGACGCTTGTTTTATTTGTTCATTTAGGCATCCTTCAATCGAATATTGTTCTTTTAAATGTATTCTTTCTGGGATCTCTTCTGATGTATCATACCTAGTTATTTTTATACCACAGCGCTTTGGCATTAGTGGAGTAGGATTATCACTAAATAATAAAATTCCTGCTGTTCTTGGGTCATAGGACTTTCTATCAACTAAATTTTGGTTTACTGTGAAGTCAATAGGGTCTGATTGAGGAGAGTAATCTTTTAGAAATTTGATAATTTCCTTTGATTCAAATATATCTTCTGCTAAAGCTGAATTAATGATTGTATCTTCAAACGAAGATTCACCTTTAGCATAAGAAAGTGCTTGAATTTGTGCAGGGTCTTTAAGTGGGATTGATTGAGATGATTTTCTTACATATACTGTGTTATTTGCCGTTTTATGTACAGACTCACTTTTCTCAATCGTAATTCTCAAGGAATATTTATTATTGTCGTCTTGAAGAAATTCGTAACTATGAGGAATTGTTGGAGTTAGTTCAGTTAAGTTTTGAAACACAAAGTTAAAAGATTCCATATCTTCAACTCCTTGCCACCTTTTAAATGGGTCATTTTCTTCTTTTTTATCTTTTATACCGATAATAAACTCTCCACCATCAGCATTTGCAAATGCTACAGCAATTTTTTGAATTTTGTCGCCTTTTATTTCAAAGGCTTTGTTGTCATAAAAATGACTTTCTTCTCGTTGTGCTAGGTCAATTATTTCTGGTGTGGATACTTTTCTTATTTTCATTTTTCGGTTATTTTAAAATGCTACATAACGGCAGCAGGGCTGACGCAACTGCGTTGCGTGGTTACCCCATATCTTCTAAGTTGTCCAAGGGGCTTTTCAGCCGCTTTTTGGCATAATCCGTAATCTGGAATGTATATTTCGGTGGTCTTGGTGGAATGCTACCCCAGTAGCTTCTGAATGTAGCGTAGGTCGTTGCGTTTATTGGGGTTTGTATTCCTTTCAATACCGCTTCCAAATGTACAGGCATTCCGCAGAACAAGCAAGTGTATTTCGCTCTTTTTTAGAGCGGTACGTATTTTTTGGTAGGTGTATTTGCGCGCAAGGCGGCGGCGGGGGAGGTATCTGGTTATCTGGTGATTCGGTTATCTGGTGAGCGATAACTCCGGGGTACTGCAATAGCTATTTATACCATTTAAGATTGGCGAAGTCCGATTCATTTATCTTTATCGGTTGCGGTTACTTCTTCGGCCATCCGTAGGAGCGTGTTCACCGTTTTCCAGTTGCGCGTGGTAGCCGCTACTTGCAGCCTGCTTTCGATGAAGGTGTTGGTCAGTTTGGTGCGGCCATAGCCGTTGGGGCAATACAGATACACGGCTTCGGGCGTGCAGGCGATGGCTTCGCCCGGGGACAGCTTCGCTTCGATGGCTATTTCATCTATGTGCGCGGGCGGGGCGGCTAAAAAAGTAATATGCAGGAAATTTTCGTCTTTGGTGCTATCGTCAGCAAAGGGGTTGTGCGCGACAATGCGTTGTAGCTGCGGCATGGCCAACACAAACACCGGCACCGAGAAGCCAAATTTCTGCTCAATGGCGGCGGCAATGTCCGCTGCTAAGGGGCCCGGCTCCCGGTCGCTCCGGAAAACGACATTCCCACTCTGAATCCAGGTTTGTACCTGTTGCAGCCCCAGCGTTTCGTAAAGGGCTTTCAGCGCGTCCATTTTCATTGGTTTTTGCCCGCTCACATTAATGCCGCGCAGCATAGAAATATAGGTAGCCATTGCAGATTGATTTTTTCACGGATGGTCAAATGTACGCCGCTTTTGCAGAAAAGCAAGCCCGTTGGAACAAAAAAGCCGGCTTGCACTGTGTACAAACCGGCTTCGTTGCGTCAAATGGTTATTTTTATCGCAATAGCGTCACGCTGCCTTGGTTTTCGTAGCGTTCGCCGCCCGGACAAACCGTCACTACCCGGTAGCCATATACATCCGGCGGTAGCTGGCGTCCATTGAGCGTGCCATCCCAACCAACGAAGGGGTCGCGGGTTTCAAATACCTTTTGTCCCCAGCGGTTATATACGACGAGATAGGCTTCGCCTTCGTCCTTGAGTTGTTGTAAAGAATTGCTACGCATCCGCCACACGTCGTTCACGCCGTCACCATTGGGTGTAAAGGCATTGGGTAGGAAGACCACCGGATCGCAGGAACGCACCACGAGGGTAACCGATGCGCTGGCCGAACAGCCATTGGTATCCGTGACTTGCACGGTGTAAGTGGTGGTTTCAGAAGGAGAAACCGTCGGGTTGGCAATGTTCGGATTGCTAATGGTATTGTCGTTTGGCGCGGATGTCCAGGTGTAGGTGCAATCCATGCAGCCCTGTACGTTTAGTTGTGCCGTTGCGCCCCGGTTGATGGTATCTGGATTGACCGTAGCCACTAAGGTGGCGGGCAGGTCTATAATGCGAATGATACCCATGAGTGTGTCGCGGCAGCCAAACTGGTTTTCTAAAGCAACGGTAAATACATTGGTAAGCGTTGGGTTCATACGGACGGTTTCGGCATTGCCCCCGCTGATAATAGCCCCTACTGGCGACCACGCGTAGCTCAGTACTTGATTGGCGTCCAAATTGGTAACCGTGATGACCGCTTCATCCGTTGGCAAACAGACAATGATTTCATCCGGCACGGAGGCATCAAGCGGAGCCACCACAATGGTGATGGACGCAGTCGCTTCACAGCTATTGGCATCGGTCACCGTCACGTTGTACGTGGTAGTTTGTACCGGATTGACATTTTGCACCGCATCCGTACCGAGGTCGTTATCCCAGACATACGTGAATGGCGGCACACCGGCCGTAGCCGTTACTTCCAGCACGACCAAATCGCCCGGACAAATGGTGTCATTGCCAGTTACAATAGCAATTTCTGCCGCCACCATCGGGAATACCGGAATGGTAATGGTATCCATACCCATGCAGCCGTTGTCATCCGTAGCGGTTACAATAAAAGTGGTCGTTTCTAATGGATTGACCGTTTGCTGGTCGCCAGTAGCGCCATTGCTCCAAGTGTAAACAATATCACCCGTCCCGCCAGTAGAACTTACGTTCAAAACGACCATTTCACCTGGGCAGATGGTGTCGCGCTCCAGATTGGACGTGATTGTTGGCATAGGCGCAGAGGTCACCGTAATGGAAATATCCGCTTCGCCAACGCAGCCTGTATCGTCGGTCACGGTCACACGGTACGTACCGGTAGTTGTTACTTCAATAATTTCGGTGATTTCTCCAGTGCTCCACTGGTATGTAAATGGCGCTATGCCATTATTAGCAATGGCAACCAGCGTAGCGGTATCCCCTTCGCAAATCGTTTCACGGGCTGTGCTGATGGTCACATCTATAGGCGGATTTACTACAATCGTCACTGAAGCTTCATTCTGGCATCCGTTGGCATCCGTCACAGTCAGCGTGTAGGTTGTTGTAATGACTGGACTGACAACTTGTGTTTGATCGGAAATGCCATTACTCCACTCAAAAGTGTAGGGTGGTGTGCCGCCTTGCGCATTGCCCAGTAAGGTTGTAGAAGCACCTACACAAATCACCGGCTCGGTAGCATCAGCGCTTACCTCCGGGCGCGGATTTACTACAATGGTCAAGGGATCGGAGACACTCGTGCAGCCATTCTCATCTGTAATGGTGACGGTATAAATGGTGGTTTCTGTTGGGCTGACCGTCGGATTGGCACCGCTGGAGCCATCGCTCCAGTTGAAGGTATAAGGCGGCTGCCCGCCACTGCCCGTAGCGCTGAGGTTGGCATTCTCACCTGCACAGATCGTGTCGCGGTCGGTCGTGATGCTTACCTCCGGATTTGGATTAACGGTGATAGTGAGGGTGGCTTCGCCAATGCAACCCACGGCATCGGTCACGGTCACACTGTAAGTTGTGGTCACCAAAGGCATTATCGTCACGGTGGCTTCGGCTGGTAGGTCATTGTCCCAATTATAACGGAAAGGCGCTACGCCATTGCTCACATTGGCGGTGAGGGTAGCAGCGTTGCCTTCGCAAACCTGATTGTTCTCAGCGTCGGTGCTGATGCTCACATCTAAGCCCGGTGTCACGGTCACGGTCACGCTGGCGGTATTGGTACAGCCGTTGGCATCGGTCACGGTTACATTGTAAGTCGTGGTCGCCGGCGGCGTGACGATGTGCGAAGAGCCATTACCCAAACCATTATCCCATTCGTAGCTGTACGGCTCGGTACCGCCTGTTGCAACAGCAAAAATCAAGGTACTGTCGCCTTCGCAAATGGTGCTGCGATTAGCATCAGCGCTTACCTCCGGGCGCGGATTTACTACAATGGTCAAGGGATCGGAGACACTCGTGCAGCCATTCTCATCTGTAATGGTGACGGTATAAATGGTGGTTTCTGTTGGGCTGACCGTCGGATTGGCACCGCTGGAGCCATCGCTCCAGTTGAAGGTATAAGGCGGCTGCCCGCCACTGCCCGTAGCGCTGAGGTTGGCATTCTCACCTGCACAGATCGTGTCGCGGTCGGTCGTGATGCTTACCTCCGGATTTGGATTAACGGTGATAGTGAGGGTGGCAGTTGCCGTACAATTCAGCGCATCGGTCACAGTCACGGTATAAGTTGTAGTGGTAATTGGATTAACGGACTGATTGCGCCCTTCACCCAAGCCATTGTCCCAGGTAAAAATGTAAGGTGCGGTACCACCGGTAGCATTTGCGGAAAGCATAGCCGTTTCGCCGGGGCAAACTATGCTGCGGTCTGCAATGGCTTCTACTGTTGGCGCTTCATTGATAGTCAGGGTTATAGGAGTTCGCGTGCGGCTCACACAGCCGGTCAACAAGTCGCGCGCTTCAGCGTAATACGTACCGGCCACGGTAGGAGTGAAAGTCAGCGAGCCTGCAAAAAGCAAATTGCCATCTACCGGGGCGTCGTACCAATCCACCGTTTGTCCATTGGCGGCGGTAGCCCGCAGGGGTGGGATAGCATCGCCAGTACAAATAGTCACATCCCCATCGCTTACCGGCTGTTCAATCGTGACATTATCACAGTCGCAATCGGGGGCACCAATCGGCAGTGTGCTGCGGCAATCTGTAGCATCGAAAATGGAGACGATTACCACATTGACAGCTATCGGAATATTGATAATACGGAAATTACCGCCGCCATCGTTCACAACGGTACCCACATCGGAAATGACCGCGTCTCCGTCGGTAGTAATGCGAACGGTGTAACTCATCAAGTCATCCGAACATTCTGTATCAATGAACCGGATCACCGGCAAGGGATTCACCGTTACCGTTATTTCGGCCGTAGCCGTACAGCCATTGTCATCGGTTACCGTCACTGCATAAGTAGTGGTTTGCACCGGACGTGCGTTGCGGGTTTCCCCACTGCCGAGGTTTTGATTCCAAAGGTAGGTATAGGGCGGCTGCCCCCCCTCTGCTGCGGCTGAGAGCACGACCAAATCGCCAGCACAAACAACTGCCCGGTCGGCGCTGGCCGTGAGCATCGGCGTCGGATTGATCGTCAATGTCACTGGCGTGCGGGTTTCGCTGGTGCAATTCGTCACCAAGTCGCGGGCTTCTGCGTAATACGTACCGGCCACAAGCGGTGTAAATTCGGTAGCGCCTGCCAAAAGTAAAGTGCCACCAGTTGGCGCATCGTACCAATCGGCTGTTTGCCCCGCCGGCACACTTATGCTCAAAGTTGGAATAGCTTCATCGGCACAAATCTCGCGGTCGCCATTGTTAGTCGGCGACTCAATGTCCGGACAATCGGCACAGTTTAAACCCTCGAAAGTGACCGAGCGGTCGCAGCCCGGGCCAGCAAAGGTAGCCGTCACCGTTACTGCTTGCCCGTTGGGAATATTGATAATGCTATAATCACCAATTCCGTTGCGTACCAGCATACCAATCGAAGTGCGAACACTGTCGCTATTAGAATTGATTCGAATGCTGTAAGACTGCAAATCGGGCGCGCAAGTGGTGTCCACAATGGCAATTGTTGGTGTAGGATCCACATTCACAATCACGCTATCGGTGGCGGTGCAGCCGTCGGCGGTTGTAACCGTGACGCGGTATTCGGTGGTGACGAGCGGGCTGACCACCTGCGTTTGAACGGAGTCCAATCCTTGATTCCAGGCAAAGCTAATCGGAGGTGTACCCCCATTGACAATGGCATCGAGCGTTGCCGATTCGCCCTGACAGATACCAATGCGATCGCTGAAGGCAATCACGGCCGGAGTCACATTCACCGTTACCAGCACGCTATCAATAGCTGTGCAGCCATTAGCATCGGTTATGGTTACAATATAATTACCGGAAATCAAAGGCGCTACCCGATGGCTCGGCTCGGCGGGCAGGTTGCGGTTCCAAGCAAATTGATACGGCGGAGTACCGCCTTCTACCACGGCCTCGATTGTAATCGAATCGCGTTGGCAGATGGTTTGGTCGTCGCCGAGGCTTACTATTGGGCGCGGATTGACAATAACGGTCACCGTTTTTTCGGCGCTGCACACCGGAGTGGTAGGGCTGATGCGCACCGTGAAAGTGGTGTTTTGCGTAGCAATAAAAGTCGGATTCACTGCCGTTGAATCACTTAACAACTCGCCAGGCGACCATTGATAAAGGAAGCCAGCATTCGGATTGCCGTCCGGATTCAATGCCACCTCGTCTCCTACGCATGCGATGAGGGTGTCGCGGATTTCGTCAATAGGCAAGGGAGTATCACCCGTAGCAAAAGGTTGCTCAATGGTAGCTACACAAGCATTGGCGTTGGTCACGGTGAGTTGTACAGTGCCTTGCGCACCTATGGGCAACACAATGGCCGTATCCTGGGCTTCGAAGCGAAGCGTCACTACATCGCCATATGTGATGAGCCATTCTCGGCTAACAATGGGCGACACAGGGTCTTCTGACCGATCCGTCAATTGCAAAATAGAAGTGGCATCACAATCAAATATTTCTAAGCCAAGCTGCGCATCGAGGGTGTTTTCTACTACTGTAATGTTGGCAAAAGCAGTATCGGTACAAGCACTGTTAGGCTCGGCAATCAGGGCTACGCGATAATTACCAGGAGCCGGAAAAGTGAAGATTGGATTGACTTCGGTGGAGCTAAGCGCTGTATTCGGATAATCAAAAAACCATTGAAAATTATTGGCATCGGAGCTATTATTTTCAAAGCGAACCGACAGCCCACAGGTATCAGTAGGGGTAAATGCAGCAACGGTCACATTGCCACACAAACCAACGTCGTATTGAAAATCGCGGCGCGTGCGCGAAAGCCACTGCCCGGTGGCGCGATCGTATTCGTCCACACAAACCCCCACCACAAAAGTGCCTTGCAAGCCAGGTACAGCCGTGAGCAAGCCGGTTTGCGGATCAATGCGAAGTGGCTCGCCCAGCCCGAAGAGATTCTCCAGCCCGAAGCCCGGTTGCCATTCTACTTCATCAAAAGGCGGTGCGTTATTGGTTGGGCTGAAGGTCGGACGCGGCTTAGGATTCGTAATAGAACCTGCGGAGAAAGGCGTACAAAGACTATACACAAGGCTGTCGCCGTCGGCGTCGGTCGCCGAATGATCAAAGACAAAGGGCTTGTCGGCGCAAATATAATTGGGCGGCAGTTTTTCAAAAACGGGGCTGTTGTTGCAGCGTTGCATTGCCTCATTCGTCAATATAATATCATACACCGCACCAGTTTCTTCGGGTGCGACGATGTTGTTGATAATTTTATTGCGACAGCATCGCACATAAGTGATTTGATAAGCCCCCCCTCTGGGATTGGGGCCCAGCAGCACCGTGGTACGGTAGGTAGTGGTATCCACGCAGACATTGCCGGGCACCACCAAACAAGGATCGTCGAGGGAGGGATTGAGCGTATCGCGGATGCCAGAAAACGGAATATCCACGCGGGTTATGAGCGAGCCTTCGAGGTCGTAGATGCCGAGAAAGGCCGGCCGGTCGAAGTCTTCCAACCCGTTAAAACAATCTCGATAGATTTTCAAAGTAATTTCGTAGCGGTTGCTGCCGAGACAACGGTAGCTGATTTCACCACCGACGATATGTGTGGCCTGCATAGCGACGGGCGTACCAATCGTAAACAGACCAAGCAGTAAAAACTGGAGTAGAGTGCGCATTTTCACAGGCGTAGCTTTTTGATATAGTATATTCATAGGAAATACCGGTTATTTGATGATGACATCTCTGACCACCACCTTGCGCTCGCGGCTGGCAGCGATATTGTAAATAGAATCGGTGCGGTTGCCCTGCAACAGGCGGCGAATACGCGGATCCACCCGGTCAAAGCCGAAGGGTTCTTTATTGATTTTCAGCTTGGGTGAGGGGCCCTTGGCAAAGTCACTCATCGTGACGCCATCCTTGCCATAAGCCATCAGGTAGTTTTCTACACTGTGAATGCGGCGTCGGCTCAAGATGAGGTTGTATCCTTTAGCACCGGAGGGGCTACAAAAACCCTGAATAGTCATTTCCACGGAGCGACCTCGAGTCAGTTCGCTAAAAACCTTCTCGGCAATGCGCTCTAAATTGAGCATGGCCTCAAGGCGCATTTCCCGCTCAAAAAAGTCTTCGTAACGAGCCCGCTCCAAGCTGTCCTGAGGCGAAAGGCGGCTCAGGTCGCTGCCAAACAGTGCGCGGATAAATTCATTTTTGCGACCGTAATAGGTCTGAATGGTTTCATCATATTTTTTACGCGTCGTGGGGCTATACGTTTTCGGATCGGGGTAATCATGATCAAAATACAAGGTGACATCACCGATTTCAAATACCAATGGAATGGTGTCAATGAAGCGCCCTTCGGAGACCATCGGCACATTTTCTCCAAACTGCCAGTCGGCAATTTCGCCGCGATAGCCCGGGCTGGTAGCAATGAAGCGATAGCTCTTGTCCATGTCAAAATCGGGATATTCGTAGAGAAAACTTTCGCCGTTGGCGTTGAGGCGTCGGTCGGCGGCAGCGCTGGCAGCCTGACCGGTTTGTTCCTGCTTTTGCAAAGTAGTATTGGCAATGGATTCGCGGCTGGAGCTATCCACCACCACGATTTCTAACTCTTGCGGGAAATAGATATTTTTCTCCACCTCACTAACCTCGGCCATAGCCGGCAGGGTCAGGTCCACGCGCTCCATCTCCCGAAAAAAGTACGGGCGAGCGGCTTTGAGCACGTACTGTTTGTTGCGCTGAATTTGGAAAACAAAATTATTACCCGACTGATTGTCAGTGGTTTGCAATAATTGCTCGCCAGTGGGTGTACTTTCGTACAATGCAATCGTAGCACCGTTGAGCGGCTGCTCGTTGTGTTTTTTGAAGGTGTTAACTAAAAGACGCACCGGCGGCCCCAAACGCAGCGGCAGTTCTATCAAGCGCTCGTCTTTAAATTCTATCGTATTGATAACCAAGCTGGTATCTTCTACCGTGCGAAACTCCGGATACATAGCCTTTACCATGTATTTTTTGCCGGGCATAAGCGGAAAACGAAAATCGTTGCCTTGCGTATTTGTCTGTTTACCAATGAGTTGGTTGCCATTTGGCGTTCTTTCGTACAATTCGACCGTAGCCCCCACCAATGGCGTATCATCTAATTGATTGAAAGTGGTCGCTAATAACCGGACATTCATATTAAACTGGAAAATATCGAGGCAGCAGGCCTCCTTGTCTTTGTCAATCAGCGTAGCCCCAAAACGGTTGGAAGACAAATAACCCATCGTGCCGTCGCTTTTCAAGCTGAGGTAAAGATCATCATAGCTGGTGCTTACCGGATAATTGATGTGGCGGGGTTGGGTCCAGGTATTGCCAGCGCGAGCCGATTCGTACACATCGTAGCCGCCCATGCTATTGGTCTGCCCATCGGAGCTGAAATACAGCGTTTGCGTCAGATTTAGGAAAAAGGGCGTTACTTCATTGCCTGGCGTATTGATTTCGGCTACGGGCGCAGCAGTGGCCACGTCGCCATCCTTGTTGATATTGCCGCACCAAATGTCCATGCCTCCTTTGCCACCAGAGCGATTGGAAGCAAAAAACAGCAGCTCCTGCCCGGTATGTTCGTCAAAACCCACACTGGGCTGGGTATTAGTCGCATTGGGCGCATTTACGGCGAGGCGGCGCGGGCTGCCCCATCCACCTTGCGCATTGCGCGTACGCACGAAAAGATCGCAGCGTATGTCGGTGAGGGTTTGGTATTCGCAAACGGTATAATACATCCGCGAGCCGTCTCGATTGAAAGCGGTGTGCGCCACATGATCGCCCTCTACGTTGATAGAATCGGGTAGCGGCTCACCGGGCGCTCCATTTACCGAAGTTAGCACCTTATTATATTGGCGTTTCCTTTTCAGGTGGGTTTTATCCTTATTATAAATATACTGAAAGGACGTATAATAAAGCGTATCGCCGAGCAGCATGGCCCCAAAATCCGAGTAAACCGTATTCACTGCTTTGGAAAGCGGCGTGATGGTGAGCTGTACCGGATTGGCTAATTCGCGCAGGGCAAAACGGCTGTGCGCCAGCCCGGTGCGGGCGGTTTCGAGGAAAGCGGCCTCCTCGCTGCCCGGAGTGGCTATTTTATCAATGAAATAATTATAATGAATAATGGCGCTATCGTACACGCTAAGGGTTTGATACATTTGAGCCAAGCGTAAACTACTGAGCGTCAGCGGGTATTCTGTTGCCAATGGATGCACAGCCAACTGTTCGTAGGCTCTTTTAGCAAATAAATAAGCATTGAATTGCCGGGCAGATTCGGCGTATTTGTATAAAATCCGGACGCTGTCGGCAGCGGCAGGTTTATATTTGAGCGCTGCATCATAATACCGGAACGCATTGTAAAAATCGTTGGTATCATAAGCGGCGTCAGCAACTTTGAGCCACTCGCGTATGGAGGGCTGGGCGTAGCTGGTTTGTATTACCAACAGCAGCAACACCGGGACAGAGAACAGTAATTTACTCATAGCAATATTATGTAATAGTGTTCTGGTTTTTGTAACAATAGTATGCACTATGGGGGTAGAAAACCAGTGGATGTTATTTGTTTATGGCAAAATAATTTCCAACAAAAGGGCTTCCGCCAGCGGCGCAGCGCTTACAAAAGCGGGCAAATTTTAAACTCCGGCAGCGGCTTGCTGATGATATATTGCAAGGACAACTCGGGCCCGCCATTGCGGTTGGTAGCGGTACTGAATCCCGACACGTTGACGTCCCAGCTCAGCCCTAAGCGCCAGCTATTGTAGAATACATCCAGCGCCGGGTAGTAGGCATCCCCAAATTCATTGAAGCGGTAGCCAATGGCAGGTTGCAAGGCAAATTGCTTGCCAGGCGTGCGCTCTAAGTGCAGTTTCAAACCACCCATGGCCAGCCATTCGCGGTAGGGGCCTTGTATTTGCACATTGAAATTGCCGACAAAATCTACGTCCTTGCTCAATTGCAGCGTACCTGCGAGGTAAGGGCTGACGCGCATCATCAGGGGCGATTTGTAGCCTTCATAAAAGCTCTGGTCCGGGCGGGTAAGATGAAACAACCCCACGCCGATGTCGAGTTTGTTGCGTTTGAGTTGCTCGTCCACTAATTCGCGGTTGCTCAAGCTCTGGAGGCGAAAATTGATGCCGTTGCCAAAGTCCAAAAAGAGGCGATTGATGCTGTTGAAACTTTCGCCGGTGCCGCGGCCGGGGTCGAATACGCCGCGATCGGGGTCAAATTGCTGGTCGAAAGTCAACCCGTTGAGCTTGAAGCCGCGCTGGTTGCCGCTCATCGAAGCGCCGAGGGTCAGAAAGGCGTGATTGCTCAACTGGCGGGTGTAGGAGCCGCTCAGCCCGAGGTGAATGAGTTGTAATGGCGAAATGCCCGCCCGGTCATAATGGAAGGTCAAACCACCAGAAAAAAAGCCGGGGCGCGGCGCTTGTGGGTAAAATTTCATATCCGCTACTCCAGTGAACGTCATATAGTCCACTACTGGATTCCACTGGCGGCGATAGTTGGTCATCAGTCGCGTATCCCCTTGGAAAATGCCGGTCAGCGCCGGATTGAGGTTCATGGGCGCATTATAAAACTGCGAGTAGTGAATGTCTTGCGCCGATAGTGTTGCACCACAGAGGCAAAGCACCATCATTAATGGGTAAAATATCTGTTTCAAATTGCAATGGTTTAGTTTTTGCGGAATAAGTTTTCTTCAAAATTATTTAGTACGTTCTATCACTATTTTGAAAACAATGAACAAGACTGATATGCCTTGAAACTTGTGTAATGGCATTTTGCAAACACAAAGCAAAACAGCTATTTACGACTACCGGTTCGCAACCGTAGCAATGCGCCGAAAGTAGCAAAATCTTTGCTGGAATATCAGTTTTTGTCATCAAAAAATTAACACTCCCGGTATTCCACCACAAAAATCAGGTCGGTCGTCTGTTATTTCAATCTTATTGTCAGGGAGCAACGGAAGTGACTCAAAGCCGGTTTTGATGGGCAAGCTATTGGACATACAACATTTTCGATAAATACTTCCGTAAAGATAGCCTTATAATGAGCATAGTAGCGCGCAGATACACGAGACTACATCTCACTTTACAAGACGAATATACGGCAAAAGAAAGTAAATGTTACTTTTTACCCGTATTTTTTTTCAGAATGTCGGAATAATGGCAGAAATTGATCCATAACTGAATCTAAAAAGCTACTCAACCGGCCCGCCATGAGCACAGCGCAACAAATGCCGACAAGATGAATTTCATACCTCAAAAACAAGGCCGCACCATAGCCAAAAGCTACCGTTCCCTAAAGAATGCACCGTAATCGGCCCGTTTTGAGAAATTTTCTTTCGGCATACTTGCTTGTATGGCATAAAAATAGCTATCTTAGTGCCAACAAAAAGATATCCCGATGGATGGCTTGACAAACCATCCTTATCATAGTTCCATTAACTAATGTCCCATTTTTTGAAATTTTTGTAAGTTTTTTATCCAACGTTTGTACATTTCGTTTGACGCTTTTGGTCGCTGAAACTCATTTAGCGTAGAAAATTAAAGAGTTTTAGCGCCAATCAGGACACTCTATCCCGGGTTCCTGAAAATTGTTTACCAACTTCAAAACAGTTTAGCGTGAAACGGACACTTTTACTCACAATCTTTTCCCTCGCAGTATGCGGGCTTCACGCAGGAAACATCCTGTACGTGAAAGCTGGCGCTAACGGCGATGGGAGCTCTTGGTCAAATGCCACGGGCAATTTGCAGCAAGCATTGCAGCAAGCTCGCTTTGGTGACCAAATCTGGGTTGCAACCGGAAAGTATTATCCCACAACAAGTACGGACCGCAACGCCTCTTTCGTGATAACCGATGGTGTAAAGCTCTTTGGAGGTTTCGCCGGTTATGAACCCAGCATTGATGATCGCAACATCAGCATGAACTTGACCATCCTCAGTGGTGAGATTGGATCTCCTTCTATCGAGGACAATTCTTACACGGTGGTTTACACCAAGAATGTAAGCGCTGCTACTGTGATTGATGGTTTCGTGATTGTAGGTGGTTCTTCCAATGTAACAGCAACTAAAGGCGATCGCAAAAGATGTGGCGCAGGCTGGTACAACGATGGCTCGAATGGCGTATCCAATCCTGTTATCAGAAATTGTGTTTTTCAGAACAACTACGGCCGCGATGGTGCCGCACTGTACAACTACGCCTTCAATGGCACAGCCAGCCCGAATATCAGCAACTGCCAATTTATTGCCAATCGTTCCGATTTAGATGGCGGCGCTATCTACAATGACGCTGTGAACGGCGTTTCCAGCCCACAAATTGAAAATTGCTCATTCGAACGCAATGAAGCCAGCTACGGTGCAGCCATTCTGAGTGTAGGTACCAACGGTGAGTCTATGCCGGTGCTGATTAGCTGCCACTTCGTTAATAATATTGCGTACATCAGAAGCCCCAACTTCCATAGCGTGCTCGAAGGTGCAGGTATCTGCCAGGCAATCACCAGAAATTGTCAGTACATTGACAGCACTGTTGCCAAAGAACAGGGTAGCGATATGACAGAAGGCAAGCGATAAGAAACACCACTATATTGTTGCTACCTCCAAAAGGAGGTAAGCTCCTAAAACTCTACTTTTTCCAGCAGACTCCCGATGTTGTGATAGCGTCGGGAGTTTTGCTTTAGGAGCACGTCGCAGCATTTCGCGGTGCTGCCTGCCTTTACTTGCGGCTTCGCCAGATGACGTAGCACAAGCCGCCGACGATGAAGAGTGTTGCAATCATGGTTCATGGGTTTTTAAATAGTTAAAGCCTTTACTAAAACCAACCCCAACCCGAATTTAATAGTTTCCATCTGATTACACATTCGCATTATCATAGGAAAATTTTAACGAACCCCTAAGATGCTATTTTTCAATTTCTTTCTACACTTTATGATAATAAATTCAAATTAAAAACCTTATTATCAATCTTTTATATCTAAAATAGCGAACAGCGAATCACAAACAGCGAATCCATGCCGCTACCACTCTGGAAAAAATGGCTCAGCTACCTCGCCGAAATCCACCTCGAAAGCACCTCAAGTGCGCACAATCCACATTTGCACCTGAGCCTGCGCCAGGGCCGCTACCAGCTCAGCACCGCCAACGCCATTTATTCCTACGGCGATTTGTATAGCAATTTCGATCGCGCTTTTCGACGCACGGATCTGAGCCGCCTGCCAGGCACAGAAGTATTGATTCTGGGATTTGGGCTGGGGAGTATTCCTTGTTTGTTGGAGCTACAGCGCCCTGGGCAGTATCGCTACACTGGTGTTGAAATAGACGAAGCCGTGCTCGATCTCGCTAATCGCTATACCCTACCCAAGCTCTCCGCCCCTCTTGAACTGATCTGTGCGGATGCCGCTGCCTTTATTTTTCAAACTAATGCTACTTTCGACCTCATCTGTATGGATGTGTTCATTGACGACGAGGTGCCCACCGTGTTTGAGTCCACCGAATTGCTCGAAGCCCTGCGCGATACACTCAGCCCTGGCGGGTTGCTTTTGTACAATCGCTTAGCCGCTAAAAAAAGCGACATCCGGCGCACCCGCAGTTTTTTCCAAAATACCTTTTTACCCATTTTTTCTGAAGGCGTGGCCATTGACGTCGGGCACAATTGGATGCTGCTCAACCACCCCCATTTGCTCCAAAAACCACACTTAACCATTTCATAATGGCAATTATTTTTTCGGTTGGCATTTTTTCCCTACCTTAATGTGACTTTTGGCGAAAGCTACGTCTAAAAGCAAAAATCTGTTTCATCATTCTTTAACCTCAAACTCTGTTTCTATGTCTGTTAAAGCAAAATATCAACCGGTTCTTTCGCTTGGCGAGCAATTAGGCACCAAAGACGGCTTTGTTGAAGAGCTGGATGGCAAACTCAAAATCGGTGGTACGGTAGAAACCCAGTACCTGAAAAATCAAATCTGGGACAAAATCAAGGAAATCGGTGGCGACAATCCTTCCGACATCTCGGCGGATATCAAGGTAGAAGTGACCGACTACTTCCACAAGCACACCGTAGCTAAGGGCGACACCCTTTCCAAAATTGCGAAGCAATACTACGGCGACGTGAAAAAGTACATGCAGATTTTCAATGCAAATACCGACCAACTGAAAAATCCGGATCTCATTCATCCGGGTCAGGAATTAGTTATTCCGTTTGAATAATCTAAAAAAGCATCGGCACGCCTCGCAGCCCAGCCACTTGGGCCGCTGCGGGGCGCGCTCACTACTCAGCTCAGCTGCTCAGCACCTCGTGTAGCACCTCATGCGCATGGATTTCCGGCATATAGTCCAAGTGCAACTGATAAAAATCGAGCAAACTTTGCAACAACTGCCGCCGCTGCACCGCACCAAGCACCACCTCATGGCAATGCGCCAGCGGGCAATGCAAGAGATTCGACAGCCGCTCGCTCAACTCCGGATTCAGAAAATGCCGATGCCCGGGCGTATCCGCTACAAAAACACCCTCCTGCAAATCGAAGCACGGCGTATCCGCGCCAAAAGCACCATCGGGTACAAAGCCGAGGAAAGCGCTCAGCTCTAATAAAAAATGCAGATGCAAATTGCCCACCGCCTGCGTAGTGGTATCGAGATATTGGAACGTATCCGCCAGAAACGCAAAAAGCGCCGTATTTTCTTCCGATTCTCGAATGGTTTTGCGCAGCACCTCCGCCATAAATAGCGCGATAGCTCCTTTGCGCACATCAAACGGCAGCGATTGATACACATAAGCCGCCCGCATTTCCTTCACATGATTCAATTGCCGGTCGTCGCGGTTGTAAGCCACCATTTCTATCAGCGAAATCACCTGTAGCAGCGACGCGGGAATGCGCGCTTTCCGGCTCCGCACACCATTAATAATATACTTGCGTAAGCCCCGTTGCTCGGTGTAAACGTCAACGATCACACTGGTTTCGCCGTAGCGAATCGCTTTGAGCACAATCCCACGCGTTTTTATCAGCATTTTTCGCCCTTTATCGTTTTTAAAATCATCCCCATCGAAAAAACAGGCATTTCGGTAACTTTCGCCCGTAAATTGTCGTCGTAAAGATAGTTATCCCATACGCGCTTTTAACAATAGTTTAAGAAACTTTAACGCCCAGCCGGCAAACGCGTATGCAGCTATGAAAATTTTATTTTGTCTTTTCAGTCGGGGTGAATAAGAAAGTTGGAAAAAACCAGTGTACGCAAATCGTGAAAAAATTTAACAATTAATTCATCCCTTTTTGTGCACTAAACCACACCAAACATTGTTTTATTTGCGACGTCAATTATTAACCCGACTGTATAAAAATTCTGTTAGCCATGAAAACGAACCAAATTTCAACCGTATTATTCACCGCATTGTTGCTCTTGGGCCATGCGAATTACCTGAAAGCGAACCACAACGATACCCTGAAAGGCAGCGAAGAAGCTACTGCTATCAGCCATATAGACCCGGCCGCAGCCGCCCGGGCCGCCAAAATGCGTACTGCCCTCATCGGAAGATGGGAAAATCCTTTTTTCTCTGTAGAAAACGAGTTGGATCACCCCGCATTGCGTGCCGGATCGCTCAAGTATCACTTTCGTGCTGATGGAACGTACAGCAAAATCCTCGGCGGTGCCGAAACGATTATTGAAGAAAAAGGTACCTGGGAAATATCAGAAGATAGCAAGTACCTGCTGATGCGCTCGCGCAGCCTATGCAACGGGCAGGAAGTAGCCACTACGCAAGTTGCTACCATCAAGCACCTCCAATTTGACGAAATGGTGCTCGAACAAGCCATCTGCGTAGATGGGGTGACCATCAGCGCCGAGCCGCAGAACTTCTACTTCAACAAGTACTAACGATCACAACATCCGCTGCCGGGCGCTCACCTCATGCAGTGCCCGGGGGCGGAAACCTCCCCACGCTCATTCCCACTCCGTATCATCTATAGGTGCCTGCCGGTACTGCTGCTTCGTAAGAATCCGCTGCTGCTGCCGCTCCAGCACCAAGCGCGCCAATGCTAGCTGCGCCGGCTCCGCGTGCCCCGGCGACAATGCCCGATTCACCTTCCGCTCATCAATATCGAGCCGATACATCAAGCTGAGCAAAAACTCCAACCGATGATCAATCAAATACGCGATATGCTCCGAGAGCAGCGCCAGCAGTTGCGCCTCGTCGAGCACCTCCTCGATGGGTGCCAGCTCAAAATCCCGGACAATCAGCGCCTGGGGAGTACCCTCCGGTGTATTTGGATTAGTCATACGCAGCGCGGTAAGTTTGCCAATACCGCCGCCTAAATTTACAACATTTTAGCTACAGTACCCGCGCCCGGGCCCGCCGCTACACCCATGCGCTTAAAAAAAATGCGTAATGTAATAAAAAACAGCAATTTACACTTGCTTTTTTATGTAGGATACCTGTATGTTTGAAACGGTATTGAAAGGAATACAAACCCCAATAAAGGCAACGACCTGCGCTACATTCAGCACCTACTGGGGCACAACTCGAGCAAGACCACCGAAATCTATACCCACATAACCCAACACAAAAAAGCACAACTGCGAAGCCCTTTGGAGTTTTTGCCTATAAAAATCCCCGCCCAGGACTTGCCACCAAAAGAAAAAAACGCTAAATTAAACCCCGATACATAAGGTGTATAAACGCCATATGGCGTTTGTACAAATGTTAGCGGTAAATAAGAAGGTAACAAGAATAAACAATTTAAAACAAAACAAAATGGAAAATCAAAACGACAAATGGGTAAGAACTTTTAAAAAGCGATTGCCCATGCTGGCCTTAGTTGCGCCATTATGCTTTTTTATTGCATCGGTGGTAAGGGCATTTGGAATTGGAACGCTTCCGGGAGAACTTTTCTGGGTCAGTTCATACGAAGGCCTGATTATGACAATTGGTGTTCCTTTTTTTGTGGCCACTTTCATTTTCATTGGGCAAAAAATTGCCGAGCGGTCTCCCAACACAGGAATTGTGGTAACGGTACTGGGTGTTTTGGGTGCAGCCTTTATTGCCTTTATTTCTGGTTTTCGAGCGTTATCCGCAGGTTTGGTGGCTTCAGGGATGGACCCGAAGGCGATCAATGATGGATTTGAATCGGAAGCCACTCTGATTTGGTTGTCGGGACTATTGCTGTATAATTTTTGCTTTTTCTTCGCCTGGATCATTGCAGGGGTAGCGATCATGAGAAGAAAAATAGCACCCTGGTGGGTCGGATTGGCTTTTATATTATCTATCCCATCCCTTATAACTGCCCAAGCCCTGTATTATAATCTGGAAATATTCTGGCCGCTTGCTTTAGGTCTATGGTTATTGGGCGTTTGGGGGCTGGTCAAGTTTGGCAACAAATGAGAGAGTCAAAAGTCCATTTTTTGATTAAAAGAATCGGTAGTGTTACAGAATGTATGCTGATTTTAGGCAGCATTTTTCAAGTGAATAT
>CALMSO010000028.1 GCA_937872385.1 uncultured Saprospiraceae bacterium
AAAGAATCTACCGCTAACAAAGCATGGTCACACATGGCGGCGAAAGGCATAGACCGCAAAGCCAACGCTCGCCGCCACGTCGTCCCTGCTGCCGTTACACGACATTAAAAAAAGACATACAAAAAATTGCGGTACATTAAAAAAAATGAGCTACATTTGTTTCCTAATTGGGTAACATAAAATCGAATGCCAACTTACTTTTTATTGGACGGAATCAAAATTGATTTGTACTTCGACGACCACGCGCCGCCTCATTTTCATGCGGTCTATGCTGAATATGAGGAATTGATAGAAATAGAGACCCTCGAAACTTATCAAGGGAAGCTTCCAACTAAACAGCGCAAGAAAGTAATCAACTGGGCTAAAGAAAATCAGGGCATTTTGATGGAAATATGGGAAAACAATCATTAATGAAGACCTGAGGCTAATGAGAAAATCAACTAAGGTGCCAAGGATAATAAAAATCAATGAAGTAAATGGATTTATGCTATCCATAGCGTTCAATACGGGTGAGCATCGAATTATTGATTTTGCTCGTCTTTTTAAAAAATGGAATTTTGAAAAGGATGAGTTCCGATCAAGGCTTTTAAATAGGGAAATATTTCAGCAATTGGAATTAAAAGGAGGAACGCTTCAATGGCCGAATCTCATGCATAAAACAATCTTGTCAAATGGGATGGAGTTTGAGGTGGCTTTTGATTTGGATCCGATTGTATTATATGAAGAGAGCGAGCCGGATGAGGAGCGGAATAAAAGTTATCAAATCGGTAGTTTGATTAAAAAAGCAAGGAAACAAGCCGGATTGACACAAGAAGAATTGGCTATGCGAAGCGGTACGACCAAGAACTACATTTCCAGGATAGAGAATAATAAGTCGGATGTTGAAATTGGCACTTTGATTAAAATTATCGAAATAGGGCTGGGCAAGCAGATGGAAATAAATATTCATTGAAGTGCAGCGCGCGTAAATATTACATCGACCAGCATCGGCTTGCCATCTGAACAGCCCATATCCGGAAAACAAACACACCTGCGAGGTGTAAATAAATGGGTAAAAGAATAAGAAATAACTTATCCTTTCTTCCTTTTAAGAATCTAAATATGGAAAGTTGTTATATATCCTTGTCAATATTATTGCTTCCGGGAAATTTATTTTCTCAAAAAATCACTTTGAATGGCGTAGTCAAAGATACCAATAATGCCTTAGCATATAGTTCAATAGAGGTTTTGTCAAAGAAAAGAGGTGTGATAACGGATGACTCAGGAAAGTTTACTATCGAAGTTGACAAAGCTGATACCCTGCTTGTAAAATCTCTAGGATATAAGAGTAAATATATATCAGATTTTAGTTCTAATGACATTTCCGTTATATTAGAACTTGATACATTTGTACTAACTACAATCACCGTACAACCTAGAGATCAAAAAATAGCAGAAAAAGGATTTACAGAAAAAAAACCGAAAAGTGGTTATCGGTCGCGCCCAGGAAGTATTATAGCGTATCTAATTCAATATGATGATAAATTTGGTGATGAACAAATTTTAAATGATGTATCTATATTTATAGATAATGAAGATGTCATAACTACCCCTATAAGGATACGATGTATGAATGTCGCAAAAGAAAAATTGGAACCTGACAAAGATATGTACAAAGAATCTATTATATTATATCCCAAAAAAGGCGGTAGTTGGTACAAGATTGATTTAAATTATCTTAATATCAAAATACCTCAGAAAGGTTTATTCATTTGTTTTGAATACTTTCAAGACAGCCCTAAATACTATGTAGAGAGCACAATGAAAAATTCTGACGGGACTAAAAGAAAATATCAAAGTTATGGCAATACATTAGGTGCATACTGGAGTAATGAACCTAATATGACTTGGCACAAAACAATTGGGGACATGTGGTTTCAAAGGCTAGAAAAAATCAACAACAAAACAATGAATTTAGCTATAAAATATTCAGTTTATCACTGATATTTGATCTCATTAAATATTGAAATCTTATCATAAGCCAAATAAAAAACTTCATCGAACAATGTGCAGCCGACAACCTGCCAGAAAAGGGCTTCGCGCCGGAGCAAATGGGTTTGCAAAAGCGGGGAAAAGTCGCTAAATTGGAGAGGTGTTTGGGCAGGCTGCGGCTGCACCGGACGTTCTGCGAAATAATAAGAAAAACCAACTATGCTATATGCTGAAATTTGAATGGGATGAAAATAAAAACAAGTCGAATCGAGAAAAGCACTCGATAAGCTTTGAGAAAGCAAAAGAGGTTTTCAAGATGAAAATGCAGTTGAATTTCGTGGGAATTCTTCAGCAGAATTGAGAATTATGAGAATAGGAAAGACATTAGGCAAAATATTAGTTGCGGTGGTATACACAATTAGATCAGCGGTGATTCGGATAATTTCAGCGAGGCAAGCGAGTAAAAAGGAAACAAAAGCTTATCTTGAGAATAGTTTATCAAAATAATCAGGAGATGAAACTGAGAATTGAGCAAGCAATAGAAATGGCTAGAAAAAACCAAAGTCTTGAAGGAGTGGTGATTGAAGACTTAAAAGAAACTCAAGTGCGCGCAGTTGATGCATTGATATTGGCTGAATATGGTATAGTCATACCAGAACAGAATATCTATTACAATGATGAAGACATAGCGTACGACCCTGACTTTGATGAGGTGAAATGGAGTGAGGAACCTCTCAAAATGACCTGGGAAGAAAAGGTTCAATTATCAAAAGAAATAGAAATAGAAATAGAAAAAAACAATAAGGAAGAAGAGGAAATATCGGTCAAGGTAAATATCTCAGACCAGGAAGTACGTCAATGGGTTAACGAGAACTATGATAAAATGGGCCAAATATTGGGAAATTTTATTGTAGATATTTACAAAGCAAATAAAATCATAAAAGAATAAATCGCAGAACAAAGCACATATCGGTCATGCCGCCTAAACGGCGGCACGCCGTATGTGCTGCCCGTTCAAGATACCTCGCTGCGCTCGGCATCTTGAACAACGGCAGCTTCCCCCCTACCCACCCTTAGCCAAATACGCTTGAAAGGTCTTGCATTCGCGTACGACCCGCTCGTAGAAGCGGGTGTTGGAGTGCTGGTCGCGCAGTATGCGGAAATAGTCGTAGGTGCGTTGTGCTCCTTGTGCTCGACTGAGGTACCAGGCGTTGCGCTCGCATTTGGCAGCCCAGTAGGCGGCACGGGCGGCCATTTCGGGGTCGATGGCAGTTTGGCGTGCTTTTTCAAAGTAAAACAGGGCGCGGGAGCAGTCGAAGACCTCGCGATTGCCTAACGGAAAGGCAGGATGCGCTACCACATTGCCGCCAGCGCGCAATTTGGCGGGTTGCATGCTCGTGCCGCTGCGAAACAAATCCATCGCTTCCCAGGCATAGCTAAAATAAGTCATATTATAAAAGGCGGCCCCCAACTGAAAATAATACTCCGATGTGCGCTCGCTACCGGCACGAATCTGCGATTCCATGCTCAGCAAGCGCTCAATCAGCTCGCCTCGGCTGTACATATTGGCGGTATCGGGCAGGGGGCAATTGACGCAGTCATTGAAACGGGTAATGAAGGGATTGAAAACGCCATAATTGACCCAGTTGGAGCGCTCCATATCCTTAAAAACCGTTAGGGCTTCCTCGAGTCGGCCTTCGCTGAAAAGCAATGTGCCTTTGATGTTGAGCAGGTCTTTTTCGATGGAGGTGCCATCTGATTTCAGGACGAGCGCATTTTCTAAACTGTTGCGACTCGGCTTGCGACAAAGCGCCAACAAGTCGTCAATCACTTCTTTTTTCGGATTGGCGCGCAGGTCGCGCATTCGGTAATTGCTCAGGAAAGCCTTGCCTGGGCTGTCGCCTTGCTCGTAAAGCTGTGTCATTTTATCGCTGAGAAAATCAGGCAAATCCCGGTATTTCCGAAATAAATCGCTACGGCGTATCCGATTGACTTCGCGCTCCACGGAGTCGGTTGCTACGGTAAAAGCACTGATGCGCATTGCCATTTCAAACACCGCCAATTGCTCTTGCAAAGCGGGGTCTTTCACTTGTTGTTTGGCTCTTTCAAAGGTTCGAATGGCGTCGTAATAATTGCCAGCCAGCGTCTCCAAATAGCCCAGCGCGATACGCCAGAGCCCAGGGCGCGTGGCCTGCCCTTCGTCGAGCACCCGTCGGGCAAAGTCTTGCAAGCCAATGACATACTCGCCGGCCCGTGCGCGGGGGTAGCCGAGGCGCCGGTTGTGGGCTTTTTCGTCGTTGAAACCGTAGCCAAGTAGGTCTTTTTCTAATTTGTACATTTCGTTGACCAATAAAATCTCCAAATGCCGATTGCGCGGATCGAGTTCGTAAATGCGGCGCATCTCCTCCAAGGCCTTGCTATCGGCGGCCCGGGCCCGCAGTGCATACAGGGTAGCGCGCTCGCGGTCGCTTTGGCATAATTTTTCGCAAGCCAGCCACTCTTCGTCGGTATTGATTTTAAAGCTGCGAAAAGCCGATTCGGCCTTGCTGGGGCAGTTTTCAAAAATGAGCGAATACAGGTATGAAGCTTGCACATTGCGCCCCAGCGCCATCAGTGCCCCTGCGTAGTGCCCTTTTATCCAATATTCAATAATGCTGGGGTCGTGGTCAATTTGTGGCATCAAAAAATCGTAGCGACTCAGCACGCCAGCGTAGTCTTTGGCATAATGTGCCAGCCGAATGATTTGATAGGCGTAACGCAAACGAACATAATGCGATTTCGTATTGCGAAACAGGTTGGTTCCTTCATCCATGAGCACGCGCATGGCTATGGTATCGCGGGGCGGCGTGCGCCAGGGGTCGCTACCGGCTATTGCATGTTTTTCGCAGCGTTTGGCAAAAATGAAGTAATCCAACACTTCTTCGCAGTTTTGCCGCTTGAGGTATTTGGCGAAGCTATTATTGGTAAAGGGATAAGAGAAGTGATTGCCGCTCATTTTCATTTCTATGCGAAGCTGCTCCAGGTCTGCAATTTCAGTATTATAAATCAGAAAATGAATGTCTGGCTTATTGGCGCGGCTGCAAAAGCGCTCGTGCCATTCGGTGACATTGTCGCGTTCTTGAGCTACGGCTTGTCCGCCAAATTGTTCATAAATAGCTTGAAAATTCAGAAACAGCGGCGCGGAAGGTATTTCCGGATTGACAATAGCCGGACTGAGCAGCGAGTAGCCTCTAAAGCCGCTTTTGCCGGGTGTACACTCGCCCGCGATGGGCACGGGCAGCAGCACCATGCTTAGCCCCAATAGTAAGGACAAACAGCGCAGCCACCACCGACGACTTGCGCTACCGTTTGAAATGAGCACCCAGTGCTTCCAAGGTTTCATACGGAAATTGTTTAATGGTAGTGGTATCTAAGTGATAAAACGCGAGCCTCATCCGCCGGGGTTTTCGCAATACTGGTCGTACTAATTCAATGGCTTGCGCCAATTGCTCCGGCTGGCTATTTTCGATACGCACCTGGTCATTTTCGTATAAATAGTAACCGTTAAGATACGTACTTTTCTGAACTTCAAACCGGTTGTCGGCTATTTTGTCAAAGCGGGTGGTATCGGTAAGGTCTGCGGCTTGCAAATTATTGATGAGCCGAATCATGCGCCCGTCGCGGAAGAGCACTCCCCAGCCAAAAACGGGCAGCGCCACATCGAGCGGCAGCGGATAGCGCGGCGGCGGCTGTAGATAATAACGGGCAGTGGTCAGGTTCAGTATGCTGTTGTCTTCGTGCCAGTCTTCGAGGTCGCCAGTATTGTACAACATCAACATGCCCCGGTGCACGGGCGGCACACCGGTGGCGGTAGCATCGCGCACCTGATGCAGCCGGATGGTAGCCGAAAGCTGGAGGTCGGGTTTTTTATTTTGAAAAAGCGTCAGAAAACGAAAAAAGCGCTCCCGGGTGCTGGTGGTCCAGTCGCAGTCAAATTGCACTTCGCGCAGCGTTTGTTCTGGTATTTGCTGCCAAAGCGCGTCTATTTTTTCGGCAATTCTATCTGTCAATACGGATAAATCTGCATCTGATAACTGCCGGAAGGTTTCATTGGTAATGAAAATGCAAGGCACAATTTCTTGGGCTATCGGCTCCGGTATCACCACTTGCGCGCGCGGCGTGGGCATAGCGAGGGCTGCGTCCCAGTCCACATCAAAAAATTTTACATACAAACGGCGCACTCCCAGTGCTTCGAGATACGTCTGCTCATCGGCTGTAGGGTGCACTACCGTTTTCCAATGATAGAACGCTGGCTCCACCACCGGTGCTTGCCTGCATCCACTACCCAACCCCAGGCAACAACAAACTACTATTCGCAACCATTTCGCCATCTTTCAATATCCCAATATCGTAATATCCAATTATCCCAATATCATAATATTCAAATCAACCCCTCCCGAATCAAATCGTGCAAATGCAAAAACCCGAGGTACTGCCCGGCCTCATCCACCACGATGAGTTGTGAAATACTATGCCCGCGCAGCATTTCGAGCGCTTTTACAGCTAATGCGTCCGCGTGGATGGTTTTGGGGTGCGCTCCCATGATGTCTTTGGCGCGCAATTCGTCGAGATTGACGTGGCGCGAGAGCATCCGGCGCAGGTCGCCATCAGTAATCACACCTTGCAGCCGGCCCGTGTCGTCGAGTACTGCCGTAGCACCGAGGCGTTTGGTCGTCATTTCGAGAATGGTATTGGGCAACGTTTCGTTGAGGTGTACCGCCGGTTTTTCGTTGTTTGGGTAGAGGTCGCGCACCCGCAGGTAGAGCTGCTTGCCCAAGGCCCCACCAGGGTGAAACTGCGCAAAATCCTGTGGCGTAAAGCCCCGCAAAGCCAACAGTGCTGTGGCCAATGCATCGCCCATCACCATCTGGGAGGTAGTGCTGGCCGTGGGCGCTAAGTTATTAGGATCCGCCTCTTGGCTGACGGGCGTATGCAGCACGTAGCGGGCGTGTTTGGCGAGAAAAGAATCTCGATTGCTCACCATTCCGATCAGGGTATTGCCGAGGTTTTTGACCAATGGCACCAGCACTTTTATCTCTGGGGTTTCACCACTTTTGGAAAGGCAGAGCACTAAGTCAGCCGGTCGAATCATGCCCAAATCGCCGTGGATAGCATCGGCAGCGTGCATAAATAGAGCGGGCGTACCGGTAGAATTGAGCGTAGCGACAATCTTCTGCGCAATGATGGCGCTCTTGCCAATGCCCGTGACTACCAACCGGCCTTCCGCCGCAAAAATACTTTTTACGCAAGCGACAAAATCTTCGTTAATGCTGATTTTCAGCAAGTTAAGCGCTTCCAGCTCAATTTCGAGCGTTCTTCGTGCGGTTTTTACAATAACTTCTTCGGATTTCACAATTTTTTTACTTATTTTTGGCTGCTTTTTTAAAAAGAAGGCGTATTTTTTTGTACAAGTGCCTGATAAAAAAAGCATTAGAAATTGTCTGATTTCTACTTTCCGGTTGTATCTTTAGGAAAATCCCCCGGCCGGCAGCAGCGCGGTCGCAAAGGTACACATCCCCGGAAGACCGCAGGCTAATAAGCAAAAGAAACGACCTAAAATTACGTCAAAAACAGAATAGAAAGCCATGACTGCAACGAAAGAAACTTTGCGGGACGCTTTGCAGCAATATTTCGGATTCGATAAATTCAAAGATAATCAAGAAGCGATTATCAAAAGTATTTTGAGCGGACACGACACCTTCGTCATCATGCCTACCGGCGGTGGCAAGTCGCTTTGCTACCAGCTGCCCGCGCTCATGCTCGACGGCACCGCTATTATCATTTCGCCGCTCATTGCCCTGATGAAAAATCAGGTGGACTCCATCCGGGGCTATAGCCAAACCGACGAAGTGGCGCACTTTCTCAATTCCTCGCTCACCAAAGCTCAGATGCGCTTAGTCAAGCAGGACATCAGCGAGGGCAAAACCAAACTGCTCTTCATCGCACCAGAAACCCTGACCAAAGAAGAAAACATCGAGTTTTTCCAGCAGGTAAAGGTCTCTTTTGTCGCCGTGGACGAAGCGCACTGCATCTCGGAATGGGGGCACGATTTCCGGCCGGAGTACCGCAAAATCAGTGCTATGCTCGATGCCATCAGCGAAGACATACCCGTCATCGCGCTCACGGCTACGGCCACGCCCAAAGTGAAGTCAGATATTATCAAAAACCTCGATATGGGCGAGGTGAATATGTTTGTATCTTCTTTCAATCGAGAAAACCTTTACTACGAAATACGCCCCAAAGGCAAGCACGACCAAGTGATGAAGAGCATTGTGCAAATCGTGAAGAGCGCACCGAGCCAATCAGGTATCATCTATGTGCAAAGCCGAAAAGCCGCCGAAGACATCGCTAAGGCACTGGTTGTCAATGATATAAAAGCAGCCCCGTATCATGCAGGCCTCGACGCCAAAACCCGCAGCCAAACCCAAGACGACTTCCTGATGGAGGAAATTGACGTTATCGTGGCTACAATTGCTTTTGGAATGGGCATTGACAAACCTGACGTGCGCTTCGTCATTCACTACGATATTCCCAAAAGTATTGAAAATTATTACCAGGAAACCGGCCGCGCTGGCCGCGATGGCATGGAGGGCCGATGCATCGCCTTTTATTCTTACAAAGATATTCTAAAACTCGAAAAATTTCTGCGCGACAAGCCCGTGGCCGAGCGCGAAATGGGTGCCCAACTCATGCAGGAGGTGATGGCTTACGCCGAAACAACCGCCTGCCGCCGCAAATTTTTATTGCATTATTTCGGGGAAGTGTATGACGACGCCGCTTGCGCCGGTATGTGCGACAATTGCCGTTTTCCGAAAGAAAAAATAGAGGTAAAAACCGAAATGCAGCAGGCGCTCAAGGCGATTGTACAATTGGACGAAAATTTTGGCATCAAGCCAGTGATTGAATTTTTGCTCGGCAAAGAGACCAAAGAAATGAAAGACTATCGCTTCGACCAGAAGGAAATGTTCGGCATCGGCAAAAACCGTGAAGACAATTTCTGGAGTTCTGTATTGCGACAAGCTATGCTCAATGGGTTGATTATCAAAGATATAGAAAGCTACGGCTTGCTAAAAATGACGGATGCCGGCCACCGGTTCATCGCCAAACCCCATTCTTTCAAAATACCGCTCAACCACGATTTCGATAAGGCAGGTGCTACCACCGATCATTCCAACGGCAAAACGGCCGTGCTCGACGAAGGTTTGCTTAGTATGCTCCGCGACTTGCGCCGCCGCGAAGCCCGCCGCCTCAATGTGCCGCCCTATGTCATCTTTCAGGATCCCTCGCTCGAGGACATGGCCACGCAGTACCCCATTTCTTTAGAAGATATGACTAAGGTCAGCGGCGTGAGCAGCGGTAAGGCCACGCGCTATGCCCAACCGTTTTTGCAGCTTATACAGCAATACGTGGAAGAAAATGAAATCGAGCGCCCGACGGATTTTGTGATGAAGCAAATCGCCAACAAGTCGAAAATAAAGGTGAACCTCATCCAGGGTATTGACCGGAAAGTGCCATTAGAAGATTTGGCTGATTCCAACAACATCAGCATGGAAGAACTCTTGGAAGAACTCGATGCCATTGTGGTATCGGGCACCAAGTTGAATATTGATTATTATATCGAAGAAAATATTGATGAATACACGCGCGAGGATATCTACGCGTTTTTTCTCCAGTCGGAAAATGGATCAGTAGAAGAAGCCTACGCCGAACTCCGCGAAGATGACATCACCATGGAGGAAATCCAGCTCGTGCGTATCAAGTTCCTTTCGGAAATGGCAAATTAATACTCGTAGCAAATATTAAAGCTTGACAATCAGAAATTTACGACTATTCGTAAAAAAAGCTCCCGGAAGTGCTACAAACCGGGAGCTACAAAACGTTTTTCACTTGATCTTATGAAAAGATAACTTTATCCCTTGACTTGCGACAGCCACATGGTGTCTTTTCGGTCAATAACGATTACCTGCGACAATACCTTGCTGCCCTGCTTCACTTCCAATACGTATTTGCCACTTTCCAGTGCGTTCAAATCCAATTTGCGGCGATAGCCGTTGCGGTTTTTGATAGTATCTTCAAAATAAAGCATCTCTCCGTCGAGGGAGGTCAGCACAATACGGGTGCGCTCCTGCTTGAGGTTCACCATTGACACTTCCACCGTTTTCTTGTGCACGGGCGTTACGACGAGAGTCAACTCTGGATTCGGGGCGGGGGTAGCGGCCGTTGCCGGGAGGGCAGCAGCTACCGACAGGCACAGGGCCAGTACGAAACTTACATACTTCATAATAAGTCGGGTTTTTGTTAAAAAAAGTGATTTCTTACTACAAAGATGCGGGCGCAAGCCAAAGGTTGCAAGAAAGGAAGACAAAGCAATCGCTTTTTTCGACGAAACTTTACGCTAACCAAGCCGAAAGGGCCGCCAGCAAGTACCGAAAATCCTTGAAAAAAGCGATTGCTCAAGCTGAAATGCGTTCTTTCTATAGAAAGAAAACGATATGAACCCTTTCAGGGCTTGACGCGATTGTTGGCATTGGCAGTATAATCTGCCTTGGCCACTGCGGTCTTGCGATTGGCAGTAGCGGCGGCGGCTCTCTGTGCCGCGGTGCAGTATGCAGGAAGCTTACTCAGGGTAGCCCGAACGTCCGTATCGTGCGCATCCGACCAAGCCACGCGCGACTTGGTGCAAGAGCCTTTTTTCCGCTCGGCAGTTGCTTCTACGAATTTGGCGGTTTTGCTACAATACTCCACTTTTTCGTAGCTGGCTACGCCACTTACAGCGCATACTTTTTTTCTCAAGAACTGCACATCGCCGGTGCTGTGATTAGTAGTTTGCATGATATCTGCTTGGAGCGCGGCCGCCTTCATCGCCGCTTTTTGGTGGTTGTCTTGCGCAAAGGAAATGGCGGGAGCTACCCATACGCATAGTGTTATAAACAAGAAAAAATACTTCATAATAATCAGACTTTTGTAGATTTTTTGACAGGAAAAGGCTACAACGGTGCAAGTTAGAAAACAATTCTGTGGTGAAATGTTATCAAAGTTTTAACGTTTTCTTAAAAGCTTTTAAAATTGGGGCTTTGTGTTAAAATTATCCCAAAATTTAAGCGTGCAGGAAGTCGGTCGGCTGTTATCAATTGCTGGTTTTCCTTTATCAGAAGCCAATTGGCAGGTTCATTTTTTCTATAATTTTTTGTAACTTCGGAATTAAAATCAAAGCATAACGACCATGAAAACCAACTTGTACCCCTCCCAACTGCTGTTGCTGGCGCTATTAGTGCTGGCAAGCTGCAAAAGCCAACGCTATACACCGGCCCAAATGCCTGATAATCAAGTCATTTTCGGCGATGGCGGCGGATTTACCGGTGCTGTGACGCGCTATATTCTATTAGAAAATGGACAACTTTTCAAGCATTACAGCCTCGACGACAGCATGACCGACCTCGGCTCTATCAGCAAACGCGAGGCGCGCGCCTATTTCAAGGAAATAGAAAATTTGCAATTAGCGCAAAAGCAGATCAGCCAGCCTGGCAATGTATATTATTTTCTTGAATACAGAAGCGGCGACCAAACCGCCCGCTCCACCTGGGGCGATGTAGATTATCAACTTGACCCATCTGTGCTGGAGATGCACCAGAAACTACTCGCGCAGCTGCGCCAGATGAAAGGCATAGCAAAATAAAGAACCGCCAACTGCGAATCACATAACTTCCAAAAACACATCAAAACTCAAAAAAATGATGCTAAGAAAAACACTGTTCGGATGGTGCCTGCTACTTTCCGTGGCTACCTACGGACAATTCAAACCGCACCTCAATCCGGCAGCAGCCACTACGCCCCTGCCGTCCGTCATTGAGCCTTTTTACTGGCCACAAAGCGTACCTAATGCCGTGCCCAATACTTTGCAAAGTCATTTTGCGCCTCGCCCGGCACCATTGACGCGCCCCTCGCTCGATGGCAGCGTGGAGGTAATACGCGACGCCGACACCGGTTTGCCCATTTTCATTAAAGGCACTTTCAAATCTTTGCGCAACGACAAGCCATTGACCGAGCGGGCCCTAGCCTACCTCAGCAAGGTACAGGAGTTGATGCAAATTGAAGACGCCACACAGGAATTTCTGGTGACTAAAGAAGAAACCGATGAACTGGGGCACACCCACCTGCGCGCGCAACAGGTGTACAAAGGTCTCCCCGTATATGGCGCGGAGGTCATTCTGCATGCCTGGGACCACCAGGTGCAAATGCTCAACGGTCGCTACCGCCCTACACCGCGCCTGCCAGAAATACAACCTCGCCTGAGCGAAACCGAGGCTACGCAAATCGCCTTGCAGCACGTAGGCAAAAAGACCCGCGTGAAAACCTTGAGCTTTGCCGAGCAGCGCCTCATTGCCGGCAGGCAGGCCGAAGCGGAATTGGTCATCTATCATGCCGATACGCCCGATGCTGCGGCCCAACTCGCTTGGCAAGTGACCGTGCATCCCAATATTGCGCACCGCTGGCTGTATTTTATAGATGCTCTCAATGGTACTGTGCTACAACATCATAGCGACATTTGCCGCATTCATCATGGCATACATACGCACGAACGGACGGACGATTACAAAAATGCTGACGCGACGCCGCCGCCGCTACCGCCCCGCACGGCTACCGCACCCGATTTGTTCAATATCAATCGGACGCTCAATACTTGGCAGGAAGGCAGCAATTTTTTTCTGATTGATGCTTCGCGCCCAATGTTTAATGCTGCACGGTCTTCCATGCCCAACGAACCCTCCGGCGCTATCTGGACGATTGACGGGCAAAACGGTTCTCCCAATCGCGACGATTTTAATGCCACACATATCGTTTCTAATAATAATACCTGGAACAATCCCGTGGCGGTTTCTGCGCATTATAATGCCGGTCGCTCCTATGAATATTTTCGGCAAACGTTCAACCGCAATTCTATCAACGGGCAAGGCGGCACGATTATCTCGCTTATCAATATTGTAGATGAAGACGGCAGCCAATTAGACAACGCCTTTTGGAATGGCGCGGCTATGTTTTATGGCAATGGCAACCGAGCATTTTCGGCGCCGCTGGCCAAGGCGCTCGATGTAGCCGGCCACGAAATGTCGCACGGCGTCATTCAAAGTACCGCCAACCTCGAATACCGCAATGAATCCGGCTCGCTCAACGAGTCTTTTGCTGATATTTTTGGCGCGATGATTGACCGCGACAACTGGCGCATTGGCGAAGAAGTGGTCAATCCGCAAGTATTTCGCTCTGGTGCTCTGCGCGATATGTCCAATCCGAACAATGGCGGCACGCGCCTTGGCGACCCGGGCTGGCAACCGGCGCACGTATCCGAACAATACCGCGGCCCCGAAAACAACGGCGGGGTGCACATCAATAGCGGTATTCCCAATCGGGCCTACTATCTTTTTGCCACTCAGGTAGGCAAAGATGTGGCCGAGCAAATTTACTACCGGGCATTGACTACATATCTCGTCCGCTCTTCGCAATTTGTGGATCTACGCATTGCCGTTTTGCAATCGGCTACCGACCGGCACGGGGCTGGCTCGCCACAAGTAAGTGCAGCCGCAGCCGCCTTCGATGCAGTGGGCATTCTCGGGGCGGCGGGCACCAATCCGCAGGAAGATGTGAGCGCCAACCCGGGGCAGGAGTATGTGTTGTATGCCAATGCCAATACCAGCAATTTGAATTTGGTAACGGCCACCGGCACTGTAGTCGTCAGCCCACTGACCAACGTGGGGCCACTGAGCAAGCCCAGCATCACTGATGACGGCAGCGCCATTGTATATGTAGCCAAAAACAAAACCTTGCGTGGCATTTTACTCCGCTGGAATCAAGGCACTTATGAAGAAATTGTGGTCAGTTCGCAACCCATCTGGCGCAGTGCGGTCATTTCAAAAGACGGTACGAAAATAGCGGCCCTGTCGGATGAATTGAACAATAGCATTTTTATTTTCGATTTGAATAGCAATACGTCCCGTGAATTTGTACTCTACAATCCAACCTACGCGCAGGGCGTCGCCACGGGCGATGTGGTTTTTGCCGATGCCTTAGAGTGGGACTTCACAGGCGAATGGCTAATGTACGATGCGCAAAATCGTATCCGGAGCAACTTCCGCGATATTGAATACTGGGATATTGGCTTCCTGAACGCCTGGAACAACAGCACCAATACCTACGGCGATGGCTTTATTGGCAAGCTTTTCAGTGGTCTGCCCGATGGCATCAGTGTGGGCAATCCGACCTTTTCTAAAAATTCGCCTTTCATCATTTCCTTCGATTATTTGGATGAAATAGACGAGGAATACTACCTGTTGGGTGCCAATATCGAAACCAGCGACGTGGGCGTGATATACCAAAATCTGGATTTAAGTTACCCCAACTATTCCGTGGACGACAGCAAGGTCATCTTTGATGGTTTTGCCGGTGCCAATTCAAGTCGTGTCATCGGCGTCATCAGCTTAGCACCGGATAAAATCTCGGCCCAAACCAATCCGCCCAGCGCTTCGGTCTTCATTTCCGGCAACGCGGGCGGCGCGCGCTGGGGGGTCTGGTTTGCCAATGGGCAGCGGGTGCTTACCTCTGCCAGCACGCCACATCTTTTCGACCAAAGTATCGAAATATTTCCCAATCCATTTGAGGAAATCCTTTACCTTCGTGGCGAATCGTCGGAGGCGGGTCTGCTACGCATCGAAGTATTCGATCCCTTGGGGCAACGCATTGCCACCCATCAAGCAGCCATCGGCGCAGGTGCCTGGCAAGAATCACTTTCCTTGCACCGACAACCGGCCGGAGCTTATACCCTTCGCATCAGCGCGGGTAGCCATAGCACCAGCCGACGTGTGATCAAGCTCAGGTAATTTTGTACGTATCATAGCGCGCCATACCGGGTTGCGCCATAGCAGTAGGCAGACATTCGACAACGACCAACAAACGGGAGGAGTAAGTAAGAAGACATTGTTATTTTGTTGATGTTAGTTGTTATTGGTTAATTGGGGCGGGGTTTGAAAAAGGTTAATAGGGGGATAGGGGGATAGGACAAATAGGGTTTAGAAGGGTTTAGAGGGGTTGAGGGGGTTTAGAAGGGTTGAGAGGTTGAGGATATAACGCCTACTGACTGTGCGGCGAACAGCGAAAAGCAAACAGTGTCCCGTACTCAAGTCTGGCATCTGGCATCTAAAATCTATTATCTATCGTCTATTATCTAATATCTGGCATCTATCGTCTATCATCAAAAAAACCGTGTCCGAGTACTTATTAATTTATTCTTTTTACAAAACACTGTTTTTCAGCATTTTAATTAATAAAACCGTCTAACTGCTTAGTTCAACCCGGTATTTTATTTATAAAAATGACAAACACGCAATCGTCTCATGAACATTGCCATTCTCTCTCGCGGCCCCTATCTGTATTCTACGCAAAGCCTACTGCGGGCAGGCGCAGAACGCGGTCATCACATACAGGTGATAGACCACCTGCAATGCAGTCTATTAGTGGACAGGGATTTTCCGGCTGTTTTTCACAATGGCTTGAACCTAAGCTATGTGGACGCCATCATCCCGCGCATTGGGGCATCGGTCACCTACGCCGGAGCGGCCGTTATTGGTCAATTTGAAGCCATGTCGGTCTTCACGACTACCCGCTCGGAAGTGCTGCTGCAAGCCCGCGACAAGCTCCGGAGTTTGCAAAGGCTTACAGGTTTCGGCGTGCCCGTTCCGCGTACCGTTTTTGCTGGCGAAGGGCAGGAGCTATCTAGTTTGGTAGAGCAGGTGGGCGGTTTTCCAGTAGTAATCAAAATGCTCGAAAGCACGCACGGAGTAGGCGTTTTGCTGGCGCACGACATGCTACAGGCCACCTCCATCGTAGAAGCCTTTCAGAAAATGAACCAGCGGGTGGTTGTCCAAGAGTTTATCGCCGAAGCCCGGGGTGCCGATGTGCGCGTGCTGGTAGTCAATGGTGAGGTCATTGCTGCTATGAAACGCCAAGCTAAGGAAGGTGAGTTTCGCTCCAACCTGCACCGAGGTGCCAGCGCTATGCCTGCATTGCTTAGCCCCGAAGAAGAAGCCCTTGCCGTGCGCGTAGCCGATGTACTGGGGCTTGATGTCACGGGTATTGATCTTTTGCGCTCGCACCGCGGGCCCTTAGTGATGGAAGTCAACGCTTCGCCTGGCCTGGAAGGCATCGAAACGACCACCGGCAAAGACGTAGCTGGCAGCATCATCTGCCTCGTAGAGAGCCGTGTGGAAAGCTTGCGATTGCAACGCGTGTAGGAGCACTCAATCTACTACCATAGCCACCCGATCGAGTTCCTGTTGCCGGATTTGCGGCGGGAGTGCCCGGTATTCGTACTGCTGGGTGCGCAATTGCGGCACAAAACCTGCTTCCCGAATCGCTTTCTGAATGCCGTCTGCGGTGAACCGGAAGTTGGCTCCTGCGGCCGATACCACATTTTCTTCAATCATAATACTACCGAAATCATTAGCACCCGCGTACAGGCACAACTGCGCCACCTGCTTGCCCACCGTCAGCCATGACGCCTGGATGTTGACCACATTGGGTAACATGATGCGGCTCATAGCAATCATGCGCACGTATTCGTCGCCGGTCACGGTGTTGCGGGCGCGCTTGAGCTTGCGCAGAATGGTGTCTTCGTCCATAAACGGCCAGGGTATGAAAGCGAGAAACCCCTTGGCATCCGCTGGTTTTTCTGATTGTACCTGCCGCAGCGCCACGAAATGTTCCATCCGTTCGAGGTTGGTTTCGATATGCCCAAACATCATCGTAGCCGAAGTAGTGAGCCGGAGCTGGTGTGCGGCCCGCATCACGTCGAGCCATTCTTGGCCGCCGCATTTACCTTTGGAAATGAGCCGGCGTACCCGGTCGCTGAGAATCTCGGCACCTGCCCCCGGCAGCGAGTCGAGACCCGCTTCTTTGAGCGCCTTCAACACTTCGTAGTGGGTAGATTTTTCTAATTTGGTGATGTGTGCAATTTCGGGCGGCCCCAGCGCGTGCAGCTTGAGCGTAGGGTAGAGTTCCTTGAGTTGTTTGAATAAATCCACATAAAAACTTAGCCCCAAATCAGGATGATGCCCACCTTGCAGCAGCAACTGGTCGCCACCGTATTCAAATAATTCGTCAATTTTTTGCTTATATTCTTCAATGGTCGTAATGTAGGATTCCGCGTGCCCGGGCCGCCGATAGAAATTACAAAATTTGCAGTTGGCGATGCACACGTTGGTCGTATTAGAATTGCGATCAATAATCCAGGTGACCACATTATTGGGTACATGGTGCTGGCGCAGCGCGTTGCCTACGTACATCAATTCAGCGGTAGTAGCGTTTTCAAACAAAAACACACCCTCTTCCGCGCTGAGAAAATCAAGCTGTAAAGCTCGGTGTAATAAATCGTTAGTATTCATCTTTTGCTGATATATAATGGATGTCCATTGCGAATTATACCTGTATGAACAAATACAGAAAAGCGGCGGTTGCAGAAAAAATGAACTTATTTTCAAAAAATTCTGAAAGTTTAGAAATAAAATAGCTTTTCGAGCGTGTTGCTACGAAAAATAAAATCATATATCTTTGTTTATCAATTAATTACATCAACGCATTGAACACCATTGGCTCCTAAAAACAACTATTTTGTTGCCTTTTTGGTAGTAGTTTTCTTCTTCGTTGTTTTCGCAGCTTGTTTTTCGAGTACGACCATACCCAGCGCCGGCAATTTTATTACAACATGCTGACTGCGGCCGTGCCATGCCTCGTCCACAGCAGCCAGCTCGCCATTTTGATGAAAACCCGCGCCACCGAAAGCGCTTTCATCGCTGTTCAGCACCTCGCGCCATTGCCCGCCAGCAGGCAGGCCCACTTTATACTCTGACCGCACCACGGGCGTGAAATTGCACACCACTACTACCGGATTATCCGTTTCGTCGCCCTTACGCAGGAAAATTAAGATACTGTTTTGATAATCGTGCAAATCAATCCACTCGAAGCCTTCTGGTGAGAATTGCTTGCGATACAAAGTGGGCGTATTTTTATAATATTCATTCAAACGTTTTACCCAAGCTTGCATCCCTTTATGATATGGAAACTGCGTGAGCCACCACTCCAAGCCGCGCTCGATGCTCCATTCGCTGGTCTGCGCAAATTCGCCGCCCATAAACAGCAACTTTGTGCCCGGGTGCATAAACATATAACCAAACAGCAAGCGTAAATTAGCAAAGCGCTGCCATTCATCGCCTGGCATCCGCTGTATCAAAGAGCCTTTGCCGTGCACTACCTCATCGTGCGAAAGCGGCAGCATAAAGTTTTCGCTAAAAGCGTAAATAATACTAAATGTAATTTGATTATGATGATACTTGCGATATACCGGATCGTTTTTAAAATAATTCAGCGTATCGTGCATCCAGCCCATCATCCATTTTTGGCCAAAACCCAAGCCGCCAGTGTAAACCGGCCGCGACACGCCCGACCAAGCCGTTGACTCCTCTGCAATGGTAATAGCGTCTGGATATTCTTTATAAACCGCCGAATTAAACTCTTTCAAAAACGAAATAGCCTCGAGGTTTTCATTGCCTCCGTAGATATTGGGAATCCACTCGCCTGCTTCCCGCGAATAGTCTAAGTACAACATTGAGGCCACAGCATCCACGCGCAGCCCGTCGGCATGATACACGCCCATCCAGAATAAAGCATTGGAAATCAAAAAACTACGCACTTCTACGCGGTCATAATTGAAAATATAACTCTTCCAGTCGGGGTGAAAACCCTTGCGCGGGTCGGCGTGCTCGTAGAGGTGCGTACCATCGAAATCCGCCAGTCCGTGCGCATCCGAAGGAAAATGCGAGGGCACCCAGTCCAGTATCACACCGATGCCTGCCTGGTGCAGCTTGTCCACGAGGTACATATAATCTTGCGGAGTACCGAAGCGGCTCGTCGGGGCATAATAGCCTGTAATTTGGTAGCCCCACGACGGGAAATACGGATGCTCCATCACGGGCATGAATTCTACGTGCGTAAAGCCCATGTCTTGTACATAGGCCACCAGTTCGTCCGCCAGCTCGCGGTAGTTGAGCGATTCGGTGGCACCGGCTTTCTTGCGCCAAGTACCGAGGTGCACTTCATACACCGAGTAGGGCTGCTCCTGCCCTGCCTTGCTGCGGCGCGCTTGCATCCAGTCAGCATCCTGCCATTCGTAGTTCAAATCCCAGACGATAGCGGCCGTATTGGGCGGTACCTCCCAAAAGAGGGCGAAAGGATCGCCTTTCGGCAAATGCCGTCCGTCTTGCGCGACGACATTGTATTTGTACAAAGTACCCTTGCCCACACCAGGAATAAAACCCTCCCAGATGCCGGAGCTGTCCCAGCGCGGCGACAGCGGGTGCGCGGCCTTGTTCCAGCCATTGAAATTGCCAATCACCGATACTGCCTTGGCACTGGGTGCCCACACGGCAAAGTAGGTACCCGCTTGCCCTTCTACTTCTATGAGATGGCTGCCAAGTTTTTCGTATATTCTGTAATGAGCGCCCTGACGAAAGAGGTGGATGTCAAAATCGGTCAGCAAACTGTGATTGATAACATTGGACATGAGTCAACAAGCGTTTTAAGGTGTTCGGTTAAATAAATAATTGCTCGCATGGTGTGCTGGTTTTTCGTGATTTTGTGGCAACTGCCAGCCCCGATGCGTACAACCAACGCTAAAAGTACGAAAAAACTTAAATCGAAGACACACCCGCCGAATTTTTAGCCGCATTCGCCGAGAATATCATGATTTAAAGCGTCAAAAACATTTATATTTGGTGTATTCATTTTTCAACAATCGAAAAACAACACCATCATGTCTTATTTCCTTATTTTTATTGCTGTCGTTGTGCTGCTGGCAGTGTGGCTCATCGGGATGTACAACGGTTTTATCAAATTGCGCAACAAAGTGGACGAAGCCTGGGGCGGTATTCAAATCCAACTCAAACGGCGCTACGACCTCATCCCCAACCTCGTAGAAACCGTGAAAGGCTACGCCACCCACGAAAAAGAAACCTTCGAGCGGCTGGTGCAAGCTCGCAGCGCGGCCCTACAAGTGCCCGCCAGCGATATTCAGGGGCAGGCACAGGCCCAAGGGGCTATTGCCAATGCGCTGAAATCGGTCTTTGCGATCGCCGAAAACTACCCGGAACTGCGCGCCAGCGAAAATTTCCAGCAATTGCAAAATGCCCTCATGGAAGTAGAAGACAACCTACAGATGGCGCGGCGCTACTATCAGGCTACCGTGCGCGATTTCAACAACAAAGTGGAGACTTTCCCATCCATGATTATTGCCAGTGTTTTTAATTTTGCCAAACAGCCCTTTTTTGAACTCGATAGCCCGGAAGAGGCTCGCAATGTGCAAGTGAAGTTTTAATGTGCGCTCAATTCCTGAAACTCATGCAAAATCTGCTCTATCGCCTGCTCGCTACGCTGACGCTGGTAGTCGCTGCCATCTTAGTCAGCCCGGCTCTGGCCTGCGCCCAAGAAGCCTTTGTTATCAATCAATACGACGTGCAGCTACACGTCACGCGCGATGCGGTGATTGAAATCACGGAAACCATCGAGCTTACCTTTTCGGAAAAACGGCACGGCATTATCCGCAAAATTCCTTACCAGTATGCAGTGTATGGCGGCGGCCCGGCAGCGCGCTCGTTCAAGAGCAGAGGCAATGAAATTCGCTTGTTTATCACGGATATAGATGTGTCTGGCTATCAATTTGAAACCTATAAAGAAAATGGCTATAAACATGTAAAAATTGGCTCGTCCAATAAAAAAGTGAGCGGTAGCCAGCGTTACGAAATTCGTTACAAGGTGTATAATGCCATCAATTTTTTTGATACGCACAGCGAAATTTACTGGAATGCGGTTGGTGGCGAATGGAATACCCAAATCGAAAATGCCGCTTTCACGCTCACTTGGGATGGGCCCTTGCCGCCCGGCTACCAGCCCCAGTCGTTTGTAGCCACAGGCGAATTTGGGGGGCGAGGCACTGACGCTACCGCCGAACTGAGCAGCGACCGACGGCGGTTTTCTGGCCGTACTACCACCGTTTTGCAACGCTACGAAGGAATGACCATTGGCCTCAGCTTTCCAAAAGACTTTTTGCAGGCCACGCCAATACCGCCGCAGGTGATGGCTGATAAATTCTATTTTAAAGATCAATCCATTGATATCAAGGTGCACCCGAATGGCGTATCCGACATCACCGAGCGCTACACCATTGTACCCGTGAAAAAAATTAGCCGCTTGACGCGCTTTTTCGAACCATACACCTATAATCAGCCCAGCAGTTCACAAGACTGGTTGGGCGGCCGCTCCCGCTATTTGGTGCAAGATGTCAAGGTAGAAAACGGTCGTTTCCGTGGCAATTCCGTGGTCTTTCCGCTCGGTGACCTGCCCGTCGGAGAAGCCCGCACGCTCGAAATATCGTACCAAACCTACGGCAGTTTTCATGCAGCATCCGATGTCCCGCCTGATTTATTGGTGTTTGCTTTCAGCCCATTCGACCGGGAGTTGGACGAGCCAATCCTGAACAGCCAAGTGCGCGTAGCCTTTCCGGGTGCCAATGCGGAAGAGGTTTTGTTCGGAGCCTTTATCACCGAAGCTGGCGGTGAAAAAAGAAAAGCCAAGGTGCATAGGGCCGGTACAGAGCACTGGACAGCCACGCTCGACCCAACCGACGCGGCCTTCCTTGCGCCCGGCGAAAAGCTCTCTTTCGAACTGGCGGCGCCCCGCAGCTATTTCAAAGAGCGCGTGAGCAGCTACGATTGGCAACTTGGCTGGCTCAACAATCGCTGGCTCTTCCTGCCGGTGCTGGTGTTTCTGGGCTTGTACCATATCTGGAATCGCTGGGGCCGCGACGAATCGTTCACCAAAATGGTCTATTACTATCCGCCCGATGACCTGCCACCCTCCGAAGCGGGCATCCTGATTGACGACAAACTGCACGACCGCGACCTGCTCGCGCTGCTCCCCTACTGGGGCGGCAAGGGCTACATCGAAATAGACGAGGTGGGCACCGATTCTGTCTGGAAAAAAGACGATTATATTTTCAGAATGAAAGCGCGACTCCCCCAGGGCGTACCTGCGTATGAGCGCACCATGTTTGAGGGCATTTTTGGAAGAACCGGGCAGCCCGGCAAAGAGGTCAGCCTGAGCAGCCTGAAAAACAAGTTTTACAAAACGATGCAATCCGCGCGCAAGCTCCTCGAAAAAGAAATCAAGCGCAAAACGCTGTATGTGCCCTACACGCGAGGCGCGGGCGACTTTATGCTGGTGCTGGGTGTCTTTTTTTGTGTGGCGGGCTTAGTCGGTACGGGGCTGGGGCAGTTCGGCTTCGAATTGCTCCTTACCCGCGAAATGGCGCTGGGGCTGTTGGGTACTGGCATTTTGAGCATTATTTTCGGGCGCATCATGCCGAAAAAAGCACCCCGAGGCATGGAAACCTACAAAAAACTCGCTGGTTTTGAGCTATTTATAAAAGACGCCGAGTTGCCACGCCTACAAGCCTTCCTGCGCGAAGACCCCCACTATTTTGACAAAACCCTGCCCTATGCCATCGTTTTCAATCAGGTGGAAAAATGGGCCAAAAAATTTGAAGCCCTTGCCGTACAACCTCCCGACTGGTACCACAGCCCTCGAGGTAATATGACAACTTGGGCATTCACCAACAACCTGAGCAGCGCCATGCGCTCGGCGGGCACCACCTTCGCCAGCCAGCCATCTTCCAGTGGCGGCAGCAGCTTTGGCGGGGGCGGCGGGTTTTCTGGGGGCGGTTTTGGCGGCGGCGGCGGCAGTAGCTGGTAAGTCAACACATCAAGATCAAACCAATATTATAGTACTTTGGGTAATTTTTCAATGAAATAAAATTTGTTAAAATGTTAATAATCAAACACTTGTGTATCAAAAACGAATAAAAAACAGCACTACAATCCAATGTTAATTCAATATTAAATTTCATCCTGCGGCATTCACAAACTTG
>CALMSO010000029.1 GCA_937872385.1 uncultured Saprospiraceae bacterium
TGCATCATTTACCATTGGGTATTTACCATTTTATTACATGGATGATAAATACCCGTTGGTAAATATTATATGATACAACTTTTAGCAGCAACCGCTGCCCGGTGCACAGTTTTGTGGCTTGCGCGCGAATACCGTGATGCTGTAAATACCAACTTGCTTTTCTTTCAAAGCTGTCAGTGCCGCTTGGCTGATGTATTGCAAGAGGATGTCGTCGGGCACGGTGATGACTTTTTCCTTTTGCACTTCAATGTTTTCAAAGCCGGTTTCGCGGATGATGCCGAGGTATTCGTCGCGCTGGATAGCACCGGAAATGCAGCCAGCGTACATTTCGGCTACTTGCTTCAGGTCTTGCGGCAGCTCGCCTACCAGCACCACGTCCGAGATGCTGAAATGCCCGCCGGGCTTGAGCACGCGCATGATTTCGCGGAACACCTGGCGCTTGTTGGGCACCAAATTCAAGACGCAATTGCTCACGATGACATCGGCTACGTTGGCGCTTACAGGCATTTTTTCGAGGTCGCCATAGCGAAATTCTACGTTGTTGAAGCCCAATTTTTCGGCGTTGGTGCGCGCTTTGTCAATCATGGCTTCACTGAAATCAATGCCAATTACCTTGCCGTTGGGGCCCGTTTCGTGGTGGGCGATGAAGACGTCGTTGCCAGCGCCGCTGCCGAGGTCAATGACGGTGTGGCCAGGCTTGATTTTAGCGAATTGTGTGGGCAGCCCACAGCCGAGTCCTAAATCTGCATCTGCATTATAACCAGCGAGTTGTGTATAATTATCAGACATAATATTATACACTTCGCCGCTACAGCCAGTAGCACCACAGCAGGAGGCCGCGTTCGCGCTTTTGTCTTGCAGGGCGATTTCCGAGTATTTCTGGCGCACTAATTCTTTCAGTTCTTGTTCTGTTTGCATAATGAAAATTTTTTAATGTGTTAACGGATGATTTATAGCGATTTGCTTCAATGGTAATTACAGTTTGATATAATCGGCGACGGCTAAGGCTCGTCCATGCCATTCAGCAGCATTGCTGTTGGGATAGATTTTTGAACATGGTGTTCATCTTGCCGGTGAAGCGTTCTAAGGCGTCCCAGTTGATGCAGTAGCACGATTTTTTGCCTTCAATTTCGCCGGTGATCAGCCCTGCGTTTTTCAGCTCCTTCAGATGTTGGGAAACGGTGGCCTGCGCCAAGGGCAGCACTTCTACAATCTCACCGCAGATGCACATTTGCTTTTCGGCCAGCGTTTGCAAAATGGCGATACGCGCCGGATGGGCGAGGGCTTTGGCAAATTCTGCCAGTTGTATTAATTCTTCGGAAAATTCCGCACTTTTATTAATTGCCATGTTTCGATATTATTTTATATCGCAAATATACGATGATAAAATACAAAGTCAAGCGTTTTTCGATTTTTTTGTAAAAAAAGTTACTTGAAAAGCTGTTAAACGTCTAAATTAACAGGGAAACGAGATGCATTGAAACTTTTGCAGAAAGGCACAACCGTAATGTTATGAAAAATAAAGGCTGCATCGAATGCGGGGAAGCGATTATTGGGCGGCAGGACAAGCGTTTTTGTTCTGACCAGTGCCGCAGCGCCTTTAACAACCGCTTGAACAGCGACGCCACGAACTTTATTCGTAATATCAATAACATTTTGCGCAAAAATCGCCGCATCCTCTTTGAACTGAACCCCGACGGCAAAGCTAAAATACACAAAGACAAGCTGCTGGAGCGTGGCTTCAAATTTGGCTATTTCACTAACGAATACGTGACCAAAGCGGGCAAAGTGTATCGCTTTTGCTACGACCAAGGCTATCTGCCCTTAGAGCAGGATTATTATGCCTTAGTGGTGCGGCAGGAGTATGTGGAGTAGGGGAGAGTATTTATAGATATCACAGCATCATTCCAGCAGCCCAGCCAGCGTTTGCAAAAACACTTGCTGATCGAATATTGCCTTTACGGGAATGGTAAAACCTTCTACGGCAATACTTTGTAAATGCTGTTTTTTATCAAATGTGTTGATGGGCTCATAAGCATTGTCCTGTAAGTGGTACTGCTCAACGGTTTGTTGTCGGGCGTCCACAATCCAGTATTCTAAAATGCCATGCGCTTCATAATCCTGAAACTTGATGCCTCGGTCGCGGGCGTGCGTACCTGAAGAGAGCACTTCTACGACCAAATCCGGCGCTGGGAAGGTGGTTTGCTCTTCCTTGAAATGCGCGGCTTTATCCTGTTGGAAAAAACAAATATCGGGTTCGTAATCATTGCGCGTAAGCGATATCATGAGTTTTTCGTGCCCGACATAGCCGAGTTGGTGCTTGGTTACATAAGATTTTAACAAAATGTACAGATTGCCGCTTGCATTATCGTGCCGCTTCTTTACCGGCGAATGTACAATGATTTCTCCATTGATAAACTCGGCTTTCTGGTCTTCCGTGACGATTTCATAGAAATGCCGACGCAAAGACCGCTCGGCGGCCAGCGCTTGTTGCACTTCCTCAATGACTAAAGGCGCATTGGGCATTTCCAGCAATTGTTCAGCGATGTTTTTTTTCATGTAAATGCATTTGTACCTGAAAGATACAACACTTTTTCCAGCCGGAAAAGTTCATTGTCGCACCACGCGCCGGTAAATGAACCGATTATTATGCTCAATACGCAATAAATAGACACCTGCGGGTAGCCCAGACAAGTCTATTGGCATTTGCTTTTGCCGTAGTGTTTGTGGCGGCAGGGCGAGGCGGCCGTTGATGTCGAACAGCGAGATACGACTTTCTGCCCATTCGGGGAAATCAAGTACTATTTGCAACTGCTCCTGCACCGGATTGGGGAATACCTGGACCTGAGCGGCCCAAGCTGGCTCATACGCCGAGGTGGTTCCGACCGTTACGCTTAGGTTTTCAATGCAACCTTCCCGGTCGGTGACTTCCACCGTGTAAACACCGGGTATCAGATTGAAAATATCTTCGGTAGTTTCACCGTTCGACCAGAGATAGGAGTAGGGCGGGATGCCTCCTGCTACGATGAGATTGATGAACCAATTGCCATTGGCTGCGCCGGTTTCTGCGCTTAGCTGAATAGGCGCCGGCTCTATGAGGGTGAAGGTTTTTTCATTAGCGCACTTGTGCGTATCTGTTACGGTGACCGTGTAAACTCCCGCCGTCAGATTATACACCTGCGGCGTACGCAAGCCATTCGACCATTTGTAATCTAAAGGCTGGGTGCCGCCGATCACTGTGAGTTGAATAGCGCCGCTGGGGGAGCCACTGCATTGCAGATTGGTCACGTCGCCCAGCACGATGGGCCCGGTGAGATTTTCAAGTGTAGCCATGGACATCACTGAGCAGTTCCTTGCGTCCGTTACCGTAAGATGATAATTGCCAGACTTTAGCGCAGTCAGCACCGCCGAGGTATCGCCGGTATTCCATTTGAAACGATAAGGAGCGTGTCCACCCGCTGGAAACCCGACCAGCACACCGTTGGCATTGCCGCAGGTTTCGTCCACTTTGGTAAATTGCACTTCTACGCGGGGCGGCTCGGTCAGTGTGAAACTTTCGGTGTAAATACAGCCGTTGGCATCGCGGGCTAAGGCTGCGTAGGTATTGGCACCCAGATTGCCGAAAGTATTTTGTGTAGAAAAATTACCGTTATTTAAAGCATAAGTAAAAGGCTGAACGCCACCCTGTGCTTGTATTGTGGCACTGCCATTCTGATTGCCAAAGCAAGTAATTGGCTGTAAATCAATGTTTAATGAAGGCGCAGTAGGTTCTTCTATCGTAAATGGATAGGGGAACACACAATCTATGGAGTCGCGCAGGTAAATGTTGTAATTGCCGGCTGGCAAGTCCTTGAAACTGTTGCGATTAATAAAGGTTGCTCCGTCCATCGAATATTTATAGTCATCGCTATTGCCGTCAATAATTTCCACCACAATGGAGCCGTCTTCAGCGCTGGGGCAGGAGGGATGCTGGATGCGGAAAAACACTTTAGGCGCTTCCGATGCCGGAACAATAGCAATCACCTTGTGAATGCAGCCGTCGGGGTATTGTACAAAAACGGTGTATTGGCCCGGTGCGAGTCCTTCAAACAAAAAACTTTGCTGCCAGACGATGCTGTCTAAAGAGAACAGATAATTGCCATAAAGCAATTTGCCACCTTCTACAATGACAATGGAGCCCGAGGGTTCGTCGGGGCAACTGGCAGTAACATTAGCAGCCAAAGGCGGCGCTTCTGCAGCCGTCACAGTGAAAATATCTCGGCTCTGGCAGCCGCGCCGGTCTTGAACGATCATTCGGTAGTTGCCCGGCGGCAGGTTTTCAAAAATAGGACGATTCTGAAAATCCACTCCATTGATAGAATACGCATAACCCCCATTGCCACCCGCTGCGCGCAGCTCTGCACTGCCCGGCTCGTTGGGGCAGTCGGGGTCATCCACAGTAGCGTTGATGGTCAGCGGTGGCGGCTCGCTAATGCGCACCGGATAAGGCACGTAGCAGTCTGGTCCTTCCAATACAAACACGCGATAACTACCTGGTGGCAAGCCCCGGAAGTCGGGTTCGCGTTGTACGGCCGCGGTTAGGGAGTCGAGTGTATAGCCGGTGATATTGGTATCGGTGAGTGGCTCTACTCGGATGGAGCCATCGCGGAAGCCATGGCAAGTTACATTTTCGACGGCGAGGGTAGCGGGAGTAAACTGCGGCGTGGAGCGCACACGCACCCTTTCTGCCACGCGGCAGCCCTTGAGGTCAATCACTTGGATATTATAATCGGTGTTGCCGCGCAAGCGCTGGAATACAGGCTCGCGTTGCAGGTTTGTACTGTTGTTAAGTGCGTAGAGATAATTGCCAGAACCGCCCGTGGTGCGCATAGTGATGGTGCCGTTTTCGGTGCAGGTTTCGTCGAGTACTTCAGCGCGGGTCTTGAGCGAGTCGAGCAGTTCTATAAAAACATCGCGGGTAGCGAGGCAGCCATTTCGGTCTTTGACTTCCACGCGGAGCAAGCTGGTGCTGTCCACAAAAAACTCATCTTTGTCGCAATCGGTACAATCTACGGTAGTGCCATACAGCGATCGAGCAGAATTCACCCGGAACTCGCCATTGCCACCTTCGATGCGGCGCGTCAGATTGACTAAGCCGCCCACTCCGCAAATGACCGTATCGAGAAAAGGAGCCTGAATAAGAGGAGGATCTTCGATGCGAAAACTCAGGGTATCAGCGCATTGCAAATTACTGACAATCACCCGATAAACGCCAGCTGTCAGCCCGGTGGCACTATTGGTAGTAGCGGGCAGGTTCAGCCCTTCCCAACGAAACGAGAGGTTTACAATCGGCGTAGCGGACAGTAGTCGGATCGCGCCATCGTTGCCGCCGGGGCAGGAGGTGCGCTTCAGTTCAGGTACAATACCAAAGCCGCAGCGCTGATTATTAGCGCCCGTATTTTGTGCCATTGCCGGTAAGGCAAACAGCAAGAGCCAGCCGATAAGATACCCGTGTTTCATATTGCAAAAAGGTAGCGGAATACCGACGCGCCCGAAAGCGGCCGATATTCCGTGTTTCCGATGTTTGGGATTTACAAAAGTCAGATTGTTCATGGGATTACAATTCCGTATTGAATACCTGACAAAATTAAGCTAAAAAGCCGTGCGATGGGAAATATTTTTAGGCAAAACGTAGGAGTCCAAAATCAAAAATTTGTTAATTTTAGCTGTGTTTTTGATTGTAGATGCAACTTAGCAATGATGAAAACTCCTTCGGAAGACCTTTTTCAACTGATCAAGTCCCTAACGCGGCAGGAGAAACGCTATTTCAAACTATATGCGGCCCGGCACGCCATTGAGGGGCAAAACAAGTACGCCTTGCTTTTTGACGCCATTGATGCGCAAGAAACGTACGACGAAGCGGCCATCCGAGAGCAATTTCGGGCAGAAGCCTTTGTACGGCAGTTGCACGTAGTGAAGAATTATTTGTATCAAAATATGCTCAACAGCCTGCGGCACTTTCACGAAAGCCAGTCGGAAGATCGGTTTAATATTGAAATGCGCCACGCCGAATTGCTGTTCAACAAGGGCTTGTACAAACAAAGTGAAAAGGCGCTGGGCAAGGCCAAGGCTTTGGCTACCGAGCACGAGCATTTTTTGCAACTGCTGGAGGTCTATCGCTGGGAGCACCAGATAGCACATAGCCGCAATGATTTCAAGATGCTGACGGAGTATGTAGAAAAAGGAATTGAGGAGGAATTTGCGCTGATAGCCCGGTATCAAAATTTTCTTGAATTTCAGGCGCTCAATGATCGGGTTTTTATTCCCTATTGGCAAAAAGGCGCTATCCGCAACGAGTCGGAGAAAGCGGCCCTGCGGCGCTTGTTTGCCGAGCCAAAGTTTCAAAGTGCCGACCACGCGCAGTCTTTTAATGCCCGGTATTTTTATTATAATGCCCGGTTTTCCTATCATTTTTTCATCGGGGAGCTGGCAGAAAGCTACGAACACGTCCAGCAATTGGTAGCGCTGTTTGAAAACCTTGATCGCAAGCGCCTCAAAGGCAAATTGGTGCGTTATTTTAGCAGCGCGCTCATCAATTTGTACATTGTGCAGCAACGACTTGGGCTGTTTGAAGAAATCCCCCAAACGCTGGCCAAGCTGCGCAACGTACCCGCAGAATCTCCCGACCAAAAGCGCCGGCTTTTCGTGCGCAGCTTCAATCTCGAAGTGGATTTGTACCTCAGCACCGGGCAGTTTACGAAAGGCATTGCGCAGATTAGCCCCTTGGAGCAGGTGTTTCAAGAGTACCTGAGCGCCGTGGACAAGCAACAGCGGCTGGGCGTTTATTACAACCTGGCTTATCTGTATTTTGGTGCTGGCGATTATAATCGGGCGCTCGACTGGATCAATCTTCTGCTTCAAGACCCCGACCTCAAGACCCGCGAGGACATTCACTGCTTCGGCCGTATTTTACATCTGATTATTCATTATGAATTGGGCAACGACCAGCTTTTAGAATATGCCGTGCAGTCGGCTTCGCGCTTTCTGTCGCGGCGGCAGCGCTTGTTTCAGGTAGAATCCATTATGCTCAAACTCATGCGGCGCTATCCACGTTGGCTGACCAACCGTGACAAAAAACGCGGTTTTCGAGAACTCCTGCAGGAAATGCAGATGCTAAATTCCGATGAATTTGAACGCCGTGCTTTTGAGTATTTCGACTTCATCGCTTGGTTAGAAAGCAAGGTGCAGCAGCAGTCCTTTGCCGAAATCGCCAAGCAGCGCCACGCAGGGTAGAAAAAGCACGTTCCTACCAGGCGTCTAAGCGTTGCAAATTATACTTTTCAATCACGCTAATCAGTTTTTTGTCGTAATTTTTATCCGGATTGTAGCCATAGTTTTTCAGTGCTTTGGCCCACTTTTGGTAGCTGCCATCCAATTCAAACAACTGCGGGTATTGCCCGCGCAGCAGGAGGCTGTGCGCCCGCCAGTTTTCCCAAGCATTGTTGTATTGGGCTTCGGCCAGCGGCGCACCAAAATGATTGTGCGACTGGATGGCGCCAGCCCGGCTTTCGATGATGCCTTGTGCCATTTTGATGCTGGCCGGAATGCCAAATTTCTGCATTTCTACCTGTGCCACCTTAGTGAAGCGATGGATATAGCCTTGCACGCGCTGCTCGTCAAGCTCTTCTACCGAAGCGGCTTTGGGCGTTGTTTTACCTTTCAGGCTGATGGCGTCGAGCAGGTTCAGTTCGTTGTTCTGCGATTGGCTGGCGTGGGTCGGTTTTGCGGCAGGCTCTGCCGCTGGCAGCATAGCTGAAGCCGCCGGGGCACGCATATTGATAGAAAACTGAATGTCTTTTTTCAAAACAATAAAAATAACCAACGCAGCCAGCCCCAGCCGCCACCAGCTCAGTCGCCAACCTGCCAGCCAACCCGCCGTAGCCATGTGCAGCCGGTAGCGCAAGGCTACGAATAGCTTGCTGATGCCGACCCATAGCTTGCGAAGTATCCAGCCCAGCGTTACATCGTACAACAAAACATACACCGGTTGACCGGGTTTTCCGGCACCACGCCACACCGATGAAGGCGTGCGCCTTTCCGTAGCAAAACCTTTTGATTGATGCGCTTTCATATTTTTTGTTTTTGTAAAAACTTTCTGTATCTTTAACTACTTTTTGCAATACCTCAATCCACGCGATGGATTAGTGAAACAAATTTAAAACAAAAAATTTATTAAAACAAGTTATTTTAAACAAATAAGTTTAAAAATATGACAGATTTTTCAGAAAACATTGTTAATCAGCGATTTAAAACAATTTACGAAGAACTGGAAAAACACAATCTAATCAAAGGAAAGTCGGACTTGGCTAACAAGCTGGGCACTTACAACCACGTTATCAACAGTATTCTGAAAGGACAGCGCAATATCACAGTAGATCAACTGCACAAATTGTTTGAAATATACGGTGTCAATGCTAACTATATTTTTGGCAACAGCGACGAAATGTTTATCGCCGGGCACGCTGCTGCCGAGGCCATTCCTACCCGCTCATTGAAAGAACGACAACGGGGTGGCCGCGAAAACATTACCCTCGTGCCGGAGCGCGCTCTGGCAGGCTATGCCTTGGAGCATCAGGATCGCAGCTTTATGGATGGATTGCAGAAATTTTCTATTCCGGGTTACGACGGCCAGCTCATCGCTTTTGAAATCAGCGGCGATAGTATGCTGCCTACTATTACCAATGGCGACGTGGTCATTTGCGAACCAATGGAGCGAGGCGAACCCCTGCGCGACAACCAGGTCTATGTCATCGTGACGGATGTGGTGGTGGCTAAGCGCGTCCAGCAAATTCGAGATGGGCATACCGTGCGGCAGCTTCGCCTGATTTCGGACAATTCCGCCGTTTACAAACCCTACGATACCGATTTGGAAGACATTCGCCAGATGCTCAAAGTGAAGTGTCGGCTTACTTCGCATGCTATTAATTGAAAATCAATTAGTTGAATATATATTTTTTTATTTTAAAATCCTACCCGCATCTTCTTCCTATAGAAATGGCGCAATTCTCGCGCATAGTTGAACTGTCTTGCTCAAAATTGGTTTGTCAGAAAAGCCGCAGGCACTATTGTCCTGCTCTGATATTACAAACTATGGAAATAAGTGAACAGGGACGTGCCGAGCTGACCCGACTGCTGGAAGTGCTCAAAATTGAAAAACAGGAAGACTTTGAGCAACATCGCCGGATGGTACTTAATCTGCCTTTGGCCCAACGCCGTGAGAAAGGCTATACCTGGTACCCCGTGCAGGTGGTGGGCAAAGGATTTACTATTGGAGATCGGGCTTTCGTGACCGTAGAGCGCGCCTTGCCGCCACCCGCCGAAGGCCATGAGCAAAAAGCCTCCGAGCATCAGTTTCGGGGCGGTAAAATGGTTAGCCTTTTTAGTTTGCAACCTAATGTGCATCGTCCGGAGTATAGCGGTACGGTCTATTTTGTAGATAAAAACCGGATGAAAATCGTGCTGAATGCCAAAGACTTGCCGGACTGGCTGGGGCTGGGGCAAGTTGGCGTGAATATTGAATTTGATGAGCGCACTTATGTAGAAATGGAAAAGGCCTTAGTTCAGGTGTTGAATGCCAAAAAAGGGCGGCTGGCGGAGCTACGGGCCGTTTTGCTGGGGGAGAAGGAGCCGGTTTTTACCGATATGAACCACCCGGTTTCGGTTGAAGGGCTAAACGACTCGCAAAATGCAGCTGTTAATGAAATGCTCGCGGCGCGCGATGTGGCGGTGGTGCACGGTCCGCCTGGTACGGGCAAAACAACAACTTTGGTGCAGGCGGTTAAATTGATTTGCGAAACCGAGCCGACGGTGCTGGTATGTGCGCCCAGCAATACAGCAGCGGATTTGCTCACCGAGCGCCTCGCCGAGGAAGGGCTGAATGTGGTGCGTATCGGCAATATCTCGCGGGTGGATGAAGCCATCTTGAGTCATACGCTCGAAGTACAATTAGCGCAGCATCCGGAAAGCAAACACATCAAAAAAGTGAAAGTGCAAGCGGCCGAAGCGCGCCGGCTGGCTCGCAAAAGAGCGGGCCGCGAAGAGCGCAAGCGGTTTTTTCAGGAAGCGGGCGAACTCTCTGCCTGGGCCAATCAACTCGAAGACCGTCTGATAGAACAGATGCTCGACGGGGCGCAGGTCATCACCTGTACCTTAGTGGGGGCGGCGCATCCGCTGTTGGAGCGGCGCAAGTTTCGCACGGTAGTAATTGACGAAGCAGCTCAGGCCCTCGAACCGGCTACCTGGATTCCAATTACCAAAGCATCCAGATTAGTGCTGACTGGCGATCCTTTTCAACTGCCGCCAACGGTCAAGTCCATCGAAGCGCAGCGCCAAGGGCTGGCGGTCACGCTGATTGAGAAATGCCTTCAGCGCATCGGGCGTACCAGCCTGCTGCGGGTGCAGTATCGGATGCACGAGTTGATAATGGGTTTTTCCAACCAGGTTTTTTATAACAATGCCCTGCAAGCCGATGCCAGCGTGCGCGACCATCGCTTGCCCATTCCTAACAATAATCAGCCGCTGATTTTTATTGATACGGCCGGTTGTGGATTTGAGGAAAAAGTGCAGGAATTATACCAAAGCCGCTACAATCCAGAGGAATTTCTGATCGTGTGTGAGCATTTGTACCAGATGGCGACCCAGTTCGCAGAAGCTGCTTTTCCTTCGGTGGCCATCATCTCGCCTTACAGGGAGCAGGTGCAATGGATGCAAAGCGTGGTAGCGGAAGATGCACAATTAGCAGGTTTGCCATTGACAATCAATACGATAGATGGATTTCAAGGGCAGGAGCGCGATGTCGTTTACCTATCTTTGGTGCGCTCGAATGCCAAAAATGAAATTGGTTTTTTGAGTGACTACCGGCGGATGAATGTAGCGATGACCAGAGCGCGCAAGCAACTGATAGTCGTGGGCGATAGTGGCACGATTGGCGGGTATCGTTTTTATGAAGATTTTCTGAATTATTGCGAACAGCACGGCGATTATCAGTCAGCGTGGTTGTATATGAAGGGGGAAAAAGGTGCGTAATACCATTTACGATTTGCGAAGTCCGATTCACGATTTATGTATGCCAAAAATAGATTGAACGCTCATCGGTTCTATACAAAAAAGCCTGTATCTCCTTTAGAAATACAGGCTTTTTCAGCGGATTGCTAAAAAGCAGGCAGCATTTTGCCTTTAGAATCTTAGTAAGACCAGAGGTCGTGTTCGAGGTTGAAAATCTCCTGCTTGATTTTTTCACCTTCCAGCAAAACGTCCACACCAGAGAGGTAGTCTTGCAAGCGCCGATCGAATACGTTAGAACCTTTCCAGATGTAGCTGGAAAAGAAGCGCATTTCGAAGATATCGTCCCACGAGAGCGGGCTAGCATCATTGCCACCAATATTATATACGCGCTCTTTGGCGAGGATTTTCCGTGCTTCCGGATAATACACCCAGAACATCGGCTGCTCGTAGAGGAAATTGCCGTTTTCGTCCTTCACGTCGCGCAGCGGCGCAATGCCGAGAATGCGCACCTGAAGGGTAGAAACTTCCTTATCGAAAAACCAGACTTCCTTCACCCGAAAGCGCTTGATGTCTTCGTAGTTGATTTCATTGATAGCAATTTTCATCTTTTCCTCGTAGGTCTCCGGGTCGAATATAAGCACCGTATCAATCGAGGCACCCTGCGCTGCTACCTCTTCTTGGGTGAGCGGCTGAGTGAATTTGTCGTCTTCGGCACTATATACCGTGATTTCACCGGATTTGGCAGCTTCCATCATAATTTGCGAAAGCGGACGGGGCGGATAAGCGAACGGCAGGTTCATTTTTTCACGTACATCAATGACCCGCCACACACGGCGCTCCCAGAAGATATCGGCTTCACGCACCGGATCATAATCCAGCACGCGCTTCTGGAAAGTGGTGCGCGCAGGTACAATATCGTCCACCGGTGTTTTTCTTTGATTCAACGGCTCACCGGATTCCGTCATAATAATTTCGTCGGGGCGTTGGGCAGCAGCCGGGGCCACTAAGCAGAGCACCAGCACGACGAAGCTGACAAGTTTCATGATTTCCTTCATTGGTCAATTTTTTAAGACATTAGACTTGAGACAATAGATATTAGACTTGAGATTTACACCATGTACAAATTGGCAAAATTTTCAAAACAGGTTTTGCTACTTTTCGCAAAAATAACTCCTGCCATGCGCAAAATACAACTCGAAATCCGGCATCCACAGTCTGTAAAGAATAATAGCGCATAAAGTTAACGGATTAACCCCATACGCTATTACACCTTAACAGAAATTATTTGCAGAATTATCTGATATCGAACACCATCGTGCCAATATCCCGACCGGCACTGTCGCCAGGGCAACGCGCCTTGATATTTCTGAAGTAATAGGTATCGCCCGGTTTGGCTCTATCTGCCAAGCGGCGCGAACGTTCGTTGAAGCGTGCGCCGGGGTTGGAAGAATCCACAGCATCTTCGCGCTTGGCGATATACACCAAGTCATAGCCCTGAATATCGCAGCGCGCATCGAAATCGAAGTTTTCCAACAGCGCAATTAGCCCTTCTTGTGCTTTGAACTCACCATTGCCCATACTGCCGCCGGAGCTTCTGCCGAGGCGTGGTACGGGGTCGGGGATACGCTTCACGCGGAAAGAAAACGTAGTGGGAGTCAGTCCGCCACCCGAAACTGTAATTTTGGCTTCACCCGGCTGCGAAACGGTCACGTTGTACTTGCCGGTGCTGGATGCACGCATATTGATGCCACCGCCACTGGCGCTTACGCGCAAATCATTGGACGAAACGCCTGCTGCCGCTACCGACACCGGGTTGTCCACACCGATGTACAGTACGTTCATTTTGTCAGCAGCAACCGTTACTGAGCGGCGACCTACTTCGTATTCAAATTCTTTGGAATATGTTTCTATCTTGCCGGTAGTCGGGTTGGTCAGCGTGATGTCCACTTTGTATTTCTGAATACCTGGAGTGTTGGGCCGGGCACTGAAAGTAGCAATACCGTCGTCCACCTTGAGCGAGCTGCCGTTCACTTTCACCACCATGTTATCATACACCGAGCGGCTGGAAGCACCGATGGTAATATCGGCTTTGTACTCGTCGCCAGCGATGATGTAGCTCTTGGGAGCAGAAGCAATCGGAATGAAGTTATCTACCTTGAAAGTTTCCGCGCCCACCTGCTTCACCAAGTAGTTTATAACAGCGGCTTCCGAGCTTTTCATATCATTCTGAAACTTGCGGAAGATGGGAAAAACCGAAGCAAGCGGCATCTGGTTGAAGGTAAAATACGACCAGCTCGGCTTTTTGCTGCGCTCCCAGTCATCGCTGATCCCCAAGGTGATACTTTTTTCCAACTCGGCGATGGATTCATCGTTGATAGCAGTGCCTTCCATGCCTTTCAAATTATTGATAATGGTCAGAATTTCTTGGCGCGTATTCAGAATGCGCTCCTTGATTTCCTCCCCTTTACCTTTGTTTACCAGCAGGTTGGTGGTTACATCCTTATTTTTATAACCTTTCGGATGCCCCGGATGCTTGGCGTCGGTTTCAGGATAGTATCCGCCCGACATATCCACCATTTCCTCGCGGATTTCGCCGATGTAGCTGTTGAACTCCCTTGAAATTTGTTGAACCCGCTTGGCAGCATCCACCAATTTGCTGTATTTTTCTTTATCCTGCTCGGCATTTTTTTCCAGAGCAGTCATAGCGAATGCGTTGGATTCGTCAATTACAGAGTTTGAACCCTCGATCCCCCTGTCAATCAGGAAGAAGGCATTGATGATTTCGGCAGATACATTCAGCGCCAACATGGCGGTTAGTACCAGATACATCAGGTTGATCATCAACTGCCGTGGTTCCTTTGGAATAGCCATAATGGTTTCTCTTTTTTAATGAAAGAATACTGGAGTAATTGCTTGTACGTTGTGAAAAACCACGATTTCAGCAGCAATTTTCCATCAAGTTATTGGTTATTGTCTGCCAATGCTGGCCATTGCAGAGATGACGTTGCCATACACGTTGTTCAGCGCACTGTAGGTATTGTTCAGGTTGCCGAGGTTGCGGTTCAGTGCGTTGAGTTGGTCTTTATAGACTTTGGTGTCTTCGAGCGAGTCACTCAGGTCGGCCATAGCTTCATTCAGCTTGGCGTAGAAATTGCTCATGGATTTGATCTGGTCGCTGGTGCCTGAGAAGTCCACTTCCTGTAGGGCTTTGAGCGAAGACATGCTGCGCGACATATTTTGCAGTTCTACGAGCATCCCACCCAACTGGCGCTCTACCACCTCGCCGTTCAGAGCTGGCATTTGCGGGGCGCTGGCACCCATCGGAGCCGCTGTAATCGGGGCAATCGGGGCATTGTAATCATCCAAACCTGGATACAGCTTGTGCCAGTAGTAGTCGGGTTCTGGGCCGATAAGACCTAAGAAAAGGAAAATAAACGCTTCGATACCCATACCGAGGATGAGCATTTCGCTGGCGAACTCCCAGCTTTCAATTTTGAACAGAGCGCCTGCCAGTACCAATGCAGCACCCACGCCAATCAGAAGGTTTTTTAAGTACTTGAAGCCTTTGGTTTTTACGAAACTCATTTTGCAATGCTTTTTACGTTTAGAAAATCGAATTTGATGAAACGATTGGATCCGAAAATCACCTTTATAATGCGGTATTTGAAAAAAGTTACAAATTGTCGGAAAAATATTCCCGCTTTTGCGTTCTCGAATTTGGCTTGAAAGAGTGCTTTTGACACGGCTGCTGCCACAAAAAAATATGGATATTGCAACGTCGGGTGCAATATCCATATTGTGGTTGCTATAGAGATTTTTTAAAAGTCATTGATAGAACGTCCTAAGAACGTCAGCACGCAGCGGAAACCAACGTACGATTTGGTCGTATCTTGATATTCGTAGGCGCGCGTACCGGTTTGGATGAAGTGCATGACGTCTTTCCAGCTACCACCGCGAATCACCTTGCGCTTGTAAGCTTCAGGATCATCATCCTGCGCATCGTAGCGGATGTCGGGGTTCAGGTCGTGGATAAACGAATAGGCATTTTCATAATAAGCCGTGATGGTCCACTCAGCCACATTGCCTGCCATATTATATAAGCCATAATCATTCGGGAAGTAGGCATCGGCTTTGACGGTGTACTGACCGCCGTCTTCGGGATAGTTGCCGCGGCCAGGCTTGAAGTTAGCCAACAAACAACCTTTTGCATTGCGCACATAATAACCCCCCCATGGATAAGGGGCCATATCGTGCCCGCCGCGAGCGGCGTATTCCCATTCAAACTCAGTGGGCAGACGGAAGTTCTCCGTATTGATACCATCGCCGCGCTGTTTCTGGTAGGTGTCCCAGAGTTTGGTACGCCAGTAGCAGAAAGCATTAGCCATGTGCCAGTCCACACCTACCACTGGATAGTCGTCGAATGCAGGATGCCAGAAGTAGTTGCGTGTGAACGGCTCGTTGTAGGAATAGGCAAAGTCGCGTATCCATACTAATGTATCCGGATAGATGTTTACCTTTTTGCGCTTGATGAAAGAATTGCGCGGCGAGCGGCCTTTGTCGTGGGCGGCTTTTTGCCAGTCGTACCACTCATAATCATAGACCATTTTGCTCACGTCCAGCTCTTTTTTGCCAGCAAAGCGGTCATCGCCCTGGTAGAAAAGGTCTTGCAGCGCCTCATCCTGCCAGTCAATTTTGTAATCCCAGTCAATTCTTTCGTCGCCCGTTTCTTCATCTTCAATGAAGTGGTCGAGATAGACGTGGGCCAGCGAGTCACGCACCCAATATACAAACTGGCGGTACTCGTTGTTGGTGATTTCGGTATCATCCATATAAAAACCCTGGATGGATACTGCCTTAGGGCGCTGCACGAACGTGTTGCTCACGTCCTGCTCGCTCGGGCCGATGTGTAGGGTTCCGGAGGGAATGTACACCATACCATAAGGATTGATACCTTTCCAGGTGGGGCGTTTCTGAACGCCAATCAATTGTCCTGTTTCGCGGCTGCCACAGGAAGAGAGCGCCAGCACTAAAAATGCCAGCGAGAGTTTGAGTAGATTTTTCATATGAACACCCAAGTTTTCCTTCAGATTTAGAGTAAAAATCTTTAAAAACGAACGTAAATATAGATGGTTTGCTAATATTATCAAACTAAAATACGCATCCGTAACAAGAAAAATTGCGAACAAGCACCTGAAAGTAAATGCCGCCTAATTTGTCTGGTATTTCCAACGCAGGCTTTTGGCGCTTTAGTATTGGCAGCAAAAAAATTAATTTGTTCGGCTGCGCTTTAGAGCGAGCGCGGATTGTAAATAATGGGTGGCAGCCGCCCCGCGCCAATGCGTTTGTTCAGGTTGAAATTGAGCGCAATTTCGTGCGAGCCATTGCTCACGGTATTCAAATCCGACAGCGTCAAATCGTAGGCATAGGCTAATGTGAGTTTTTCACTCAGTTTGAAACCCGCCAAAATAGCCAGCGCATCCGTGCTGACGGTATTATATCCCCTAAACGAAGCCCCTGTGAAGATATTGTCGTTGTATCGGAGGATAACGGAAAAATCTACCTGCGTTTGGGTGAGGTCGGAGCGTACCAATGCAGAAGGATGCAAAGATAATGAATTGCTTACATCAAAATGAAAGCCGAGATTGAAGTTGAAGTTTCTTTTCAGGGTTAGGTCGAGCAGGCTGAATTGGGCCTTGCTTTCGGCTATGTTGCGTACCGAAAAACCCGTTTCCAGCCATTCGCTGATGTAATAGACGCCAGCGCTGAAGGTAGGCACGGTAGCGGTTTCTTGCCCCAGTGGCAGAATGGGGTCGCCGTGATTGATATTGCCCGGTTCAAAGTACGAACCATCGGGCGTACGGATGCGTGAGCCGTCGAGCAGGCGCTGAATCATGCCGCCGCCCGCCCCTATAGCGAGGATGCCGCTGCCGAGTTCGCGTTGATAATTGTAAGCTACGGTGGCACTGGTCCAGCGCTCGGCACCGAGTTCGTCATTTTCGACATTAATACCAAAGCCGCCGCTCAGGATGTATAGCGGCAGGTGCGCGCTGATGTTTTGCGTGACTGGGCTACCCTCTAAGCCTGTCCATTGCTGGCGAAAAACGCCGGTGATGCTCAGTGAATTGTCCAAACCGGCATAGGCCGGGTTCCAGCCCATCGGGTTGAGCATATACAGGCTGTACTGGGCGGGTTGTTGGGCCCGGGCCAGCGACAGGGCAAAGGCGAAAACGAGCAGCGCGGTAAGGTATTTCATACGATTATTTTAGTTGCTTCCGTGCAAACGATGCAATTCTTAGTCAATATCCAAAATCTTTCTGGCATCTTCAACACTTTGCACGGGCATTTGGCAGGTATAATCCCGACAAATGTAGATGTTTGTCACGCTGTTTGCATTTCTGCCAGCCAGCAATGGGTAGCGTTCGTTGGCTTCGGCGGCGCTCATAATGACCTTGTTAGGTAAGTACAGGCGGGTCAGCTCTTTGGCCAATTCACTCGATTTTTCACCTACAATGGCAATTTCATGCACCGGATAAACCAGCGCGGTGAGGCCACTGGCCCAGCGTGCAAACGACGAAGGATAGCGCTCCACGGCATCGCGCATGGCTTTGAGCATGCGCACGGCTTTTTCTTTATAATCGGGCTGACCGAGTAGCAGCCCTGCTTGCAGCAGGTTTTGAATCATAGTCGAATTGCCGGAAGGCGTCGCATTGTCGTATAACTCCTTGCGTCTGAGCGGAATATCCTGCTGGTTCGCATCGGTAAAAAAGAATAGCGGGCTTTGCGTGTCTTGAAAACGAGCCAGCACAAACTCGGTTAGTTGATGTACTTCTTCGAGCAATTGCGGGTTGAAATTGAGTTGATAAACCTGCAAAACGGCGGCAATCAGGTTGGCGTAATCGTCGAGGAAAGCGGAGTATTGGGTTTGTCCGGCTTTGTAGGTATGATGAAAACTGCCGTCGGGCTGCCGAAATTTTTTCAATAGAAAAGCCAGATTTCGCTCGGCTGCTGCTTGGTAGTCTGCCCTGCCGAGGGCCAAGGCCGCTTTGGCGTAAGCCGTACACATCAGCGCGTTCCAATCGAGCAGTATCTTATCGTCGAGGCCCGGGCGGATGCGTTGGGCGCGTACCGCAAAAAGTTGGGCGCGGCTTGCCTGTAGGCGGGTTTTTAGCGCTGCTACCGGTAGCGAATGCGCTTTGGCATATTCGGCAAAAGAATGGGCACGCCATAATATATTGGTATGCTCCCAATTGCCATCGGCACTTACGTCATAAAAATCGCAAAACTGGTCGGCTGCTTCGCCGAGGATGGTTTCTACTTCTGCTCGTTGCCAAACGTAGAATTTCCCCTCCACGCCTTCGCTATCGGCATCAAGGGCGGCATAAAAGCCTCCTTCGGGGGTGGTCATTTCTCGCTCAATGAAGCCGAGGGTCTCCTCGATGGTTTCGCGGTACAGCTCGAGGCGGGTTTCCCGCTCAAAACCTTCTATGGTTTGCAAAAGGCAATAAGCATCGCTTAATAAGCTGACCAGCAGTGCATTATCATACAACATTTTTTCAAAATGAGGCACTAACCAAGCTTTGTCCGTAGCGTAACGCGCAAAACCACCGCCCAATTGGTCGTAAATGCCCCCCTGAATCATGCGATCGAGCGAAAACAGCACATGCCGGAGCGCTTCTTCTTCTTTGGTATGATGATAATATTGCAACAGATAGGAGAGGGCCATACTGCCCGGAAACTTGGGCGCGCTGCCAAAGCCGCCATTTTCGCGGTCGAAGCGGTTTTGCAATTGATGATAAATGTTTTGCAAGAGCACCGGCGAAAAGAGCAATGCTTCCTTTTGCGTAGTCACCTGGTCGCCAAGGAAAACGGAGTCGGAGCTTTTGATAATAGCCATTAGGCGCTCGGCTTGCTCCACCACTACCTCATGCCGGTCGCGGTAGCTTTGCAAAATGTTTTGCAAGACTTGCATCCAGGAAGGGCGATTGTAAGCTGGTTTGGGCGGATAATACGTGCCTGCAAAAAACGGTCGCCCGTCGGGCAGCAGGAAGCAGTTGAGCGGCCAACCTCCGGAGCCGGAAATAACCTGGCAGGCTTCCATATAAATCGAATCCACATCGGGACGCTCTTCGCGGTCCACCTTGATGTTGATAAAATGTTCGTTCATAAACGCTGCAATGTCTTCATTTTCAAAGGATTCGCGCTCCATGACGTGGCACCAGTGGCAGGTAGAATAGCCGATACTGACTAAGATTGGCTTGTTTTCGCGGCGGGCTTGTGCAAAGGCTTCGGGTTTCCAGGCATACCAGTGTACGGGATTGTGGGCGTGTTGCAACAGGTAAGGGCTACTCTCGTATTGTAAGCGATTCATCTACAGGTTGTGTTGATTTTACAGTCAATAAGGAAGGTACGGACGAGCAGCGCCTATTGTTTTGCATTCCGTTTTTGGCAATATGAATTTTACATACAGCTACTGACTGTGCTACTATCCGACTTCCTGATTAACAAAACACGATTCAAGCCTCGGTTGTTTTGCTACAAGGTACGCAAAAAAATATGGGCACCTCAGTCCAATTTCTTGAGGGAATGCCAGTACATGTTGAAATTTTCCGGCAAATTACTGCCCAATGAGCACAAAAGCCGACCAGAAATACGGATGGCTGAAGGTCTCAGAACGAATCAAATCAAGTTTGGCTTGTCGCAAAGGGATGCTGAAGCCTTTGGCCTGCCCATTCAGGTGCTGCTGATAAAAACGCACCATCAGGTCGGCGGTGGCGCGGTCTTGCACTTTCCAGAGCGAAACTACGAGGTTGTTTGCGCCGGCGTAGCGGAAAGCGCGGGAAAGCCCCAATAGCCCCTCACCGCTGGCTACTTTGCCCAAGCCCGTTTCGCAAGCAGAAAGTACCACTAACTCAGCGCTCAGATTTAAATTATACACCTCACCTGCGTACAAAATGTGGTCTTCGCGTCCTTTAGTAGTCGGAAAGAGGAGCAAGCCCGACAAGTCAGGCTGAGCTTCATTGATGAAGCCGTGTGTAGCAATGTGAATGTATTTGCTGCGCTGAAGATTGCTCGCTTTGAGCTGTTGTTCATTAGCATCTTCGAATAAATAAGTCGAAACTTTTTGCCCTTTCTGTTGAAAAATCTGCTCGATCGCCCGCACTTCGTCCGCCGTGGCCGGCAGCGCAGAAATGTATGGCCCGTTCAAAATACTTGTACGACTCGTTTCGCTCTCGATGGCGGCAATGGGATTGCGGAATTCATTGGCAAAAAGACCAACCTCCTGTGGCTTCGAGAATACTGGTGCATACGCCAGTAAGCCTTCGCCGGCTACATTCAGCGCGGACATGGTCGCTTCCTGCTGGTAATAAAGCGTTGCCGAAAGTGCATAATTTACCTGATAATTATTAAGCAAATAGGGTAATCGCGTAAAGTTGATGTTGCCGCGCGGGTTGAAGCGTTTAGTCAAGAGCGCCTCAAACGGCAATTTATTTAGCGTACCATCCGGAATGATGATAAGCGATTCGACCCTGCGATCGAGTATAAACGGAAACAAAATTTGGTACAAATTATGCGCCAGCGCTACATAATCCGCATCCAGTTTATTCGTAATACTTTTGCGGAAACCCACCTGTTGCTCATAAAAATCCGCCCCAATCGGCGAGCGATGCACCTGAAAATCTTCTTTGGTGAGCACAAAACTATACAACACCGAATCGCCAGTAAAATAACTCACCATCGCCGTCCGTTCGGGTAGCGCAAATTGCAGGGCCTGCACCTGCGGCGTTGTACGGTCATATTTGAGTTGGTAGTAAAACGGATATTCCGATTCTAATTTTTCCACCAGATTGCGATAAGCTTGCTGCGCCGCGAAGCGTTCATTTTGGTACAAAACGCGCTGCGTGCTGTCGGGCTGTTCTACTAATTTCAGGTTGTAAAAATTAATGTCTGATTGCAACTGATCTTCCAGTGCAATCAATGAATCCGGGATGCCCGCAAATTGCTTCGCTTGGTTCGCCTGGATGGATTGCGACAAGACATTGCTCTTGCTTTTTTCGGAAAACAAAAATGCTTCTTGCAGGTAGCGGCTATCGCCGGTGGCCTCGGCAAGCTGTACGTAATTAGCAATGGCGGCTTGTGATAGTTCAAACACCTTCTCCGATAGCCGGATTTTGTCATCCGCCGATAAGAGTTCGTCGCGCACCTGCGTAAGCGCAGAATCGGCAACGGTATATAACAAACTTGCCTGGATCAGCGCCGGCGCATCAGCTGAGCGGCGCAGGAGCCGAGCCTTATGCAGCAAGGATTCTACGAAATAATCAAATTTGAAAAAGCCCCAGGGTGGTGGCGCGGCATTGCCGTATTCGATCTCAAATTCAGCGTGATTTGCCGCCAGCGCTGCTTGCAAATATTGCAAGGCTTGTTCGTTCCGCCCCGCCGCTTCCGCGATTTTCGCTAAGCTATTGTACGTATAAGCCAGTTTATAACTTTTATCGTCGAATAATTCCTGCTGGATAGTGAGCGCTCGTTCATTGTAGGCTTTTGCTTCCGCAAAATTCCCGACCTTAAAATACACATCGCCGATATCGTTATGAAGATTAGCGAATTGCTCGCGCTGTTCCGTGTCATTTTCGATGAGTGGAATGAGGCTTTTAAGTTCAGCAATAGCCCCTTCGTAGTCGCCAGTGTTGGCGTAGGCAATGCCCAGGTTATTGTGTGCTGCGACCAGGCGCGGGTGGTTCGCTTCGAGTGTTTGCTTGTATAATACGATTGCCTTTTCTGCTAACTCCACTTCTTTAATATGATCCTTTTGCAGGGCTGCGAGATTGGACCAATTGACGTAAACATTTCCAATCTCAACTGAATAATCCTTTGGCAAAGATTGATACTTTTGAATGGCTTGTTGATGATAAGCGGTGGATTCCTGGAAAGCACCTTTGTTTTTGTAAGAAAAAGCAAGATTATTAAAAATATCGGCAATTCGAACTTCATATTCTGCGGGGCTTGCTTTAAAAATGGCGAGTGCTCGATGATAATATTGAATGGCTTTATTTTCATCTCCTTTAAAATGAAATAAAGTCCCCAGATTTAATAAAATAGTCGCTATGTTTGGATGGTCAGAGCCAAGTTTTTCCTCACGAATCTGAAGCGCTTCATTGAGTGATTGTAAAGCCTTGCTATATAATCCCAGATCAACATAAGCATTTCCTATGTTATTTAAAATACTCGCTACCTGATCGTGTCGCGCACCAAGCGCTCTCTTTCGAATAGTCAATGTTTTCTCGTATGCGTCAATTGCTTTGAGGGTCAATCCTTTTCTGCGTAAAGTAGCTCCCAATAAGTTATTATGATTAGCATAGTCGGAAGAAGTATTATCTAATTTTGTAAGGTTATTTTCAACTATTATGATGCACTCATCATTGTTTCCTAAAAAATAATGCCCGCGAGCCATCTGATATTTCAGCTCTATTCGCTGAGCATCATTCGTTGTTTTTACACTTGCAATATCTTGGTCTGTTTGTTGTAAATATTGAATCCCTTCATCATAATACCTAATTCGATATAATTTTTGTGCGACATCTAATGAAAACAGGATGTAATTATTCCATTCTTTACTATCGAGAAATATTTTCCTCGTTTTTTGTAAATAAATGGCTGCACTATCTAATTTCTCGTTATTATCATATAAAACTAAGGCCCTATCCATCAATTGCAGAATCAGGAGCGAGTCAGAAGAGACCTGAGTTTTCGCAACTCCGATAAAAACAATAATAAAACCGACAGACAAAATGATGTCTCGCATAATAAAAGGCATTTCATGATAAATAATAGATTATAGGGAGCGTTTCAAGAAAAAACTCTCCCTATATTTTGAGCTGTACCTAAATTTCATCTACAGAAACGGCTGCATCCGTCTTGGGATCACCAATAGTAAAGCTAACCTGACCGCCGATAGCCCCCGAGAATTTGATAAGCGGGAGTAGGTAAAAGCCTCCAGGGTAATTATTTAGGTCCATATAAAACGTATTATTCGCAATACTAGTCCAGGCGCCGCCTTGGTCATTACCGGATTTACTCGTATCATAAACTACCCCAATCAAATTGCCATTGTTATCAATCAAATGTAATTCAACGAAGGTTTCCACCTCCCCAAATTTAGCATTTCCTATCATAAAACTCTGCACTTCAAAAGTACTATACCGGTTCACTCCATTCCTAGGGAAAAAAATATAATAGTCTGAAGGTATCTGTGAAGTATTGAACACAGTAGTGCTACCAGAAAAACCAGTCATCATTGAACAACCAACCGGCGGGGTATTTTGCCAGTTAACCAAAATTTGAGCTGCTGTGTCATTGTTATTTGTGTCCGCAGATGCCCCCGCACCTACTATCAGCCGATTTGGGTCGCCGGTATCCCATACTGGTTTGAGTAAAGCCCCAATCTGAACAGTACCGATATTGTCGGTGAATTTATCTTGTTTCTTATTACCTTGCAATGTAATAAATTGCTGATCTGTGCCATTCGTTTTTACACTATACACGGCAACATTATCTAATAAAGTGGAGGCTGTCACCCTTGTTTTCTTTCTGCCTTGCCCACTACTTGCATAAGTAAAAACGGAGTCGTTTGTAATTTGGGTATTAGTTGGTAAACTCATTTTATTTAGCGTTTTGTGATGAAAAGTTTGAGTATGCAAAATTTGATAAAATTCAGTGTGCTGTTATACTTCATCCACACTCACAGCCGCATCGGTCTTAGGGTCGCCGATTTCAAAAATAAATCCTCGCCCCGGATTGCCTGGATCTGGCGTAACTTTGACAAAAGCAAGGAATTGAAAGCCAGTGTCCAAATGATTGAAAAAAGTTGATACATTTTCGTTGGTATCTACGATTCCCTTCAGGTTTCCAGCACCATCATAAAGATGTATCCAGACATTGTCTTCGATCATTTTTTTATTATTCGCGTCTGCATCTACGCTGAAACGAAGTGCTTGATTGTCATTGGCTTTTCCATCAAAAACGGCATCCTCGATGTTAATCAAAAAGCCCAATTGCTTTAAAATATCGGGGCTGATCAATAAAGGGGTTTTTCCATATGGCGTTGGATTGGAACTTTGCAGGCCGGGAAGAAACGTAATTCCAATATCCGCACCCTGGGAGCCTTGAAAATCTTGCCCCGTACCGGCATCGGTACCAATAAAAAAGTCATATACATTTTGCCCTTGCCCGTTTGCCCGTTTGTTGTGAAACTCCGGCTTCAGCAGCGTCGTAATCATCATATGCCCGTTAGTTGTAAAATCAAACCAGACCGTTTGCTGAGCCATATTGCCTTGAAAATAAGCCCAAGCGGAAGGAACGGTACTGTCTCCCATGTAGGATGCAGCATATACCATTGCATTATCCTTAATAACTCTCGACGCAGTTACATTTATCCTTTTAGTTTGACCATTGGCTACTGTGACTGGATAAATAGCTGCAACTTCGCTTGCAATTTGAAAGTTTGGCATGTTGTTTTTGTTTTAATGTTTGATTAATAATTTTTTGGCAAAATGATGTTTAATTATATTTTTTATTTTGTGCCGTTTGAACCAGAGACTTTCCTCTGTCACACTTCATCCACACTCACAGTCGCATCCGTCTTTGGGTCACCGATCTCGAATTTGATACTCCCATCCGGATTCTGCTGATACTGAATAAAAGCAAACAAGTAAATACCCATAGGGTAATTGTTGAAATCAATATAAAAATCGCGATTAAAGATGTCATCCCAGGGAGCGCCCTGGTCTTTTTTAGAAGGGTTCTTATTATAGATTAAACCGACGCTGTTACCGCTCATCAAGTGCAGGATAACGCTGTTCTCCAAGGCACCCCAGATTGTTTCGTCCGGCAATTTGAAGGTGTCGACGGTAAGCCTGCAATAGCGTTTGCCGGCGGCGAGGTCCTTCAGGTTGATGTAATAATCTGCCGGAATCTGGGAAGGATTCATTAAGGTGACAGGCTGTCCATTAAAAGAGGTGTTAAAAGTTGCGACCCCGGTTGGTGGCGCATCCCCAAAGGCTACGCTTAAACGAGCTGCCACAAAATTGTCATTCGGATCAAGGGAATCCCCGGCACCAACTACAATTTTCCCATTTTCATAGTCTGGCTTCAGTATGGTAACCATTTCTATGGTTCCGGTGTTAGAAGCAAATTGATCTTGTTTTTTACCATCCCGGAGAATCAAAAAATCGGAAGCTTCCGTTGTTCCTTTACCAAAATCTCTTCTGCTTACATACACGAGCGTGTTATTCTCCAAGGTATTCGCAGTAAACTGTAGTTTTTTTCCACTTGCACCATTTGTGAAAGACCGGCGGTAAAGCGCATTATTTAAGACTGACATAATATTAGGTAAGCTCATAATTGTTTGAATTTAAAGGTTAGTGAATAATTTATTGCATTTGTTTTTATCATTGCCCAATGAGCACAAAAGCCGACCAGTAGTACGGATGACTGAAGGTTTCAGAGCCAATCAGATCGAGTTTGGCTTGCCGCAAAGGGATGCTGAAGCCTTTGGCCTGCCCATTCAGGTGCTGCTGATAAAAACGCACCATCAGGTCGGCGGTGGCGCGGTCTTGCACTTTCCAGAGCGAAACGACTAAGTTTTCCGCACCGGCGTATAGAAATGCCCGCGATAGCCCCAGCAATCCTTCGCCATTAGCAACCTTGCCAAGGCCGGTTTCGCAAGCGGAGAGCACCACCAAATTGGCGCGCAGATTTAAGCTATATACTTCGCCGGAGTACAAAATGTGGTCTTCGGATCCGGATAGCTGCGGAAACAACAGCAGCCCCGACAAGTCGGGCTGGGCCTCATTGATAAAGCCATGCGTAGCAATGTGAATGTATTTGCTGCGGCTCATATCGCTGCGTTTGAGTGCTTCCTCGTTGGCATTCTGAAACAAAAAAGTAGAGACGGGCTGCCTTTGGTTTTGAAATACTTCTGCAATAGCCGTTACTTCATCGGCGGTGGCAGGCAGGGCGGCTATGTATTGGCCGTCTAATGAAATACTGCGTCGCACGCCGCCATCTTCGGCTGCTAATGGATTGCGACTGCCACTACTGAAGAGGTTCAGGTTTTGTGGTTCAGCAAATACGGGTGCATAAGCTACTAATCCTTCGCGCTGCTCTACGGCCGCAGGCGTTAGTAACTTTTGCTGATAAAAAAGCGCTCCCGACAGGGCATAGCTAATTTGATATTGCTGCAACAGGTAGGGCAGCCCAGCAAAGGAGGACGTACCAGTGCGTGGGCGCACTTCACGCGTGAGCAGTGCTTCAAAGGGCATTTTACTCAGATTGCCATCGGGCACAATGATCAGGGCATTTATTTCTTTATCTAAAGCAAAGGGAAACAGGGTTTTATACAATCGGTGCGCCAGCCATAAATAGTCTTCATCCAATTGTAAAGCAATACTTTTTCGCAAGCCTACCTGCTGTTCGTAAAAATCTGAGCCAATCGCCTTGCGGTGCACCAAAAAATCCTGTTTGGTAATGACAAAACAATAAAGTGTGGAGTCGCCCGTAAAATAACTCACCAGAGCCGTTTTTTCTGGTAAGGCAAACTGGATGGCTCGCACGCGCGGCACATTGCGATCGTATTTGAGCTGGTGATAAAAAGGATATTGTACCTCCAACTGGTGCATCAGGGTGCGGTGCGCTACTTCGGCCGCGAAAAGCTCGTTTTGGTACAAAAGTATAGCCGCGCTGTCGGGTTGTTCGGTGAGCTGCAATTTGTAATATCTAATATTCGATTGCAACTGGTTTTCCAGCGCTACCAAAGAATCGGGGATGCCCGCAAAGTGCCGTGCCTGATTGGCTGTGATGGACTGCGTTAGTACCGTATTTTTGCTCTTTTCGACGTAGCGAAAGGCCGCTTCCCAAAAACGGGCGTCGCCGGTGGCATCTGCTAATTGGACACAATTTTCAATAGCGCGCTGCGACAATTCGTAAATCTTTTCTGACAGCCGGAGTTTGTCTTCCGAAGAGATGAGTTCGCCTTGCACCTCGGTGAGCACGGTATCTACCACCTGATACAAAAATTTGGCTTGCAAAAGCGCAGCGGCTTCGGGCTTGGTAGCACGAGTGATGAGTTGAGCTTTTAGCAGCAGCGATTCTACAAAATATTCGTACCGAAAGTATCCCTGAGCATTCGGGATGGCATTGTTCGGAGTAGCTTTGAAATGAGCATGATTGGCGGCCATTGCTTCTTGCAAGTAGCTGAGTGCCAGTTCATAATCGCTTTCGGCTTCGGCAATTTTCGCAAGGCTGTTGTATGTAGCCGCCAGTTTGTAGCTTTTGTCCGTGAATATTTCCCGCTGGATAGCCAGCGCGCGCAAGTTGTAGGTTTTGGACGTCGCCCGGTTGCCGATTTTAAAATAAATATCGGCAATATCGTTGTTGAGGTTGGCAAACTGCTCACGTTGCGCAGCATTGTTTTCAATCAGCGGAACCAAGCCCAGCAATTGCGACAGCGCCCCCTCAAAGTCGCCGTCATCAGCGTAGGCAATGCCGAGATTGTTGGCCGCAGCGATGAGCCGAGGGTCGTGGGGTGGCAGCTTTTGCTCGTAGAGCCGGAGTGCCTGTTCGTGCAGCTCCACTGCCTGATGATAGGCTCCCTTGAGGCCAGCGAGGATGGCTAAGTTGGTATAAACGTCGGCAATTTTCAGGGAATTATCGCCCGTTAGTTGCTCGTATTTTTGCACCGATTGCTGATGATAACCAGCGGCTTCCTGATAAGCGCCTTTGTTTTTATAAGCAATGGCTAAGTTGTTGAAAATACCGGCAATCTGCTGGTCAAACTGCTCCGGGTTTTCCTGAAAAATATCCAGCGCCTGCTCTAAATAACGAATCGCATTATTATACTCGCCTTTGTCATCATACATGACGCCCACATTGAAATAAATGCTGGCTAAGTCAGGATGCTTATTGCCCAATACTTTTTCCCGTATCTTGATGCCGAGGGTGTAGGCTTCTAAGGCCTTATTATATAGCTTCAGATTGGAATAAGTATTGCCAAGATTGAAGTAAATACTGGCAATCTGGTTGTCTTCTGCCCCCAGTATGGCCATGCGAATCGTCAATACTTTTTTATATTCCTCGAGGGCTTTGGCCGATTGCCCGCTCAGGTTGTAGGCTGCGCCCAGCAGGTTGTAATGATTGGCCCTGTCGAGGGCATTGACCGACGAGCGCTCCATGCGGCGCAGGTTCTCGGTGGCATATACCCGGCAGGAGTCGTAGGCGCGCTGGAAATAAAAGCCACGAGCTATCTGGTAGCAAATTTCGTTATCGAAGGGGGAGTCAACTCCGTGCAAGGCCTGCACATCGCTGCGCAAGCGCTTCAGAAGCTGCACTCCCCGTTCTGGGTATTCTCTGAACAAAGCTTTTGCAACATCTGTACAGCCATTGATATAAGTCTCTGTATCAGGCATTTGCAAGCCAATAGCTCGCGCCTGCGCCACGTAGATGGCAACACTGTCTATTTGTCCCTGCCTCAGGGCTGCTTTAGCCGCGTTCAGGTACAGGTCTGCTTCTGCTAAAGCAGGCTGGGCCACTGCCCTGCTGCCCCACAGGAAAACGAGCGCCAATAATAACAATAACTTTGGCATAATAAAACGAACTTGGCGGCAGGCATAAGGCGCCTGACCACAGGTGGTTATAAATTAGTGTGGCCTTACCAAAAAAATGCCCCGTGTTTTTAAACCTCGTCGGGTACTTTGGTCTTGGCATCGGTCATGCCCCGATCGGCGGTATCGGTATCGGCTGCTACCTCCACCCTGAGGCTGGTACCGCCCAGTGCGAACGAAAAAGTAGCCGGAACATTAGCAGACATGGGCGCGCCGGAGCTTTCTGCCAGCGGAGTCAGCCATAGCTCGCCGTCGTTGAAAAAACGGAAATCTGCACGAGTATGGCCGGCGTGCAAAATACTGGAAGATACTATTTGGCTCTTGCCTTCTACTTGTAGCACGGCTACGCGCACGTTGCCTACGGACGACAGGTTTACCTCAATCGTTTTGTGGTGGGCATTGCCCAACGAAACGACGCACTTGGTGACTTGGCTGTTGGCGACTGGAATATTCATATTACTAAATGTTTTGATGAAAAAATGATTGTAATGTAATTAAATAACAATTGTATTGTAATAATTTACTACCTCAATGGCCCTGCTGAACGCTCGCGCCACCATCATACACACCTCAGACAGGGCAGTATGAACAAGCCATTAGCATCCGAAAATACAGTGTTTTCAGGAGTCTTTGACTAATTTTGTAAATGCAACACGGGCAATTGCGGGACTAAAGAAATGACTCGGTCATTAGCACTTTGACTCAACGCTGATACCAATGCAAGGCCTCAGCTCAACAACTGATGTCTGGCAATCAGGGTGTCATTTTCGAGAACGAAAGACCGGATTATTTTTCAAAGACTATGCGAAAAGGGAACATTTTGTAATTGGAATGACGTTTTAAATGTTTGATTGTCAATTTCTTATAAAGAAAATTCATAAGGCAGTTTTACAAATGATACCGCCATTTTTTTTGGAGCGGGTATTTTTTGGGGAGGCAATAAGCGCGAATATAAAAGAATTATAATTTCGCTTTGTTTAGGCAAATATAGCTGCCAAAATATTCGCAACCAAACTTTTCGCGTCAGAATGAGCAAATTCTCGATGAAAATTGTACAATTCTCGATGGGTTTAAAATTATTCCATTTTTCGAGCTTAAAAAGGATAATATTCTAAATAAAGTGCTGTCTTTGAAATAAAAAGCGGCTAAATAGAATTTGGTCGTAAAATTTATCATTTTTGCCGACAATAATACACACCGGGCGCTTGTTTCCATTATTTTTGAATATTGAAACAAGTGGTGCACAGCAACCCAAACCTTCTAAACAATTTCTAATTATCTGACTTTCAGCTGCTTAAAATAAATATTCTAATACATAGAATCACCCTTGACTACTGCTGAGCGACCACTACATTGTCATCATTTTCTCATGTCATTGATTATTAAGTAGTATGCAACGGAAAAGAAAAAAACGAGGGGTTACCATTTGGATTTTGAGTATCCTGAATGCCTTTTTTATGCTGGGCTTTGCTTACTACTGGCTGAGTTTGCCCTACACATTTGGGGATGAGGCATTCCTGATCAAGTGGTCTTCGCTGACCAAAAAATCGCTGTTTGGCTTTGACCCCAAGCCCTCGCCGGAGGAGGTATTGTTCGTCAATGTATCGAATAATAAAACCATTATCAACGGGCTAAATGAATCTGGCGAGCCAAGCTCCTATCATCGCAAGGTCATTACAGATCGGCAGCACCTCGCGGAGTTTTTTGAATTGCTGAATCATTACGAGCCAGAAGTACGCTTTGTGCTCTGCGATGTGCTGTTTGAAGACAGTACCCAGTACGACCGCCGCCTCGGAGCTGCTTTTGCAAAATTGGGTGATAAACTACTGGGTGTGAGCCACTTGAATACGGATGGGCACCACATATTGCCGATTATAACGATGGCTTATGCACCGGCTACTTATTATACAGCTACCGAAGGGCTTTTTTTGAAATTTCCTTTGCTGCTGGGCGATTCGCTGCGCACCGCACCACTGGTCATGCACCAAAAAATCAATCAGGTGCGCTTTCAGAAAGGAAAAATTGGACATCGGCTCAATGGCCGCCTGAGTTTGCCTTCGCCCATCACCGATTTCAAGGTGCGCAACTCCGATTTTCGCATCGGTACAGACCTCGGCGACGCCAATTTTGCGGTGTATGAAATGGGCACCATTATCGAATCGCAGGAATTTATGAGCGAAGAAGACTTAGGCAGCTTTTTTAAAGGCAAACTAATACTGATAGGTGATTTTAAGGAAGATTTGCATCTGACACCTTTCGGCAAAATGCCAGGATTGCTCGTTTTGTACAATGCCTACCTGACGCTGGTGAGCGGCCAAAATGCAGTGCGGGCAAGTTGGATCATTTACTTGCTCATGGCTTTCACGTTTATCTCGTACCGGGTTTTTTCGGATGTACGCGTCAGCCGGCCCGCGTGGCTGCTCGGTCTGTTTAAATCGAAACTGGGGCAGACGGTGCTCAATTCGTTGGATGAATTTGTATTACTTACACTGACGACGCTATTTTCTTATTTTTTATTTAATATTCACATCAATATTCTTATCTTGCTTATTTATATCAAAATGATAGAATTTATTTGGAAAAAAGCGGGTTTACATAAAAGGCAATCCGCCGCGGCGCTCGAAGAAGTTGTAACTACCTGATACATAGCTGCTTTTACTATTGTTTTTTGCTTTTCGCAATTTGAGAACTTGATTAAGGTATTATAAAAACAAACATCATGAGAACGCTTCCCATTTTTCTGTTGTTAATGGGGCTATGCCTTGCGGGGCGGGCCCAGTATTATGTCCTCAACGTCAGTGGTGTGGTATATGCTGACGACAAAGTGGTACAAAAAAAGGATAAGATAAGCGAAAATGCCAAGCTGCGGTTTGGCGCGGCCACTGCTTTTGCGTACGTCATTTCGCCGGGTAAGGGATATTACGTACTCGGTGTAAAAGATAAAGGCAAGGCTGCTAAAGGCGAATTTATCGTTGCACTGAAAGATGCACTGCTACCTCCCAACGAGTATTATGCAGCGGCTACGCGTACCAATGGTGACCACGCCTCACAAGTATTTGAAGACCAGTACGATCTGAAAGCTTTTTTCCGCGAGCAGCTTTTCTTTATAGGTGCGGCTAAATTCAAGGTGACAGCCGGACGCTTTACGCTTGATGCAGATCGGTTTTTCGTGGTGCGCCATTACTTGGATGATGGCTGGATCGGCAAACGGCTGCCTCATGTCGGGCAGGAATTTCAATTAGATAAGCAAGTATTTGAACTTCAGGGCAATACGTATGAAGAATCTAATGTACATTATTCTGAACTGTGGTACATCAATCAGATCACCGGCGAGGAGCAGTACTTGAGCCGTTTTCAGGTGCGCTTTTACAATCCGGAAATGATAGAAGCAGAACTGTTAGAAATTTATCAAGCCACCGGTAAAATGTCTGCCGCTCGTTTTTTGATTGAGCACGCTATACCTTATCTTGGCTTGCAATACGGTAAGACCCAGCCGGACAGCATCGCACGGATGGTAGAAAACATTCAGAAGAAAATGTAATTCATTGCATGAAAAAAAACGGTGCAAGCGCCGTGCTGCCGGGGCATCTGTTCCGACGGCAGCGGCGCTTGTGTTTTCTGGCAGTATAGGGCGCCGGAAGATTTTTTTTTAAAAAAATTATTGCAAAGCTGTAACCTTTTGCCGACCCAATCGTCACCCCTTTGTAGCGCACATAAGAAATCACCTGACGAATGCGCCGGCGCAAAAAAAAAACAGTTGCCACCAAGATGAGTCAACTTTATTTTAAACAGCACATATTGCCCGCTAAGGACAAACTATACCGCTTCGCGCAAAGCATTTTGAAAAATGCCATGGAAGCCGAAGATGTAGTGCAGGAGGTGCTGGTGCGCATTTGGCAACGCCGCGACACTTGGCACGAAGTAGAAAATATGGAAGCATTGATGATGACCATGACGAAAAATCTATCGCTCGACCGGCTGCGATCTAAGCACAACCGGACGGACCAACTGCCAGAGTACGCCGACTGGCGCGACGAAACGGCACAACCCGACCAACAAATGGAAAGCAACGACATGATCAATACCATTCGCAATGCCATGCAGCACCTGCCCGAAAAACATCGAATGGTGATGCAACTGCGCGACATTGAAGGGCTGAGCTACGAGGAAATTAGCCAAGCATTAAACATGCCACTTAGCCAAGTGAAAATTAATCTTTTTAGAGCCAGAACCCATATGCGCGAGCATTTAATCAAAAACCAAATCGCATGAACCTTCAGGAAGTAAATGAATTATTGAACCGATACTTCGACGGCGAAACGTCTCTGCAAGAAGAAGCGGCATTGCGCGCATATTTCAATCAGCCTGAAGTACCAGCTTCGCTACGCACCTGGCAGCCTTTGTTTCAGTACCTCGAAAGTGAGCGCAGTGAACAGTTGGACGAAGCGTTTGAGACAAAATTATTAGAAAAAATAGCCGCCACCGAGCACTCCAGCCCGCGCATCCGGCGGCTCGGATATACCTTCTTGCTGCGCGCCGCTGCCATAGCATTGCTGGCACTGAGCACCTGGTGGGTTTATG
>CALMSO010000030.1 GCA_937872385.1 uncultured Saprospiraceae bacterium
TTGCTCGTCGGTACACAGCCCATTATCATCAAAAATAAAATACGTCCCGCTGTTGCGAATCGTATCGCCGGGGTTGAACGAAAGACCATTGCCACCGGGTTCGGTATAATAAGCTTCATTGCCACTCAGGTTGGCACCGAGAATGGCCGGCAGCCTGAAAAACGTACAAGCCGTCCGATTGGCAGGCGCATCCAGCATAGGCGGCGATAGAATATTGACATTGAATACTTCCTCGTCGCTACAGCCCACCGCACCATCATAAATGAAAAGGGATTGCGGTGTGAAAATGGTATCGCCTACATTGTATCGTGTGCCAGAGCCGTTGGCTAAGGTATAATAAGCCTGATTACCCGTCAGGTTATCCCCTGTAATAGCCGGCAATACATAAAAACCGCAAACCTCCACATCGTCCACTGACATCACATCGGGCGTACCAACAATGGTGACCACAAACGATTGTTCATTGCTACAAGCGCCTTCTGCATCATAGATATAAAGCCTTTGGGAGGTCGTTATTATATCGCCAGGACTGAATCGGGTACCGCCGCCATTGGGTTCGGTGTAATACGCCTGGTTGCCGCTCAGATTAGCCCCCGTAATAGTGGGCAAGGTATAGCTGTTGCAAATAATTTGATTGGGCAGGGGCGTAATTTCTGGGCCATTCGTAATGGTAATGGTTACACTTTCTTCATCCGAGCAGCCCGCATTGCTATCATAAATGAACAGCGTGCGAGTGGTGCGAATGGTATCGCCAGCATTAAAACGCGTACCAGTACCGCCAGCGCCGGTGTAATAGCCCTGATTGCCCGTAAGCCCCGTACCGGTGATAGGAGGTAATACATAAAACGCACAAACCGACTGGTCGGGTAAATCATTCACATTGATGCCTGGCACAATGGTTATCGTGAATTCGCGCTCATCATTGCAATCATCGCTGCCAGCGTAGGCATAGAGCACCCTCGAAGTGGTAATCACATCGCCAGGATTGAAGCGCGTGCCAGTAGCGCCCGAGCCGGTGTAGTAAGCTCTGTTGCCAGTCAGAAAAGTACCGGGTACCGGCGGTAAGGTGTAGGAATTGCAGACCGTTACATTAGGTATGGCAAAAATATTGGGACTTTGGGTCACGTTGACGCGCACCGTTTCCTGAGCAGAGCAGCCCGGCAGGCCAGGCACGCTGGCAAAGAGGAACAAGGTACGAGACGGAGGAGGTATCAATGCCCCTGCACTGAAACGCGTGCCGGAGCCATTAGCTCCTGTAAAATAAGCTTCGGTGCCTGGCAAATCCGAGCCAGTAATTTCTGGCAATTCTACCGCACCGCAACCATCCAGATCGCTCGGCGGGTCTATACTGGGGCGTGGCACCTCATCCAACAGAAAACTCGCTTCGCCGGTGCAGCCCGCAGCATTGGTCACGGTGACGGTGTAAACATCGCCGTTGCTAACCGTAATGGCGCGAGTAGTTTGTCCGGTGGACCACTGGTAGCTCGGTAATCCGGCTGGATTAGCCGTCAGGGTGGCCGTACCGCCCGTAGCGCAAATCTGGCTTGGCCCCGTAATCGTAACCGGAGCGGCTGGAGCCGAATTTACGGTGAAAGGAGCCGAAGTCACTTCGCAGCCGGCGGCATTGCGCACCGTGACAGTGTAAACGCCGGGCGTATTGATGCTGTTGACGCGGCCGGTGGCGCCGTCGCTCCATTCGTAGGAAGGCAGGCCGGCTGGATTAGCCGTGAGGTTGATAGACGCACCGCCGTCGCAAACGGTCGTAGGGCCTGTGATGGTAGGCGTAGCCAAAAGCGAACCGGTAACCACGACATTGTCAATGGTGTAATATTCGTCGTTGGCTTTGTTGCCTAAGGTCACCCGGATGGTCAAAGTGATGCCTTTCAAATCGGATACGGAAATGGTACCAATGCCATTCAAACCGCAAATGTAGCCGCCGGGAAACTGAGTCAGCACCCCATCAAGGATGTATTCTACTACAACCTGGTCGTGGCTGTTGTTGCAGGCAAAACTGGGGCCAGCCGGAAAATCGCACTCCATATCGCCGCCGCCGTCTATATCGAGCGAAACGCTGACGCAACTGTAGGCCGCAATGTTGATGGATTGAGACTGCCAAATATTCCGGCCGCTACCGCCCGGCGAGCAGCAAGGAGCGCCCTCCACATCCTGCACCCAGAAAGCGCCGTCGTACACCCCAAAGCGGTTGCCAATATTCAGACCTGGGTCATCACAATCGATTCCTGCGGCCGTCCATTTGGGCGGGGCGGTCACTGTTCCGTTCGGATAACTCTCGAAATCTTCTTCCCAGATAACAACCTGATTAAAACCTTGTAAGGAAAACAGGAGGAGAAAGGCGGCGGCAAGTGTAACTCTCATGATGCTCAATCGGTTTGTATGTGTTTTTTATGACGCGCGAACGTCGAAAAAGTAGCGCACAAAATACCATTTTGTCACCTGATTACAGCAATATCCATGTTAACCGAAGGTTAATTCATGGCAATCGTCAGTTGGAAAACATAGATTGGCAGCCCTTGCCCCAAAAGCCCATCTTATAACAATTCTCGAACCGCAAACCGCGAACCACAAACCGCAAACCTACTTAGCCATCATTTCAATATAAGCACGTACATCTTCCATTTGCTGGTCGCTTAGTTTTTCTTGTGTATAATTGGGCATATAGGTTTCCTTGCCGGGTACGGGCGAAGTGCCCCAGCGCGACACTTGGTACAACGAATAGCGCGTGTAGCGCGGGATGTGCTTTTGCAAATAGCGGAACGTTTCGCGGGAGTTGTCCATCCGGAAAAAGGCATAGCGGCCATGCTCGTGGCAATGCAAACAACTCAATTCGTAAATCAATTGCCCATTGGCGGGGTCGCCTTGAGCGGCGTAGCCCTGGCGGCGGTCGTCGGGCGGATAGGCAAACGTAGCCGGCGAGCCAGGCAAATAAAGTGACTTGAGCAAGGCAACAGCGACCTTCGCATCCTGCTGTCCTTGGAGGGCCGCGTTGAGCATTTCGTATTGTTCTGGTTCGAGCTTCAAATCGGCGAGCGTCAAATCTATCGTCCAGAGATAAGCCAGTACCGACTCCAGCTCCCAGGCTTCGAGGAGGCGGCCCTGCGAGCATTCGATGGCGCACAATTGGATGGCCTCCCGCAGGTCATTGCGGGCGGGCGTCACCAACGCGCCGTATTTTTCTTCGTAAAATCCATTGTAGAAAGAATTGCGATTCACCGCGCCGTACAAAGTAGTGCCTTGCAAAAAAGGCAAGCCCTGATCCTTGACGTAGTGCAGGCGCGCCTGCGGGTCGGACACGCGCAGGTCGGGGTCTTCCCGTTCCATATTATGACAAGAAGTGCACACAAAGTGCTTGCTCTGCTTGCCGGTTTTGCCGCCGTTGGGTTTGGCAGTGATGCCGGTATGCACCAATTCGCGGCCGCGCTCAGCCGACACGCCGGGCAGGCTCAGGTCGGGCTGGTGTGGCTGAGGTGCATCGCCAAGTTGTACGAGTGTTTCTGCTAATTTGGCCTCAGGAGTAGCTATAAAATCCGGTACATGATGCCGCCAGCCGGTGTTGATAAAAAGTAGCCCGCAGACCATAAGTATGGTAACAAAAATCGTCTTTTTCATATAAAAATCGTCGGACAAGTTTAATATTTAATATCGAAAAACAATATCTATTTTGCTGAAAATCAGTTCTATAAGAGTCATTTTTCATTTTACAAATTGAACAAACGAGAAATAGTAAAACCGAGGCGGAACTGCCCGTCGAGCCAGTTGGTGGTTGTGTAAGGAATATAATCCGTTTCCATGATGCCGGTTGCATTGGTAAAATTGACCTGAAAAACGTGCCCGCCGGTGTCAATCTCCAAACCCAGCCCAATGGCAGGATAAAAACCGTTCTCCGGGCGGCGGCGCTCGGAAAAAGGCACGGTAGCATCCGCCACAAAAGCAAAGACTTTGCTCAACTGCACTCTGGTGGCTGCGCCAAGACTGAAAATGCCATTTTCGTCACCAAAAGGAGTCAAGGCGCGATGCGTATAGCCAGGGATGATTTGTAGAGAAAAACCGTCGGAAAACTTACGCGCAACGAGCAACTGGGCATTGTAAGCAAAACGGTGCGCAAACTTCGGGAAACTGCTAATGGCTTCGGGGCTGTCTTTCACCCGTGGTGCAGTGGACATGGTGGCCAGCCCCACTACAGCCACCGTCACAGGCGAGCCACCATCGTTAGTTTGCTGCACAATACGGTACTTCAGCACGCCATTCATCAACTGGCGCAGCCCGGCATTGCCCTCCGGCATGAAGCCCGCGCCTTTGGCCCGAAACAGCCCCACCGTCAGGTTGTCCGTGAAGCCATACTCCGCTCCGATGAGCACATCCGCTGCGTTTTCGAGGCCAAACAAGGTCTGGAAGCCGCCATTATCACCTGCCACATCGCCGAAGCGGTGGCTGATGCGCACGTCGAGTTTGCGTTTGGGCAAGGTTTCCACCGACTGGGTGTTGATTACCCGTCTGTCTTTGAAAGTTTGCAATACATAATCTTGCGCTTGTGCGGAAAAAACCAACAGCAAGGCGAAGGTAAGTGGGAGGATTTTTTTCATGATTTACAATTATCCTAAAAAGTGATGATTTTCAGTTTTTCGGGTAGCCGTCGTTCACCCAGCAACGCAGCAGGGCTAATTCTTCCGTAGTCAGGCTTCGCGGCCGGCCCGCAGGAGCATTATTCGGCGGCATACCCAGCAGCGGGTCGTCCTTGATGACTAATACCCTTTGCCGGAAGGAGCCATTATCCAACACAAATTTCAACCCTTCGTAGGTAGTATAATTGCCGGGCGCTGTGTCCAAATGGCAACCGCTATAAGCGCAGCTCCGGTCAATAATGTCGCGCACGTTCAAGTCGTAGGAAGTCGGAGTTTCATTACAATCCAGCACTTCTGGCTCAGGCAACTGGTCGGATACGCAGCCGGATAATGCCAATACCAACAGGCTAATTATGGCTAAAAAATTAGATAGGAAACGATTCATAGATGCGATTGTTTTGGAAAAAACGTGCTTTGGTACCCTCTGCCCAAGCTGAAACAAGGAAATAGAATCTACCCGACAAAACGTGCCGATTCTGCAACGCATTGCTTTTATTTACGAAAAAATACACCCGGATGGTTCTGCTTTTCAGCAAACAAGGCTTTTTGTTAACGACATCCGAGATCCACCTGCGAAACTTGGTCATTATTAGGAAAACAATTGCCCGACAACAAGCCCTCTGGCGCAAAGCGCAGCAGGTCGGGGTCGCGCAGCCCATCCGCCAAAAAAGCAACCAAATCCGCCTTTTCCTGTTCGGTCAGATGCAAGGGATGAAAAAACGGCGAGATATTTTCTCTCGGAATCCGCGGATTCTCCGGGATGCCATTGTTGAAATATTCTACCAAAGCCTCTAAGGAGCGAATGCTACTGCCGTGAAAGTAGAAAGGCGAGTCTTTCATATTGTAAATGGAAGGCACTTTGAATCGGAACATATCTTCCTGCTTGCCAGTGAACCCACCTCGCCCGAAGTTGCGCTTGCTGTCGGGGAAAGATTTGAAAACCCCCTCTGCTTCATAAAGGTCTTTCACGCCCAATGCATGAAATTCGTTGGAACTGAGCGCCCCGCCCTTGTGACAACGATAGCAGCCCGCCTTGCCAAAAAACACCAACGCACCGCTCTTTTCTTGGTCGCTCATAGCGGCTATATTGCCCTTGACCCATTCTTGGAAAGGAGCTTTGGTGGGCAACAAAGTGCGGATATAAGCCGAAAGGGCAAAACTGGCAGCCAGCCGGTCGTAGCGCTCTTCCAAGGGCCAGTCAGGGAAGGCTTTATCAAACATAGCGCGGTAGCCCAAAGTGTCCAATACATAAGGATGGTTGAACACCATACGATGCACAATGGTACCTTCGATGTTTTGGCCTTCCAGCCCGTCGAGGCCAAGCTTGTTGGCTTCGAGTTCAGGGTCGCTGTCCCAAAGGTGCTCGGTACCGACGTTGACGTGATTGGCACCAAACTTGCCGTTCCACATTGAATTGGTGACAAAAGCGACATTGAGCAAACTGATAGGCCGCGCTTCTTGAGCGTCAATTTCGCTGCCAGCGTAGTTATTGAATTTGCCACGCCCTTCGCCATTGTGCCCAAAACCAAAACCACCGTCGGCAATGCCTTGTACCCGCCCCGGCATGAAGCCCGCCGTCGGCAAGTGGCAAGAAGCGCAGGAATACGTGCCGCGGCCGTTTTCGTAGCGGGCGTCGAGTCCTAATCCGGTTTCATAAAAGAGCATCTTGCCAAGCGCTACTTTTTCTGGGGTAAGGGTATTGCCCACGCCTTGCGGAATGGAGCCGAGGTCTGTACTTTCGGGCAGTTGAAAATAGCGGATGTCGCGGTTGGGGGCCAGTCTTTCGAGGGCTTTTTCTAATTGTGTATCCAGTGGGTTGCCTAATTGATCCTGCGTACAGGCATACACGAGCAGCGCAAAGAGCGCCAGTAGTAAGCATTTTTTCATGGGACAATAGTGTTTCAAGGGTTTAGAAAATATATCAGCTATTTCGGTGCATGATATCAAATGCAGCAAACGCCCAGTAGGCTATGTGCCATTGCATAGCGAAAGCCGTGCCGAAATAGGAGAATGTGATTCAGAGTGTGGAATGCAGAATGCCCGTGAAAGCTCGAAATGGAAACGGCAGATTATAAGAGCAGCGTTACATTTACTTGTAATAACAGCAAAGATATTTTTTTTAATAAAGTTGTGCAAGTTTTTTAGCAAATTTAAAATAAGTCAAAATAGAAACAAGTCATCCGGTGGCTTGCTCCACCAACCAGCCCTGCGCCTCAAACAGCGCCTGCACATCTGCCCGGAAGCGCGGCAGGTCAAAGTTTGGGATGCGTTTTTTGTCTAAAGTTTCCAGTGTTTCGAGGTAGGTAGCAGCCATCAGTTGCAGCACCTGCGGCTTGTCATAAGCTACAACAAGGTCGTAAGGCAATTTTTTTTGGATGTACAATTCGCGTTTTTTGCGGCTGTAGCGCAATACTTCCTCATGGATGCGATTGTCGGGTTGCACGGCAATAAAAATAAACGCCAGCCCCGTAAGCCCGGAGCCGTAGTCATTCAAACAAAGTGATTCATTAAGCGAATCTTCCATTCGGTTAATGTTGTCAAATTCTATCTTGTCGCTAATCTCGTGCCAAGTAATACAAGAAACTACAAATGGTACACGCATAGTATCTTATCTATCTACCTTGTTGCCGGGTGGACGAATCAAAGGAAATGCGCGTTTTAAATTTTCCGGAAGCAAGGCATAAGTAAAAATTTTTCGTTTTTCTTCTTGCAAACAAGCCTGCAAGGTTCCTTTATACTGAATTCGATAAGCCAGTCCTCGGTTCGCAAGTGTATTGCCGTACCTTCCCCGCTCGCCTTTTGTCGTTGTTCCATATTTCCAAACTTCGCCTTTGTAAAGATATATAACCGTACTATCCTTGCAATTATAACAGGGATAACTACCATTTATGGCGGCTACCAGTACATACTGTTCCGCTTCTTCCAATTGTTGCAGCGCTTTTTCCAATTGCCGCTGCCGCTCTTCCGACAGCACCGGATTGCCTTCCTCGTCGGCAGTCAGAAAATCAGTCTCCTGCCACTGAGCGACGATGTACAAGATACCGCCTATGGCTGAAAAAAGCAAGCACCACTACCGAAAATCCTGCTTCGGGCGCAGCGGCGCAGACTGGGGTTTGATGACGATAGTGTGCATAATGGTGCAAAAATAGCAAAACACCGACAATAAAATTACAGGCTAAGGCTCTTGCCCAAGTGGTGTTTCCACCAACCAGCCCTGCGCCTCAAACAGCGCCTGCACATCTGCCCGGAAGCGCGGCAGGTCAAAGTTTGGGATGCGTTTTTTGTCTAAAGTTTCCAGTGTTTCGAGGTAGGTAGCAGCCATCAGTTGCAGCACCTGCGGCTTGTCATAAGCTACAACAAGGTCGTAAGGCAATTTTTTTTGGATGTACAATTCGCGTTTTTTGCGGCTGTAGCGCAATACTTCTTCATGGATGCGATTGTCGGGTTGCACCACAATAAAAATAAACGCCAGCCCCGTAAGCCCGGAGCCGTAATTTTCAAATAAAAGAGCTGTATTCAATAAATTTTCTACCTTATTGGTATTGTCCGGAGAGACCTTATTACCAATTTCATGCCAGAGGATTCCCGAAACTACAAAAGGGTCACGCATCTTATTTATTGATCAATTTTGTTGCCGGGTGGTCTGATTAAAAGAGGACTACGTTTCAGGTTTTCCGGCAATTTTGCATAATGATAAATTTTCAGCAGCTCCTGCTTCTTACAAGTCGTTAAATCTCCTTGATACTGAACGTAATAAGTCAAATAGTTAGAAGAAAGTGCACTGCCATATCTGCCTTTTTCTCCTTTGGTAGTGACCCCATATTTCCAGACTTCACCCTGATATAAAAATATATGAGTGCTATCCACACAACTAAAGCATGGATAATGGCCATTGCGTGTAGCCAGCAATGCATACTGTTCTGCTTCGTCTAATTCTTGCAGGGCGCGTGCCAATTTTCGCTGCCGCTCTTCCGACAGCACCGGATTGCCTTCCGCGTCGGCAGTCAGAAAATCAGTCTCCTGCCACTGAGCGACGATGTACAAGATACCGCCTATGGCTGAAAAAAGCAAGCACCACCACCGAAAATCCTGCTTCGGGCGCGGTGTAGGGGCAGCAGTAGGCAATGGTCGCGTGATAACAGGGGTCATGGCATGGTCTCAGTACTTTGCGAAGATAACCTTTCTCATTCAATTCAGCAAATCAAACCAACCCGTGCAATCGCATGGTATTGCAATCGCCTCAAGCCGTATGTGCTAAGGTCGCTACGCCCGCTTCAACGTGATACAGGTGAAACGGCGTATCGAGCTTGCTCAAGATTTCCCGCACGCGCTGCTCGTCGGTATCGGTGATGAAAATTTGCCCGAACGACTGTTGCAAAAGTAATTCGAGTAGCTGCTGTACCCTGTTTTTATCTAACTTGTCGAAAATATCGTCGAGCAGGAGCAAAGGGCGCATGTTTTTTTCGCGGCGCAACATTTCGTATTGGGCGAGTTTCAGGGCCAACACCAATGATTTCAACTGCCCTTGGGAAGCGAATTGTTTAACAGAACGTCCATCAAGTGTGAGCGCCAAATCATCGCGGTGAATGCCAACGGTGGTGCGTTGTAGCAGGCGATCTTTTTCTGTGGCTTCCGCCAAAAGCGCAGCCAGTGGGCGGTCGTTTAGCTTCGATTCGTACTGACTGTCCACCACCTCGTGCCCTCCGGAAATAGTAGCGTACACTTGCTGTAATACCTCCCCGAAGGTGTCGGCGAAAGCCCGGCGCTTGTCGGCAATGAGCGTACCCGGCGCAATGAGTTGTGCATTATACACTTCCAATAGCCCAGCATTGAACTGGCGTTGCTCAGCGAATTGCTTCAGCGCGGCGTTGCGTTGTTGCAGCACTTTGTTGTACAATAGCAATGCATTCAGATAGCTCCGATCAATCTGCGAAAGCGTATTGTCTAAAAAACGACGGCGTACTTCACTGCCGTCGGTCACCATTTCGGTATCGCCGGGTGCTATCATCACCACCGGAAAAGCCCCGATATGGTCAGATAATTTATTATAAACCAATTCATTGCACTCAAAAACCTTGCTCTTGCGCGGGATGACTTTAGCGACCACTTTTTCCGATTTGCCCTCTATTTGAAAATGCGCTTCTATCCGGAAAAAATCTGCTCCGTGCCGCACGACATGCACATCCGTCACGCCAGTATGGCTCCGAGTCATGCAGGCGTAATACACCGCGTCGAGCAGGTTGGTCTTGCCCATACCGTTCAGCCCCAAAAAGCAATTGATTTGCGGCGAGCAGGCAATTTCCTGCCACACGTAGTTCTTGAAATTCGTAAGCTTGAGCTGCGTCAGATGCAAGGGAATGGGATTTTTTTTGCAAAGATGGGGAAAATTGAGGATAAATGGGTGAGGGGGTCATAGGGGTTGAAGGTTGAGGGGCATAGCTGTTTGTAAAAAACATCGGGACGGAAAAACAAGATGCGCTTCCGTCCCGTGGTTGTGTATTGTAGCGTGAAAATTATGGAATAGCTCGTGCCGGCGCGGGTTGAGCCGGAGCACTTTCAATAGGTTTTCTGCGCTTGCCTTTAGTCCTTTGGGCAATTTGCACAGCACGGTGCATATTGACATAACCGCCGGTAATGGCTAATTGGCTAAAATGGACCATTTCATCAGAGCCGGGCTTCTTCACCTTTTCTTTCACCGGCACTACCGATTCCATGATGATGTTTTTCACCTGTTTGGCGGTCAATTCTGGAAAATAGGAACGCAACGTAGCCGCAATCCCCGCCACCACCGGTGCCGCCATACTGGTGCCTTGTAGGTCTTTGTACTCGCTGCCGGGTACGGTAGAATACATGGCTGTGCCCGGCGCAAATACATCCACATTGTCGCCACTATAATTGGAAAAATTGGCAGGATTGCCATCCCAATTGAGGGCACCTACTTCTATCCAGTTGTCGGCGTATTTCGGGCCAAAGAGGCGTCTTTTGCGAAATTTATCGTGCGGGAAGTTGTTTGTACCATCGTTTTCCTTGGCGTCGTTGCCAGCGGCATGCACAATGACCACATCTTTTTTCAAGGCGTAGCGCACGGCTTTGTCCACGGCTTCCTTTTCAGGCGAAGCGCCTTTGCCAAAGCTCATATTGATAACGGACGCGCCATTGTCCACCGCATAAATGATCGCATTGGCTACGTCTTTGTCGCGCTCGTCGCCATCGGGCACTGTACGCACCGACATGATGCGCACATTGTCTGCCACGCCATCCATACCGATGCCGTTATTGCGCGTAGCGCCAATGATACCAGCCACGTGCGTGCCGTGCTCAGCGTCGGGGCCGCGCACGTCGTTATTGCCATAGTAGCGTTCGTAAGGATTGCTAAAATCATCGCCGACGATGTGGCGCGGGTCGAAGTCAGGATTGTAGCCGTAATTCAATTGCCCGTAGAGGTATTCGTAGTAGCCCTTGAGATCATCGCGGATGGACTCAAAGCTATTGCCTTGGCTCATGTATTGTTGTACAAAATTGGCGGTTGCCATCAGCACATTGTCAGTAGAACGAAACTGTTTGACATCCTCCAGGGTGATGGGGTCTTTGTCAATGGTATTGCCCAATTTTTCAATCGCTTGGTAGGTCGCTTCGTACAGCGCGAGGTTGGGCCCGATTTCCGACTGCTTTTTCTCAATGACGCTTTTGTACTCTTGGTACTGGTCGTACTCGGCTTGCTCCTTCTTGGAAAGCGAGCTGCGACTCTTGCCTTCGTATTTGGGCTTCATGGCCACGTAGAGGCGTGTCACTTCGTAAGTATCGTGGTGCACATTTTCGCCATTGGCACCGCCGATGAAGTTCCAGCCGTGAATATCGTCTATGTAGCCATTGTTATCATCGTCAATGCCGTTACCGGGTATCTCGCCCGGGTTGATCCACATGACATCCCGAAGGTCTTCGTGTTCAAAATCTACGCCTGAATCCAAGACGGCTACAATGATGGTACGACCCTGTCTTTTTCCGAGCAGCTCCCGGTAGGTTTGCTGGGTGCTAATGCCAGGAAAACTATCGCGCACTGGATCGAGGTGAAACCAGTTTTTGGGCGGCTCTTGCTGGGCAAATACCAGCGTGCTAAAACCGAGGCAACTCAAGAGGAGCAGCAGGAAAAATTTTTTCATTTCAGTCAACTGTGTTTTAATGGTTTTTTAAAAATTGATACTTGTACCATTTCTAAAGTGTTATGACGCATTTTAGTTATTTGCAACTATCTGGTTTTCAATACAAAATTCCACGCACTAATCGCCGGATTACTATTAAGATGGTACTAAAGCAAGCCAACAGGGGGAGGCACAAAGGTAAGCAGTATCCTTTTGCCAAACGAAAAAAATACGTTTCTATTATCGGACATTGTCTGTATTTTTACCCAATTCGGAAATTCGTCGTTACCAGACCGATGGCATCAAAATGAATAAATTATCGCTGTTCGCTCGTTTGGCCGGGCGCTACGCACGCTATTTTGCTCGGGCCAGCACCATTTATGACCTGCACTCGCCTTTTGTAGCCGCCTGGACGCAAGCCGTGCTGGAGGACTCCCGTCATTTCTATGCTTTCGCAGAAATAGCCCTACTCCGCGAGCGCCTGCGTTTCGACCGTAGCCCGCTCCGCATCGTGGATTATGGGGCTGGCTCTTTGGTCAATCCCTCACCCGTACGTACGGTAGCCGACTTGGCTCAGCACGCGGCCATTGCCCCAGCCACCGGCCGGCAGCTTTTTCGGCTGGCACAGTTTTGCAAACCACGCACCATACTGGAAATGGGCACTTCGCTGGGGCTTTCCACGCTCTACCTGCGGGGCGGCGCACTGAATGCGCGCTTGATAACCTTGGAAGGTTGTCCTGATGTAGCGGCCCAAGCTCGGCAAAATTTTCAACTGATGAACGCCAACAGCATCGAACTGCTCGAAGGTGCTTTCGCAGCAACCTTGCCCACCGCACTGACCAACTTAGCTACGCTCGATTTGCTCTTTCTTGATGGCGACCACCGCGCTGACGCTACGCTCGGTTACTTTGCGCAATGCCTGCCTTTTGCCAACGAACAATCGGTATTTGTCATCGCTGACATCCATTGGTCGGAAGCTATGCAACAAGCTTGGCAACAAATGCGGCAGCATCCGCGCATCAGCCTTTCAATAGACGTTTTTCATTTTGGGGTGTTGTTCTTTCATAAGGCTGCCCGACAAACCGAACATTACACGCTGGTCGCAAGCCGGTATAAGCCCTGGCGCTTAGGTCTTTTTGCCGCAAGGCATTCATGCTAATGTAAAATAGCGCCGATTATGCAGCAAATAAACCTGAATTCAGCGGTTTTTCTGTTAATTTTACCGATGTAAAACAGTTTTTGTAAAAATTACACCATTATGAAACACTGCTTGTCGCTTTTGCTGCTCGGCTGTCTGTGTGCCTGCACCCCTTCACCCAAACAGGATGAAATGACCAAAACATCGCCCATTGAACGCCTCGACCCGGCACTGGATGCCATCATCGCATCGGATGCAGTGATAACGGTCATCGCCACCGGCTACGTCTGGAGCGAAGGGCCGCTCTGGCTGCCCGCGCAGCAGCGCCTAATCTTCTCGGATGTGCCCGCCAATACCATTTATCAATGGACGGCCGAGGCCGGAGCATCAGTGTATCTCAGCCCATCGGGTTATACCGATACAATTCCAAGAGGTGGCGAACCCGGTTCCAATGGACTGACTTTAGACGCGGCGGGCAATTTAGTGCTTTGTCAGCATGGCGACCGACGTATGGCTCGGATGCAAGCTCCGCTCGATGCGCCGAAGGCTCTCTTTACTACGCTGGCCGATGGCTACAACGGAAAAAAGTTCAACAGCCCCAACGACGCCGTATTCGACCGGCAGGGCAATCTGTATTTTACCGATCCGCCCTATGGTTTGCTGCAGCAAGATGAAGACCCTACCAAAGAACTACCTTTCAACGGAGTGTATAAAGTGACGCCAGAGGGAGCCGTTACTTTGCTCATTGACTCCTTGACGCGCCCCAACGGCATTGCGTTTTCGCCAGACGAGCAGTATCTTTATGTTGCTAATTCTGACCCGGCCCGCGCTACCTGGTATCGCTACACGCTACGCGACGGTGCTATTGTGGAAGGCGGAATCTGGTATGATGCAACAGCACTGACGGCCACCGAGCCGGGATTGCCCGATGGCATGAAAGTAGATAAAAATGGGAACGTGTTTGCAACCGGACCGGGGGGAATTTTTGTTTTCAACCTGGCGGGTAAGTTATTGGGTAAAATCCGGTTTGCGGCAGCTACCTCCAACTGCGCTTTAGCCGATGATGATAAAACGCTGTACGTCACCAATCACCAAGACATTGTACGGGTGCAGCTCAGAAAATAAGCGACTATGGCTATTGCCCCACTGACGATTAATAATGTTGCGGTCAAACCCGGCAAGTCCGAAATTATAAAAATACCGGTAGGACGGCTGCCTTCCGGCAATCAGATTCTTATTCGGGCGCACGTGTATCATAGCAAGAAAGCTGGCCCGCGCGTACTCGTGATGGGCGGCGTGCACGGCGACGAAATCAACGGAGTAGAAATTGTGCGGCGGGCCGTCACCGAAGATCTATTCGAAGATCTGACCAAGGGTAGCGTCATTGCGATTCCATTGCTCAATGTCTATGGTTTCATCAACTTTTCGCGCGATGTGACCGACGGCAAGGATGTGAACCGCAGTTTTCCTGGCAGCTCGGCGGGTTCGCTGGCTTCGCGCATTGCAGGTACCATTTCTCGCAAAATCTTGCCCTATATTGATTTTGGGGTAGATTTTCACACTGGCGGCAAATATTTGTACAATTATCCGCAAATCCGGTTTTCCAAAGGCGATGCCCGGAGTATGGAGTTAGCCAAAGCCTTCGGGGCGCCCTACTTGGTAGCTATGCCTATGATTAACAAATCATTGCGCAAAGCAGCCTGGAGCGAAGGCAAACCGATATTGGTATATGAAGGCGGCGAAACCCTGCGCTACGATGGCTTGTCCATTCAAAATGCCCTGACCGGCATCCGGCGGCTGCTACAGGCCCAGGGTATGCTCGCGGAGCAAGCAGCTCCGGCCGAGAGCCTTTTACTGAATAAAACCACCTGGATGCGAGCACCGCTGGCGGGTATGTTTCGTTGGTACAAATGCGCCGGTCATAAAGTACTGAAAGGCGAGCCTTTGGGCATTATCAATGATCCTTTCGGGCTGGAAGCACTACCACTGTATGCTCCGCGGGCTGGCCACATTATCGGGCACAACAACGCACCGGTAGTCAATCAGGGCGACCCCCTGTTTCATATCGGCTACGAAGCAACAAGTGGCGAGGCATAGCAACAATTACTTTCCCTGCACATCGTTGTAGAAAAAAAGGCATGAAGAACGGAATAAAATATTGGCTTTTCACAGGCATTTTGCTGTTGTTGCAAATAGCAGCCGCAGCTCAGGTGCAGCGCTCCGGCCCTCCGAAAAAAGAAGACCAAGTAAAAGTGGATTACGCCGATGTGTTTGAAAATATCCAACAGGGCAACCAGGTGCTGCAAAAACTGCGCGGCAATGTAGAGCTACGACAGGATAGCGTTTTTATGTATTGTGACTCGGCCACCATTGCCAATAGTGTAAACGTTGTGGCGCAGGGCAATGTCGTCATCCAACAAGGCGATACTACCAGTATTTTTGCCGATTCGCTCATCTATTCTGGCGAGACACGCAAAGCAGTGCTTTTTGGTCGGGTGGTATTGCTCAATGGCACGCAAAAACTTTTCACCGACCGCCTCGACTACGATTTGAACACCAAAGTGGCTACCTATTATACCGGCGCTACCCTCACCAACGACCAGACCCAACTCAGCAGCCGGCGTGGCTACTACTACGTGCGTGAGCATACTGTCTTTTTTCGAGACAGTGTGGTGGTAATTGACCCAGAGTTCAATCTGCGCTCCGATACGCTCAAATTCAATACCCAAACCAAAACCGTTTTTTTCCTGGGCCCCACGCTCATTCGTACCGATAGTAGCCGAATTTATTGCGAAGACGGATTTTACGATACGGAAAACAGCCTCGCAGAGTTTCGTCAGGAAGCCCAGTACGCACGTGGCGCCGAGCAGCAGGCCACCGCCGACGTTATTCGCTATGATGGCAAAAACCAGATTTATACCCTCGATGGCAATGCGCGATTCACAGATACCGACCAAGAGGCTATTGCCAATACCATTCGCTACGAAGAGCGCGCCGACAAATACTACCTCGTGGGGAATGCCAGCTACCGAGATGCCACCCGCAACATTATCTCCGAAGAAATACGGTATGACCGACGCAACGAACAGTACGCCACCAAAGGCCGCTCCCGCATCATAGACCCACCCCAGATTCTCGAAGCAGATGAAGTAGCCTACACCGAGGCCACAGGCCTTGGCAATGCCCTCGGCAATGTGATTTGGCAGGATACATCCGCCAATCTGACGGTGCTTTGCGAAGTTGCCGATTACAACCGGCAGACCAACTACCTCAAAGCAGTGGGCGGGCAGCGCGGCCGCCCGGTGCTCATCACCGAGGTAGATCAAGACTCGCTCTTCATGTCGGCGGATACCCTACTGGCGCTGCAAGTGGTGGATACTCTGAGCAACGATACCTCCCGAATGTTGTTTGGTTTCTATCGCGTGCGCATTTACAAAAGCAACCTACAAGCGGTCTGCGATTCGCTGACCTACTCTACCGCCGATTCGATTTTTCATCTGTTCAAAGACCCCGTTATCTGGTCGGATACTTCCCAATTTGTAGCCGATACTGTGGACATCATGCTGCGCAATGACCAGATTGATCGCATCTTTTTAAAAGCAAATGCGTTTATGATTAATTCGCCCGACCAGTTATTTTTCAATCAAGTGAAAGGACGGGATATTACCGCTTTTTTTGAAGATAGTGAACTGCGCCGCGTGGACGTGCAAGGCAACGCTGAATCTATTTATTACGCGCTGGATGAATCGAACGCCTATATTGGTGTGAATAAAATTGTATGCAGCGAAATGCTTATGTATTTTGGCAATAACACCGTGGAACGCATCCGATTTTATGCGCAGCCTCAGGCCAATTTGATCCCCATGAAAAAAGCCAATCACGACGAGCTCAAACTTCCGGGTTTTAAATGGCAAATAGACCGCCGGCCCAAAGACCGCGACGACCTTAGCCCCGAAGAAGCCATACAAGAAACAGAAGAAGATATGCCTCTTGAATCCACACCAATACCAAAAAAAGATGAGAAACCGACGCTTGGCCGCAATTAGTATTTTGAGCCTGGTATTTGTCTGGAGCTATGCGAATGACACCCCTGAGCAGCGCCTTGAGCAAGCCAACACTGCCTACCAGGCACAGCAATACAGCGCCGCTATTGAGCAATACGAGTCCTTAGTCACCGACGGCTACCGCTCGGCAGAGTTGTATTACAACCTCGCCAATAGCTACTACCGGCAAGGGCAACTGGGTCGGGCGGTGCTGTTTTATGAACGCACCCTCCTGATAGCCCCCCGCGACACTGATGCCAAATACAATCTGGCGGTAGTGCGCAGCCAATTACAAGACAAGGCCGTGCCCCTCCCGCCGTTTTTTTTAGCACAATGGTGGAACAATTTTAGCTTGCTCATGCCTTCGGGCGCCTGGAGTGCGCTGTCCATTGTATTACTCTGGCTGGGAGTCGCCGGCTTGATTGCTTGGCTACTGGCCCTCACGCGGAGGCAAAAAAAACTCGGTTTCGTCCTTGGCGTAGTGATGTTGAGCCTTAGTGGTTTGCTACTTTTAGTATCGGCGCATCGGTTGGCTTTAGAAAAAAATAGTGCGCGGGCAGTAGTACTGGAAGCAGCAATAATGCTGTACAGTGCCCCTGACGTGCAGAGTCAACCCATTCGGGAAATACACGAAGGCATTACACTGCAACTGCTGGATAAAATCGGTGATTGGCACAAGGTGGCCTTGCCCACCGGCGAGCAGGGCTGGCTACCCGATACGGCTTTTGAAAAAATCTGACACCCTGGCTTTGCTAGCCTTGCTTATTTTTCAAAAAAAAACTGATGTATGCAATTTGAAAATCAGACCGTTATCATAACCGGCGGAAGCTCTGGCATAGGGCTGGCTGCCGCGCAAGCCTTTGCCCATGCAGGCGCTCGCGTAGTCAACATGGATATTGCGCCACCGAAAATTGCTCTTGTTGAGGCAAATATCTTGTATTATCAGACGGATGTGGCGGATAAAATTGCTTTGGAAAAACAAGTAGAAAAAGTGCTCCAGCAATTTGGCAGCTTAGACGTACTCGTCAACAGTGCTGGTGTCAGTGGTGAGCCAACTGGTACCGACCAACTTCTCGAAGCAGATTTCGACCGGGTAATGGGCGTCAATGTGAAAGGTACGCTTTTTGCTATGCAGGCAGTGCTGCCCCACTTCAAGGAGCGCCGCCGAGGCAGTATTGTCAATGTAGCCTCTATGGCCGGGCACGTCGTGATGCCGGGCTATCTCGCCTATGTGGCCAGCAAGCACGCCGTACTGGGCATCACCAAAGTGACGGCATTAGAATTTGCTAAATACAATATCCGCGTCAATGCTGTTTGTCCCGCTTTCACCAGCACGCCTATGATCAGTGATATGGAAGCCAATACGCCTTTCCGGGACGCCCTTTTGCAGGCTTTTCCGATGAAGCGCTTTGCTACGGCCGAAGAAATTGCTGCCGGCATTCTTTTCCTTGCTTCCGATGCCGCCTCTTTTATGACTGGCACGGGCATGATAATGGATGGCGGGCTTAGCTTGCAATAAATATCAATAGACGGAACACATACTAATGACTACCGAAAAACACATCACCACTGCTGACATAGCCGGCATGGAGCGTTTCTATCGCCAAGCACTGTTCAATATGCTCTCCGGCTTCAAAAGTGCTCATCTTATTGGCACTATCAGCCCGGAGGGAGCGACCAATCTTGCTATTTTCAATTCGGTGCTGCACATCGGCGCCAATCCGCCGTACATGGGTTTTATACTCCGACCCACCAGCGTGGAGCGCCATACCTACAACAACCTGAAGGCTAATAGGCAATTCACCATCAATCATGTCCACCAAGATTTTATACAACCGGCGCACCAAACCTCTGCCAAATATCCGGCCGAAGTATCCGAGTTCGAGGTTTGCGGTTTTACACCACAATATACCAACCACCTGCGCGCACCTTACGTGCAGGAGAGCCGCATCAAAATAGGACTGGAATACGTAGAAGAATCGCTCATTCAGGTCAATAGCACCCTGCTCATTGTCGGTAAAATTGTGGAAATTTTACTACCAGAAGCCATCCTTACTCCTGATGGGCATTTGCGTCTTGACGAAGCCGGCAGTGTCGCGGTAGCAGGCTTGGATACGTACTATGCCGCTCGTCAGGTGGCTCAGCTTGATTATGCCCGGCCGGGGCAATAGTGGTAGAATAGCTCCCCCCAAAAAAAAACAGGGGCAACGTAAAAACGCTGCACCCTGTATAACCCCAAAAAACCAAATGAAAACAATCTACATATGAATATCTTCTACCAGAAGCTCTGGCTTTATTTTTGACACTTTTTTAAACAAAAGCAAAAAGTGTAAGTTGGCTACTTATTTTTAATTAACACAAATTTAATAAGAAAGCTGCAAATATGCAAGTTAAAGTTTTCCCAATTCGTGTATGGACACGCAAATTAAAAACTTTTTTCGCTGAATTTTACCAGCATATTGCAAGAAAATTGTCAAAAAAATGCAATTTTCTATTTGAATTCTTATGACACTTATGACGTCTTTACTTTTGCAAAGTAACAAGTTTTAGACAACCATATCCTGTTTTTTTTCCCGAAAAAGTACATTTGCATAGACAAAAACGGCTTTTCGAGCAACGGGCTTTGATTTAAAAATCTGAAAATCAAATACTTATAACGATTGGCAAAGGCAAAAAAAATTTTTATTTGCGCGAACTGCGGCGCAGAATCCATCAAATGGATAGGCAAATGCCCAGCTTGTGGCGAATGGAACACGTACCGCGAGGAGGTGATCATGCGGGAAACGCTTCAGGAAGAAAAGCGCCGAAGCTGGGCTGGCAAGCCCGACGGCAAATCGGGCCCGCGGCCGGTGCTGCTGGAGGAAATCACTGCGGGCAATACGCAACGCTTGGTCACACCCGACCGAGAACTCAACCGGGTGTTGGGTGGCGGTATTGTGAGCGGCTCCTTAGTGCTGATTGGTGGACAACCAGGCATTGGCAAATCCACGCTACTGCTGCAATTGGCGCTGGGGCTGCCCGTGAAAGTGCTGTATGTATCGGGTGAAGAGAGCGAAGAGCAAATTAAAATGCGCGCCGACCGAATCAGTGGAAAAGCCTCAGATTGCTACATTCTGACCGAAACCAACACCACCAAAATACTGGGTCATGCTCAGCAGCTCGGGCCGGATGTAATTATTATAGACTCGATCCAGACATTGGTGTCGCCGCACATCGAAAGTACGCCGGGCAGCGTGTCGCAGGTGCGCGAGTGCGCGGGCGAATTGCAGCGCTTCGCTAAAGAAACCAACATTCCGGTGTTTATTATCGGACACATTACCAAAGACGGCTCCATTGCGGGGCCGAAGTTGTTAGAGCACATTGTGGATGCAGTATTACAATTTGAAGGCGACCAGCACTACACGTATCGCGTGTTGCGCACCCTAAAAAATCGCTTCGGCTCCACGGACGAATTAGGCATTTATGAAATGCAATCGAATGGCTTGCGCGAAGTCTCGAACCCTTCGGAACTGCTTATTTCTCAAAAAGACGATGACCTTAGCGGCAGCGCTATTGCAGCTACAATGGAAGGGCTACGCCCCATGCTGATAGAAACGCAAGCCCTCGTGAGCAAAGCGGTGTACGGTACGCCTCAGCGCTCGGCCACGGGTTTTGATTTGCGGCGCTTGAGTATGCTGCTGGCTGTATTAGAAAAACGGGGCGGGCTGCTCTTCGGGCAAAATGATGTTTTTTTGAATATTGCAGGTGGCATTCGGGTGGACGACCCAGCCATTGACTTGGCTATTGTCAGTGCACTGATTTCTTCATTGGAAGATGTAGCCATTCCCGACAAATGCTGCTTTGCAGGCGAGGTGGGCCTCTCAGGTGAAATACGTGCCGTCAACCGGATTGAACAGCGCATTCAGGAGGCAGACCGGCTTGGCTTTCGCCAAATTATTATTTCCAAATACAACGTCAAAGGATTAGACTTCAGCCGCTACCAGCTACAGGTACAGCCCATCGGAAAGATTGAAGAGCTGTACCAGCAACTGTTTACGTAGTGCCTATCGTCCGCGAATCAGTTCAATGAATCCGCTGAGCACTTCATTAGTAGGCGTGATGCCCCCCACGCGCTGCTCGAATACCCGACAAGTGTAGTAATACACGCCTTCGGCCAAGTCTTGCCCATTGAGGTTGCGCCCGTCCCAGTTGAGATTAGGATCAGTGGTTTGAAACACCATTTGCCCCCAACGATTGAAGACCTTGAACTCCACATTTGCAACAAAGCAGAAAGGGAAAGGCCGGAATGTGTCATTGAAGCCGTCGCCATTGGGTGTGAACGTGTTGGGCAGTTCATAAAATGGGCAATTGTCCACACAAACTTCATTACTTGGCTCGCTTTCATTCGCATTAAAATCGAAAGCCGTTACGCGGTAGCAGCCGGCAATGCCTTCGTCTGGGCTGTGCTCGTAGCGCAGGTTATTCACCCCTTGAATACGGGCTATCAACTGGAAAGGCGCATTTTCTACTGGTGCAAAATAAACATTGAAGCCTGCCACGTCGTCATCTTCCGGGCAAACGGTCCAAGTGAGCGTATTAATCAGCCGCTCTTCATCAAGGCAGGAAATATTTTCGTCGCAAATATTGGATACCTCCAGCACTGGCGGGCAGGGTGGCACATCATCAATGGGCGTGCCACAGGCTTCCTGCGAACGATTGATTAAGGGGCTAACGATGCCACTGATGCCATACGAACCGGTGGCTTCTATTTTATAACAATATTCTACCTCGTTTATTAGCCCCTCGTCGCGGTAAAACGAATTATCCGTAGTGACCAAAGTTTCAAATTCGCCTTGGGCATTTTTTCGCATCACCCGGTATCGGTAGTTTTCCCAGGGTACTTCTTCGCGCCAGGAGAGCACGTTGGCCTGGTCGGTGCCCGTCACATTCAGAAAAACCGACGACGCTGGATTGGTCGTGCCGAGCGGACTGCTCAAGGCGCTGGTATAAAACCGAACGCGATAGCTGTAAGCCGTGCCAGCCGTATTCAAGCCCATGTCCACAAAGCAAGTATCATTGGCTCCGGCAAAGGTTGGGCTGGAAAACTCCACCCCAATGGGTTGGAAGGCAGCTGGGTCAGATGTGATCCCCGTAGCACGCAGCACCTCGTAACGATAGGGCCCGGGATTCAGCAGGGTATCCAAATCCACCGCACGTGGCTTAGACCAGCAGACGCCTATCTCGCCATTGACAGCATCGGTCACTACGACATCCGCATGGGTGATGAGCGGCGCGTCGCGGCTTAATTGTACGCACATTTCCATGGAGGGCAGTCCTTCTATAATGTTGAAAATGTAGAGGTTATTGGTTGTAGTACGCGCAAATTCCGCCACAATTCGGTAGCAATAGGTGCGGCCCCGCTCCACCGTTTCGTCGAGATAGAAATAGCGATCGTCGCGCTCATCCTTGACGGGTGCCAGCGTGAGTTTGGTGTAGCCGCGCCCTGCCAATCCAGTAGTGCAGGTATCAATCGGAAAAAAATTGCTGCCCTCGCGCCGCCACACCGAAAAGCCGAGAAACTCGATTTCGGAAGGGTCCTCACAAAAATAGGGCTTCATCCAAGTGACGGTGGTTTCGCCGGGGCCGGCCGTGGCGTCCACATCTTCCGGGGGCGGTCCCACTACCTTAATGCGTATGGTTTTGAGGGTGGCCAAACCGCTGGTATCGCCAAAAAAGTTGTCCGTCGCCTTAAAAACGACTGAATAATACTGATTGGAAATATGATTGCAATCGGTTTGCCAGGTGAATTTTTTTACCACCGGCTGACTCCTGAAAACGTTATCATTTTGCTCGAAAAAAGCCGGATTGGTAGGCACTTCAAAGGGCCCGCCGAGCGCGTTGAGCCGCACCCGCTGGTTGGTTTCTACAATAGGTGCGGTAGCCGTCACGTCTATTTCTACTAACTCGCCCGCCACTACGCAAATTTCTTCTACCGAAGTGACAATCACCGGCGGCTCATTGGCACAACTGCGCACCGTGATTTGCATATCTCTCACAATGGTGTCAATCGGTATGCCGTCGCGGTATTCTACAATGATGATGGTCAGGTTGTACTCGCCGGGGCGCTGGGGTGCATCCCAGACAATGTCGCCGGTTACTTCGTTGATAGTGAGTTGGTTACGCGGGCCCGGATTAATCATACTCGGAAATACATAATTGGGCACTGGCAGCCGGGGTGCCTGAAACGGCACTGAAAAATGGTAGGATAAGCTGTCGCCATCCGCATCGAAAGCGTTGGGATTGTGTGTAAACCGCTGCCCTACGCAAGCCACGTCCACCGGGGGCTGCAGCAGCACGGGGGTATTGTTGCAACCCTGAAACTGCGGATTGGGAAAGGTATAGGTCGTTTGCAAATGAAAACGAATCTGTTCCGAATTCGGAAAATTGACATTCAAAATGCCACCGTTGCGGTTGGGGTCGGTCATCGAAATGACGTAAGTGCCCCGCGAAGGGTAGGTATGAAATGCGATGTAAATATTCTTTTTAATGTCGTTTTCCAAAGGGTCGCCTTTAGGAATGGGGCTGCCAGCACCATTGACCCGATACACGCTGGGATTGCAATTGCCATCGCCAAAGCAAACCGTGAGCGAGTCACGATCGGCCATAAAGCTACTGGTTTTGGTGTAGGTCACTACGGTAATTTTCACCGTCAGACTTTCGTTGCAATCGCCCACTTGCTCAACCAGGATTTCGCCAGCGCGGTTGTGCGTAGCCAACAATGGAAATGTCAATAACAACAAATTACTGATTATCAGTATTTTACGAAAGCAAAAGCCGTTCACAGACATAGCTCGAAGTTGAATGAATGATAGCCTCATGGCTTATATTGGCTCGTTTTACAAAAATACAAACAAGCAATGGATAGAACAAGTTACGCTTTTGCCGCTGAAAGGAATGTACGCTGCCTAACAAAAGCTTGATTTTTCTAATGATAATCCATTTTTCTTACCGATCACTGTCCGTAAATAGTTTTCAGCCAGCCCCCCGATAGCCCATCTGTTGTAGGCAGTGCTGCAGGCCCGTGCGCCAATGGGGTATTTCCAACCCGAAAGCAGCTTTTATTTTGCCTTTGTGCAATAGGCTGTAGGGCGGGCGCGCAGCGGGCGTGGGGTATTCATTCATTTCAATGGGGTGCACCCGGCAGGGCAGTTGCGTCATTTCAAAAATAGCCATTGCAAAATCGTACCAACTCGTCACGCCTTCGTGGCTGTAGTTGTAAATGCCGGATAGCCGGGCGCGCGTCGCGTCATCGTCGGTAGCGCGCTCAATGATGTCAAGCAGGGCTTGTGCCAGGTCGCGGGCATAGGTCGGCGCGCCGATTTGATCGTACACCACGCGCAGTTCGGGCCGTTCTTGCCCCAGCCGCAGCATGGTTTTCACAAAATTATGCCCAAAACCAGCATACACCCATGAGGTGCGGATGATCATGGTGGCGGGGCAAAGCTCAAGCGCAGCAGCTTCTCCGGCTAATTTGGTGCGGGCATACACACTCTGTGGGGCGGTGGGGTCGGTTTCCCGGAGGGGCGTATTTTGCGTATTGTGATAAACATAATCCGAGGAAAAATGAATGAGCGTGGCTCCTGCACGCGCGCAGGCTGCTGCTAAATGGCTCACCCCATCCACATTGATGGCATGGGCCAAGGCTGGCTCGCTTTCGGCTTTGTCCACAGCGGTATAAGCAGCGCAATTGATACAAAAATCCGGTCGTTGCAAACGGAATAAATTGTCAATCAATACTTTATCCGTAATGTCCAATTCTTTTTTTTCTAAAAAACGGAAGTGCAACTGCGGAAAACGCGTGGCGAGCAAGCGCAATTCCTGCCCGATTTGCCCAGTAGCGCCAGTGACGAGAATGGAGGTCATACCATCGTTTGTTTGATGACAAATAACGGATTTTTTTCAGACAAAGCAGAATAGATTTGTAAAAAACAAGCTCACGCTCGGTGTTGCCCAAACAGCGGCAGCGCAGCGTCCCTTTCAGAAAGCAGGAGCGCTTGGGGTGGCATTTGCCAATTGATGCTGAGCGTTGGGTCGTCCCAGCGGATGCCTCCTTCGTGGGCTTTGGAGTAAAAATTGTCGCATTTGTAAAAAAACTCAGCGGTTTCGCTCAGTACTACATAGCCATGCGCAAAGCCGCGCGGCACGAAGAGTTGGCGCTTATTGGCGGCGCTGAGTAGCACGCTATACGATTGTCCGTAGGTCGGTGAGTTCGGCCGGATGTCCACGGCTACATCGAGCACCTCGCCTTCTGTTACGCGCACGAGTTTGGCTTGGGCCCAAGGTTCTATTTGATAATGCAAACCGCGCAGCACGCCGCGTGTGGAGCGCGCCTGATTGTCTTGTACAAATTGGGCTTCGATGCCTGCTTCGCGGAAGGTTTGGGCATTGTAAGCTTCAAAAAAATAGCCGCGCTCGTCTTCGCGCAGCATTGGCTCGAAGAGCATCAGGTCGAGGATAGGCGTCGGAAAAAAAGGCATGGCAGCTTTTTGAAATGCAAAAGGGCGTTACTTCTGTCGGAAAAAGATTTCAATAGGTACGCCGGTAAAATTAAAGTTTTTGCGCAACTGGTTTTCCAAATAGTGTTTGTAATTTTCCTTAACGTGCTTAGGGTGATTGCAAAAAAAAGCAAAAGCCGGATAGTACAGCGGCAGTTGGGTAACGTACTTGATCTTGATCATCTTGCCGCGATGTGCGGGCGGGTGGTTGCGCTCAATGGCTTCCAGCATGACTTCGTTGAGCTGCGAGGTTTTTATCTTGCGCGTACGATTTTCGTGCACCTCAAGGGCCGCTTCAATAGCTTTGAAAATACGTTGTTTTTCGACCACCGAAATGAAAAGCACGGGCACATCGTCGAAAGGGGCAATGCGCTGCCGGATTTCCTGTTCAAAATCGCGGGCGGTGTTGGTTTCTTTACTTACCAAGTCCCACTTATTCACTAAAATGACAATGCCTTTGTGCCGCCGCTGCGCCAGCCGGAAGATGCTCATATCTTGGGCCTCGATGCCAGTTTGGGCGTCCACCATGAGCAGCACCACATCGCATTCTTCAATGGCTTTAATGGCGCGCATGACAGAATAAAATTCGAGGTTTTCGTGCACACGCGACTTCTTGCGGATACCCGCCGTGTCAAGGACGATGAACTCCTTACCAAACTTGTTGTACGTAGTGTGAATGGTATCGCGGGTAGTGCCGGCCACGTCGGTTACGATGTTGCGCTCTTCGCCCAGCAGGGCATTGAGCAAGGAGGATTTGCCTACATTCGGCTGCCCGACAATGGCAAAGCGAGGCAGCTCCGACTCTTCGGGTGGGTCTTCGGTAATGTGCTCTGCCACCGCATCGAGCAGATCGCCCGTACCGCTGCCTGTGAGCGAAGAAATGAAGTACGCCTCGTCGAAACCTAAGCTCCAAAATTCATTCGCTTCCATCATCCGCTGGGAGTTGTCGGCTTTATTGACTACCAAAATGACGTGTTTTTTAGAACGGCGCAGCATATCGGCTACCTCCTCATCGAGGTCGGTGATGCCGGTGGTCACGTCGGTCATAAACAAAATAATGGAGGCTTCTTCCAAGGCAATTTTCACCTGAGAGCGAATCGCCGTTTCAAATACATCGTCCGAGCCTTCGACGAAGCCGCCGGTGTCCACTACGATAAAGTTTTTGCCATTCCAGAAAGTCATCCCGTACTGGCGGTCGCGGGTCACGCCGGGCGTGTCGTCAATAATGGCTTGCCGCTCGCCGATGAGGCGGTTATAAAGCGTTGATTTTCCTACATTGGGGCGCCCGACGATGGCTACTATATTTCCCATACTGCGTTTAGTCTTTTGAATACTTTTGCTACCAAAATGGCGAAAAAGGCTGCGAAGTTACACAATTTCAATAGTTTCCGCAAAAATACGGATTGTTTTTGTATTCGGGTATCCGGTGTTGCTTCATTAAAAAATCTGGTTTCTTCAACCCTTGAGGCAGCCCGGCGGTTATTATCGGTAGTTAAAAAGGAAATCGTCGGTGGCCTCGGCGCCCAATGAGTAATGGGGCATTGCTATTTTGTTGATGTTATTTTGTTAGTTGGGCGGGGGTTAAAATGGGGTTGAAAAGTTGAAAGGGGAATGGGATGAATAGAGGAATGGGGTTTAGAAGGGTTGAAGGGTTGAGACCGCATCTAACATCTATCGTCTCTTATCTAAAATCTGGCATCTGGCATCTAAAATCAATTATTTAATAATCAATGACTTACGATTTTTGAAACTAAAAATAATCATGCCCGATTTTTTATTTTAAACAACCTGATTGAAATGCAAAACCTGAACACCATCATTTTCGACCTCGGCGGCGTGCTCATTGACTGGAACCCCGAATATGTTTTTCGGCAAATCTTTACTGACAAGCGAGAAATGCGCTATTTCTTTGATTATATCTGCACCCACGATTGGAACATCCAGCAGGACGCGGGCCGCCCTTTAGTGGAAGCGACCGAAGAAAAAGTGGCGGAATTTCCTGACTACGAAGCGCAAATCCGGGCGTACTACGGCCGCTGGCGCGAAATGCTGGGCGGCCCCATCGGCGAAACCGTCGAAATACTCGATACCCTGCGCCAACAAGACAAGCACCGCCTGCTGGCACTCACCAACTGGTCGCACGAGACCTTCCCAACCGCGCTGGAGCTGTATGATTTTCTGCACTGGTTTGAAGGTATCGTCGTTTCTGGTCAAGAAAAACTCATCAAACCCGACCGGCGCATCTATGAATTGCTGCTCGAACGCTACAACGTGGAGCCTCAACGCGCCATTTTCATTGATGACAATGCTAAAAACGTGGCAGGTGCCCAAGCGGTAGGGCTGCATGCTGTTCAGTTTGAATCGCCGGGGCAATTGCACCGCTTTTTGCAAACGCAGGGTATTTTGTAGCTGACTTATTTAATGGTGACAGATAGCAAAAGCTTTTTAAAACACTGAAAACCAGCGATTTAAATTAATTTGCGCCATCAAGAACAGCTTGCGTAAAATTTTTTTTATTTTTTTTACAAAAAAAAGTGACTTCCGGTTGAGGCAGCAGTCTAAACAAGTGTAAGTTGCGAAGCGCGCGAATGATGCGGTGAGAATGCAAGGCGGAGTACAGAAAAAAATATTCGATGTTGCAACAAAAGTATCGAAAAAAGGTTATCAAGAATTGAATATGGGTTTTAGGTGTTTTTTCGGGGGGCTTTTTTAGCCCCCTTTTTTTATTGCCGATGGTTGTCTATGCGCTCCAGATTATCGCCGTAGATGTGGGCTTGTGCCCGCTTGAGAAAATCGTGCGGAAACCCCAATTCAATGCTGCTTACCTCATTGAGCTGTGCTATGTGCTTTGCCGACAGTTCAAAATGGATACAATTAAGATTATCGGCTAATTGACTGGTTTTGCTGGCACCGAGTATCGGAATAACAAGCTGCTGGCGCCCCTGCCGCGTCCAGTTGATGGCTACCTGGGCTGGGCTGGCACCAATTTCTTCGGCAATGGCTACCACCGTGCGGGCAATGTGCTTGTTTTTTTCGCTGCGTTTCAGGCTATCTTCCTTTAGGCGGCCGCTTTCCTGTTGCAAATATTTTCCGGTGAGTACCCCCGACCCGAGGGCCGCCCAAGGCGTCACAGCTAAGTCGAAGGCTTTGGCCATAGGCAGTAGTTCGCGCTCTGGGGTGCGCTCCACGAGGCTGTATTCAATTTGTAAGCCGACAAAAGCAGGCTGATTGCGGAGTTCAGCGATGGTGTTGGCTTGCGCCACAATCCAAGCGGGTGTATCCGACACGCCGATGTAATGCACCTTGCCCATGCGCACGAGGTCTTCCAGCCCGCGCAATATTTCCTCCACCGGGGTCATAAAATCCCAGGCGTGCACCCACAGCAAATCTATGTAAGGCGTATTGAGCCGCTGGAGGCTGGCTTCTACCGAGCGCATCAAGTTTTTACGATGGTTGCCAGAAAAATTGGGATCGTCCTTCCGGTCGAAGAGGGTGTATTTGGTGGCTACCACAAAGTGATCACGGTCGGCGGCTATAAATTCGCCCAGCCATTTTTCGCTGGTACCTTCGGTGTAGCGATTGGCAGTATCCAAAAAGTTGCCGCCAGCCTCCGCAAAAAGCTCGAACATTTTTTTGCTTGCTTCATAATCGGCGCCCCAGCCCCATTCTGTTCCAAAACTCATAGTGCCCAGACAAAGCTCCGAGACACGCAAACCGCTGCGTCCAAATAGTTTATATCGCATACTTTTTCTTTTTCTTGACCGGCTACCATTGTCGGCCTTCGGTAAAAATAAGCAAGCTATCGTATTTTTTCGATAGTGGAAACTTTTTTTTCGTGACCAATGTATTATCAGTGCGTCTGAAACAATATTCCGAAAATTGATTTTAAAATTATTTCAAACAGAATAAAAAACGGAAAAGGCTATGTTGGAATTATTTGTTGCCGTGCTGGCGTCCTTGTTTTCGGTAGTGAATCCAATTGGTGCAGTGCCCGTATTTCTCGGTATGACTGCCGACTATTCGCGCCCGGCGCGCAACAAAACGGTGCTGCACACCAGTATTTATTTTACGGTTATCTTATTGGTGTTCTTTCTGGCGGGTACGTTTATACTCGGTTTTTTTGGCATCAGTATCAATGCGATGCGCATCGCGGGCGGGTTGGTCATTCTCAGCTCTGGCTATGGCTTGCTAAGTAGCAAATTTGAGGAAACCCGCGCCATCAGCCCGGAAGTAACCGAAGAAGCCATGCACAAGCAGGATATTTCGTTTTCGCCATTGGCCATGCCACTGCTATCGGGGCCGGGGTCTATTTCACTGCTCATCAGCCTAAGCGCAGCACGCACCGAATGGATAGACAAAGTGGTCATTGCGGCTGTTATCATCACAGTAGGAGCTATTGTTTTCCTTATTTTGCGCTCAGCGCCCTACTTCAATCGGGTGCTCGGAGTGGCTGGTATGCGCGCCTTGTCGCGCATTATGGGCTTCATCGTCATGGCTATTGCAGTACAATATATTATTAGTGGGGTGGTAGATTTGGTAAAGTCATTGGTATGACATATTTTTGCCACATAAAAAAAACCGGCTGGGGTTACCAACCGGTTTCTAAATGAGCTTTGAGAGGCTATCTACATACCAAAAAAAATGGGATATCCTTTGATATCCCACTAAGTCTTTATTACAAAATCTGTTCGTGGGATTATAAAAATTGTCAATAGTAAGTCAATGGATTATAAACTGTTGATAGTAAATCGTTGTGTATTTATAATTTGTTAGTTGCTATTATCTTGTTCTTTCCTTTTGACAATACAAATATCGGCCCAAAACCATCCGTAAGTAAGTACAAATTATAAATTTACTGTACTGAAATCGTCTTTCATTTTTTTATTTAAACCATTGTTTATCAATTTATTATAAAATAAAAATCACGCAAAAACTGGCAAAAAGCCTCAAAATACGGCTCAAAAAAAGATATTTTTCTTGCAAAAAAGATATTTTCCGGGCGCTAAATGCGGGTTTCGGCGGCCGCCTAAGCCCGTCTGCACCAACAAATAACCAGATATATGCTGCTACAACGAATAGCCGGTTTTATCCTGCTGCTGCTTTTTGTCGGTTTCATGGTCTATAAATTCATTGTGCTCCTATCCGACCAGTCCAACGTCGCCAGCATCGCTTTTTTTGCCGTGCTCATCCTCATCATCCTGCTGCTGGCCATCCGCAAAATCCTCACCGATTGAAACCCCTGAAATTCATGGCTGTGCCTTACCTGCTTTCAAAAAAATAGCCATATTTAGCGGCGCAAAGCCATAGCATAGAAACTGCACGGCAAGATGTCAGCACCCAACAAGGCAGGACGCACCCCCTCGAATACAAGCCTCCGGTACATATTTACTCATGAAGTAGTCGGCCGACCCAGCTGCACAGCTGATGCTTCCCAAGCCCACCAGCCCAGTACCAGTGCGTATTCTAAGGTTATCAGTAGATAGTTTTCTCGGAACTCTCCGCCTTGATAATGGCTGTAACTTAACCATACCAACCCCGACCACACCACTGCATAGCGCCAGCGGGTAAATACACTTAGTAATAAGGGTAATAAAATATACCAGGGATGCACGGTAGTGGTATTAAGTAAATAAATACTAATGGCAAACAGCCAGCTTTCGGGCAGAGATAGCCAGTCTTTCTTTTGCCTTGCAATAGCTAAAATGATGATAATCAATAAAGTAAATGTAGCAAGTATCGGCCCGATGATTTTCACCATATTACGACCAGTCTGGGCGTACCCAATCCATTTAGCGATGTAAAATACGCTGGCATTAAATTCAAATCGCCGGAAGTATAAATTGAGGCTTTCGCCAAAATTTTGTATAAAAAAACTGCTAAATAATGGTGTAAAAAGTAAGCATAGAATACCGCCTAACAGTGTAAAATAGTAAATACTTCGGCGCCAGCCGAGCTGATTAATTAAAAAAGGTAAAAACATAAGCGGCAGCAGCTTAGTAGCTACCGAAAACGCCAATGCAGCAGCCGAGAGTGCTCGTCCGGCGGGTGTAGGCAGCGCCATCAGCCACCATAGAGACAGGAGTAAAAAGAAAATCATTAGCCCTTCAAAATGCAAATTGCCGACGATTTCGAGGATGGCTAATGGATTCAAGGCGTACAACAACACGTTTTGCGCTGGGAGGTTAAATTTATTCAATAGCTTGATTATCAGAAAGATACTACCAAAGTCGGCTACCAGTAAAAAACTTTTCATCACGATAGCTGCACCTGCGATGCTATTGGGACACAACCAGACCGACACCGCAAAAATAGCTTGTAATACGGGCGGATAGATGGTGTAATATTGAGGCGAATTGAGCGAATTGTATAATTCCGGAGTAAGCACTTCTGGCAGAATATTATGCTCGATATAATAATTTGGTAAATAATCAAAAGGATTATAACCATTGATAATGAGCTGTCCATCCCAAACAAAACGGTAAATATCATCGGATAAATTAGGGAAAGCAAACAGCAGCAAGCCGCGCAGTGCCAAGCCGGTGAATACATACCAACGAATATCCGCTGCGGACAAGGGGCGCCGCCACAAGAATACATACACGGCAAAAAAAAGAGCATAAACCCCGATGAGTAGCCAAAAATCGGCGCGGTTGGCTAAGTAGCCCAACCAAAACGTCAGCCCGACAAAGAGTGCAGAAATAAGCGCGCGTTGTCCCATCGGGCGACTGGTTGGTGTTTTAAAAAGGTAAATTCGCAATCAATTGACAACCAATAACTTGCGTTGATTTTTTGATGGTATTAGAAGCCCTGTACGCCTTGTACGGTGGTGTATTTGAAACTTAGTTTTTTGTCTGGGTAAATATATTTGAATGCCGACTGGCACATCAGCGTAGCCTCGTGGAAGCCGCACAGGATGAGCTTCAGCTTGCCGGGATAGGTATTAATGTCGCCGATAGCATAAATGCCCGGTACGTTGGTGCTGTAGTCGAAGGTATTCACTACGATGCCCTCTTTTTCGAGCTCCAGCCCCCATTCTTGCAGCGGCCCCAGTTTGGGTGACATACCGAAGAGCGGCACAAAATGATCGGTGGGCACGGTCATATCGCCGTTTTTATCATGCCGAATTACGACTTCATTTAGTTTACCATTGCCATGCAAACCTACCACCTGCGCTTCTGTAATAAGATGCACCTTGCCCGCGGCGCTGAGTTCGAGCACTTTTTCGGCGCTATCGGGCGCACCCCGAAAACCCGTGCGGCGGTGCACTAAATAGACCTCTTCGGCTACATCGGCAAGATAAATCGTCCAATCCAAAGCGCTATCGCCGCCGCCTGCGAGCACCACGCGCTTATGGCGATACACCTCCGGATTTTTGATAAAATACTCCACGCCGCGGTCTTCGAAGCGTTCGATGTTATCAATAGGCGGTTTGCGCGGTTCAAAGCTACCTAAGCCTGCGGCAATAGCAATGACCGGTGCGTTGATTTCGGTGCCTTTATTAGTCGTAATTTTGAAAGAATTGTCTTCGAGGCGCTCTAATTTTTCGGCGCGCTCGCCCAACGTAAAGCCTGGCTTGAATGGCTCGATTTGCTCCATGAGGTTTTGCACTAGCTCCTCCGCCAAAATACTTGGGTATCCGGGGATATCATAAATCGGCTTCTTCGGATAAATTTCTGACAATTGCCCGCCCGGCTGTGGCAGCGCATCTATGATATGGCAATGCAACTTGAGCAGTCCTGCTTCAAAAACGGTGAATAAACCTACGGGCCCTGCCCCAATGATGAGAATATCTGTTTTGATCATTTTGATGTGCGAATATGTATAAATTTCTGATAGTGGGTCAAACCGGTTGTTTTGTTGTTTAGATTTCGCAAATCTCAAAGATTTACGAAATCACATCCACCCAT
>CALMSO010000031.1 GCA_937872385.1 uncultured Saprospiraceae bacterium
CGCGCTCAGCCACGTCAAGAAAGCCCCGCCTACCGAAACACTCACGACCAGCCATACACAGGAATTGGTGGACTGGGGCCGCAGCCAATTGGATGCCGAATACCTCGAAAAAGCCATTCAGGAGCTACCGGAAGGCTATCGGGCCGTATTCGTATTGATAGAAGTAGAAGGATTTTCGCACAGAGAAGTATCGGAAATGTTGGGAATTTCGGTGGGCACGTCCAAATCGCAGTTGTTTCACGCCAAGAAACGGCTGCGCGAAGCCATTACACGGTATGAACGTTAAATATTGAGTTATGGAACAACATCATTCCACCTTACAGGAAGCCATTGAGCGATTGCCGCGCTATGCGCCCGATGCTTCGGTTTGGAAAAATATAACGCAGCAACTCGACGCAGACGCAGCGGAAGCACCTTTGCAAGCCGCCATAGAGCAGTTGCCCACCTACGCCCCGCCCCCGGAAGTGTGGGAACGCATCGCCCATGACCTGCACGCGCCGCCTTTTGTGCTGCGCCAACTGCGCGCTACACGGGTAGCTTGGGGTGCTGTGGCCGCTACCCTCTTGCTCGGCATCGTCAGTTGGATATTCTGGCTCCGGCAGCCCCCCGACTCACCGGAAATAGTGCAAACCAGCCATACCGAAGCCCCTGCTGCACCAATGCCTTCGCCTGCCGACTGGGATGAGGACGAAGCTGTTATAGAACATATTCAAAAGCAATACACCCAACGCGCGGCGCTGTTTGCTATACCAGCAGCTGAAGATTTACTCAGTGACTTAAAAGAACTGAACGAGGCCAAAGCGGAAATTAAAACCATGATGCAAAAATACGGACACGACGCTCAACTGGTACGCACCATTGCACAAATTGAACGCGAGCGCTCTGCTATTATTAAAAAAATGGCACAGGAAATTTAATGAACAGCGAACCGCCAACAGCGAATAGCGAACAACGAACCAACATCCCATTTTATTGAAACCCATATTATGATTAAAAAGAAGAAACGATGCAATATAAAAACCTGATCTTGTTAAGCTTGTGCTGTTGGGTGTCGAGTGTAGAAGCCCAGACGACGGTGCAGGTAATCACCAAAAAGATTGAAAAGACCTTTGCGTATCGGCAAGGCTATGAAGTGAATGTGGAAGGTGAAAAAGCAGAGGTCATTGTGGAAAGCTGGGACCGCGACGAGATAAAAATCCAGTTGGAACTGACCGCCCGGCACCCCGACAAAGCAGTGGCTGAAAAAGACCTCGCCGCCATCAAATACTTAGCCGATCGGGTGAAGAACAAAATCTATGTGCGCAATTACCTCTCGGTGGCTGAAGACGCGCCCGAACCCCAGGCTGTACTATCGGCTCGATACCTCATCTACGTACCCGAAACATGCCCCGTGTATCTGAAAAACTACTTCGGCACTATCAACGTGAGCAACCTGCTCAACAGCGTGAAAATCAATAGTGAATTTAGTAAAATCGGGCTGAATAACGTGCAGGGCATGATGGACATACGCACCCGGTTTGGAGATTTGGTGGGTGCCAACCTGGATGGCGACATGAAACTCAATGCCCGCCGCTCGGACATTACCCTGCGCGACATAAAGGGGCACTATGACCTCACCGCACAGTACGGCGTGATGAAAATCTTTGCCGCACCAGGGCTGCTTAGCCTCAATATCAATGCTGAAAAAACCGATGTTTTTGTTTATAATGCCAATCCGGCAATCTTTGGCTATAACATTTCCGCTCAGGCCGGCAACGTGACCCTGCCCGCCAATTTGCAATTTGAATACTTGCAAAATACCGAGCAAGTGAAACGCATTCAGTTTAAACCGATTACAGAATACTACGCCACCATCACCATCAGCGTGTCCTTCGGCGATATTTTTGTAGGTGGCAAATAGACGCTCTGCAAGCGCTATTCTACCGTGATTTGGCGGCTAATTGGTGCCGACCAAGCCTGGTCATTGTCCATCACGCGCAAGCTAACCCGATAAGTGCCTGCCTGCGGGAAGATAAAGTCAATGGTATTGCGCACGGTTTCGGTTTTGTAAAAACCCTCAATATCGTACTCGTACTTCATTATTTTTCCGCCCCAGCGCGCGTCAGCATCGAAGCTTTTATCTGCGCTGATACGCACCTGCCCTGGCGCTACGGCGTCGGTCTGGATCAGCTCCAGCACGGGCACCGGCAGTTTGTTTTCCAATGCATTGAGTTCTACCAGCACAAAGGAAGAAAGCCCCTGAGGATCAGTGACTTTTACCGCAAAGGAGAAAAAACCAGCCTTGAGGGCCCGAAACTGCAGCTCGCCCTGCTCCACCCCGGTGATGTCCACTGAAGTATTATTGAGGATATTTCCTTTGTATAGCACCAGCCCGTTGTCCAACTTGGAAGCCGACAACAAACGCGCTGTCTGGTCGTCTTTGATGCTGAACTGAAAAGTGTACAGATTGTCAATACCAAATTTGAATGTATCGCGCAGGCTTTCCTCGTTATTGATGCGAATGGTTGGCGCATTCTTATCGAAAGGTGTGCCCACTTCGCCATCGCTGCGGTTTTTCTTGTTGCAAGACACTACGGCCAGCACCGTCAGCAGGAAAAGTATCTGGATGCTAAATGCTTTCATATTAAAAACCTTGTTTCAACAATTTGTAAATGATATTCGTATGCTTGTTTTCAATTCGCAATAAATAGATGCCGTTATTCAGGCGCAGATCGCTGTTATTTATCAACAATTGTTGGGGCGTATGGGCGTTTATTTCCATTTCTTGCACAAAATGAGTGCGGCCCAGCAAATCCGTCAATGCCACGCGGTAAGTGTCGGTGGCTTCCACTTTTAGTACAACCGTCAATTGTTCGTAGAATGGATTGGGAAATGCCGCTACCTGAATGCTATTGTCAAGGCCCGAAGCATCTTGGCTGCGTGCAGCTACCTCATCGGGCTGCAGCCCCGACGAAGGCATGGCGCGCACCGTGACGAGGTTTTCCTTCATAATGGTATTGTCACAACCATCCTGGTCGGTTACTTGCAGTTGCACGTCAAATTGACCTACTACATTATAAAAATAGAACGGCTCCGCTCTGCCACTCCAGCCATTATCGCCAAATTTCCAGTAATAGCTATAATTAGGATTTACTTCCGTAAGTCGGAATTGAACCACTTGACCTTCCATAATATCGGGCGTGGGCGTTACTCGGAAATCCGCTACCGGTGCCTGTACATTGACTTCTAGAGGGATACGCACCGACTCGCAAGCCGTTATTTGCGACTGCACATAAATAATTCGGTTGTTATTTAATGCTCTGAGTACCAACAACTCGCTCGACGAAAGCGGCTCCGTAGCCTCAGCAGTAGCAAACCAAAGGGTTTGGGCCTGTGCAAACTGCACATTGCGCCCCAGCAAGAAAGCATCGCTGCCCTTGCAAACTGGTGCATTGCCATTGACCGTGACTACCGGCGGCAATAGCTGGATATTGCGATTGGTAATGCTGGCAGTACCCGTTGAAACCTTTCCTTCGGCGTCGGTGACCGTCACGGTGTGACTCCCCACCGGCAATCCGGTAGCATCAGGTGATGTAGCACCATTGCTCCACCGATAGGTGTAAGGCGGCGTGCCCGCGCCAGGCGTCACTGTAATGCTTCCGCCAATAGCTTCGGCAGCCGTACAGGGTATGTCGTTTACATTGAAGGTCAGGCGCAGAAAATCCACTGGATTGATGTCCACTTCTCTGGTAAAGGTATTGGAACAGCCGTCTTGGTCGGTTACGGTCAATCGGGCATTGAAAACGCCGGTATTCGGATAAGCGTACAGCGAATTGAGTTGCGAGCTGGTATTGCCATCGCCGAAATTCCAGATATAAACCGGATAGGTAGTGACCGTTGGTTGGAAAGAGAGCATTTCATTGACCGTTGCTAATCCATTCTGGCTTACAGAAAAAGAAGCATCCGGGATTTGCACTTGCAGCCTTACGCTGTCGCGCGCCGACTGGCACCCATTTCTTTGAGCGGCCAGATAAATCGTGCTGGATTCAGCAATATTGTTGATTGTAAAAGTTGGTCCTACGCCCAGGAGGTTGTCATTATCATCGTACCAAAGGTATCCGGCCGAGGGGTTGGCGGAGGAGCCGCGGAGCAGCAGGTTATCTTGATAGCAAATGGGCGAACGGGCGTTGGTAAGAATCGTCGGCAACGCTGGAGTAGCAGTAATAGCGCTTAGTTCTACCGTGCGCGTCAGGCTGAGGCCATTGGCATCGGTAAAAGTGACAGCATACATGCCTTCGGCGAGGCCGCTGACCGTAGCGCCGGTGGCACCCGTACTCCAAGTAAGCGTGTAAGGCACTGGTGCGTTGACCACCTCAGCGGTGATAGCGCCGGTCGCTTGTCCTTCGCAGGCGGGTCGTGTGGCATTCAGCACTAAGGAAGTTTCGTTGGTTGAGATCACTCCGACCGTCAAGAATCTGGAATCTAAGCAGTTATTAGCACTCAAAACATCGAGGCGCACGCGGTAGTTGCCTGGCAGCAAGAATGTATGGGTCGGCGACATCGTTGTGGAGGTATTGCCATCATTGAAAAACCAGGTATAAGTAAGCGTACTGTCAATGGTATTGGGGGTAAATGTAATTTGATTGCCTTCTACAATGAGCATACTGCTGGCGGAGAAAGTAGCGTCTATCAGCTCCGAGCTTACATTTGCCCGTTCGCGGGTATTGCTTCGGCAGCCTCCTGCGCGAGATTCCACGAAGAGGTTGGGTGGCAAGTCGCGTCCCAGTACATTGAAGATATTGGTCACAGCCAATAGGTTTCCGTCTTCGGCCGCATCGTACCAGTGATAAGACAAATTGCTTTGCTGCGGCGAGTAGGCATAAATCGTAATGGCTTCATTGGGGCATACAAAAGAACTCCCGAACAGCGCTATCGTTGGGGGGGGCAGCACGCCTACTTCAGAGACGATACGCACCGTTTCGAGCCTCGACTGCCCCTCGGAGTCGGTCACAGTAAGGGTATAATTGCCTGGTGCAAGATTGCTAATGGTATTAGTTGTAGCTCCGGTGCTCCATTGAAAGCTGAAAGGCGGTTTGCCATTAAAAACCGTAGCCGTTGCCGAGCCATTTGTATCATCGGCGCAAGCCACATTGCTAATAGCGAGCGAAACGACCATATCGGCAGCAGAAACCACGCGGATAATTTGGGAAGACGATGCGGTGCAGCCCACCGAGTCTATCACGGCCATTGTAACGGTAAATAAGCCAATACTTTCAAATACCTTTTCGACAGCAGGTCCGCTCCCGATGCTACCATCGCCAAAATCCCAGGCATACTGGCTGCCTGCTACCACTACATTGGCATTAAAACTGATACTGCCTCCTTCATTGATAACGCTCGAAGAAGCGGTAAATGTGGGGTCGGGGCTGGTCACTTGTACCAATACCGATGCCCGCCCCGGCGAAAAACAACCGTTGAAAAAAGCTTCTACGTAGGCTTCCTGCGTTTCCTGGATATTAAGTATCGGATAAGAAGCGCCATTGTATAATAAATTGCCGCCAGCGGGCGCATCGTACCAGCGATATTCGGCATCGGCTACATTGGTAATGGCGGCCAGAATGACATTATCACCAGCACAAACCACCGAGCCACCGTTGATGCTCACCTCCGGAATTTCAATAGGCGGATTCACCGCTCGAACCGTCACCGATTCGATACGAACATTGCCTGCGGCATCCGTGATAGACACCGTATAATCGCCCGCGCCGAGGTCGGTCAGGATACTCCCCGTAGCGTCGTTGCTCCAAGCAAAAGAATAAGGCGGCGTGCCAGTAGCCACTTCCACCGAAATACTCCCGTTGGTATCATCGGCGCAAAGCACGTCCACCACATTGAAAGCTACGCCAAGCGCGCCTCGCGCTGTGATACGAATGATTTTACTGCTCGTTTCCGAACAGCCGTCGGTGAATGAAGCCGTGAGTTTTACTTCATAAATGCCCGGATTGTTGAAAATATGCCTTGCCGTATTGCCGCGCGCGGTATTGCCATCGCCAAAGGCCCATTCGTAGGTCTGGTTGGGGTCAAAACCGATCGAAGCAAAATCAATTGCCAGCCCAGCTGGAGCAATCGTAGCGGAGGCCTCAAACTCAGAGTACAACTGAATAACTTGTATGTCAACCGGTACCCTTTCAGATGCACAGCCGCCGGCGCGCGTTTCGACGTAAAGCGCACTATTTTCCTGCACATTGAACAAAATCAATGGATTACCCTGAAAAATCGGGGCACTTCCAGTAGGTGTATTGTACCAATAAATTTCTGCTTCAGGGAGTGTAGTAATGGCGGCTACCCATATATTGCCGGATTCGCAAACGGGTCGTCCACCGTTTATAATTACATCTGGAGCCTGAATAACGCCGGGGTATTTGGCCACCACTGTAGCCGTACCGATACCGCTTTTGCCTGCACCATCTGTAATGGTGACACTGTAAGTGCCCGGAGAAAGCCCGCTGATAGCCGGCGTATTGGCGCCTGTGCTCCAAGCGTAGCGAATGGTGCCCACCCCATTGAATACCTGCGTGCTGATGCTGCCAGTGTTATCCGTTGAGCAAAGTGCGTCATTTACATTAAATCCAAAAATGAGAGGGTCTTGGCTACTGCCGCTGCCATCATCCACTCCAGGAGGTGGGTCCAGCACACTGATTTGTTTAGCTTCTTCTTTAGTACAGCCTTGCGAGGTTGTCACGCGCAAGGATACCCTGTAAACGCCTGCTTCTTCGTAAGTGTGCTCTATTTGCGGGCCGCCATTGGTCAGAATATAGCCATCGCCCATATTCCAACGATACACTGTATTGACGGTATTTGGCTCGCCGGTAAAAAAGCGAATGCGCTCTCCTACCGTGCCCACTCTGGGCAGAAAAAGGAAGTTGACATTGGGTACATTATATACTTCAATCGAAATAGAACTTCGTTCGGAGAGACAGTTGCGTACTTCTGTTTGTGCGTACACTAAGCGATTGGCTTGCATATTGGGCAATGACAGTACATCGCCGGTATAAATCTGATTGTCAAAAATATCAAACCAGTGGTACTTTGGCTGCTCGGTTTCGTTGGTGTAAGCCAAGATGAACGCATCGTCGCCAAGGCATACCTTCTGAGAAGGTGCCGCCAGCAAATTCGGTTTTGCAATGGTGCGATTTAGATTGACAATTTCGACGCTATCCACAAATTCAAATAAATTCTCAACCGTTACCGTCAAATAATACGTGCCCGCCGAAAGATTGCTAATCGTTTTTTGCGTGCTGCCGGTACTCCACTTTAGCGTGTAAAAATAATCCTGATTCACATTGCCAAAAGAAACGTTAGCTGTAGCAAAACCATTATCATCAGCATCGCACAACACATCATCTTTGACAAAGGTGACATTAGCCTGCAAGGTGCGAAACACATAAGGATTGGCGGGTGTGCCCACCGGAACGGCGCTGTCGAACATTAGCTTATCAATAACTGGCAAAACGACGTTGGACGTAGTGCGATGCACCCAGAATTCTATCTCCTCGTTGCCCCCATTGCTATACACAAAAAGGGTAATGAGGTAACGATTCAGTTGAGGTACAAAGACCGGTGTAGCCACGCCCCGGCACTGCCCATTGACAAAAGCCGCGATTTCATAATTGCCGTCTTGGATTTCCGTGTTATTCACCTGAATAATACCGGTGATAATCATGGTTTCCGAAAAATCTGCTGGATTGACTGCCCAAGTGGCCGGATTCAGCGGATCGGCCTGTGCTAAGGCCAGCCTGCCAGTCAGCGCGAAAAACAGAAAGAGCGGAAGAAATTTATTAAAATTCATGGTTATACGCTTTGTTAAATGGATAAACATTGACCGCCGCTTTTAAGAGCTTGTTTACATTTCATCCTTTGGGTCTGCAAATGCTCATCTATGGAACCTCACTTTGCCTTACTTCTTGCTCAGTAGCGCTGCTATGCAGCTCAAAAAACGCTTCGTAAGCACCCAAAGCTGACCATTTTCGACTTCAGAAACGAATTTTAAACATACCCTAAGGAGTTGCTCGTTTGATAATCTGAATTGCTGCTTTCTCACCTTTATTATTGGTCACTTCCAGCAAGTATGCTCCGGCTGCCAGCTCTGTGGCTTGCAGATTGAACGCTGTTTCATTATGGCCGCTGATTAATTTTTCCTTTTGCATCCACAATACCCGACCGGCTACGTCCCGAATCGTAAAATGATATTCGTCCGGTTGTCGCACTTCGGTTACTACCGTTAGCTGCCGCAAGAAAGGATTCGGACGCACACTCACCTCGAAAGTAGCCACACTGAGGTTGTTGACATTGGTAGAAAGCAGCACCTGAATGTACTGCTCCCGGCTTTCCACTGCTTTGCAGCCATCGGCATCCACTACGCTCAAGGAGAGATTGTACAAACCTGGCGTTTGATATACATGGAATGCCTTTGGCTCGTGCTTCGTAATATCTGGCTCCACGGTCCAGGCGTATTCATAGCTCGGATGCACGTCTGCTATGGGTTCCAAAAACAGGGTATCGCCCGCTGTTATAGTCGTGTTAGGCGACACCATGAACGTAGCATCGGGCGCCTGAACCGACAAGGGCACAACTACCCTTTCTGAAGCACAGCCGTCAAGCGTTGTTTCTACGAATAAGGTAATGGATTTTGTCACTTTTGGCAAATGATATAACTCACTCTCTGACAATAACTTACCATCCGAATCATACCAGCGGTAATTCGCGCCATCTCGATTGGACTGAGCGGCTATCCATACCTCCGTGCCCTGGCAAATCGGCTGCCCTCCGTTTAAGGAAACAGTAGGTGCGGGGATATAAACCTCCCGATTCGCTACCTGCACGCTGTCTTTGAATACTTGTCCGAGGCTATCCACAATTTCTACCCGGTATATGCCAGCGGCGAGCTGTTCAATATTCAAATCTGTGGCACCAGTACTCCATCGCACTTCATAAGGCGGTATGCCCCCCCGAATTTCCTCTACCCGCGCCGTGCCGCTTTGGTCGGCAGCACAATTGACCGGTGTAGCACTCAGGGTCGCTTTGGGTTTTGAGCGGTTCTCAAAGAGATAGGTATTCAGCAACGAGCCTTCTATTTTATTGCTAACAAAAGCTAAGTGCTCGCCGTGGTGATACACCTCGCTGCTGCTGGCGTCAAAAATGCGGAACTCCACGCGCTCTCCACTGCGATTGGCATATACAAACAAGGTGACAACGTACTTGTCGAGTGGTTCTACGTATTGCAAAGCAGCCACTCCCCGGCATTCGCCATCTACAAAAGCAGCTACCATGCTCTGCTCGTCGAGCGCAAGTTCGCCGTCAATCCTTATTTCGGCTACAATAATCATAGACTGGGCAAAAGCCGCCGGATTAACTTTCCATGTAGCGGGATCGTTCATATCCACTTCCATGCTGCCCGTATCACCACTCTTTTCTTCTGCACGCTGTTTTTCCGTTTCGCCCGTCAAAGGTGCAGCGCCGGTGCTACCCGGAATCAGCCAGATAGAGGGCCCAGGCACTTGAATCTGATAAGCGCGATTGGGCTTCATGGTAGTTAAATTGCCTAACCAAAGACCCGGCGGAGTAGTAAACTGCGCCAACTCACCCACATTATTGTCGAATAAAGAGCGGGAAGTAAATATCTGAGCATTTTCGTTAGTTGGCAACAAGTTCAGTACTGTGTTAATCGGGCTGGCCACTTGACGCGGATAGCCTACGAAGTTCCAACCTTGCTGCAATTGCTGATTGGTATAAACGGCATTTCTACCCGTCACGCGAATACTATCTTCTTCCGGATTGTTCCGATAGATAGCATAACCGCTGCTCACGTTCATGAGCGACAAGCCACCGGTGGACACCCAGCCAACTCCCGGCAAGAAAGAGGCCGAAGTGCTTTGGGTGCGTATAATGTCTCCATCTTCGCTATCTACCAGCTCTCGGAGTATCCGATTGACGTTCATATTGTTTTCACGCGAATTCAGCGAGAACCAGGTCCAACCACTTCCATTCACTGGAATGTAGCGCGCCTTATCGTAGAGAGAATCTACTTCGAGTAATATCGGATTCTGAACAGTACCTAATACCGTAGCGGTTTGGTAACGAATGGTATCAATCGTGAGGCTCACCAAATGGGCATCGTACTCCATACCTTGGCTGGCGTCCCAAACACGGAACTCCACAGGCTTGCCGAGATCTGCCGGGCTATTGCCATAGACGGTCAGATAAGCCGCATAGGTATTATTACCCGCGTTGACTACATTGGCCACGCCTCTGATTTCATTGTCAATCCATGCGCTAATCAAGTCAAGGCTATCGGTAGAAGTTTGCGAATCACCCTCGTACTGCCAGTTGGCTACTAAGACCAATGGTTGCAAATCCGAAAAATCAGCAGGATTCACGCGCCAGTTGGGTGGCTGTGCCGATACGCGCAGAATAATCGTTATAGCTGGTTGTCGCATTTGCCCGACTACATCCACTTCAATGGTTTCGGTGTAAGTGCCTACGGCCAATCCATTAGTATTCAACGTCAACGGTACTGGCAAGCCCTGATTGGGCACACTAATAGGCGAGGGGAAATTCAGCCAAGGCGCACCGCCTACGGAATTGAGGGTAGCAGCCACCGGCAGCCCGCCGTAAGTACTGAACAAGGTTGGGCTGATGATCCGTGTATCGTTTTGATACATTTGCAATTCAATGGTAGAAGTGCCCCAGTAAAGCGGGTGCGTGACGACTACAAAATCCCAGCGAATGGTATCAATCTTGTTGCCGCTCAAATCGCGCACGTTGGCCAGCATAGCCAGCAGCGTGTCCCCGTCGAAGTTTTCGTAGGGCCCGATATTAAAAATCAGTTTGTTATTCAAACAGCTTGCTGTAGCTGGTATGCGCATCATATCTGACTGTCGGAAAAGGTAGAAGCTGGTATCAATAAACATAGGGCTATTGACCAATCCGCAATCAATATTTTTATTGAAAGTGACGGATATTTCGTCCCCGATTTCGAGGCGCCCGTCGGCGGGCTGCGGCTGCCCGAATAACCCGATTCGCGTTCGATCTATCCTGCCGCGTATGGCATTGGAGAAAGTTCGCTGGTTGGGGCCGCAAAGTGCCACCGCTCGTATTTCGTACTCTCCGTCCGGATAGCGGGTAAAGTTGTCTGTAATATCCCAGATGAACGGGAAGGTAGGCTGCTGCCCCGGGAAGAAAGTCGTGTCATTATACATCTTGAGGGCATCCGCCGTCACGATAAAGTTAGGCGCACGATAGTCCGACAATGGAATATCTTCCCACTCGCTGCCACCGGCCAGCCTGCGATATTGCAATTTGACACTTTCCAGGATAGGATTGTCTGCTTTGTAATCTGCAATAAAAATAGGCATCGCTTCGCGGGAATCAGCAAGCAAGGGGTTGCGCCGATTGATTACCCAGTTATTGTTGGGTCTAACGATGGTCACTGGCGAGCAGGGATTTTGGAAAAATGCAGAGACCGTGATGCATTTGGTTTGATCGAAAGTAATCGCCCCGTCGTAGCAGAAAGGATAAGCGCAAATCGTAATATTCGGATGCTCGTAGGCAACTAATCCTCGTTCGATGGTCAAGGGAATGGTCAAAGGTTGATTAGCTGGCATGAATACATACTGGTCTTCGCCAATGTAAGTACTGCCCAGTAACACGCGCGCGCCGTTCAGGTTGGTGGCATTATCCACATAAACCGACATATTTCGGGTTTCGTTGAAGGGGTTGCGGTTGGTTAGTTGCAGGAAGAATACGGCCGGCTCGTTGCCGGGTACTTCGTACTGAGTCTGATTAAAGAAAGTTGCTCCGGTATTCGGATCCACCAGCCGGATGTCAATATTGTCGCGGGCAATGGTTACATCTTCTACTGGACAGCCGCTTCGGCCCCCGAAAGTAGAGAAGTAAGGCGTGTGATTTTGGGAAGCCCCCTGAATAACCGCCACGCTAAACTGGTCGCCCACGTCGTTATCCGTCAAGGTATAGCCAATATTGACTGTTCTTGACTCGGCTACTTTGCGCTCTTCCTCGATTTTATACATAAACGACACCTTGCCGCCCACGCTGGTTTTCAAATCAGCCACCTTGACTAATTTGCCCAGACCAAAGGGCGCCACTACGAAGGTAATATCGTCGCCAAAATCGAAGGACAAATCGAGATTTGTACCAAAATTGAACGAAGTGCCAAAACTCTTAGAGCTGGCTTGCGCTACGTCTATGGATTTGGAAATACTGGTGCCCCCTCCAAAAGTGATGTTCTCGGCTAATGGCCCGAAGAGCGCGTTGTACTGATTGTCCACATAGTCATCAATGCTGGTGCGGCTGCCATATTGCCATACGAGCGGCACGTTCGGGTTGGGGGTATTGTCCACCAGATTGCGAATGGCCGTACCGGCCGCATTGTACAGCCTGATTAGCTCGTCATTCCAGACAATTGTGCTCGGGTCGTTCATTTTGAACTCGCCTTTATCGTCGAAAGTACCAATTTTGGTACAGAACTGGTTTTTCCAGCCGGAAACTGCATTTTGAATATTTTGCGGCAGCACGCTATCCGGCGGCGTAGAGCACAACAGGAAGTGTGGCAGCGTTTTCAAATCGTGGTATTCCAGCACCTGCATCCAGTTGTCTTTGTAGGTATCCAACAGACTGAGCGCCTGCGCTTGGGTCAGGGTAGAATCATTTCTGGTGATTTGCAACTCGCCGGCTACTACCCGGGCGGAGTCCACTCTATATCCTTCAATGATATTTTCAATTTGCTCCACGGTGTAAATCCAAGTCGTATTGACGCTGTGTGGCGAGAAGCCCAGCCGGGTGGTTTGGAATACCGTATCGCAACCGGCGCGCAACTCTTGCACCAAGCCGTATTGCATACTCAAACCTACGCCGGCAATGACATCTGCCTTGCGGCCGATGCGGGTATCCGAGTCGGAGGTTGAGAGGGTCTGAGAGGTTGTTACTGAGTATTCCCAGCCGCGTCCTTGCTTGCCGCCGCCGCCGAGGGTCGCGTCAAATTTGAAGGAGCCGCCAACGCCGAAAATCTTGATTTCTTGATTGACATAGAACGTGGCACCGCCTTCTTCGCTTTGAGCAAAGGACACCGAGCCGGAGAAGGTTTCGCCGGTGCTGATGGTGCTGGAGCTACCGTCGCCTGGCGGGTCGCGCAAGATGAAGAGCGGAAACTGTACCTGGTCGTTGCGGGAAGGATTGACAATAATGTCGGTGCCGGGCACTGCCGATATCCCTTCTACAAAGATAGGCTGGACGATATTGCCGAGGAAATCATTGTTTTCTGAGAAATATTCAACGACCAGCCCTTGCAGGAATGGCTCCACCAGATTGGGGAAACCACCCAAAAATTCATAGACGGGGAAGCCGCCGATGCTGTCCACGTAAGGTATAATCACCGGATCGGTTTCGCTGGCAGCCGCGTTGATGATGCGCAAGTAGCCTTCTGATACGTCGCAATCCTGTCCGTTATGACTTTCGGATACGGTTATTTTGAGGCGCACTCTTTCGTCTTGTTCAATGATGGCTGCTTTGTTCGGATCGTCGCAGAAGAAGCGATTCAAGCCGCTGATAATATTGATATTGGGCGGTTTGTGATACACAAATTTTTGCTGCGTTAGGCTATCGAGTTGTAAAGGTGTCAGCGATCGAGCCGTATCTCTGTGGATGGCAAACAGGTCGAGCATAGTTGGCCGATACTCCAGATAATCAAGCGCTTGCAAGTTTTGAATGGTCAAATTATTGACGCCGGTTACATTCAACACGAGGTCGAGCGGCGGCAGATTGGCAGTGACTTGCCCGGCGGTATTGGTTACAAAGGTTCTATCGTAGCAGCCATCAAGGGTGCGCGCCCGGATGCGGAACTGGCTGGCCGAGATGGGCAGCTCGCAGGCGTTTTGCACCAAAAGTTTGACCGGATAAGTAAGCGTATCGGTAAAGTCAAGCGTAGTTGTAATTGGGATGGTGGCTAAGTCTGCCATGTTGAACACGGACTGCCCCTCTGGCCGGAAGGCAAAGAAAATGGTATCGTTGCCGCCAGCGCCGCCTTGGAGTATTCTGAAATTATCAATTTCAATTTTGATTTCTCTCAAATTGGCTTGAGCCGGGTCAATCACTACGCTATACTCGCCGTTTATATTGCTGGTCACCGAGCGGGTGCTGGTAGTGCCGTTCATGAAGGTAGAAACAGCGCTTACTCGTATGCTATCTAGCCCGCAGGGAATGCCCTCGCGCTGAATTTTGCCTTGCACGATGAAGGCAGTTTGGTCGAGGAACAAAATGGAAGACTGAATATTTTGCTGTGGTGTAAGGGTCACATCCACCATTTCTGGGTCGTAGGTATGTTTCGGGAAGAAAGGCACGACGCGGTAAGTCGCGCTGGAGTCGCCATAAAAAACAGACGGAATACTGAACCTGCCGTTCACGTCGCTCATACCAGTGTAGGTATAAAACTCTCCGTTTACCTCGCCATTGGCCGTGATGCGTACGCCTTGTACCGGGCTATTGCCGCGCAGGGTGCGCACCTCGCCGGCCAGCACACCATTGGCCCTTCTGAAGCCAGTATCGGCTTTGGTCAATGATAATTTTCCGGTATTGGATTTAACCGCTACGCTGTACGTATAAATTTGGCCGGGAATGCCGTCGGGGTCTAAGTAGAAATTGCGGAAGCCATCTACCGAAGCAATCAATTCGCCATCTCGATAGATATTGAATCCGTCAATATAAGATTTGTTCCCGCTGAACGTCCAGTCAATGCGTGTACCATTGCTGAGCGTGCCATCGGAGGCGGTTACATTATCAAGGCGATAATACCACAATTGATTCAGATCCGTAGAATAGAAGAACACCGCTCCTTTCCCATCGTGGTAAGGTGCTCCGATAATAATATCGTCTTTGGTCACATCCACCGCAAAACCGTAGGAATTACCGTTGGTGCCTATGCCATCTGGCATGGAAATGGTTTCTATAAATTCGTAGGTACTGCCGCTTCGCCTATACAAGAAGGCTAAGCCGGTGCGCACCGAATTGCTACCCGGCGCAAAATGGCCAGGCGCACCCACTACCAGGAACTCGCCATTGGTAGCTACCGAAAAGCCAAAGCGATCGGCGTTGCTATTGTTGGGTAAGGCGGGCTGGTTAATCCGTTGTATCTGTTGCCATGTGCCATTGCTGTTTTCATAGACATACACTACGCCCGACTGGTTTTTGCGGTCTGCGCCCACTACCATAATATTACCAACAATATCAACCGAGATACCAAAGTTATCGCCGGACTGCTCGCCCATGATGGATTGCTGGAAGGCGAAATTGCCTGCATTACGACGATAAATGTCAATCAATCCGCGCACGTCTGTCACATCGGAAGCAGAGCCTGCAATGACGTAGGTATCGGATGCTGCCAGCGAAACGTATCGTTCGTTATTGCTCGGATTGGTATAATTTCCTTGCGGCGAAGCGCCATTATTGGCAAAATAATACACCTGCGCCGCTGACTCGATATTGACAAACATATTGACGTTGTTCACATCAGAAGTACCGATAGCTACATCCGCGCCAAAACGCAAATCCGTGGCCCCTATCTGCCAAGAATTTGTTAGTACGGGATTAAATCCGCCATTATAGAAGTAAACAAAGCCGGTATTAGGCCCCGTGCCATCCGATGCAGGTGCTCCCACTGCGCTCCGGTCGCCTACTATATCTACATCATAACCATATTGCTTGACACTACCGCCACCACCGATTCCATTTCGCCTTACCCAGGTGTCATTTGTCTTTTCGTACCAGGCTGCGTTACCTGCGCCTCCATTACTAAATGGTGCCCCCACTACCGCTTTGTTGCCATCCATAGCCACTGCCCAACCCACAGTAGCATTGGCCGCCGCGTCGGTAAATCGGTTAAAGGTTTGCTGTTGAATACCGGCAATGCCATTATCCGAAGCATAATCAGAATAATAGGTGGTATTGAAAATAACTTTAAACGAGCGGATGCGATAAGTGGCGGGCATGGCATTATTGGCAATCATATTGACAATAGCCGTGTAGGAGCGCTTGCCTTTTCCAATGATTAGCGTGCCCTGACCGGGAATGTCTAATTCAAAGCCATCAATGGATACCCCTGGATTGTAAACCCAGGTCAAATCCACTGCATTGAAAACTGTGCCATCCGTTGCCATGAAATTGCTTGGAGTGGGCAGCATCGGATACATCCTGGTGCCAGCAGGTACTTTTACGGATTTGTACTCCTTGCCATCACGGATGCTGAAAGCCTGGATTTCATATTCGGTATCCAGGTTGGGGACTCCGTCCAAATCCCGATAATCCTTGAGTATCATTGCATCGAAAGTAGCGTCATATACGGTATCCATCACTAAGATATTACCCATATTCAACGTCATCCGCATTTTAAATATATAATAACCGGTAACACCCGGTGCCTGATAACGGTAATTTACTTTCACATTGCCCACCGCTGCATCAACGGCTGAAGAGACATCATAGGGCGGTGCCAATGCTGGATAGGTAATAGTAGCCGCCGAGAATCGGGAGCTGTAAATCATATTTTCCCGCTTTAATCGGGCTACTACTTTATATTCGGATACAGCGCCAGGAAAACCTGCATAATCTTCATAAAAAGTGGTATCAAATGGCAACTGCGCAATCAAAGTGTCGTTCCGGAAAACCTCAAACCCTTCGCCAAAAACGGAGATGTAGTTCCAGTTGAGCCGAACATGATTCAGCTCGTAAGCCGGACTGACCAGGGCATCAACCGGCTTGGTAGCCACGAGGTTTTGCACCCGCGCTACGGCCGGATAATTGACTGTAACGGATTCTTTATTGGATTCAAAAATACCCGAATCGGTCAGTTTTACAGCCGTCACGGTGTAGCGATACAGCTGGCCGGGCACCCCAGTAATATCTTCGTAAGCCAGCACACCACCTGTATTGACAATGGCAATCGGGTTGTCATTGCGAGAGATTAAATAATAGCGATGACTATCGTAAGGGTGGCTCCATTGCAGCAGTAGTTTATTCTGTGCATTGAGGGGCGTGGCAGTCAGGTTGGTCACCGGCTCCAGCACGGGGTAGGAAGCAGCAGCTGTACCATAGTTGGAAAAGATGCGGTCTGTCTCATTATCGAGGAAAGCACGCACCCGATAAGCATATAAAATGCCCGGTACCCCTTTGGTATCGGTAAAAGTAAGCGGATCGCCCTTGGATACAGTGGCAATTAAGGTCGTGGAGCGATATACTTCAAAACCAGAATAATTGCTATTGCTGGTAGTCCAACTCACCACCACGCCCATATTAGAAGGCGATGGCGTAGCAGATACTTGCTTGATGGCTGCCAGAGGCGAAGGAATGGTAGGAAGTTCGTAATTGTCTATAAAATTGAGTGTATATTCTCGCGTGGTGCCAATAGTGACTACCTGCGGATTCACTGCGATGTTGCTATTGGGCGCCTGTACTTCCACCGAAATCATCAGATTGTTGATGTCCGGTACACTTTCAAAGCGATAATAACCGGTAGAATCGGTGAAGCGCTTGGCGTAATAATTGGTAGCGGTGGCCACCAGACAAACATTGGGCACGCCTTGCCCGCCCAGAGCAGTGATAACCTTTCCGCTAATTGCTTTCAGCGACCGGCGCATCCCTTCGGCTTTTACCTGCTGAGAGGTGTTCATCAGATAGCTTGTTTCGATCGCATACACATGACTGACGCCGGGCGTGGCATTATAATCGTAATAAGCGCGCAAGGTGGTGGGCAAATTGGTAGCAATTGGCACACCGTCTCGGTAGATGGTAAAAGTAGAAAGCAAAAACGCCGGATATGTCCACGAAAGCTTGACGTGATCTGGTATATCGGTAGAAGCAATAAAGTTGGTAACCAATGGTGGGTTGTTGGGGCCAGCCAATGGCGTAGCAGAAGCCGTAGTGGGTGCTGAATAGTAGTACACCTCGTTAATCACGCGGAATGAACGTACCTGATAAGGCACTGCCGAGTTGAAAGGCGGATTGTTGATGTAATTTGTAAAATTATACACTCCTACGCCGGTCATACCAACCGAATCGGGTGCGGCACCGCGCAAGATGACAAAACCGTCGTGATTGGTCGAGCTGTGCGCATTCCAAGCAAGGTCTATCATACCCTGCCCCGGTGTAGCTACTAATCCCGTTGGGGCTAATACTGGCGGAAAAACACCCGACACCACAGGGCTGGATACCTCTTGTACCGCCGCTCCGTGCTCGATGTAGGAACTCACTCGGTAGTTGTAGCTCATGCCGGGTATCCCCGTTTTGTCTTCCAACATCACCATGCCAGCAGCTGGCGCAAAGGCTTTGAGTAAATAGCCAATTACTTCATCATTTCGATAGAGCTTGAATCCGGTGTAATTATAAGAAGGCATCAAATTGCCAGGCACCGTCCAGCTTATCCGCACCAAATCGCTCGCGGGTACGGGAGTCACCGCTACCCCCACCGGGGCAAGCAGCACTGGATAAGTAACTGCCGGCGCGACCAACGCCACCGATTCATAATCTACCTCCCCGAGGCTCCGATAAGCGGTAATAGCGTAAGTAACCGAGGCCCCAGGCGTACCTTCCAAATCGGTATAACTAAATACGCTATTGGCCAGATTGGCGATTTGTACCCCGTTTCTATAAATGCGAAAACCGGTAAAATTGGAAGAAGTGTGCGTCCAGTTGAGGTTGACAACTCCAAGCGCATTATCCGCTAAGGCGGTAAAAGTAGCCACCGGCGTCACGGCCGGGAAGACCGTAATCTGCTTCTGGGCTACAGTCGTAATTCTCTCCCCAGCAATGGCATAGGCAATCAGCCGATACTCATAATTCCACTCCGGAGTGCCGCCGAGGTCTTCAAAACTCATTACGGCACCATTGGCATCGTTGAGCCTGGCAATCAGCGTAGCTTCTCGATACAAGTTGAAATACGTGGTATCGGCAGTGGAGGTATAATCCCAACTGATGAGCACCTTATCGCTGGTAGGGTCGGGTGTCAGGGTATAATTCGTTATGTTTATGGCAAAAGTGCCCGGATCGTACCCTGTTCTGGCTAAGAAATCTACGTTGAGCCGCTTGGGCATGGACGGATTGAGTGTGATAGCGCGTGGATTGCTCAAAAACTCGCGCGTACCCTTGCTTACCCTCAGGGTAAAAACAGCTTCCACACCATAATATACATTGTCAAATTCATAGTACCCCGTGAAGTCGGTGAAGGTAGAATCCATCACCACCAAAGAATCTTGTACAATAGCTTCCAACTTTACTTTGGCTCCAGCTATCGGAAAATCATCAATCCGAGTATATACCCTACCAGCAATTTTACCATTCACGGGCACCATACCCTGATCAAAATCTCGAACAGTAATAACGTTGCCAGTCGCTAATTCTATGCTGTAAGTGCTATTGAAACCGTAAATGGGATTGGTATCAGCATAACTGGTAGCCGTATTGGGCAAGGTGGCAATCAATACGCCGTTGCGTCGAATAATAATTTGCGTACAAAAAGCCGCCACGTTATTCCAGGTAAGTTCTACCTTATCGGCAAAAGTATTATCCGTAGCATTAAGCCCGATATCATAAGTGCTGCCCGGATCGCACACTTGTGCATAAGCCGTATTAAAAACCGTACTGAAAGTTTCTATACAATAGTTATAATTAGCTCCATTGACAATACTATTAGCCGCCGTGGCTCGGTAAGCATCAATATAAGTAAAAGTGGTATCAATAGTTTGGGTGCCGGAGATAATAGCAATAATAGCGCCATCCCGATAAATCCGAAATCGGGAAGATAGCTTAGAGTTATTTTTCCAGCTTATAGTAATGGATTCTGGGCGCGTGGCATCGCTCGCCGTTACTAAAGTCGGTGCCTGAAAAGCTAAGGTAGTACCCGTCAGATTTCGGGTCGTACAATTGGCGGCAAGCACAGGCGAGCCATCGCCTATTTGCAGCAGGTTTAGCTGATAATTGACCGTTTTGCCCGGTCCCACGAAGTGCCGGTAGCTGTCGCTCAGGTTGTTCATCCCGAATACAAAAGGTGCCAAATCCACCACCGATTGCCCGAACACCTCTACGCCTGTATCCGTATTCAGTATCTGAATATATACGCCTTCGTCATAGGGATTGCTCATCGCATCTACCAAGCAGAGGTAGTCAATATTCCATTCTAATTCAATGTAAGCATCGTTGATATCCGTACTTTGTACGAAAGTGGTGCTTTGCCCTATGGCAAGAAATCGGGAGAACAATATCAAAACGGCTATTAATGCAATAGCGTTAGGTCTAATCCGGATTTTCATAAGAGATTATGAATTCGTTAGTAATATAACTACTCCGATTTTCGTTATACACAGGCCTTTCATACGATTCTTGAAATCAAAAATCGATACTTATTTACCTGTTGTAATAAATCGTTATTAAGGTCGTCTGTCTTAGCAATTTCATCATGACTATTTCCGAATATAATAACACCTTCGTAACTGTAATAACATACAGTTGCAATGTGCATTTATTTACAATAACAAACAATGCACGTAGGTTATATTTCTTCCGAAGCAAACAATTTTCATTCAGCGTCGGGGAAACGTAATCTTCCTAAGAGCGTTAAAGCTAATATAATCAACAAAACAAGAAGAGCCTTTGCAGGATTATGCGTGTGCGTGTGCGTATTGAAGTGAATAATCAGCAATTGTGTAAACCGTCCTGAGCATACTTGCTAGCAATGAAGCGTTTCTTTCTTGCACCTTTTGAGGGGAACACTGTGCAGGTTGAAAGAAAATTTACTTTTAGCTTGCGAAAGTGCTTTTTGCTACGTCTTGAAAGCAATTCGGGTGTAAATCTACGGAAAATATGGTAAGTAGCAAGATATTGACGTTTTTTTTTAAAATTTCACGATTTTAGTTACAAAAGCATCCCTGTTTTGAAAAAAAGTAATAATTTGGTCGGCTAATCAGCATGATAAACTTTCCTGGCATCCTCAAGCAAAAAGCTTCTTGTCTTTCCCTATTTATAGGAAACGACCCGGTCGAACGTTGGCGATTCAAAATTCGAAGCCCCGAAAAGTTGACAAAATAAATACGATGTTGCCGTCAAACACTATTGTACACGGGATGTGGATCGGGGAAACGCTTAGCCCGCTTGAATTGCTTACGATCAAGTCATTTGTATCGTGCGGCCATTCTTTCTGGTTGTGGACCTACGATGCTATCCAGACTCCGTTGCCAGAGGGCACCTTATTAAAGGATGCCCGACAGGTTTTGCCGGAGGCCGCCGTATTTCGGTATCAATTTGGCAATCAATTTGGGCACGGCAAGGGGAGTTTGGCCGGTTTTTCTGACATTTTTCGCTACAAGCTTTTGTACGAATATGGCGGCTGGTGGGCAGATATGGACATTACCTGCCTGCGCCCGCTGCACTTCGAGGCACCTTACGTTTTTCGTTCGCACGATGTCTTTCCGGTGGTAGGCAATTTAATGAAATGCCCGCCCCACAGTGCGCTTATGCGCGATTGCTTCGAGCGGGCCTCGGCATTAGTCCATGAAAAAAACGCCGACTGGCTGCTGCCCATTCGCATCCTGAACGAAGCCATCGAACAGCAAGGACTTTCGAAATACATAAAGGATATATCTAATGCCGACCGTTGGGAGCAGGTGCAGTTTTATACCCGTTTTCCGGCCAAACTCCCCGACCGCTATTATGTATTGCACTGGATGAACGAAGAATGGCGGGCCAGAAGCCTGAGCAAAAACACCTGCACCCGCTATGGGCTGCTGGATACACTTATGACCCAACACGCTATACCCATTACCCGCCAATTGCCGCCCGATAAGTTGACTTACATCTGGCAATGGCTAAAAATTATCTTGATTCCGCTACTACCCCAGCCCTTGCGCCGAGGGCTGAAAGCTTTATACTTTGGCATTCGCAGGGGGCTGTCCAGCATTTTGCGCTTTTACATTTTGCCACTCATTCCTCGGAGCTGGAAGAACACAATCAAACAACGATGGCACACAAGGGCATCAGCCCGAAAAACACCAGACCCCAAAACTACACCAGAACGAGCCGAGCTACTGCCGGCAGAAAGTACAAATCACTAAGCATTGACTCATGAAAATAAACAGACTTACCGTGGCCCTACTTTCCAATACATCCTGGAGTATTTACAACTTCCGGGCAGGGCTGATAAAACAATTGCTGCGGTCGGGCGTCCGAGTGGTCGTCATTGCACCTCAGGATGCCTATAGCGACCGGCTGCGGGAGTGGGGGTGCAGCTTCGAGGCGGTTCAGCTCGACCAGTATGGTACTAACCCGCTGCAAGACCTGCGATATTTTAGGCAACTGGCGAGCATATTTGGCAAATATCCGATCAATTTTGTCATTACATACACCATCAAGCCCAATATCTACGGGCACTTGGCGGCCCGCCTGCACGGCATTCCCGGTTTGGCGGTGGTCACTGGTCTGGGGCATTTATTTACTGCCGTCAGTTGGAAAACCGTTGTCGCACGTTTGCTGTACCGTTTCGCCTTGCGCCCGCGCAGAAAGGTTTGGTTTTTGAATCAAGAAGACCGACAATTATTCCTGGACTACAAGATCGTTCGCGCGGCCCAAACCGATTACCTACCCAGTGAAGGCATTGATGATCAAGTATTTGCGCCAAGCAAGAAGCCTGTTGAGCCGACGATATTTACTTTTCTGTTTGCTGGTCGGCTGATGGATGAAAAAGGCGTCCGCGATTTTGCCGCCGCTGCTCGGTTAGTAAAAAGCCAACACCCTCAGGTGCAGTTTGAAATATTAGGTTTTATTGAATCCGGTTTTCCGCACGCTGTTTCGCGGCAGGAACTCCAAGAATGGGAAGATGAAGGGATACTGCGCTATCTTGGCGAAACCGACGACATGGCCCAACACCTCAACCGGGTGCAGTGCGTCGTGCTGCCCTCGTATTATAGAGAAGGCGTGCCGCGTATTTTATTAGAAGCTGCCAGCATGGAGCTACCGGTCATCAGCACGGACAATGTTGGTTGTAGAGATATAGCGCGCCACAATTATAATGGTTATCTTTGCGCCAAGCGCGATGTACAGGGGCTGGCGCACTGCATGGAGCAAATGCTGCAACTACCGCCCGAAAAACGACAAGCCATGGGGCGCAGGGGCAGAAATTTAGTATTACATAATTTTCAGGAAGCGTTAGTCGTCAATCGTTATCTCACAGTATTGGAGCAGCATTTTTCCATCATCCCAAGGGCAAGCCAGGAAGCGCTGGCACCAATTGTGCAGATGGAAATAAAATAGTATCTTTTTGAGGTAGCTCATCAAATACAAATTATGGGAAAGCTGTATAAAAAGAAACAGATAAAACCATCCATTGCTGGGCAAGGGCGGCATCCGCAGGCTAAGGTGGTCAGTAAGCCCCAGAAGAACGCTTGGAATCAGGCGGCTGTGGCCCAATATGTTCTTATCGTTTTACTTACAGGTACTTTTTTTTTGTATGATGGTCGCATCCGCGATCCCTATCTCGCACCGCGCTTTGTATTTGTAGCTACCTTTGTAGGTGTGGCTATTTACTGGTTAGTGGTGCGTCAAAAACAATCATTGGATATTGCTTCCCCACTTACAAGGGGTTTTCTGGGCATTGGCATTGCTTTTATAGCATGGAATATCATTTGTACTGGACAATCCGTGAACATAACCGAAAGTATTTTTTTTATAGCCCGCAACTTCCTGTTTTTCTTGTCTTTTTTATTAATGCTGATATTACTTAGTCGCCACCCCAATCCACTAACTATCACCAAAGCCCTGACGCTGGCACTCATTGCCCTATCATACATTGGCGTTTTTCAATTTTATGATTTTGCCTTCACTTTCATACCTGGCAATCCGCGGCCCACAGGCATTTCGGGCAACCGCAATCTATATGCGTCCTTTTTGACCCTATTACTGCCTTTTGCTTTTTACACACTCCTGTTTGCCAAACCTATCTGGAAAGGTATCGCTGCTATTGCCATTAGTGTAGGCATATTTTCCGTTATTATAGGTCAGACCCGCTCCGCGTGGCTTGCTTTTATCCTCGGTGCTATTTTCTTTCAGATCGGCTTTTGGATATTTCAAAAAAAACTTCCCCGGCGAATGGTAAGCAACTGGCGCTGGGGGAGCCTATCGCTGGCAGCCATAATTTTCCTAGCAGTGACGATTGTAATTCAAACCGATAAAGATGGCAAAACGCAGGCACTGCTACAAAGCCGGTTGCAAAGTTTGTTTAGCCTGAATGACTTAGACCCAGCCAATGAAGCCGGTCGCAATATTAACGAACGGCTTATAGTATGGAAAGGGACGGTCACTATGATTCAAGATGCGCCGCTTATGGGTTTCGGCCCCGGCAATTGGCGCTTGGTTTTTCCGCACTACGGCGGCATGAGCGCCCTCAAGGATGGCACGCCAGAGCAAATTGACAAAGTGCGTGTCCAACCCCACAACGTTTACTTGCATATAACTTCCGAAACGGGTATTCCTGGTCTGTTGTTGATGCTCTCACTGGGCATACTACTCCTGATAGCTGCCCTAAGCAATATGCGGCGTGCCGCTCAACCCGCACCAATAATACTCAACTTACTTATGGTCTGTAGTCTCTTCATCATGGCGGTGGATATGGTCTTTAGCTTTCCAAACGAGCGCATAGAACATGGCCTGTGCATGGCACTGATCGCAGCACTGGTTTTTTCAGGTCAAGCCTCTTCAGGGGCCCAGCCTGCAAAAACTTTTTACTTATCGAGCACAGTTTACTTTTCTGCCATTTTTCCGGCATTATTATTTTGTATAACATTGGGCAGCGCCAAGTGGAAATTTGATTATTATCAAATGGAAGTTTTACAAGCTTTGACGACTGGCAACCATTCCAAAGTACTGGAAGCAGCCAACAAGGGCAAAAGCAAACTCGTCACGTTAGATCCTATCAGCGACCCCATGGAGTTTCATGCGGCAAGGTCATACGCTGCCCTGGGGCAATATGACAAAGCCTTAGAAGAAATCACCATTGCCGAGCGGTTTCACCCCAACAGTCACCGTATTTGCAATACCAAGGCGGTTATTTACCTTAGTGAAAATCGCTTCCGGGAAGCGATAGCACCTTTGGAAAAAGCCGTTCGGCTGTCACCGGATTATCAACCCGCTCTCATCAATCTGGCTTACTCTTATTATCGAACCGACCAATACGAAGCAAGCTTGCAAATGCTGAATCGAATAGACCTGAGCCAGGATACTACCCTGCAAAACTTCAAGCAGGAAGTGCAATACCGAAGCCAACAGATAAATCGTGATGATCAATAACTGGCTATTCAAATATTGGAATCGAAAACAATTCAGCCATTACGAGGCCGCAGGCAGGCATTTGTTGTATCGCCAAAAGTCATACGACCGCTTCATCATCGAAGAAATATGGGAACGTAACGAGTATTTTCTGTCCGAACAAGACCTCCCGGCGGCAGGTGTCATTATTGATATTGGTGCACATATCGGGGCCTTCGCCTTGCGTGCCAATGCACTTTTCCCGACACACAGGATATTAGCCTTCGAACCCGTTGCCGACAATTTTAAATTATTGAAAAAAAACATCGCCATTAATGGCTGCTCGAACATAGAGCCGATACAAGCTGCCATCACCGGAAGCACCCAGCGCCTCAATTTATATCTGAGCAAGGAGAATACCGCCGGGCATAGCCAATATATACAGCCGCATCGCGGTGTAGTGAACGTACCTGCCATACCAATGGCACAACTTTTCGCACGATATGCTATTGAGCAAATAGCACTACTCAAAATAGACTGCGAAGGCAGCGAATATGATATACTGAAACACTTAACCCCAGAGCAGTTGGCTAAAATTCATCACCTCTGTGTAGAGTATCACCCAGTGGAGGGGTATAATTTCACGGACTTGCAAAACCGACTGACGGCACAGGGATTCTGCCTGGTGCAGCACAAGGAAGGCTACCTGCCAGGGCAAGGAACCGCATTATTTATTCATAAAAAATAGAATAATAAAGTGCCTACAAAAAAAATGTACTTATTTACCAATCGTACCCAGCCATTACTACCCTATCTGGCGCAAATATGGAGCTTCAGGCTATTAGTACTTTCATTAGCACGGCGCGACTGGAAAATAAAATATGCGCAAACCTTCCTCGGCGTACTTTGGTCAGTTATTCAGCCTATTGTCGGGTTGCTCATTTTTACTTTTTTCTTTGAAAGGGTAATTCCAATTGGCGATAAAATTGACTATCCTTACGCTATTTTTGCTTTCAGCGGAATGATTTGCTGGTATTATTTTAGCTTCAATGTGACGCAGGGCGGTACAGCATTATTACAACATCAAGACCTGATAAAAAAAATTTATTTCCCCCGCATCGTTTTGCCTCTATCCAAGGCAATGGTGGGGCTGGCTGATTTTTTTACCGCCCTGGCGCTGCTCTTCATCCTGATGCTCGTCAAAGGATACATACCTGGAAAAAACTTTCTTTTTTTTCCATTATTTTTAGCTGCCAATATAATAGTCGGGCTTTCAGTTAGTATATGGCTAAGCGCCTTAACTATACGCTATCGAGATTTTAATCATATTATACCCTATCTCATCAATTTTGGCATCTGGCTTACACCTGTTTTTTATCCGGCTACCCTCATACCCGAAGCCTATGCTTATTTCATTTACCTGAATCCGGTAGCCGGAGCTATAGACGGATTTCGCTGGTGCCTGATCGAAGGAAGTACCTTTCCGATACAATACTGGACGGGATTTATGATTGCCGGCATTTTATTTGTTAGCGGAGTTATTTACTTCAGAAAAGTGGAAAATGAACTAACCGACTGGATATGAGCGCCGAAATAGCCATACAAGTAAATAACCTGTACAAACGCTATGCCCGCACCAAACCGGAGCTGGACCTGCGGCGCAGCATAAAACATTGGCTACAACCCTCGCCCAAAGAATGGTTCTGGGCTTTGGAAGACGTATCCTTTGAAGTGCACCAAGGCGAAATCGTGGGCATAATGGGTCTTAATGGCTCAGGCAAATCTACCCTGATGCGCATTCTTTGTGGCATTACCCAACCCACCCGCGGCACCGTGCAAATCAATGGTAGCATTGGCTCTATACTCGACATTGGAGCAGGGTTTCACCCCGATTTTACGGGCCGCGAAAATGTTTTCCTGAACGGGCAGCTCTTTGGCATGAGTCGGCGGCAAATCGCAGCTCGCTTTGATGAAATCGTAACTTTCAGTGAAATTGGTCCCTTCATTGACACCCCGGTCAAGCATTATTCCGACGGCATGTTTCTCCGTCTGGCTTTTTCTTTTTTGACACATCTCAAAGCAGATATTTTACTTTTCGACGAAGTATTAAGCGTAGGAGATTTGGCTTTTCAGCAAAAATGTATGGCTCGTATCCGAGAAATTGCCCAGAACGGAACCACTATTCTATTTGTAAGCCACAACCCGCTAGAACTGGTGGACGTATGCAATACTTTTCTTCACTTAGAAAAAGGGCGCCTGAAATACTTTGAAAAAAGCACTTCGGTGCTGGTTAATTATATCAACGAAGCACTGCCCATGGAGGCGCAGGCACAAGTGCTAGAGAAGGAAAAATTTGCGCTGGAAACCCGTTGGGACGACCTGCACACCGCACCTGGCAATCATTTGTTCCGGCTTTGTCGGGTAAGGCTGGCTGCCGCCGAAACAAACGCTGCTCCACATTTATATACCGATCAAGACCTCCTGTTGGAAATCCATTTTAAAAAACGCACCGATGAACACACCATTGACATTGCTTTTACGGTAGGTGACATGCTAAAACACGAAATAATGGCTTGTAGCTCGCATCGGGTGCATCAATATTTTAGCTCACAACACAGCGGCGATTATTATGTGGCCTGTACCCTACCCGGCGGATGGCTCAATCAAGGTATATTTCGTATCAGCCTTATGGCTATACTTGATCGAACTAACATATTTTATGCCATCCGGGAGGTGCTGGTGTTTAAAGTTGAAAATCGTATAAAATATGATCATACCGACAGTAAGCTTGTAAACGCACCAATTGCACTGGCGCCAGCTTTAAAATGGACACTGTCAGGGCCGAATCCGGAAGATTAAAAATGCTATTATTATGATACAGCAAAAGAATATTGACCTAGCAGCCATTCAGCGCAGCATCAACTACCCTGATCGAATTATTTCGCTCGCACATTTAGAGTTACTCATTCAGTCCGACGATTGTTACTCGGTGGTAGAAAAAGGCTTTTATGATGCTGTGCCAGCAATTTTTCAGGATTTGCAAAAACATAATATACCGGGAGATATAGTAGTAGCGGGCGTTTGGAAAGGTGGTTCTTCCCTGTATTTGCGGGCCTTAGAGCAATATTATAACCTAAATAAAAAACTTTGGCTTGCTGATACTTTTCAAGGCTTTGTGCGAGACAGTATTCAGCATGAAAAAGACCGACAGGCATTAGCAATATTTTCTACTATGCTGGCACCTGATTTTCCGACGGCCAGTCGAGTGCAGGCACTTTTTGCAAAGCATGATTTATGGCAAACAACCGACATCGCAATACTTGAAGGCGATTTGGCGCACACTCTGCCCAATATTAATGCCTCGGCTTATGCCTTAGTGCACATTGATGTTGATTTTTATGAACCAACGCAAGCAGCCTTGGAGCTTACGTACCCGAAACTCAGCCTCGGTGGATATGTCATTATTGACGATTATGGCGTGGAGATGTTCAATTGTCGAGATGCAGTAGATGATTTCAGAGGTAAATATGGCATTACCGAATCATTACATTTCATGACCAATTATGTAGCTTACTGGAAAAAAGAGCATCATGTTTGACGTACCTGTGGTATTAATGATATACAACCGCCCAGAGCTTACGCGCCAGGTCTTTTCGGCTATCCGAATGATACGCCCTGCTACGCTTTTTATAATTGCCGATGGCCCTAAAAACGAAGCGGATGCCGTATTGTGCGCTGCCGCCCGGCAAGCAGTAACCGCCGTTGATTGGCCATGCCAGGTACATCGCTTGTATGCCGCCGAAAATATGGGCGTCGCCCGACGCCCGCTTACTGGACTAAATCAAGTATTCCAACAAGTGGAGGCGGCTATTATACTTGAAGATGATACTTTACCAGACCTATCTTTTTTTGAATTTTGCCGAGAGCTACTTAATCACTACAAACATGATCCATCCATATTGCTCATTGGCGGCACCAATCTTTGCGGACATATAGACATACAAGCCGCGTATGGCACTTCACGCTTTTATCTGCCGCCATGGGGTTGGGCCAGTTGGCGCCGAAGCTGGCAGCAGTATGATTTTACCATGCACGACTGGGCGCAGTTCAAATCCAAGTGGGCACTCCAAGTGCCAGAAACTTTTGCTTTCTGGGAAACTTTTCTCGATCGGTATAGCCAAAAACTAAGCAGTTGGGATGTACAGTTGTGTTACACACTTTGGCGAACTAAAACGAAAGCCATTATACCCAAACAAAATCTGGTGCGCAATTTGGGGTATCATGCTCAAGCTACATTTACTAAACTCTCGAAAAGTTTTGTATTGGATTTGCCGCTACAATCCTGTACGTTGCCATTGGAGCATCCGTTAGCAAAAACACCTGATTTAGATACGCTAATCGAGCCTAAAGTTATTCGGTTTTTGGAAGAAATCATGCAATTCAATCAACGATCGGGTATCGTTTTGAACCATTAAAAATGACATTTGTTATGCTAAAAAATAAAATTCATCAGGAAAAATTAGACCGCGACGGCTACGTGGTAGTCAATTTTTTTGCCAAGTCCGAAATCGAAGCACTGGTAAGTGCTTATGAAGCATTGCATCAGTTCAACCTGGGGCAGCAGATGTTCTTCAGCAATCGCCAAATGGACAATCCTCAATATCAACAGCAAGCACGGCAACTCATCCGGGAACATTTTGCCCACCGAATAAATGATTTTTTTTCCAATGCCGCATGGATGGAAGCCGTCTTTGTCATCAAACCGCCTGGCGGCGACGTATTCGCTAACCATCAAGACTGGACCTTAGTCAATGAAGCCCAACATCGCTCGCTTGGCATCTGGTGCCCCTTGCTCGATGTGAATGCCTCCAATGGCACTTTTTGTATCCTAAGTGGTAGCCACCGCTTTTTCGATACTTTCCGCAGCCCAACCATACCAGCAGCCTATCATACTGATGAATTGAACGCTATCATTGATGCACACAAAACGGTACTGAATGTGCGCCTTGGTGATGCCATCATCTTTGACCACGCGGCAGTGCATTCTACCACTCCAAACCGAAGTAACCGCCCACGTGGTGCTGTATTTATTGGTATCCGACCAGCCGATTCTCCTATTTTGCACTTTTTTTATGATAAGGATACTAAACGTATCGAGGGTTTTGAAGTAGATGGTGATTTTTTTTATACCTATGATTATGTGTCACGGCCTATCGGCTACAAGAGTATTGGTTTTGTAGAGCCGGAGTTTCCGGTGGTGCCTACCGATGCCTTGATGAGAAAAATCAAACGACATCAGCGACAGCGCTGGCATATCCTGAATCGCCTCAAATATCGCCTCAATGGCATAAAAGGATAATCATCAAATAAAAACCCGATATTCCTCAGCGGTGCGTGCTTTTGCCAAAAAACCGCCAATCGTAATGCGTGCGCGCGTAGCACCGCTAACAGCAGCCACTTTATGCCAGATGCGATTAGCCGGAAAAAGAATAGCATCGCCTTCGTCTAAGCTCAGCAACATTTGATCGTATTGCGCCAAGTCTTCACTGCGTACACCCGTCAGAAAAACATCAGATTGCAGCATAGCAGCAGGCGTATTGCCCCATTGTAAATCGTATAAAACCAGTTCACCGCCTGCTTCTGGCTTTTGCAATACAATGTAATAACTAAGCTCCGTACTCAGGTCAAGCTGCGCACTAACTGCTTGATAACTTGAAAAATGCAATGGAAACTCCTGATGAATATGTGCTTCGAGGCTGTCAAATCCGGGTTCCAATATGCGCATGGAAGCAATAGAAAACACCGCATCGGGGCGATGCACGGTCGGATAAATCCCGTAACCCCCACCCAACTTAGACAGCATGCCCCAAACGGTAGCCACAAAACGGTGTTGAAAAATCTGCTCAAAAGCGCGATTAATTGCGGGCACTTTCCGAAAATATCCCTCCAAGTCTGATTCCATTAAAGTAGCGCCGAAAACATGCCCAAAAGGTGCCGCATAGTACAGCTCACGAAATGGCTCAATGGCAATTATCTCCTGAAAACGCCTCACTATCGCCACCACTTCTTGTGGTGCAATCAGCCCTTCTACAATCACACCATCTAGCGTTCCTGCTTCCATTTCCTTGATAGCCGAAGAGGTATTTAGCCAAAAATCAGCAGCGGACAAAACGCTAAAATTATACAACATAGGGTTGGTCAATTGTGCCATAAATATACGCTTATACTATTTACGAAGTCCGATTTACGATTTACGATTTACGATTTTTTAAGGTGCTGAAAAGCAAAATTTTAAATGCCAACAAACTCGTTACGTTCAATTGAAATCGGTATTATACCAATGTAATAGTGATCTGGTGAACAGTAATCTGGATTGATAGTCCAATAATTATAAAACCGTAAATACCTCACAGCTCATTAAAATTGATATGATACCCCTTCTAATTGAAAAATGATGTACTTATTTATGCCCAAAAGCTTGTTTTTCAGAATTTTACAAAATCGTAAATCGGACTTCGCAAATCGCAAATGGTATTATATACTAACTATCGGGTTCAAATGATTAAAGCATCGGGCATACGTAAAAACGAACCCCAACGGGGTGACATAATTATAAGATGTAAAAAAAGCGATTTAAAACCCCAACGGGGTGACATATTATACCAACACGGTGTTCCCCCTTTTAGGCTAAAAACCATTGATTATCAACTAACTATAAATTTTTCACTCCTTCGGGATTCACTCGATATTCGCATAAATGATGTAAATATGTGCTTGTTTTAAAATAAATAAAGTCTATTATCAAAAAAAACTCCACCTGCGCGCACGAGGGCTACACAGGCGAAGTTTTAGCTGGTTATAATTAAAATCAATTAATGATTTACTTACACCGCTACACCTTTCAGTACTTGCGCCATAGTAGCGCCAATGGTGGCAGGTGATTGTACAACATGAATGCCGCATTCAGCCATGATTTTCATCTTGGCTTCGGCAGTATCGGCAGCGCCGCCGATGATAGCGCCAGCGTGCCCCATTTTGCGTCCTTTGGGCGCGGTTTGTCCGGCTATGAACCCAACTACCGGCTTGGTGCCGTTTTCCTTGATCCAGTAAGCTGCCTCAGCTTCCATGCCGCCGCCGATTTCACCGATCATGATGATGCCTTCGGTTTCGGGGTCGTTCATCAGCAGTTCTACGGCTTCTTTGGTGGTGGTGCCCACGATGGGGTCGCCGCCGATACCTATGCAGGTGGATTGTCCCATGCCCGCTTTGGTCACCTGATCTACGGCTTCATACGTGAGTGTGCCCGAGCGCGAAACAATGCCGATGCTGCCTTTCCGATGGATGAAGCCTGGCATGATGCCGCACTTGGCTTCGCCCGGTGTGATGACCCCCGGACAGTTGGGCCCAATCAGGCGCGCTTCGGTATTTTGCAAATAGGCTTTGGCTTTCACCATATCTTGTACTGGAATACCTTCCGTAATGCAGATAATCACCTTGATGCCAGCTTCAGCAGCTTCCATAATGGCATCGGCCGCGAAAGGCGGCGGTACAAAAATAACGGAGGTATCAGCACCTGCGGCCACGGCATCGGCTACAGTATGGAAAACCGGCCGCTCCAAATGCAGCGTGCCCCCTTTGCCCGGCGTGACTCCGCCAATGACATTGGTGCCATATTCAATCATTTGGGTAGCGTGGAAGGTACCTTCTTTACCCGTGAAACCCTGGACAATAACTTTCGAGTGCTTGTTGACAAGTACGGACATTTCTATTAGTGGTTTTAGTTTTTACTTGTGTTATAATTCGTTAACAAAAAGCGTATTACACCTAAACAATAAATCGAACGCTTTATACGAGGCTACTCTTTTTCTATAATAAATACATCCTCGTTGGGCTTTTTCATGTAGTAGCGCTCGCGGGCGTACTTCTCGCGGTTCACTTCGAGGTCTTGTCGAGCTTCGTGGGCTTCCTGTATTTTTTCCTGATAGAATTGCTGGTCCGCTTCAAGTTGATTGACCGAGCGTTGCAACTTGAACTGCGTGATCATGTCGTGTTTGTCAAAAAAAATCATCCAGAAGAAAAACAGCGCCAGCACTAAGAAAAACTTGTTGCTGAAAGGCTTGAAAAAGCGACGCACCGGAGGCGGAAGTAAGTTGCCGGAAGCCATAAGCAGGATGTTTTATGATTAAAAACACTAATCTTGTACCTCAAAGGTATAACAATCTGCCCCGATATAAAAACTTTCGGGCGGCAAAGTACAACAACTACCCTGCCCTATTCAATTGTCTTACATGCCATTTGCGTGGGGCGAGGCAAACTATCCGTTCAAAAGCTATTGGGTGGCGCCTTTCTCCATTGAAAAACGCCACCGGAAATAGTTTAATCTATAGAAAATAGCTCAAGCAGCGCTTACGACTTCCGGCTCAGCAAGGCTTTGCCAGGGTAGTAGGCCGCTTCTGCCAGTTCTTCCTCGATGCGCAGGAGCTGGTTGTACTTGGCAATCCGGTCGGAGCGCGAAGCCGAGCCAGTTTTGATTTGCCCGGTGTTGAGGGCTACGGCCAAGTCTGCGATAGTCGTATCTTCGGTTTCGCCGGAGCGGTGACTCATCACGCTGCGGTAGGCATTGCGCGTTGCCAGTTGTACGGTATCAATGGTTTCGCTGAGGGTACCAATTTGGTTTACCTTGATGAGAATAGAGTTGGCTATGTCATGGTCAATGCCGCGCTGGAGGCGGGTCACGTTGGTCACGAACAGATCGTCACCTACCAATTGGATGCGATGCCCGATTTCTTTGGTCAAAAGCGCCCAGCCGTCCCAATCGTCTTCGTGCAAGCCATCTTCAATAGAGAAAATCGGATAGCGATTGCACCAATCTTTCCAATAGGCGACCATCTGCTCGGAGGTGAGCTTGTCGCCGGTAGATTTTTTCAAATGGTACATTTTGGTCTCTTCATCATAAAATTCGGACGCTGCCGGATCAAGCGCAATCATAATATCCTCGCCCGGCCGGAAGCCCGCTGCCTCGATAGCCTGAAGCACCGTTTCGATGGCTTCTTCATTCGACTTGATGTTCGGGGCAAAGCCGCCTTCATCGCCTACATTGGTTGAGTAGCCTTTCTTTTTCAATACATTTTTCAAATGATGGAACACCTCCACGCCCATGCGCAGCCCCTCGGAAAAGAATTCTGCTCCGACCGGCATAATCATAAACTCTTGAAAATCAATGGAATTATCCGCATGTGAGCCGCCATTGATAATGTTCATCATCGGTACGGGCAGTACGTGCGCATTCACCCCGCCGAGGTAGCGATAAAGGGGCATTTCTGAGGCTTCGGCTGCTGCTTTGGCCACGGCCAGCGATACCGCCAGCATAGCATTGGCACCTAATTTGGCTTTATTGGTCGTGCCGTCCAAATCAATCATTACCTGGTCAATATAGCGTTGTTCGAAGACATCCAGACCGATAATCTCCTCACCGATGATTTCTTCCACATTGCTACAAGCTTTCAACACTCCTTTGCCGAGGTAGCGCTCCTTGTCGCCGTCGCGCAATTCTACCGCTTCGTGTACCCCCGTGGAGGCGCCCGATGGTACGGCAGCCCGCCCGAAATAACCGCTTTCGGTTAATATTTCTACTTCGACGGTCGGATTGCCGCGGGAGTCTAATATTTCTCTCGCTTTGATGTCAATGATGGTACTCATAAACTTTATTTTTGAAAGGTGATAAGTAAAATTATGCCTTGGTCATTATATTGTTTTTCGCTCATTGCTATTCATTATAAGTAATGGGACATTGTTGTTTGTTAATGGTAAAATTTTTTACATTTTGATAATCAGTGATTTATATTTTTTTACACTAAAAACAATTATGCCCCATTGTTTACAAGAAATTGCTCATTCGTATTTTAATCAAGTATGTATGTAAAGTACATGTAATTGGCTACAAGATGCATCGTCTTATTTACTTTATTACATTATACAGGTTAATTTTGCATTAACTTTATAAACTCGTCGAACAGGTAGCGCGCGTCGTGTGGCCCGGGCGAGGCCTCTGGATGGTATTGCACCGAAAATGCCTTGCGTTGTTTCAGGCGCAGCCCTTCCACGGTGCGGTCGTTGAGATTGACGTGTGTAATCTCGATTTCATCTGCTTTTGCTTCTATCACGCTTCGATCCACTTCAAAGCCATGATTTTGGCTAGTAATTTCGCTGTGCCCAGTGACGAGATTCTTCACCGGATGGTTGATACCTCGGTGCCCGTGGTGCATTTTATGCGTTGGAACATCCATCGCCAAGGCTAATAGTTGGTGCCCAAGGCAGATGCCAAACAGCGGTTTGTTTTCGTCCAAAATAGCTTTGACCGTAGCCACTGCATAATTCATTGAAGCGGGATCGCCCGGCCCATTGGAAATGAAATAGCCATCTGGATTGAAGGCGCGAAGATCCTCAAGCGCAGTTTTCGCTGGGAAAATTTTCACATAACAGCCCCGGTCAGCAAGACATTGCAAAATGTTTTGTTTGATACCATAATCAAGGGCTGCCACGCGCAGCGGTGCGTGCGGATCGCCATACACATAAGGCTCTTTGGTGCTTACAGCCGAAGCCAGCTCTAATCCTTCCATATTGGGTACGGCCGCCAGTCGGCGCTTGAGTTCGGCAATGTCTTGCGTTTCCGAAGAAATAATGGCATTCATCGCGCCCTTATTGCGAATGTGGCGCACGATGGCGCGGGTATCCACATCAGCAATAGCAACTAAGCCCTCCTCCTCGAAGTAGGTTTGAATGGATTCATCCGCTTTCGTGCGCGAATACTGGGTCGTAAAATTTTTGCAAATCAGCCCCGCAATCTTGATGCTATGCGATTCTACCTCGGTGCGTTTGGTGCCATAATTGCCGATATGGGCATTGGTAGCCACTAATATTTGCCCGTAGTAAGAAGGATCGGTAAAAATCTCCTGATAGCCGGTCATCCCAGTGTTGAAGCAGATTTCTCCGGTGGTAGTTCCGATTTTTCCGGCTGCTCGCCCGTGAAAAACCGTGCCGTCTTCGAGTAACAATACCGCCGGCATTTGTGGCAATTCGCTCATGTTTTGATTTAGAAGTTAAGATTAATCGTTCTTTGCCAAATTCATTGGCGAAATGATATCTGTGGCTTTATTTGCTCAAAATCGCTGCAAAGATAATGCGCTGTGCTGGAGATACCAAGTCTGGTTCTAATAAAACAAAAGGCGACACCATTTACCGGTATCGCCTTTCATTCTGTTACAAAAACAATAACTTGTGCATTATGCTTCTGTTTTGTTTTCTTCTGTATCATCAGTGGCGGCTGCGTCGCTTTCGCTGGCATCCGCTACTACTTCTTCTAGATCAGCAGGGGCTTCCACTTCTTCTACCATCGTCTCAGCAACTGTAGCAGGAGTAGCTTCTGCAGCTCCGCCTCCTTTGCCACCACGGCGGCGACGTTTTCTGCTACCGGCCTTCTTGCTGTCGGTATCGCCCGTATTGTAAACCTCGTTAAAATCCACAAATTCGATCAGCGCCATTTCCGCGCTATCGCCTTGCCGAAAGCCCGTTCTGATGACGCGCACATACCCGCCAGGGCGGTCGCCCACCTTCTCAGCGATGGGTCCAAACAATTCCTTGACGGCTTCCTTATTTTGCAAATAAGTGAAAACCACGCGGCGCGAGTGCGTCGTATTGCTTTTGGCTTTGGTCACTAATGGCTCAATGTATCCGCGCAAGGCTTTGGCCTTAGCTAAGGTAGTATTGATGCGCTTGTGCTGAATCAAGGCTTGCGCGAGGTTCTTCATCAAGGCCCGACGGTGGCCAACTTTGCGGCCGAGGTGGTTGTCTTTTTTACCGTGTCTCATTTTATAATAAAATTTTTACTTCGCAACACGTTTTGCCGGAAACAAACAGGTCATTGGCCTACCTTCCGGTTAGTCGGTTATTGCAATTGTCAGAAAAAACAGCCCGCCATTCGCCAATAGTCCGGTTGGCTGTACATTGAAAAAAGAGCAATTATGGCTTTAGCGGTCTGCCAAGAAACCGCCCGTCGCTCCCTTTGGGTTGATTATTCTTCTTCGAGCTTGTACTTCGACAAATCCATTCCGAAAGTAAGCCCTTTGTCTTGCAGGAGCTCTTCAATCTCCACTAACGATTTCTTACCAAAATTGCGGAACTTCAGCAGCTCGTGCGTATCGTATCTGACCAATTCTGCCAGCGTATTGATTTTGGCTGCTTTCAAGCAATTGTAGGCGCGCACCGACAGATCGAGGTCTTCGAGCGATGTTTTCAGCAACTTGCGCATGTGCAAGATGTGCTCATCCACGATGTTGTCTTCGCGGCTCGAAGCGTCATCGAAAGTAATATTTTCGTCTGTAATCAGCATTAGGTGCTGAATCAAAATCCGGGAAGCTTCTTTGATTGCCTCTTCCGGGTGGATAGTGCCGTCCGTTTTCACCTCGATGGTGAGTTTTTCGTAGTCCGTACGCTGCCCTACCCGCGTGTTCTCAATGCGATAGGCCACATTTTTGATGGGCGTATAAATAGAATCAATCGGAATAACGCCGATAGGTGCATCTTTTGGCAAATTATCATCTGCCAGTACATAGCCGCGTCCTTTTGTAATCGTGAATTCTACTTCGAGGCTCACGGAAGGCTCCATGGTACAGATGAGCTGCGTCGGGTTCATAATTTTGAAGACATTGGTATGCTCTTCAATATCGCCTGCTCTGAACTCCTCCTTCCCGCTGATAGTCAGATATATTTTTTCATTCACTACTTCTTCGCTGGCAATCAAGCACTTGAGGCGCACCTGTTTCAGGTTCAGAATGATTTCCACCATATCTTCTACCACGCCGCGTATCGTCGAAAACTCGTGATCTACTCCAGCGATGCGCACCGCAGAAATAGCATAGCCCTCCAAGGACGAGAGCAGTACCCTGCGCAAGGAGTTGCCAATAGTTTGTCCGAAGCCAGGTTCTAAAGGTTTGAATTCAAAAAGTCCTTCAAAGCTGTCGGACTTTTGCATTACAATCTTATCGGGCTTCTGAAAATTTAGTACACTCATAGTTTGATTTGAACTTTGAAAGGATGAACCGACGAAACAACCGGCAAACTGTACGCCGGAAAAGGGTATAGCTCCAATACAAATTTTGACAGCCTGTTGCCGGGCTGCCAAAATTTGCGTTTACTTGGAGTACAATTCGACGATGAGCTGTTCGTTTATCTTCTCCGGGATCAAGTCTCTGGAAGGGTATTCCAGAAAAACGCCCTGCATTTTGTCCGGGTTGAATTCTAACCAAGGGAACTTGCCTTTTTTGTTGGCGATGCTATCCTTAATCGCTTCCATGGATTTGGATTGTCCGCGCACGCCAACCACATCGCCCGGACGCAACTGATAAGAAGGGATATTGGTTACTACGCCATTGACTGTAATGTGTTTGTGCGAAACAAACTGACGAGCAGCCGAGCGAGTTGGCGCGATGCCAAGCCGGAACACCGTATTGTCTAATCTCGCTTCTAACAGTTGAAGTAGAACTTCACCTGTTACCCCTTTTTTGCTGCTGGCTTTATCGAAAAGATTGCGAAACTGACGCTCCAACACGCCATAGGTATATTTTGCTTTTTGCTTTTCTTGCAACTGCACAGAATAGTCCGAGCGTTGTTTACGCTTTCTGGACTGCCCGTGCTGCCCCGGAGGGTATTTCTTGCGCTCGAAGGCTTTGTCGAAACCGAAGATAGCTTCGCCGAATGCTCTGGCTTTTTTTGTTTTTGGTCCGGTATATCTTGCCATTTTGGAAACAAACTTTTTCTGATTGCGCTAAATAATTACACTCTTCTGCGTTTCGGTGGGCGGCATCCGTTGTGCGGAATAGGCGTCACGTCTTGGATTTTAGATACCTTAATACCAGCACTGTCGAGTGCTCGAATGGCAGCTTCTCGACCCGAACCCGGTCCCTTTACAAACACCTCTGCGGTACGCATGCCTGCATCGTAGGCGACCTTCGCGGCATCGCTTACCGCTACCTGCGCAGCATAGGGCGTATTTTTTTTCGACCCTCTAAAGCCCGCCTTACCGGCCGAAGCCCAGGAAATGACCTGCCCCTGCTTGTTGCAAAGAGAAACAATGATATTATTGAAACTCGCTTGAATATACGCCAAGCCTTCCGGCTCCACTTTTACTTTCCTTTTTTTGACTTTCTTTGCTGCCTTTGCCATTTTCTTGGAAATTAGAATTGTTGATTATCTGATCGTATATTGTTGATTATAAAAACCAATAAACAACTGGAAATCAACAATTAAAAAATCAAAATTATTTAGTTGCCTTTTTCTTGTTTGCCACCGTTTTACGCTTGCCTTTACGGGTACGAGCATTGGTACGGGTGCGTTGCCCGCGCAGCGGAAGCCCACGGCGATGGCGCAATCCTCGATAACAGCCAATATCCATCAAACGTTTGATATTCAACTGTACTTCCGAGCGCAATTCCCCTTCTACCTTATACCGGTTGGTAATAATCCGGGTAATTTCCCGAACATTCTCGTCTGTCCAATCTTCTACCTTCGTGTGCTCACTAATCCCGGCTTCCGCCAAAATTTCTTGGGCAGAGGACTTTCCAATACCGAAGATATAAGTCAGGCTAATTACGCCCCGCTTGTTTCTCGGCAAGTCAATACCAGCAATACGCGCCATTTTCGATATTTAATTTTGAATTTACCAGTTACGACACAGTACTCTTTGCCCAAAAGCAATACAAAACTGTTTCGCAACGAACGAAATTACGATTCACAGATTAACCCTGCCGTTGTTTGAACTTCGGGGTTTTCTTATTGATAATATAAATTTTTCCTTTTCTACGCACGATTTTGCAATCAACCGAGCGTTTTTTAACGGATGCTCTGACCTTCATGGCTTCGTCGTTTTTATTTGTACCGATAGATAATTCTGCCTCTCGACAAGTCGTAAGGTGACATTTCCACTGCTACTTTGTCGCCTGGCAAAATCCGAATATAGTTCATCCTCATCTTTCCAGAAATAGTGGCAATTATTTGATGGTCATTTTCCAGACGCACCCGAAACATTGCGTTTGACAATGCTTCTTCTATAATACCGTCTTGTTTGATAAGGTTCTTTTTTGCCATAGTAAAATTTCGGAGTGCAAAGTTAAGAATAAGAATTGGATTATTCTTAGCTGCGTCCCAAAAAAATTCGATTATTGATAATCTATATTTTGTTAGGCTATTGCCTGCTCTGTCTTTTTCTCTTGAATAGCTTTCAGATTAGCATTGCGCCGAATAGCTGCCTCGATAATCGAATGATCGGAAAGGATATCCGCTTTGCCCTTGCGCACAGCTACCGTATGTTCGTAATGGGCTGAAGGTTTTCCATCTTTGGCGTGGACTGTCCAGCCGTCCCGATCGGTGTGTACGTCTTTTGTACCCATATTAATCATTGGCTCTATCGCAATTACCAGCCCCTCTTTAAGTTTTATGCCCCGACCTCGCTGCCCGTAGTTAGGCACTTCGGGCGATTCGTGCAGCTCTCGCCCTACGCCATGCCCAACTAATTCGCGCACCACACCATACGAGTACTTTTTTTCAGCAAAATACTGAATAGCAAAACTAATATCGCCAAGACGATTGCCGGCTACTGCTTGCGCGATGCCCTTGTAGAGTGACTCATGCGTTACCCTTAACAACTGCATTACGTCTTCCTTTACATCCCCGATGGCAAAAGTGTAAGCGGCATCGCCAAAGTAACCGTTCATGTAAACACCACAATCAATTGATACGATATCTCCTTCCCGAAAAACCTGCTTTTCGGTAGGAATACCATGCACTACCACATCATTTAAAGACACGCAGAGCGTGGCCGGAAAGCCCCGGTATCCTTTGAAACCAGGTACAGCTTTATGATCTTTGATTAGTTCTTCTGCTCGTTTGTCAATTGCTGCACCAGTAACTCCTGGAGCCAGCATTGAAGCTATTTCAGCGTGCGTTTTACACACCAACAAACAGCTTTCACGGATTAATTCTATCTCTTCGTCAGTTTTGTAAAAAATCATACTTAGAAAATATGTAAGATTTGGAAAATCGCTAATAACAACTGTACGAGTACGAATAAGGTTCAAATCTTACATATTGGCTCCGATGCCCTGCATCCGACTGGGGCGCCCTTGTAACTTGCCTGATTTTACCAATCCATCATAACGGCGCATTAGTAAGTGGCTTTCAATTTGCTGCAAAGTGTCGAGCGCTACCCCTACCAAAATCAGCAAAGAAGTACCGCCAAAGAAAAGTGCAAATGCAGTATTGACACCAAAGGCTACCGCAAAAGCTGGCAAAATAGAGATAAGCCCAAGGAAAATAGACCCCGGTAGGGTGATACGAGTAGTCACTGCATCAATGAAATCGGCTGTTGGCTTACCAGGTTTTACACCGGGAATAAAAGCATTTTGGCGCTTTAGGTACTCGGCGTATTGTTGCGGATTGACCATCAAGGCAGTATAGATGTAAGTAAATATCACTACCAAAAGGAAGTAAATAATATTGTAAGGTACCGAAGTAAAATCATTGAGCGCTGCCAATATCGGATTGGCTACCACGCCACTGTCGCCCGTTACAAATTGGGCAGCCGTAGCTGGCAAAAACATCAGGGCTTGCGCAAAAATAATGGGCATTACCCCAGCCGCATTCACTTTCAGCGGGATGTAATCGCGGGCACCAGCCGCAGGCATAGCCGCAGCTCCGCGCCCAACCATACGCTTGGCGAATTGAATTGGAATTTTACGAACCCCTTGTACAATAATAACTGTTGCCATGACAATCAGGAAAAGAATGACCATTTCCAGTACAAAGAGCAGAATACCACTCTCTAAGCGCAGTAGAAACTCGGCTGCCAATGCCTGTGGCAAAGCCGCTATGATACCCACCATGATGAGCAAAGAAACACCATTGCCGATACCTCGGTCGGTGATACGCTCACCCAGCCACATTGCAAAAATAGTACCCGTGGACAAGATGATAATATTAGCCAACCAGAAAATACCTCCTGGAATGGATGGATCAACTGCGCCAAGACTGCTGATATACGTCAAGTAACCACCGCCCTGCACCAAAGTGATTGCCACCGTGAGCAAGCGTGTGATTTGATTGATTTTCTTTCTGCCAGATTCGCCCTCTTTTTGCTGCAATCTCTGGAAATAAGGCACTGCAAAGCCCAACAATTGAATAATGATGGAAGCAGTGATATAAGGCATGATCCCCAAAGCAAAAACAGCCGCGTTGTTGAAGGCGCCGCCGGTGAATACATTAATCAGCCCAAGGAGGTCATTGGGCGTAGCCCTGCCCTGAGTGGCGCTTTCCAGCACCGAAGGAATAACACCGGGAAGCACAACATAGGAGCCGAAGCGGAATACCATCAGCATACCCAAAGTGAACAGGATGCGCGTACGCAACTCCTTGATCTTCCAAATGTTTTGAAGCGTTGTGATCAGTCTTTTCATTGCAACTATTTAACGATATTAACGCTACCGCCAAGCTTTTCGATGGCTTGCTTAGCCGTGGCAGAGAATGCGTGCGCAGTCACGTTCAGCTTTGCTTTCAGTTCGCCGGCACCCAGTATCTTCACATTGTCATTCTTTCTTACGATGCCACTTGCTACTAATGCCGCAAGATCAACCGTTTCAAGCTCGAATTTTTCGGCAATATCCTGTAGCCTACCAAGATTAATGCCCACGTATTCTACCCGATTCGGGTTTTTAAAACCTACTTTGGGCACACGCATTTGCAAAGGCATCTGACCGCCTTCAAAATTGCGCTTGCGCTTGTCACCAGAACGAGATTTGGCTCCTTTGTGGCCGCGCGTGGCGGTGCCGCCATGCCCCGAGCCCTGCCCTCTGGCGATGCGCTTCCTTTTTTTCGTGGCGCCTGCTGCAGGCTTTAAGCTATGCAATTCCATTTATCTCTGCAATTTAATCGTTTTTCAATAATTATGCCTCTTCTACTTTCACAAGGTGCTTCACTTTTTGCACCATACCCAGTATTTGGGGAGTAGCTTCGTGTACAACAGACTGATGCATCTTGCTCAATCCCAGGGCTTTGATAGTATCTTTTTGCCGCTGCGGGCGGTCAATGATGCTTTTTACCTGTGTGATTTTAATCTTGGACATTACTTTCAGATTTATCTTGCTTTCTAAGCGGCGCTTACCCCTTGAAAAGCTTTTCCATAGAAATATTCCGCTGCTTCGATACCATAATCGGATTTCTCAACTTCGACAAGGCGTCAATCGTGGCTTTTACTACGTTGTGCGGATTGGAAGATCCCTGCGACTTTGCCAGTACGTTGTGTACGCCTGCAATCTCTAATACGGCACGCATAGCACCCCCAGCGATTACGCCCGTACCGTCTGCGGCCGGCTTGATCAAAACCTTGCCTGCGCCATATTTCCCTTTTTGCTCATGCGGAATCGTTCCCTTATATAAAGGTACTTTGACTAAATTCTTCTTCGCATCATCCACCGCCTTGGCAATAGATTCCGACACGTCACGAGCTTTGCCCAACCCATGCCCTACCGTGCCATTGCCATCACCCACTACCACTATTGCTGCAAAGCTGAACGTCCGACCACCCTTGGTCACTTTTGCTACGCGATTGAGACTCACGAGCTTTTCCTTCAACTCCGTTTCTGCCGGCTTCACTTTTGCGCTACCTTGACCTTGATTATTTTTTGCCATTATCGCAATCTGTTAAAATGATTTTAGAATTGAAGTCCTCCTTCCCGAGCACCATCTGCCAGTGCCTTCACACGACCATGATACAGATAACCGCCCCGGTCGAAGACAATTGTCTCAATGTTTTTGGACTTAGCCCGCTCCGCCAGTGCCTTGCCTACTTGCTTGGACTGTTCGGATTTGTTTACATTTCTGACAATGTCCTCCTCTCTGGAAGAAGCCGAAGCCAATGTAATACCAGCTACATCATCTATTAACTGACCGTAGATGTATTTATTGCTTCTGTAAACCGTCAGGCGTGGCCTTTGTGCTGTACCTGTTATTTTTCTGCGAATGCGGTAGTGGATTTTTTTTCTTCTACCTGCTTTACTGAATTGCATCGTTTTTCGGTTTTAGTCTTAGTGTAGGACGCTCGGTCAAACCCAAGACGCTACGAAAGATATAGTTTTGTTTCCTGTTTTTCCGTACCCCAATAAAAATTCGGACGAGCCAACTGGCATTATTTCTTACCGCCTGCCGTTTTACCAGCCTTGCGGCGAATAACCTCACCCACATACTTGACGCCCTTGCCTTTGTAAGGCTCTGGTTTTCTAAGCCCGCGTATTTTGGCTGCTACCTGTCCCAACAATTGTTTGTCAATACCTTCCAGCCGCACTAAAGGGTTCTTGCCCTTTTCCTGCTTGGTTTCCAGCTTGATTTCAGAAGGAATGTAGAACATAATCGGGTGCGAGTAGCCCAGCGTCAACTCCAACAACTGTCCAGTATTCGCAGCGCGATAACCAACACCTACTAACTCCAGTTCTTTGACAAAACCTTCCGTAACGCCGTGCACCATGTTGAAAATAAGTGAGCGATACAGTCCGTGCAAAGAACGATGCCGATTCTGGTTGGTTGGGCGTGCCAAAGTAAGCTCACCGTCTTCAATCGTCAACTGGAGATCGGGATCTACTTGCTGCGATAAAGTACCTTTCGGGCCTTTCACCGTCACTAAATTGCCCTTGCTGATATCTATTTCTACGCCTTTCGGAATGCTAATCGGCGCTTTTCCTATTCGAGACATGTTCTATCTATTTAAATAGCCTTACAAATTAATAAACATAGCAAAGTACCTCGCCGCCTACGTTTGCTTCCCGCGCTTGCTTGTCGGTCATCAAACCTTTCGAGGTAGAAATAATAGCAATGCCTAGACCGTTGATTACACGCGGCAGCTCACCCGACTTAGCAAATTTGCGCAACCCAGGCTTACTGATGCGTTCCAGACTGCGAATAATAGGCTTTCTCGTTGCTGGATCGTATTTCAGGGCAATTTTGATAACGCCTTGCTTGCCTTTGCCCGCTTCGTCATCAAAAATGTATTTGAAGATGTAACCTTGCTCGTACAGGATTTCCGTGATGCGCTTCTTCATGTTGGAAGCAGGAATTTCTACAATTCTATGACCGGCCATTTGCGCATTGCGAATGCGGGTCAAATAATCTGCTATGGGATCTGTAACTGCCATTATACAGTGATTGCACCGATCGGTTTTCCGATTGCTTTCGGAACCTGACCGATTGTTAAAAATTAGATGTATTTATAAAAAACAAGTTATCAGAGCATTATGTAAAAACACAATGCTTGATTTATCTTACCAGCTTGATTTGGTCACGCCAGGAATTTTACCCTCCAGCGCCATATCGCGGAATTTCACCCGACAGATGCCGAAGTGACGCATATAACCTTTCGGACGACCGGTCAGTTTGCAACGATTGTGCAAACGAATCGGGTTGGCATTGCGCGGCAGTTTGTCTAATTCCTCCCACTTACCTTCCGCCTTCAGTTGCTTGCGCAATTCGGCGTATTTGGCTACCATTTTTTCCCGCTTCTTTTCCCTTGCGATGATTGATTTCTTTGCCATTTTTCTATCGTTGTGCCTATGCCTTTGTCCGCGAGACGTATTTTGAATCTGCGTACAACTGGCTAATTGATTATAATTTAGCTACGTTGCTGATTTTTGAAAGGCAAACCTAACATTTTCAGCAGCGCCAATGCCTCTGCGTCGGTTTTTGCCGAGGTCACAAAAGTAATGTCCATACCGGTGATACGGCTTACCTTATCGAGGTCTATTTCGGTGAAAATAATGTGCTCGGTGACACCCATTGAATAATTTCCGCGCCCGTCGAAGCTCTTGTCGTTGATCCCGCGAAAGTCGCGCACCCGTGGCAAGGCTACCGACACAAGGCGATCCAGAAACTCGTACATCCGTTCGTTGCGCAGGGTTACGCGCACGCCAATGGGCATACCTTCACGCAGTTTAAAGTTTGACACCGACTGCTTCGCCTTAGTGGGCACCGCTTTTTGTCCAGCTATAAGCGACAACTCAGCTTGGGCATTATCCACTAATTTTTTATCCTGCGTAGCTCCGCCTACCCCCTGATTGATGCAGATTTTTTCCAACTTGGGCACCTCCATGATTGAGCTATACTGAAACTGCTCCATCAGTGCCGGCACCACTTCATTCAGATATTTTTCCCTGAGTCTTGGTATGTACTTCATTACTGAATAATTTCGCCTGATTTTTTAGAATAACGTACCAGTTTGCCATCTACCTCTTTCCGTCCTACGCGAGTCGGCTCGCCCGTTTTGGGGTCCACCAGCATCAAATTGGAAATATGAATAGGCATCGCCTTCTCCACGATGCTACCAGTCGGATTAGTTTGCGTCGGCTTCTGGTGCTTTTTTGCAATGTTTACTTGATCTACCACAGCACGGTTTTCGTGTGGCAGCACCTCTAATACTTCGCGCACCCGCTCCTTGTCCTTGTAGGCACCAGCAATGACCACTACCCGGTCGCCCTTTTTGATTTTCAACTTGGGCAAAAACCGCTTTTGCGATGCCCCTTTTGTTTTCTTGATTGCCATTTTTCTTGCTATTTGACAGCCAACTAAGCGAACCGCCGTAGTCAGCGTACATAATCATTATAATTAGAGTACTTCTGGTGCCAACGATACGATACGCATGTAGTCCTTGTCGCGCAATTCTCTGGCCACTGGCCCGAAGATACGCGTGCCTCTCGGCTCGTCTTGGTTATTGAGCAATACCACGGCATTGTCATCGAAACGGATGTACGAACCGTCCTTGCGGCGAATTTCTTTGCGCGTACGCACCACTACTGCTCTCGACACTGAGCCTTTTTTGATACCTCCTGGCGTGGCCTCTTTCACCGTCACCACGATCTTGTCGCCCACCGAGGCATATCTGCGCTTGGAACCTCCCAGTACGCGAATGCACAATACTTCTTTGGCACCGCTATTATCTGCTACTTTCAATCTGGATTCTTGCTGAATCATGGCTTTCTACAAATTTACTCCCTTGGGGTACACCGCCGGGAAATATGAAACTTGAAAGATAAAATAACCGCCTTGAAGCGGTTTTGTCTTTTACTAAGTTCGTTTGGGTAGATTAATCTGGCCTGTCGTTGTACCAATAAAGGATATCTACCTAACCTATTTTTACTTGGCCCTTTCGATAACTTCTACCAATCGCCAGCGCTTGTTTTTACTCAAGGGGCGAGTCTCCATAATACGAACCTTGTCGCCCACATTGCAGTCGTTATTTTCATCGTGCGCCATGAACTTCTTCGTCTTCTTGACGAACTTACCGTAAATAGGGTGCTTCAGCTTTCGCTCTACGGCTACAGAAATGGACTTGTCCATCTTATTGCTGACCACCACACCGGTTCTTTGCTTTCTGAGTTTTCTTTCCTCCATTGTTATGCTGTTTTGCATCTTGCTTTCGCGCAGATTCCAAATCTTTATAATTACTTACGGCGGCGTCTTTCACGAATTTTAGTACGCCCATCAAGCTCTTCCTTGCTCATTGCACCTAATTGTCTGCGGCGTATTTCCGTTTTCAAGCGGGCAATATCCCGACGTACTTCGCGGAGAATCAGCGGATTATCCAGCCCCTTGATGGCGTGGTCAAATTCGAGCTTTTGATATTGTACTTGGGTTTGCTCCAATTCACTGACCAAGTCTGTATCCGAGAATTCCTGCAATTCCAGGTATTTTTTAGATGCCATTTCTATTTTTCTTTAAAACTTTGAATTTTTTGACCAAAAAAATTACCTCGGAAAAACGGCGGTATTTTTTGTTTGGTTACAAATTTTTATTCGGCGTAATCAGGCCGTACTACTGTTTTCGTCAAAACCGGCAACTTTTGGGCTGCCAGTCGCAGTGCTTCTACAGCGGTAGCTTCGGGTACGCCATCAATTTCAAACATGATGCGACCCGGCTTCACTAAGGCTACATAGTGATCAAGCGAGCCTTTGCCCTTACCCATCCGCACTTCCTGCGGCTTGGCGGTGATGGGCTTGTCTGGGAAAATACGAATCCACACTTTGCCTTCCCTTTTCATGAAGCGCGTCATAGCGATACGTGCCGCTTCAATCTGGCGGTTGGTCACGCGCGCACTGGTCGTTGCCTTCAGCCCGAAGGTACCGAAAGCGATGGTGCTTCCTCTATGAGCGATCCCCTTATTTCTACCCTTCTGCTGTTTGCGGTATTTAGTCCTTTTAGGCTGTAACATTATTCCTGAATTTTACAGTTTGCAATTGCTTCCTTGCCATATTTTAGGGTGCTTTCCAAAAAAGCTTGGCAAAGGTACGGCAATTTTTTGAAATATGCTATCTTCTTTTCTGATTTCTTCCTCCACCTTCACCACGTCCGCCGCCACCGCCGCCACGTCTTCTATCTCCGCCGCCTTCGCCACGTCCGCCGCCGCGTCTTCTATCGCCACCCCCGCCTTCACCGCGTCCGCCGCCGCTACCACTGCCGCCGGTTTCCTTTCTGGCTACACCTACATTGGGCGACAAATCGCGCTTACCGAGTACCTCGCCTTTGCACAACCAAACCTTGATCCCGATTTTGCCATAAACCGTCTGTGCCTCCTTCAGGGCATAGTCAATGTCTGCCCGAAAAGTATGCAGGGGTGTTCTGCCCTCCTTGTACTCCTCCGTGCGCGCCATATCCGAGCCAGCCAAGCGACCAGAAATACGTACTTTGATACCTTCGGCCCCAGCCCGCATCGTGGATTGGATAGACATTTTGATGGCACGGCGATAATTGATACGCGCCTCCAACTGTTTAGCAATTGTTTCGGCAACAATATTGGCGTCGAGCTCCGGCTTGCGAATTTCAATGATGTTGATTTGCACATCCTTGTTCGTGAGTTTTTTCAACTCTTCCCGGACGCGATCCACCTCTTGCCCGCCCTTGCCGATGATGATACCCGGCCGGGAAGTATGAATCGTAATCGTGATACGCTTCAGCGTACGTTCAATCACAATTCTGGCGATGCCGCCTTTTTGAATACGCGCATTGAGATAGACACGAATGTTTTCGTCTTCTACCACTTTTTGAGCATAATCACGAGATTTTCCGCCGAACCAGTTCGAGTCCCAGCCCCGGATAATGCCTAAACGATTGCCTATTGGATTTGTCTTTTGACCCATATTAATGGTATAAATTGTAATGTCAAAAATATTGTACTGTGGGCAGCTCTAATCGCCAGTTCTTTTAGCAACGACCGCCCGAATTTCACTATTCCTCGGTTGCGCTTACTTCTTCTACTTCGGCAAAATCATCGTCCTCTATGATTTCTTCCGAAGGTAGCGGAATGGTATTTTCAACGATAACCGTTACGTGATTGCTACGCTTTCTGATACGATGCGCACGGCCATGCGGAGCAGGCCGAAAACGCTTGAGCATACCTGCTTCGTCGGAAAAAATGGTTTTCACTACCAAGTCGTAGTCGTCAGCACTTTCGGTGCCACCGGCTTTTTGTTCCCAGTTATTGATAGCTGATAACAATAATTTTTCCAACCAGACAGACGCTTCCTGTTTGCTGTAACGCAGGATATCTAATGCATCCGCTGCTTTTTTACCGCGAACCAAATCAACGACCAATCGCATCTTGCGAGCCGACATTGGACAGTTTCTGAGTTTAGCTACTGCTTCCATTTATCTTTCATTTGAAGCTACTGGTATTGCTCCCAATAGCTTGGAAATTGATAATCAAACGATTGTGAAATAACACTTGTCCGGCTTACTTCTTCCGGTTGCCAGAGTGCCCTCTGAAATTGCGCGTTGGCGAAAACTCGCCCAACTTGTGTCCTACCATGTTTTCCGTTACAAACACCGGCACGAAAGTTTTGCCATTATGCACTGCAATGGTCTCACCCACCATATCTGGAATAATCATCGAAGAGCGTGACCAAGTTTTGATGACACTTTTCTTGTTCGATTCCTTGGCTTTCTGCACTTTCGCCAACAATTTGTGGAATACGTACGGTCCTTTTTTGATTGATCTTGCCATCGTTATATATGGTTTTGCAAGATTTTATAAATGTTATGACTGTTTTCTTGATTTGCGCTTCGAGATAATCAACTTCGACGAAGCCTTTTTCTTGTTGCGTGTCTTCTGCCCTTTGGCGAAGATACCCGTGCGCGACACCGGGTGCCCGCCCGAAGCTCTACCTTCGCCACCACCCATCGGGTGATCTACTGGGTTCATGGCTACACCTCTCACACGCGGGCGCTTGCCCAACCAGCGTTTTCTGCCAGCCTTGCCCAGCACTTGCAGTGCATGGTCTGGATTGGAAGTAGTACCAATCGTAGCTTTGCAAGTAAGCAAAATACGGCGCACCTCACCTGAGGGTAGCTTTACAATCGCGTACTTGCCTTCGCGCCCCGATAGAATAGCCGAAGTACCAGCACTTCTTACCAATGCAGCACCTCTGCCCGGTTGCATTTCAATAGCATAAATGGCCGAACCCAGCGGAATATCGCGGAGGTAAAGCGTGTTGCCCACGTTGGGCGCTGCGCCTTCACCTGTCACAATAGTCGCACCTACTTGCAAGCCATTCGGTGCAATCATATAGCGCTTTTCGCCATCTTGGTATTCTACCAATGCAATGTAAGCCGTGCGATTCGGATCGTACTCGATGGTTTTTACCGTTGCTGGCATACCTTCCTTATCGCGCTTAAAGTCAATGATACGATACCGACGCTTGTGACCGCCGCCCCGCTGACGCACCGTGCGCTTTCCGCTGTGATTGCGTCCACCCGATTTTTTGATAGGAGCTAACAAGCTCTTCTCAGGCGTATCCGTTGTAATTTCCGTGAAAGCATTACCGATTCTGAATCGGGTGCCTGCCGTTATCGGATTATATTTTTTAACTGGCATTGCTGTAAAATTTCGATTTTACTGAATCATTGATGATGTCAAACATTCAAGCTTTCGGCTGCTGGCGCCTGACATCCGTTATCCCTTCTTTTTAGAGATCGCCGAAAAAGTCAATTTCCTCGCCTTCCACCAACTTAACGATGGCTTTCTTGTAGGCTGGCTTGCTACCTCGCAATACGCCAGTCTTCGTCATGCGCGTTTTGGTTTTGGCTGGCACAATCATGGTATTGACGGACTCCACGCTCACGTTGTATCTGCTCTCCACCGCCTTGCGTATTTCTATCTTGTTGGCTTTGCGATCCACTACAAAGCTGTAGCGATCCAAGCGATTCGACAGCATATCCGCTTTTTCGGTGATGATGGGTCGTATGAGAATTTTCTTTGCCATTGTTCTGTCTATTAACTTTGCTTACGCAAAAGTTGCTTTAATTTTTTCAATTGCCCCTTCTGATAAGATCAATTTATTGGCGTGCAATATCTGGTACGTATTCAAATCCGAAGCGCGCATTACGCTGGCTTTCGGCAAATTGCGCACCGATTGCAGCACTTCTTTTTCGTAATCCGAAGTCACTAACAGCGTTCTTTGCTTGTCCAACTGCAATGCCTTCAGAATGCGTGTAAAAACACTGGTTTTGGGTGCCTCAAAGGAAAAATCCTCGACTACCACAATGCCATCGTTTTGTGCTTTGCTAGACAAAGCCGACTTTCGAGCCAATGCCCGCACTTTTTTGTTCAGCTTGAAACGATAATCGCGTGGTTTCGGGCCGAAGATGCGTCCACCGCCATGATAGAGCGGGTTCTTGATATCCCCTTTCCGAGAGCCACCTGTACCTTTCTGACGGTGCAATTTGCGCGTAGAACCAGCAATTTCGCTGCGCTCTTTCGCTTTGTGTGTACCCTGGCGCTGATTGGCAAGGTACTGTTTGACAGACAGATACACGACGTGCTCATTGGGCGCTATTCCGAAAATTTCTTCCGGTAGCTCCACTGTTCTGCCCGTTTTTTCGCCCTGGATATTGAAAACTTCAACTTGCATTGTATATCCTATTTAAAGCCACCTGCCTATGGGCAGGGCTGCCATGTTTGTTTAAATGGTTGGTTTCTTTTCCAGTATAACAATAGATCCAGTATGACCAGGAACGGCACCTTTCACAAGTATCAAATTACGCTCTGGCAATACCTTGACCACACGTAGGTTTTTTACTTTCGTGCGACCGCCGCCATCACGACCGCCCATGCGCATTCCCTTGAATACCTTAGACGGATAGGACGAAGCACCAATAGAACCAGGAGCGCGACCGCGGTTGTGCTGCCCGTGCGTTTGCATACCTACCCCACTGAAGCCGTGGCGTTTTACTACCCCCTGAAAGCCCTTGCCCTTGGAATTGCCTACGGCGTGTACAATGTCACCTTCCGCGAAAATCTCTTCTACTTTCACAATGTCACCCAACGCTTTCTCAACAGCATTGAAATCTCTGAACTCCACTACTTTTTTCTTCGGGCCAGTACCAGCCTGCTTGAAATGCCCCTGTAATGGTTTGGGTGTATTTTTAGCTTTCGCTTCGCCAAATCCCAACTGAAGTGCATCGTAACCGTCCGTTTCTTCGGTCTTTACCTGCGTCACGACACAGGGTCCCGCTTCGATTACGGTGCAGGCAATATTCCGACCATTTTTGTCGAAAATGCTGGTCATACCAACTTTTTTGCCAATTAATCCGTTCATCCGTTTTATATTTTTAGATACAGAACTCACTGATATAGAGGTGAAACTATACGTTTATAATAACATTCGGAACTACCCGAAAGTAATGAACGTAGAATTTCCCCCGAATCAGAATTCCAAAATCTGGTTGCTCAATAAATTAAGTCAACTTAACTTGAATATCCACGCCACTCGGCAGCTCCAGCTTGGACAGGGCATCCACTGTCTTCTGGGTAGGCGTATAAATTTCAATGAGGCGCTTGTGGGTTCGCAACTGGAACTGCTCCCGAGATTTTTTGTTGACGTGCGGAGAACGGAGCACCGTAAACACTTTCTTCTCAGTGGGCAGCGGAATCGGACCCGTCACAACAGCGCCGCTGTTACGCACTGTTTTCACGATTTTCTCCGTTGACTTGTCCACCAAATTGTGGTCATAGGAACGGAGTTTGATTCTGATTTTCTGATTCATGCCTGATTATTGATAATAAAATAGTCAAATCTGTATGTGTCTGAAATTGAGTGCGTAAGCTTATCGCCAAAACAATTAGTTATTGCACCCAGTTCCTTACTTACGCTTTTACTGTACCTTTCGATTTCTCGATAATATCTTGTGCAATATTGGCCGGAGCCGGTGCGTAGTGTGAAAACTCCATCACCGAGCTGGCACGACCAGAAGTAATGGTGCGCAACTGCGTCACGTAACCGAACATTTCTGCCAGCGGCACATCTGCTTGAATAGCTACTGCGCCACCGGGACGACCTTCTTGCCCTTTGGGCAAACCACGCCGACGGTTGAGGTCGCCAATTACTGGACCTACGTACTCTTCTGGCGTTACTACTTCGAGCTTCATAATTGGCTCCATCAATACCGGATCGCATTGTTTGGCAGCCATTTTGAAACCTTCCTTCGCACAAAGTTCAAAGGCAATTGGCTTGGAGTCCACAGCGTGCATCGAGCCATCATACACCCGCACTTTCATTGCGTCAATCGCATAGCCCGCGAGAATGCCATTGCTCATCATGGCCGTGAACCCATCCGTAATTGGCTTCTGATAGTTTTTGTCAATCGCACCACCAACTACGCCCCAGACGAATTGAAGCTTTTTCTTGCCACTCTTGAACTCGTCACTGTCAAGGAATTCTTGGTCAGGAGGTCCTAATTCAAATTCCATATCGGCAAACAAACCAGCACCACCGGTCTGCTTTTTCAAGCGCTCACGATGCGATACCTGTTTGGTCAGTGCTTCTTTATAGTTCACTTGAGGCGCACCCTGATTGCATTCTACCTTGAACTCGCGGCGCAAACGATCCACGATGATTTCGAGGTGCAACTCGCCCATCCCGCTGATAACGGTTTGATTGGTGTCTTCGTTATATTGTACCCGGAAGGTGGGGTCTTCTTCTGCCAGTTTTGCCAACGCAGTGCCTAACTTATCCAAGTCTTTCTGCGTTTTCGGTTCGATAGCCAAACCGATAACCGGTTCTGGAAACACCATACTTTCCAAGATAATAGGGCTACTGAGATCGCACAGTGTGTCGCCAGTACGAATGTCTTTGAAGCCTACCGCTGCTGCAATATCGCCCGCTTCCACCCGGTCAATTGGGCTTTGCTTATTGGCATGCATCTGATAAAGGCGAGAAATGCGCTCTTTGTTATCGGTACGTGTATTCAATACGTAAGAACCCGCATCTAATGCACCGGAATAAACCCGGATAAAGCACAGGCGGCCTACGAAAGGGTCTGTTGCAATCTTGAATGCCAGCGCAGCAAAAGGATCTTCCACCGTTGGGCGGCGGATAATTTCTTTTTCTGTTCTCGGATCCGTACCTTTTACAGCCTCGATGTCAATCGGTGCTGGCAAATAGTAGCAAACAGCATCCAAGCAGGCTTGTACCCCCTTGTTTTTGAACGCCGAGCCGCACATCACCGGGGTGATTTTCATATCAATCGTTGCGTGGCGAATAGCTGCGCGAATTTCATCCACGGTAATGGTTTCAGGAGCGTCAAAGAACTTCTCCATCAGGTTATCGTCGTATTCAGCGATGGCTTCGATCAGCTTTTCGCGGTGCTCTGCTACTGTATCTACAAGATCAGCCGGCATTTCAATCACTTCAAAAGTCATCCCCATGTCTTGCTCATTCCATACAATCGCTTGATTAGTCACCAAATCCACTACCCCTTTGAAAGTTTCTTCTGCCCCAATAGGCACTTGCAAGGCAATAGCATTAGCCCCCAGCTTAACCTTCATATCATTGATTACCTGAAAGAAGTCAGCGCCGGAGCGGTCCATTTTATTTACAAAAGCAATACGTGGCACTTTATAACCATCCGCAAGACGCCAGTTGGTTTCAGATTGCGGCTCCACACCGTCCACCGAGCTAAATAGAAATACCAGCCCATCCAGTACGCGCAACGAGCGGTTCACTTCTACGGTAAAATCCACGTGCCCCGGAGTGTCAATGATGTTGAAATCATACTCCCGTTCACCGACTTTCCAGATACACTTAGTAGCTGCCGAAGTAATAGTAATACCGCGCTCCTGCTCCTGCTCCATCCAGTCCATTGTGGCTGCGCCATCGTGTACTTCACCGATTTTGTGCGATACGCCGGTGTAATACAAAATACGCTCGGTAGTCGTGGTTTTACCTGCATCAATGTGCGCCGTGATACCGATATTTCTGGTAAATTTTAAATCCTTGCCCATGGCTTTTCCCGTCAGGAATTTTTAGTGATGATGATGGTTATGTTTTCAAAAACAGTTGTACGTGTATTCAATCCGCTATTCCAGCATTAAGCACGGAAGTGTGCGAATGCCCGGTTGGCTTCGGCCATTTTGTGCATGTCTTCTTTACGTTTTACAGCAGCACCTTCGCCTTTGCTGGCGGCAATCAGTTCGGCGGCTAATTTCTCTGCCATGCCCTTACCGCTGCGGGTACGTGCGAAGCGAATCAGCCATTTCATGCCAATCGAAACCTTACGCTTGGCGCGAATTTCGGTCGGAATCTGAAACGTAGCCCCACCAATACGGCGGCTGCGCACCTCTACTTGAGGCATCACGTTGCCGAGTGCCTTCTTCCAGATGGCGTGCTCATCTTGCTTGGTTCTGTCTTTGATGAGATCCATAGCGTCATAAAACACTTGAAAAGCCGTACTTTTCTTGCCTTCCCACATCAAATTATTGACAAACTGCGTAACCATCGGGTCGTTGTACCGAGGGTCGGGCAACAAAATTCTTAATTTAGGTTTTCTTTTTCTCATTTTTTTAAAATCAGCGGTTTCGTATTAAAATTGAAACATAATTGAACGCCAATAGCACTTTTACGATGCTTAGGACTTCGGACGCTTGGTACCGTACTGCGAGCGGCTCTTCTTACGGTTGTTAACACCTTGTGTATCCAACGCGCCACGTACAATGGTGTAGCGCACACCGGGAAGGTCTTTTACACGACCGCCGCGCACCAATACAATAGAGTGCTCTTGGAGGTTGTGCCCTTCGCCAGGAATATAGGCGATAACTTCAATACCGTTGGTCAAACGCACCTTGGCTACCTTGCGCAGTGCCGAGTTCGGCTTCTTGGGCGTCGTTGTATAAACACGGGTGCACACGCCGCGCTTCTGCGGGCAGGAGTCCAGCGCACGCGACTTGCTCTTCACTATTACTTTTTCTCTTCCTTTGCGCACCAATTGATTGATCGTTGGCATATAGCGTCCTTTGATTTAAAAACTGTCCTGTTTATTGTGTTCTATTATAAAAAGAATACGCCTTTTCAAAAAGCGATTGCAAAGGTAGGGGTTTTTCCTGCAATTACAAAAGCGATTTTTCAAAAAATTATTTTTTTCTTTGCCTTGTCGTTACGCCTAAGTGTTTTCACTGGATGATTTCGACACGTTTTGGCACCCAAATCACTCATAATCAATTATTTAAAATCCAAAAATCGGCGTTTTTCTACGATCGCCAATTAGCACTACACCATGCCCAATTATCAGTCGCCATTAGCACATGAAGAGGTATTCACCATTCGTACCTACGAAATTGACAGCCGTAAGCACGCTACGCCGGTGGCATTAGTACGCCTGATGCAGGAAGCAGCCATGCAGAATGTATTGCGACTGGGCTTGTCGGTCTGGGATTTAGAGCCACATGGCATTTCGTGGGTACTAATGCGCCTGACCCTACGCATTGAAAGGCTGCCCCGCCTCGGCGAGCAGATTCGCGTCAGTACCTGCCCTACGGGCTTTGAAAAAGTATTCACCCACCGCGACTACCGCGTATTCGATGCTGCCGGAATGCTCATCGCCACGTCTTCTTCTACTTGGCTGCTCATGGACACCCAAACGCGCCGCATGACACGTATCCCTGATTTTATTATGAAATATCAACAACAAGTGCCGCCCCCCGACCAATGGCTGCCCCGCGCCCCCGAAAAACTGCCCGCACCCGAAGCCGCCGACCGAAGCAAAAGCCGCACCGTAGAATGGTACGATCTGGATTTTAATAAGCACCTGAACAACACCTTATATATTCAATGGTTGCTCGAAACGCTCGATGACGATATTTTAGAATATGGCAACCTGCGCGCCCTTGATATTCTTTTCCGTGCCGAAGGACGCCGGGCAGACACCCTGCGCACCGAGCACCAGCGCATAGCATCCGATACATTCGTGCATCGCCTCACCAATGCCGACACACAAAAAGAACTGGCAGCCATGCGCACCGTTTGGTCAATAGACGAAGCCTAAAGAGAATGGGACAAATGGGGGAATGGGACAAATGGGGTTTAAAGGTTGAGAAATTGAGGATGGATAGGTTTATAGGGGAATAGGGGAATAGGTTGAGCGCGCGTCTAAAATCTATCGTCTATTATATAAAATCCACCTACTGATAATCAGTTGTTTACATGTTTTTATATTTAAAACAATCATGTCCAAGCACTTACTCATAGAATTGCAATATCTGCCGCCGGTGCAATACTTCGCCAGCTTGGCGCGCGCACCTGTGGTGCTGCTCGAAGCGCACGAGCACTATCAAAAAGCTAGCTATCGCAATCGCGCCCACATAGCAGGAGCCAACGGCGTGCTGCGCCTCTCCGTGCCATTGGAAAAAGGCAAAAACGAACAACAACCCATCCGGGAGGTACGCATCGCTCACCACGAACGCTGGCAGGCACTGCATTGGGAAAGTATTCGCTCGGCCTATGGAAATGCCCCGTTTTTCTTGCATTATGCCGATGTGTTGGCCCCTTTTTATCAGCAAAAATACACCTGGCTCTGGGACTGGAATTTTGATTTGCTGCAACTCCTACTGTCGGCTTGCCAGCTCCAAATCGAAGTGCAACTTAGCGACGCCTACTACAGCACTCCCCCGCCCCACTTGCTCGACCTGCGCAACGCCATTCATCCAAAAACGCAGCGCCAGCAGCCCGAGCCCGCATTCAAGCCAACGCGCTATCCACAGGTTTTTGAAGAAAAACAAGGCTTTTTGCCTAACCTGAGCATATTAGATTTGCTCTTTTGCACGGGCCCAGAAACTGCTCCTATCCTGAAAACATCCTCAGAGAAGGCTTTCTGATTTTATTTCCAATCACATTTTTTCCTAACTTCACCGCCTGAAACGCCGCGCGCTTATGAAATCTGTCTTTTTGCAAAACATCCCGCAGCCCTCGGCTCGCCGCTTTTTCATCATTGCGATTCTACTCGGATGCGCTGTTTTTTTCATTTTGGCTATGTTCCAGCCCTTTGGCACTTACACTTTTCAGCACCCCGACAAACTGCTACTGCTAGCAGGCTACGGCTTTGTGATTACGTTCACGGTTATTACCCTGACGCTGCTACTATCCAGAATTTTCCGCAGCTGGTTTGCGCCAGAAGGCTGGAACTTACAAAGGGAATTACTCCTGCTGGGCATCGTGGCTTTCGCAAGCATGACGGCTACCTATTTCTACCATTTCGCTACTATTGGCAGCCAGCTTTCGTTTTCTGGTTATGCGTATTTCATGGGCATTGCTGCGTCCACTTCGCTGTTTCCGCTGGCGCTCGTAGCGGCGGTGCGCTATTTGCAAATAAAAAACTACCTCGACCAGCAAAACCTGACCGCTACGCTTGCGCCCAAACCTGATGTACTGACGCTCACCGGTGACAACAAAACCGAAAAACTTACCATACTTCGCTCGGAACTGCTGCTGCTGAAAGCCGCCGACAATTATGTTGAGCTTTTTTTGCAAAAAGACCAGCGCCTCGATCGCCACCTGCTACGCGGCACCCTCTCAGGAATGGCAAGTCAATTAGATGACGACCATTTTTTGCAAGTACATCGCTCTTATATTGTAAATATGAATCAGGTAGTGGCCTTAGATGGCAAATCGCCCAATTATATGCTGCGCCTGACCACCCCGGTAGAAGAAGTGCCCGTATCTCGCAGCAAAGTGCAAGCTGTGCGCCAGCGCCTCGCCGCCCGTCCGTTGTAAGCCGTGCATTTTATCCCTCCGCCACCCAAAAACAATCCACCCCAAATTCTTGCATTTCGCCCCGCGCTGGCTGCATTTATCCCCTGAATGCTGCGCTTGCCCACACTTATTTGTATGTCATTTTTCCGCCCTTCATCTTTGCCTTCGTAATGATTTTTACACCCTTTTCAAAAACAGGCAAACGCATGAACCGGAAGCACCTTTTTATTACGCTAATTACACTTTTTACTTATTTCCTCGCGAAGCATGGACTGCCCACCATTTTCCCGACCGTACAAAACGTATGGCTGCGCATCCTGATGTACACCCTCCCCTCACTGATGGTAGCGGCCGCAGGTTTACTACTGATACATCGTCGGATCCATCATTTGCCAGAAGTATGGGGTATCCGGCAGGGCTTTGGCCGCGGGTTGCGCTTCGCCTTTCTGATGACGCTGCCCATGCTCATCGGCTATGGCATAGCGAATCATTTCCAGATAAATGTGCGTTTTGAGCGCATTTTTTATGGCGTGCTCATTGCTCCGATTGTTGAAGAATTGCTTTATCGCGGCTTCCTCTTCGGGCAGTTGTATCGCTACGGCGGCTGGGGTTTTATTCCTTCTGGTTTGCTTAACGCCTTGATTTTCGGCGCCTTACACTTGCATCAAGCACAGGATTTCAGCAGTGCAGTGGCCGTATTTGCAGTCACAGCCATGGGCGGGCTTTGGTTTGCATGGCTTTACATCGAATGGGACAATCAGCTCTGGATTTCCATTTTTCTGCACCTGTTTATGAATGCTTGGTGGATAGTTTTTGAGACGGACCATACTGCCGCCGGCAACAGCTATGCCAATATTTTACGAGGATTGACCATCGCGGCATCCATTATCATCACCATTAGAATGCGCAAAAAACAGGGCGGCTTGCGTATTACGCGCAGCAAATTATGGATTAACAAAGTTATAAACAACTGATTTTCAAATTATTAAAATCTATTTTTCATGAAAAAGCTATGGCACGTCTTGCCTTACATTCTACTTGCTTACGCCGCTTTGTACGGCGCCATCTGGCTGCACGAGTTGGGGCACAGTCTAGCATATTACTATTTCGATTGCAAAAGCGATTTGCTACACCTGCATGTACCGGCGCATTTCGCCAACGCGAATCCTTACCCTATCAACGAAACGCGAACCGCCACGCTTGAAAGTTGGCAGCAGTTTTACATCAGCATGGCTGGTATCGGCATGAATATAGTGCTGGCGCTGGGAACATGGCTGCTATCGCAAATTCCATTCGATACCCCTCGGTTGCTGCATTTTTTTGGGTCGTTTTTCTTGCTATCAAACTTAATTGAAGCAGCTACCTACTTGACAGTCAGCAATATATACCCTACTGGCGACCTACTCGAAGTGCATCGCTACAATCCGGCGCTGTGCCTACCACTGCTCTTTCTGGGGCTACTATTGATTTACGCTATTGTGGCGCTGGTGGCTAAAGCGCCTCGCCCCTGGCAACGCAGTATGGTCATTTTCAGCATTATCACGGCACTGTGCATGAGCGGGCTTAGGATTTTATTTGATCATTGAAAAATATTGATTTTCAGTGATTTAAAATTATACATTTTTTGAAATTTTTACAAACATTATAAACCAAGCTAAAAACAACATCATGAAAAATCTGCTTATTGCATGTTTATTAATGTGCTTCTATTTGCAAATCATTGCTCAAACTATTTCCGGCAAGGTCGTCCATGCCATCACTGGCGAGGCGCTGCCCTATGTAAACATTGGTCTTATCGGCACGACGCACGGCACGGTGTCGGGGCTGGCAGGCGCGTTTGAACTTTTTCTACCGGAAACCACTCGCCCCAACGATTCTATCCGATTTTCGAGTATCGGTTTTGCCCAAATTTCCATGACGGTTGGCGCAGCTATAAACGGCTCGCCGTTGTATCTTGACTTACAACCGACTGTTCTAAATTTGCCAGAAATAACTGTACGTCCGTTATTTACAAATTATAAAATTATTGGTAATGATAAAATTACGGCAAGCAATGTGACCAATTTAGCCATCAGCAATCGGGCCAATCAGAATCTCGGCTCAGAAATCGGGCGGCGTTTTAAGAGCAAAAAAGGTGAGACAATCGAAAAAATGCGCTTCTATATTGCACAAAACAACTTTGATACGGTGCGTTTTCGCATCAATGTGTACGCAATGCGCGGCGGGCGGCCCGGACAGAACCTGATGCCCGAAAACCGCATTGTAGAAATCATCAACCGCCGGACTGGCTGGGTGGAAGTGGACTTGTCGGCGTATCAAATACAACCAGCAGTGGCTTTTGTTGCTTCCGCAGAATGGGTGTATGCCGGCGGCAAGGGCAATCGGCTTAGCTTTCCGATCACTATTCCTTCGGTGGGTGCCACCCATTTTTATAAATACGGTAGCCAAAACAATTGGAAAAAATTTGCGCAGATGTCCGCTGCGATAGAAGTGACCTTAGCTTGGTGAGGTCGTTATATGAAAACAGGTTCATATTTACGGATGTAATAATGTCGTTTAGTAAAACGTTAAAATATCATGTTTTTATTAAAAAAACTTGCCTGCTGACGTAAAGCCCATTAGCTTTGCATCATAAAACAGAAGTATTATTTAGTGAGTCCTGACCTGCCCTGAAACCATTCTAAGGTAATTTCACAAAAACGAGGCATTATGATTGTTTCCGAACACCTGTCCGGCGTACTGCGCCCGGAACTGGCAGGTAAAACTATAGCCCAGTCGCTCGCTTATTTAGCGGAGCATTTTCCTGGCAAGGTCGTCTTCTCTACCAGTTTTGGCATTGAAGACCAAGTTATTACGCATTTTATTTTTGAAAATGAGTTGCCCATTCAAGTTTTCACGCTCGACACGGGCCGGCTTTTCCCAGAAACTTACGCCACTTGGTCGCGTACGGTGGAGCGCTATGGCCGCCCCATCCAAGCATATTACCCCGACGCGCAAGCCTTGCAGGCATTTGTAAGTGCCAAGGGCCCAAACAGTTTTTACGAATCGGTGGACAATCGCAAGTCCTGCTGTCATATTCGCAAGGTAGAGCCGCTCAATCGGGCTTTGGCCGGGCAGTCGGTTTGGATCACGGGCATTCGTGCCGAGCAATCACCTAACCGATTGGATATGAGCGATATAGAATGGGACGCGGCGCATGAATTGATCAAATTCCACCCGATTTTCGACTGGACGTATGAGGAAGTTCGAGCATTTGTGAATAAAAATGGCATCCCTTACAATCCATTGCACGACAAGGGTTTTGTGAGCATCGGCTGCGCTCCATGTACGCGTGCCGTTCGCCCTGGCGAAGACTTCCGCGCGGGCCGCTGGTGGTGGGAAGACGCCTCGAAGAAAGAATGCGGCTTGCATGTAGTGGAGCAGGTTTTAGAAAGTAAGCCTGATTAAAATGTTCATCATCCGTTTATTGTGAACGGTGAGCGGTCAGCCGCGAAAAGCGAACAGCGAATAACAAATCACTGACATTCAAATAACTATGAATAAACAACAACTTGATCATCTCGATTTGCTAGAAGCCGAAGCCATTCACATCCTGCGGGAAGTGGCGGGGCAGTTTGACCGTCCGGCGCTGCTTTTTTCTGGCGGCAAAGATTCGATTACATTGGTGCATCTGGCTTTGAAAGCCTTTCGGCCCGGGCGCTTTCCCTTTCCATTGGTGCATATTGACACCGGACATAACTTCCCCGAAGTAATCGCTTTTCGGGATCAGTTAGCTGCCGAACTGGGCGAGCGCCTCATCGTGCGCAAAGTGGAAGATTCGATTCAAAAGCACCACCTGACCGACCCCAAGGGCAAGTATCCCAGTCGCAATCCATTGCAAACTTATACCCTATTAGATACGATTGAAGAATTTGAATTTAATGCCTGCATCGGGGGGGCGCGCCGCGACGAGGAAAAGGCTCGGGCCAAAGAGCGCATCTTCAGCCACCGCGATGATTTCGGGCAGTGGAATCCGAAGAACCAGCGCCCGGAAATGTGGAATATTTACAACGGTAGAATTCGCAAAGGCGAGAATATCCGTGTGTTTCCGATTTCCAACTGGACCGAATTGGACATTTGGCATTACATCCGCCGCGAAAAAATTGAGTTGCCCTCGATTTATTATACCCACCGCCGCCCTTGCGTAGAATTGCCCGGCGGGCAGTTGCTGGCGGTGACGCCTTTTATAACGGTAGAACCCACCGATACGGTCGTGGAAGCAGAGGTGCGTTTCCGGACAGTAGGCGATGCGACCTGCACAGCTGCCGTGCGCAGTACGGCCCGCTCAATTGACGACATCATTCAGGACATCATCGAGACGCGGATTTCTGAGCGCGGGGCTACTCGTATTGACGATCTCATCTCGGAAGCTGGTATGGAAGACCGGAAGGTGAATGGATATTTTTAAAGGGGAATAGGGGGAATAGGGAGTGTAGGGGGAATAGGGGAATAGGAAAATAGGGGTTGAGGGGTTGAGAAGGTTGAGGAGTTGAGAAGGTTGAGGGGTTGAGGGTCTAAAATCTATTATTTAAAAGTCTAATTGTCTAAAAAAATGGATATTCTGCGATTTATCACTTGTGGCAGTGTGGATGACGGTAAAAGTACCTTGATTGGTCGTTTGCTGTTCGACAGTAGCTCGGTTTCATCGGATATTTTGGCCGCCATTGAACGGCAGAGCCGCAATTTGCCGGAAGGCGAAATGGACTTGTCTTTGCTCACCGATGGCTTGCGCTCAGAGCGCGAACAGGGCATCACGATTGATGTGGCCTACAAATATTTCAGCACGCCGCGCCGCAAATTTATTATTGCCGATGCACCTGGGCATGTACAATACACGCGCAACATGGTCACCGGCGCTTCCAATACCGATCTGGCCATCATTCTCATAGATGCGCGCAACGGCGTGGTAGAACAGACGCGCCGCCATTCTATGATTGCCTCGCTGCTGGGCATCCCGCACGTGGTGGTTTGTATTAATAAAATGGATTTAGTCAACTATTCTAAGCAAGTGTTCCATGATATTGTAGCTGATTTTTTAGAACTACGTAAAGAGTTGCATTTCAAAGATTTAGACTTTATTCCAGTGAGTGCGCTGGCCGGCGACAACGTGGTCAGAAATTCGGTTTATACTCCCTGGTACGAAGGGCCGCCCTTGCTCGAATACCTCGAAACCGTAGCTATTGCATCCGATCGTAACCTCAGCGATCCGCGGTTTCAGGTGCAATATGTGATTCGACCTAAAAGCGACGACCTGCACGACTATCGCGGCTACGCCGGGCAAGTTCAGAGCGGTATCTATCGCGTAGGCGATGCGGTGACGGTTTTCCCTGCAGGGCTACAATCTGTTATTACTAAAATCGAAGTGAATCGCACGGAAGTATCCGAAGCCTTCGCACCCCAAGCCGCCGTTATGCACCTTGCCGACGATCTCGACATCAGCCGGGGCAATACCATTGTGCGCAGCGACAAGCTGCCGCAGGTCACCCAAGATATCGAAGCAATCCTTTGCATCACCGATGCCACCGACTTCCGGGCGGGCAGCAAGTTTCTGCTACAACACAACAGTGCTTTAGTAAAATGCGCCATTCGAGACATAGCGTACAAACTCGACATTGAGACCTACGAGCGTATCCAGCAGCCCGAATCGGTTCGGCTCAATGATTTGATCAAGGTGCGCCTGCGTACCGCCGAGCCTTTGGCTTTCGACACGTATCGCCACAACCGCCGCACCGGCGCCTTCATCCTCGTGCACGAAAATACCGGACAAACCGTAGCGGGCGGCATGATTCAAGAAGGAATTGAAGTGGGAATGAATGGGGCGAATAGGGGAATGGGATGAATAGGACATCAACAGATTAATAAAAAATGAGCACAATAAAAACCAAAAAATTGACCATTGTGGGGGCTGGCCCGGGCGACCCGGATCTACTGACAATCAAAGGTTTACGCGCTTTACAATCGGCAGATGTGGTCTTGTACGATGCGCTGGTGAATCCCGTTTTGTTAGAACATGCACCTGCGGCCACACACCTATTCGTTGGCAAACGACGGGGCTATAAATCTTATAAACAGCAGGAAATCAATGAGTTAATTGTCGCTTTCGCGGAAACGCACGGGCATGTGGTACGCCTCAAGGGCGGCGATCCGTTTGTGTTTGGGCGAGGCTATGAAGAAATGGAATTTGCGCAAGCGTATGGCATTGATTGTGCGTATATTCCGGGGATTTCCAGCTCGATTGGAGTACCAGGTTTAGCCAATATCCCGGTGACGCATCGCAACCTCAGCCGCAGCTTTTGGGTAGTGACGGCCACCATGTCCGACGGCAGCTTATCGCCTGATATTCAGTTAGCTACGCAATCCGACGCCACGGTAGTGGTATTGATGGGTTTGAACAAACTGCCAGAAATTGCCGCCATTTTTCAACAAAACGGCAAAAGCACCCTGCCCGCCGCCGTCTTGCAGGATGGCTCATTGCCAACGGCGCGTAAGGTATTCGGAACTGTGGAAACCATTTCGCAACTTACTGAAAATGAAGGTATTCAATCACCAGCAGTCTTAGTCTTCGGCGAAGTTGTCGGCTTAGCAGCATCCTTTGAAACGGCATTGCAAACGGCACTTGAAACTGCTTTTACAAATAGCTGAACACACCACCAACACGGCACAATCATCATAAAATGAAACCATTAGAATCCGTCTTCAGTTTTGACCAAAATCTGCTGAAAAAGCTCACCGCTGACACCGATGACCAGCAAAAGCTCTGGCTCAGCGGCTATTTGTATGGCTTGTACGCCGCGTCGCAGCAAAGCGATCGCAGCGTAGCGATACCGGCGGAAGCGCCCGCGCCCGTCTTAGAAAAACCCACCGTGACGGTACTCTACGGCTCGCATACCGGCAATTGTAAAAAACTGGCGCAGCAAACCGTTGAGCAGGCCCGCGCGCGTGGTTTCGAGGTGCAATTAGCGGATATGAACGATTATCACGGTCGCAAACTAAAAGACGAAAAACTGCTGCTCGTGATCGTCAGTACGCACGGCGAAGGCGAGCCGCCCACTTCGGCGGAAACCCTGTACGAATTCATTCATTCGGCGCGTGCGCCAAAGCTGAACCATACGAAATTTTCGGTGCTGGCCCTCGGCGACCGCAGCTATGTGCAGTTTTGCCAAACGGGCATTGACTTCGATACCCAACTCGAAAAATTGGGCGCCCAACGCCTCGCCGACCGCGTGGATTGCGATGTGGACTTTGCCGAAGATGCTGCCCGTTGGATGGAAACAGTGCTGGCAAAAATAGCTTCAGAAAACGCTACTGCCGCCAATGGACACGCCACGGCTGCTTTCGTCAAACCGCAAGTAGCGGCAACGGCTATTGCGCAATACAATCGCAAAAATCCCTTTGCGGCAACTGTTTTGGAAAAAATTCAACTAAACGGCCGCGGCTCGACCAAAGAAACCTGGCACGTCGAAGTCTCGTTAGAAAGCGCTGATTTGTCATACGAACCCGGTGATTCGCTCGGCATCGTACCCGAAAACGCACCGGAAGTAGTCGGGCTTGTTTTAAAAAACGCCAACGTATCCGACTCATTATCAGTAGATTGGAATGATACAAGCTATAATATTGCTGAAATTCTGACCACCCAACTCGAACTCAACCTCATTTCGCGCGATGTGCTGGAAAAGATTTTCGCTAAAAATAACCACCCGCAACTGAAGGAATTATTGAACAATCCGGCCCTACTCAAAGACTACACCTATGGCCGCGACCTCGCCGACGTGCTGCACGACTTCCCAGCCGACTGGACGGCGCAAGAACTTGCCCAAACCCTGCGCAAACTACAGCCGCGCCTGTATTCTTTAGCATCCAGCTTGCTCTACGCCCCCGACGAAGCGCACCTGACCATTGGCGCGGTACGCTACGAAACATTGGGGCGCAAGCGCACCGGCACGGCTTCTACTTTTGTGGCGGATGATGTCGCTATTGGCGAAACACTCAAGGTTTTTGTCGAGCGCAATGAATATTTTCGCTTACCGCAAAATGCAGATACGCCTATTATTATGGTGGGCGCAGGCACCGGCGTAGCACCCTTCCGGGCTTTCGTGCAAGAACGCGAAGCACAGGGCGCAAGTGGCAAAAGTTGGTTATTTTTTGGCAATCCGCGTTTTACAACCGATTTTTTGTACCAAACCGAATGGCAGCAAGCCCTGAAAAAAGGGAACCTGAGCCGCTTGGACGTGGCCTTCTCACGCGACCAGAAAGACAAAGTGTATTGCCAGCATAAGTTGTTGCAACACAGCCGCGAAGTATTCAATTGGTTGGAAAATGGCGCGTATTTCTACGTGTGCGGTGATAAAAATCGGCTCGCGCCCGATGTCGAAGCGGCATTATTACAAATTGTAACAAAAGAAGGCGCTTTTAATAATGACAAAGCGATCGAGTATGTAAAGAACTTGAAAAAACAGCGAAGATATTTAGAAGATGTGTATTGATTGTAATGTGTTGATGTTCCATTTTTATAAATCTTGCAAAGCTTATTAACCAAAAAATGAACAAAAGAACTATCTTGGGTTAAAAATGGTTAAGGCAAAAAAGACTACAGCATGGAACTTAAACTCAACATCGGATACGAGGAACTCATAGAGCTGGTAAAACAGTTGCCCCTCGACCAGATCCGAAAATTAAAAGCAGATTTAGCTTTAATTATGACCACCAATGATATGGAAAATGAAATGAGCGATTTTCAGGAATTCCTTTTGCAAGGTCCTGTAATGGATGATGATCAATATCAAGATTTTCTTTCTGACAGAAAATATTTTAACGCATGGCGAACGAACTGATTTGCCTGGATTCATCCATTTTGATAGACTATTTCAGAAAGACCAAGAAAGAAAATTCTTTCTTTTTTGAATTATCTAATCAATATGCCTCTTTTGCGGTATCCATAATAACCGAATTTGAAGTAATTAGTGGTAGTAATCAAAATCAAAAAGAATTTTGGGACATATTTTTTCAACGTGTATTAGTGCTACCATTCGACCGCAAAGTGAATGAAGAAGCAGTTAAGATATTTCGGGAACTCAAAAGGAATGGAAATTTGATTGATATTCCAGATTTGTTTATCGGCGCCACTGCCAAAGCGTACAATCTGAAATTAGCTACCTTAAACGAAAAAGACTTTGTGCGAATTCCCGGATTGGAAATACTCGGTAAAAAGAGTAAATAAAAAAAGTTGGTGAGCGTAAAATACCCAAAAACTAATCTACCCAAAATATTAAAACACCCTCTTTATCAATTTTTCATAAAATTATAATCTACTCAAAATAACGAACAACTCGTGCGCTATGTCCGACGAAAAAAAACTTTCCGAAGTAGAACATATCAAATCCAAAAGTAATCTGCTGCGCGGTACGCTGGAAGAAAGTCTGGCCGACGAAATCACCGGCGCCATTGCTGCTGATGACACCCAACTCATCAAGTTTCACGGCTCGTACCAGCAGCATCACCGCGACCTCGAAAGCGAGCGCAAACGCCAAAAATTGGAGCCTTTGTACTCGTTTATGATTCGCATTCGGGTGCCGGGCGGCGTGCTGAGTACTGCCCAATGGCTGCGATTGGACGAATTGGCCGAGCAGTATGGCAGCGGCACGTTGAAAATCACTACCCGCCAAGCTATTCAGTTGCACGGCATCCTGAAAAAGGATTTAAAGACGACCATTCAGGGTTTCAATCAGGTGCTGATGGATAGCTTTGCCGGTTGTGGCGATGTGAATCGCAATGTTATGTGCAACCCCAATCCCGCGCAGTCGCGCATCCACGCGCAGGCACACGAAGACGCGGCGATCATTTCCGCCCATCTCACCCCCAAAACCAATGCCTATCACGAGATCTGGCTAAAATCCCAAGATGGTATAGAAGAAAATATTAACGTTTTAGCGTCTGATATTCAGGATGAAGACGAGCCGATTTATGGTAAAACTTACCTGCCACGCAAGTTCAAAATTGCCATCGCCATTCCGCCATATAATGATACCGATATTTTTTCTAACGATATCGGACTCATTGCCATCGAAAAAAATGGTGCATTGATCGGCTACAACATCGCGGCCGGCGGCGGGCTGGGTATGACCTTCGGAATGCCCGAAACCTACCCGCGATTGGCGAGCATGCTGGGTTTTGTGCCCCGGCAAAATATGCTCAAAGCCGTCGAAAGCATTGTCACTATTCAGCGCGACTGGGGCAACCGCGAAAATCGCAAGCTCTCGCGCATGAAATACACCATTGATCGCGTGGGGCTGGAGGTATTCAAAGAAGAACTCGAAAAGCGCATGGACTTTGCCTTGCAGCCGGTGGCGCCGTACCTTTTTACTCGCTCAGGCGATGTGTATGGTTGGTCGCAAAATGTGGACGGCACGCATAATGTTTTGCTCTTCATCGAGGGCGGACGTGTAAAGGATTCGGACAGTTATTTACTTAAAACCGCTTTGCGCAAAATAGCGGAAGTGCACGACGGCGATTTCTTAGTGACTGGTAATCAGAACTTAATGATTCGTAGCATTTCCGAAAAGAATAAACTCATTATTCAGTTATTATTAGAACATTACAAAGTACTGCCCGAACTAAATAAAACCGGCTTACGCCTCAATTCCATTGCTTGTGTAGCTTTACCCACCTGCTCATTAGCCTTCGCCGAAGCCGAGCGTTATTTACCCAATTTGATTGATAAAATTGACAGCATATTACACGAAAATGGTTTAGAAAAAGAGGAAATTCTCATTCGCATGACCGGCTGCCCCAACGCCTGTGGCCGCCCGTATCTGGGGGAAATTGCCTTTGTCGGCAAAGCACCGGGTTATTATAATATGTACCTCGGCGCAGCTTTTAACGGCGAGCGACTTAATAAGCTGTATAAAGAAATGCTAAATGAAGAAGCCATACTAAATGAATTGCGCCCAATCATTACACGATATGCACAAGAACGCTTCCGAGGCGAGCGCTTCGGCGATTTCGTCATCCGCAAAGGCTATGTAAAAACCACCACCCACGGACTGAATTTTCATGCATGAAGGTTGTATAAATGCGGTTTGCGGTTCGCAGTTCGCTGTTCGCGGTTCGCGGTTCGCGGTTCGCTTTTCGCAAAAACCTAATAATGAATACTTTACAACCCTCTAAACCTTCTAAACCTTCTAAACCCCTACTCCCATGAATACCTTATATCCAATTTTTGTAAAATTTGAAAATTTCGACATCCTAATTGTCGGCGGCGGCAATGTAGGTTTAGAGAAAATTACATCGGTACTAAATAACAGCCCGCGTGCACGCATAACGTTGGTAGGCGAACGCATTATACCGGAAATTAAAACGTTTGTCGCTGATTTTGAATATGTTAAACTCTTAGAAAAACCTTTCGAGCCAAGTGATTTGGATGATAAACATTTTGCTATTATAGCCACCGATGATAAAGAGCTTAATCATTCGATTAAATTATTAGCAGCATCGCGCCGCATCCTCGCCAATGTAGCCGACACGCCCCATTTGTGCGATTTCTACCTCGGCTCCATCGTCCAAAAAGGCGATTTGAAAATAGCCATTTCCACCAACGGCAAGTCGCCGACCATCGCCAAGCGCCTGAAAGAAACTTTTTATGATGTATTGCCCGATGAATTGGATGATTTATTACAAAACATGCATAAAATTCGTAATAAACTAAATGGAAATTTTGCCTATAAAGTAAAAACGCTAAATAAACTCACCCGCGACCTTGCTGCCCAGCCCGAGCCGATAAAACCTGCTCGCCGCCGGATACTCCGGCACTTGCCCGCTTGGCTGAAAAAACGATAAATATTTGATTGTCAAAAAATATATGACCTGTTTAATCAACAAATGATAATGTCTCTTTACTTATCTTTGTTGGTAAACCTTTTGATACATTTCGATTCTCTTGTCACGAACTGGCATTCTTGATGTACCAATAGTTTTTTGAGGAATATGTGAAATAGCTTGCTCATAGGTGGCACCTAATGATTTTAATCGGATCGCAGTTAAAGAATCAATTTTCAATTCATGTTGGATATGACCTTTTTCCCCTTGTTTGAACTCGAAGTAGTCCTGTTGCAAATGAGCCATAGCATGAAGAAAAGAACCGAGCATGTTCCATGTCCACTTATCTGAAAGTAAACTGTCTTCATATTGTTTGGGATAAAAAATAATTCTTGTTGAAGTAATCGAATCAAAATAGGAAATGAAATTAATAATATTGTCACAAGGTCGCAAAGCATCATAATTTCTTAAACCTATGATATTTTCCCTTCCAGGCTTAAGTGTTGTATCAAAATATGCATTCACTTGTCGGGTCACCGCTTCATTATTTCCGGCTTTCAGACAAGGCTGAATAATCTTTCCCTCAACAAGCTGACAATTAAAAGGCTTCTCTAAAGCTTGGCTTTGACCAAAGCAAGACGCACTAAACGACGTTATTATCACTACGGTCAATTTGTAGTAAATATAACTCTTTATGTAATTTCTACTCATTTGTTTTATAAATCAGGTTTTCCATCCAAATTACTATCTATAATATCATAATCATATACACTCGCCCCATTCCACGGATTTTTATTCACTTTCCAAAGTTTTCCATTTTTATAAAGCGCTACTTTAAGCCAGCTACCAGAACTATCCTGTACCTCTATGCATTCGCAAGGGTCACTTGAACTACCACGTCGTGATACTTTAGAATAGCGAGTGAGAACAGTATCCAGGGCTTGTTGCATTTGGGATTTTGCAGAAGTTCTTGGTGGTAAAACGACAACGGTAGTATCAGTAGGAGGAATGACGGTAGTAGGTTCTGGTCTTGTAAAATATCGCTCCAAAGGCTTCACACTATTATCTGAAGTTTTTAATTTAATTTTAGTGATCTCGGTCGTATCAATACTTTTCAATTTTTCAAAGTGCTGCGTTAAATCTACTGAATAATTCATTCTATAAGTTTTGTTCTCGATTTCTATTGGTGCTGGATAAGTAAGTATTTGGGTCTCCTCATCAAAAGAAGCTTCTTTCCTATATTGATTGATATGTTTAGCAAACTCACGCGCTGATACAATGGCTCCAACAGGTAGCGTACTCCAATAATTCCAGTTCTTTAAAGATAATTCTTTTTTATTCTTACTCGCATCCAGCGCTTTTTTAATTTTATTTAAATCAAATTTCTCAGTGTAACTCCCATCTATGGTTGTTAATGTAATGTATCCCCTTTTCGGTAGAGTAGTAATTATTTCTAATTCTGTTGCGACATTTTTGTCGTTTTTCAGCACTGTTTGGAGCGTTCCTTTAGCGACCTTATAAGCGGTCTCAACTTGCTTTGGATTACAACGAGATGAAGAAAAGATTTGAATACAAATTAATAAAATAATAATTACTTTTAACCTTTTGTTATTTCCGAGTATCATGGTTTTCGTTATGTTGGTTTTCGCAATATTCATTATACAATTCTTCGGATTCATGATGCCCTTGTTCCATCGCACGTTTTAGACAGTCGCAGCCTTTATCTATATTTTCATCAAGAATATAAAGAACGCCCAGTGGATGAAGCGCTTTAAATGAGTTTGGGTCTAAGCTGACTGCTGTTTCATAATCTCTAATTGCATCTCTAGGCTTTTCTAATTTTAAACGCACCATTCCTCGATCTGCATAGGCGGGCGCATAGTTTGGATTTGCATTAATTGCTTTAGTAAGATATGTTTCAGCTTTGTCGAAATGCCTTGTTTGCATAAATTCAATAGCTGTTTCGTGAAATCCTTTTTCATCTTGTGAATTAATATTTATAATCCCTTTGTTCTCTTGTATTACCGTATTTCTATCACCATTTATATTAGCTTGATTACTCACTAAGGGGGTTACATCAGCCTTTTGTTTATTGGAATCCATAGGGTGAATATTTGAATTGTCCTTTTCTATCTCGTCAGTTTTATTGAGTAATGCGGATATAATATTATTATACTCAAGATTATTATCTGGATTTGAGACGACACCTATTCCTACATTTCTTTGTAATTTATTATATCTGCTGCTAAGTATAATAATTTCGTTATCACCTGGAAAGGCTTCCAATGCTTCTTCCAGTGCCTTTTTAAGTTTCCCACCAGCAATCAAGGCTCTGATTTTTTTGATAATTTCTTGTATATTTTTCTCCATTTTGCAAAGGTTTATTATGTCAAATGTAACGAATAGCCATTTGAGTAGGTAGATAGTAAGATTGAGTTGCTTATTAAAATTACACACGAATGTGTGTATAAACAATGGTTATAAAACCAGAAGACCTTTATGTTTTTATACCTATTGTAAAGATATATTTTTGCAGTCATTTATGCAACAGAACTATTGGAAATAATTTGCCTTTTTTACCAAGCTATACTAGCCGGCCAGAAGCTACCGCCGCAGCAGCTAAACCCATCCCACCCAATTTTCAGCGCCGCCTACAAATCACCAATACATTTACATCAAAATGCCTCGCCCACTGTGATGTAAGGCAGCCAGCGCCCGGTTTCGTCTATGCCTACGTCCACCCGCACGTTGATGCGGTCGTTTTTGCTGAGTAGAATGCGCAAACCGCTGCCAACGCTATAATGCACGCGCTGCTGGCCAAAGGCTGACAATTCAGGTGCCACGCTGCCCACGCCACCGAAAGCCACCATACCAAAGCGCCAAAAAAGTGGAAACCGGTATTCGGCTTGTGCTATCCAAAGTTTTTCCTGCCGGAAACGCCCCTCCCAGTAGCCACGCAGCCTGCGGGTACCGCCGATGAGCGGCAATTGAAAAAAAGGCGTATCGCCGAAGGTGAAATCTACAAACCCGTTGAGCGCTAAGGTGTGCTGCCAGCGAAAGGTATGATATATGCTCGCATCGAGGGAGAAGCGGTTGAAATTAAAATCACTGCCCAAGGTACGGCTGTTGCTTAGCCAGACCGTCTCTATCAGAGCGCCCCGGGTGGGGAAGAAAATATAATCGCGGGAATCGTAAATAGCCACTGCACCCAGCGCCGACACGATGCCGCCCTCGCTGCCGACAAGGTCGTTGCGTATCAATTCTCCTGCTTCGGCGCGCTCGGTGATGCGGTAATCGTCGAACCAGTAGCGCAGCCCCGCGTACAGCTTGGGGCGCAGCAGGCGCAGCACATTGAGGCGTACCCGCGGAAAAGTGGCGCTGTAAATTTCCTCGTCCGCTAAGCGCGTCGCATTGCCGATGCCGAAGTAGCGATAGAAGTAGCGGTAGTAGCCCAGTTCGCCGTAAATATTATACTTCGCTTCATCGTAAAAAATCTGAAACGGCAGGTAGCTTAATAGCTGATTTTCAAGGGTATAAGCCAAGCCCAATTGCACTTGGGAAGGGCGCAAGCTGTCTGGCTCGCCCCGAAAGCGAAAGGCATACACGCTGGCCCCGCCAAAGCCGAGGCGCGTCTCCGGTGCATAGAAAGCAATAGGCAGCACAATAAAACTGCTTTTTCGAATCCAGGCGCTGTCGGCGGTAGGAGTTTGTGCAGGTAGTAGGTGTGCGCTCAGCAAGTATAAAATGAATAAGCATACCGACACAATCGTCGTGGGCGTGACTTTTGGCATGAGGTGGAGTTTTGTTTTTTACAAAATTTTTGTTTGTGGCTGCGCGAAAATTCGCTTATCTTTGCACGAAAATTTTGCTAACCATTTGTAAAACCAAATCGTAAAAATAGTGCTTTAAAATTGCCGATTCTTCGAAACAATTCGGTACGTTGGCATATTAGCACTTCAAAAAAGTAAAGTTATGGCGCTCGTCGAACTGGTGATGCCCAAAATGGGCGAAAGTATTATGGAAGCTACCATCCTGAAATGGGTGAAAAACGTAGGCGATACGGTGGAAGCGGATGAAACTATTCTTGAAATTGCTACGGATAAAGTGGACTCGGAAGTGCCTGCCCCGGTGGCCGGAGTATTGCAGGAAATCCGGTTTCAAGAAAATGACACAGTGGAAGTCGGCAAGGTAATTGCCATCATCGCTACCGAAGCGGAAGCCACCGCGCCCGCACCTGCCCCTGCCCAAGAAAAAGCGCCCGCCAATGCAAGCTCCAACGGCAACGGACAACCCGCGCCCACGCCCGAACCAATATTCGCTACTGCCGACGCTGCCCCGGTCGAAAAAACTGGCGCTGACCAGCGTTTTTACTCGCCTTTGGTGCGCAATATCGCTAAAGAAGAGCAAATCAGCCTCGCCGAACTCGAACAACTCGAAGGCTCCGGGATGCACGGCCGCGTAACGAAAAAGGATATCCTGGCTTATGTAGAAAATCGCAGCACCGCTCCTCAACCCACCGTTATACCCGCGCCGAAAACGGCTGCTCCCGCTGCAAAACCAACTGCTATTGCAACTCCTTCCGATAATGTCGAAATCATCGAAATGGATCGGATGCGCCGCCTCATCGCCGACCACATGGTGATGTCGAAGCAAACCTCGGCGCACGTCACCTCTTTCGTGGAAGTGGACGTCACCGATATTGTACAATGGCGCGAGCGAGTGAAAAACGAATTTCAACAGAAGTTTGGCGAAAAAATCACCTTCACCCCAATCTTTATCGAAGCGATTGCCAAAGCTATTCACGACTTCCCGATGATTAATATCTCGGTGGAAGGCACCAATATCATTCGCAAAAAATACATCAACATCGGTATGGCCGCAGCGCTGCCTTCCGGCAATCTGATTGTACCAGTCATCAAAAATGCCGATCACCTCAACTTAGTGGGGCTGACTAAAGCCGTCAACGACCTCGCGGCCCGCGCCCGCGCCAACAAACTCAAGCCCGAAGAAATCCAGGACGGTACCTTTACCCTGACCAACGTCGGTACTTTTGGCAATGTGATGGGCACGCCGGTAATCAATCAGCCGCAAGTGGCCATTTTGGCTACCGGCGCTATTCGCAAAAAACCGGCAGTTGTTGAAACAGAATATGGCGATCTGATTGCCGTTCGTCACATGATGTACCTGTCTTTGTCGTACGACCACCGCGTGGTGGACGGTGCGCTCGGCGGCTCTTTTCTGCGCAAAGTTGGCGACTATCTCGAAGCCTTCGATCCCAATCGCAGCTTAGCATAGCGCTGTGTCAATGGGTGGCTGATGTCACCCGCTGGCTCCGCCAGAAAATAAGTCCCTCACTTGCAGCGTTTTCTTCTAAAAAACAAGCGCTACGATGAAGCAACTGCTACTTCTTGCGGTCATTTTACTGACCAATACTTTTATTGGCTATAGCCAAAATGACACCGAACTCAAGCGGCAGGCCAAAGCATTTTTTGCCTATAATCGTTACGATGATGCCCTCAAAACCCTCCAGCGCTCGCGCAATCTGACCCGTACCGACGAAGAAGGCCGCTTTCTAATTTCGCTCTGCCTGTATCATCTCAATCGCTTAGATGAGGCCGCCGACATACTCGATCAATTGGTTGCTAATGAAAAAACGCCTTACCCTGAATGCTGGTTTTACCTCGGTAAAATCTATCACGCCCGGCATCAATTTGTCGAAGCAGGCCGTTTTTACAAAGCATACCTGAAGAATATATCGCCCAATGACCCCAAACGCCGTATGGTGACCGATATTATCCGTCGTACCGCCAATGGGCAGCAATACCAGTACAAACCCTCCGAAGCCTTTGTCGAAAACCTCGGCCGCCAAGTGAATACTCCCTACGATGAATTTGCGCCTGTGCCCAGCCTCGTCCATGACGACCGGCTCTACTTTTCATCAGCCCGCGAAGGCAGCACCGGCGGCAAACGCAACCGGCAGGGTCTGCCCGACGAGCGCTTCGGGCAGTACTTCAGCGATATGTACTATTGCTCTATTCTCAAGGGGATTTGGGGTGGCGTGCAACCCATGCCTTACCAACTCAACAGCCCGCAGCACGATATGCTGCTCGATTTCAATAAAGATGGTACCGCGCTTATTTATTTCAAAGGGCTAGAATTCAATAGCGGCGACATCCTCGTGGATACCTTCCGGCAAATGGACAACCGAATCCTCAGTTCCGATCCTTTCCTTTCGCCTATGGATGCTCGCCGGGGCGACTGTTGCCCTTTTCTTTACAACGACACCCTGCTCTTTTTTGCCAGCCGGCGCCCCGGAGGTTATGGCGGCCTTGATTTGTATAAAACTGCTCTACGCAATGGCCGCTGGACGAATCCCGAAAATCTCGGCCCCACCATCAATACTCCTTACGACGAGACTACGCCGTTTCTGGCCCGCGACGGGCGCACCCTGTATTTTAGCTCCAACCACCCCGAACGCAGCATTGGCGGATTGGACGTGCTACGCAGTGTGTATGCCGCTCGTTTGAATATCTGGACCGAGCCACGCAACCTCGGCCTGCCTATCAATTCTGCTGCCGACGATGAATACTTCCGCTTAGCCCGCGACGGATTCACGGCTTTTTTCGCTTCTTCGCGCAAAGATGGTTTCGGACAACGCGACCTTTATATTGCCTATTTCAATAATTACCTCAGCGAAATGGAACCGCCAGCGGTAGAATATGTGCAGGCTCCAAAGCCCACTGCTCGGATACAAACCACGCCCGATTTCCCAGAAAATCCGCCATTGCAGCCCGAAACGCGCCCGATTCCACCCACGCCTACAAGTGCCAGTACGCTGCCAGCCAATGTCCTCTTTTTGAATACGGAAAAAGACCTCACTCCGGATCAACTTGCGCCCTGGGTGCAACAACTTCGTGCCAATCCCGATCGCCAGCTCGTACTGACAGTTTATGCCCTTGATACGCGCGGCGGTTCACGCGCACTTTTTCAGGCGATTAGCTACGCCGAGCGTGCCGCACAAATGCTTGACCGACAAGGTGTTCCAAGAGCTTCGATGTTTATGCGTGGTGCCATTGCTACCCAAGTGCCCTCTGGTCAAAAAAACAATTTTGCCATTGTTTTTGACTTGCATGGTGGCGAGCAGCTTGCCGCCAAAGGCCCTGCTGCCGATGCGTTCGACCCTGCCCTGCACGAAGGGTTGGTTTACAAAGTGCAAATTGCTGCGCTCAAGGGCGAATACAATGGGCCATTGCTCTTTGATTATCCGCATCCGATGGTGGAAAAAACGCTGGATTTCGAGTACCATCGCTACACAGTGGGTGCCACGCACACTTTTGCGGAAGCACTCAAATTGCAAAACGAGCTGAAAGCCAAAGGCCGATCCGGCGCGCACATCGCGGTTTACATCAATGGGCATCGCAAAGAGTACAAGGAACTCAGCAGCTACGCCAGTACTTTTCCTGATTTGCGCAACTACTTACGGCGTTAGTCGTCAGCACATTATACAATTTTAAAATTAGTTTTTCACAATAGGTACCGTTGCGATGCGTTGCCCGTCCGAAAGGCGCGCTACGTATTGCCCTGCGGTCAGTCCGCTTAGGTCTAAAGTTTCAAGATTATCACCATTACTCAGCCCGATACGCACTTGCTGCACCGTGCGCCCTTGCAAATCGTGCAAACTCAACCAATAGATACCACCTGTGGCTACGCCAATTTGCAAATGCACCTCGGTGCGCGCCGGATTGGGGTAGGCCGTCATTGCAACGGGTAAGATTCGATTAGAATTCAGAGCGGTCGTCATTTGCTCGGCGACTGTCAGCGGCATTCCAAGACTCGTTGGTGAATCCCCGCCCGTGCTGCCATTGCGATTCACAGCATTGCCAGAGGCATAAAAACGCACCGGCCCAGAGCCTGATTGCGGCGCCGTCCACTTGATTTCCAAGCGATTATCATTGCGCGTAGAATTTTGCTCCACGTAGCGGCGGCCGCTCAGGGTTGTGATGCGAAACCCTGGAGGAGAGCTATCCCAAGCGCCGGCTTCTTCGTTGGTAGCGCCACGCAAGGCTACTGCCTGAAAACCATACCCGCTGGGCATACCGCTGGCTGCCGTCACGGTGAGGCGGAAGGTGTAATCCTCGCCAGGTTCGTACATCGTGACGGGCATCCCATCCTTGAGCAACTCTGCGGTCATCGAAGGGTTGAAATTGCCGCCACCATGGCATGCGTTGCAAGTGCCTATGCTCAATGGAGAGCCGGTGCGATCTGCGCCTTGAGCGACACCCGCCCCGCCGGAGTTGCTATTGAACATAATCCAGGTGAAAGCAGCCAGAAAAAAGACGAAAAGTAATCTGATTTTTCTCATTTGTCCGGTTTTGGTATTTGAATACATGGTAAATAAAAAAATGCCTGCTCTGTTCATACAACAAGGCAAACACTTTACAAACGAACCTATTCAAATGTCCGGATGAGCATAAATGTTAAAACAATGACATCTGTCGGCAGGTATGCAGTTTCTCAGCCGCCAAAGCTGTAGGCAGGCACCCGACCTTGCACCCCTCGAAAGTAGGCGACAATTTCCTCCATGTCGGCTTCAATGTCGCCCGTAGGATAAAATGGCTCGCTAAAGCCCACGATTTTATTTCCCCAGTCAAATTTTACGCGTACAATGGGCACTTTTGCGCCCAGCGCAATGTAATAAAAACCGGTTTTGAGCCGATCTACCCTGCGGCGTGTGCCCTCCGGCGCAATGGTAAGTGCAAAACGCTCTTCTCGATTGAAAATATCCACCACGGCATCCACGAAATTATTGCGTTTGGAACGATCCACCGGATACCCCCCCAGACGGCGAAATAGCCAGCCAAAGGGCGGCCGAAACAGCGAAGCCTTGCCTACAAACTTAATGTCGGCCTTGAGCACGCTGCGCACCAATAGCCCCACCGGAAAATCCCAGCCAGAAGTGTGCGGTACTACTATGATGACAAATTTCTTTACATCATAAGGATAATTTCCTTCAATCTTCCAGCCCCAGCGCCGAAAAATCCATTTATTAATAGCATGAAACATAAGCAATTATATGATTTACCATTTAATTTTTTCCACACTTCAACCCCTCAACACTTCAACCCCTCAACTTTCTAAACTCTTCCCCCCCTACTCCCCTATCGTCACCGTGGCCACCAGCTCCCAATTGGCGCGCAGCGTTTCTAATTTTTTGGTAATAATAATTTCGGGTTGCCTTTTCAAATCATAACTTCCGCTGTCCCAACGCCCATTATTATTTACATCCACTATTATTTGTACTGTATATTCACCTGGTGGCATGGTTTTAAATTCTTTAGTAAATGTTTCTACCCCTTTCACTTGAAATTCGGTAGCGACATTATTATTCAATAATAACTGCACAACATAATTGGTATCCGGTTGCATTCCCTCCAGCGTCAGTTGCATCGTGCCAAAAGCCTTGCGCAGTTCTGCCCGATATTGTATCATAATGGTATCGCTACGCAATCCGTAAATATCCTGAAAAGCGCCGGGCATGGCTTCTAAAGCGTAGGTCAGCCCTTCTCGCCAGGGGTAGCGCAGCATAAAATTGCGCGGCGACAGCGTATCCGGTGCGATGACAGGTGTCACAATGGTGCGCAGGGTATCTTCGTAGAGTCGGATGAGCGAGGTATCTATCTGTGCTATCGGATGATTGAAAGCCAACATGACGTGCCGGTCGGGATTGAGCGGGATGGCCGTCTGGCTACTGCGGCGATTAGACTGCACCAAGCGGGCTTTTTCTATAAAGTTCCCTTTCGACAGCCCCGGTACGCGCAAGGTATCCTTGAGCGAGGTATCACGTTGAATGTTTAAAGCCCAAGGCTGATTGGTTTCTATATTGTACCAAACGATGAGCGTATCCTTGTCGTATTCATACAGTATTTTCTGCCCGATGTCTTCGTAAGAAAATTCGAGCTGGCGCGGCGGCTGATTGAAAGTGACAGTAGCGCGGCCGTAGTTGCGTGCTTCTTTTTCCAGCACCCGGAGGGAGCGCGCCTCCTCAAAAAGGCGAATACGCAGCGGCGGCGTACTGTCGCTCAGCACCACGAGGCTATCAGGAAAACCAATCGCTTCGTTGGGCAGGTTGAAGCGGTAGTTGAAGTCCACATCTTTCAAAGCAAAGCCTTTAAGCGCTCCGGCGCGAGCATTTTCAATGCGAAACTTGCCTTCCTTGTCGGTGCGGGCAAAATAAAAGGGGCGCTCGGTGCGCACCACGGAGTCCGCCAAATTGTCGTACAACATGAAAAGCACTTTTTCTATCGGCTCGCCGGTTTTAGCATCTACAATGACGCCGCTCACCGAGAGCGAATCGAGCACATCGCCGGTAGCAAAGACGAAGCGGAGATTGTCTGCTGGGTTTTTCTCGGTCAGGTCTTTGACGGCTTCGCCAAAATTGATGGTATAGGTCGCATCTTCGCGCAGCACCTCGCGGCTGTCAAAATCAAAAAATACGGTACGCCCCTTGAGCGTGACCGTGGGGCGATATTGCAAAGGCGGCGACACCACTACCTGATTGAAAATATCCTCCAGCACCACCCATTCGTCGAAAGTGAGTGCGATGCGTTGTTTGGCAAAATTGGTTTGCAAGGGAGGCGTAGAGCGTTCCAGTACCAATTGCGGGGGCGTTTCGTCGCGGGCCCCGCCATCGGGGGGCGTCACTGTTGCGCAGCCATACAGCAACACCATTCCGACTGTACACATCCACAAGCGCAAAAAATTCATATTGCTTTGGCTCATTTTTATTTTGCAAAGGAAAGAAAATTTTCACATACTGCTACGCTGGCCTTTTAGCGAACTGTTTTTTATAAAAACTGGCTGCCCTGATTTTCTTTTTCCCGGAAAAAATTTCTACATTAAATCGCCGTAAATTATAAAACTACAAACTGCGAACATTATGAGAAAACGATTGGAAGCTGTTTTTTATGCTTTTCCGATACAATTGATCATTTTACACCTGCGAAGTCATCAACTAATCATCGGCGTATGGCTGGGCATTCTGCTGCTGCTGTCGGGCGCGGTGGGGCGCAAGTTAGGCTTTTTGTATCTTTTTCTCGACCCCGAATACCTCGGCATGGTCAATTTCTGGAGTTTTTTCTTCGTCGGTTTTGCTTTTGGTGGCTTGCTGATGACTTGGAATCTGACCACTTATTTACTCATGGCGCATTATTTTCCGTTTTTGGCCTCGCTATCGCGTCCGTTTACCAAGTTTTGCATTAATAATATTTTGCTGCCCTTGGCTTTTTTTATTTACTACATGGCGGCAGTTATTCACTTCCAAAGCAAATTTGAAGAATTGCCTTTTGAAGATATTTTTCAAAACTGCCTCGGGCTTTTCTTCGGCGCCACTTCGCTCATTGTACTCAATTTGGTTTACTTTTTCTTTACGAATAAAGACATCTCCTCCTACAATAGACCCGCCCAAAGCCCCCCCCATTTGACCAAAAGCATCGCGCCCGGCCGCCGCGGCGTGGACCTCGACGAAATCAAGCAAGACCGCAAACGCTGGCGAGTAGAAACCTACCTCACAGAAGCCTTTCTGCCGCGGGTGGTGCGCAGCGTAGCACATTATGACTCGCGCCTGCTGATGAATATTTTTCGGCAAAACCACCTCAATGCCCTCATTATTCAATTGCTGAGTATGCTCTTGCTGATGGGGCTGGGGCAAATGATGGACTACGCGGCCTTTCGCATTCCGGCGGCAGCCAGCATTTTTATTCTCGGCAGCGTCATTCTGGCTATTATCGGCGCGCTTATTTACTGGTTTGACCAATGGTGGGTCACAGCTTTTATTTTGCTAATGATAATAGTCAACTTTATTACCAGTTTTGAATTGCTGACTTTTCGTAATAAAGCCTACGGAATGAATTATGAAACGGCGCCTGCGGTGTATGATTATAAAAATTTGCAAAAAATTTGTCATCCGGATACCGTAGCGGCCGACCAGGCTGCCACTATTGCTATCCTCGAAAAATGGCTGCAAAAAGCGCGCCAATACCCCAGCCATAAGCCCAAAATGGTGCTAATGTGCGTGAGTGGCGGTGGGCTGCGCTCCGCTACCTGGAGCGTGAAGGTGGCCCAAACCGCCGACAGCTTGCTGCAGGGTGCGCTGTTGGATCAGACCGTGCTTATCACCGGCGCTTCGGGCGGCATGATTGGCATGGCTTACCTGCGGGAAGTGCTGTTGCGCCAGAAATTAGGCGCGCCAATGCAACTTTATCATCCAAAACATGTGCATTATATCTCCAAAGACCTGCTCAACTCCGTGGCTTTTACCATCGTCTCCAACGACCTGTTTTTGCCCTGGGCAAAATTTCAAACGGGCGGTTTTCGCTATCGCAAAGATCGAGGCTACATCCTTGAGCGACAACTCAACGAAAACACCCTCGGCATACTCGACAAAACCATTGGCGACTACCGCGCCCCGGAGGCCGAAGCCCTCGTGCCTATGATTTACGTCACCCCCATGGTTGTGAATGACGCCCGGCGCCTCGTTATCTCGCCGCAAGGTGTGTCTTTTATGATGAATACCCCCGCCGGCATACAAAATCCGCATATCACGGAAATAGATGCCGTTGACTTCAGTCGGCTTTTCGCCCATCAAAACGCCTCCGAACTGCGCTTCCTCACGGCGCTACGCATGAATGCCACCTATCCGTATGTGCTGCCCAATGTCTATCTGCCCGCCACGCCTGGCATTGAGGCCATGGACGCGGGCCTGCGCGACAACTACGGCGTCCTTTCGGCTACGCGCTTTATTCAAGTTTTTCAGGATTGGATACGCGAAAACACCAGTGGTGTGGTGCTATTGCAAATCAGTAGCTCGCAAAAAACCGGGGCCATCCCGCCCAGCGACCGGCAAGGCGCTATCAAAACCCTCTTCAATCCTATCGGCATTGCTGGGCAGATTATTTCGCTACAGGAATTTGAGCAAGATGCAGGCATCGGCTTTCTGTACGACCTCCTCGGTGAAGATTTTTTCCAGGTCATCCGCTTTATTTATCGCCCCAGCCAGGCCAATCGCATGGCAGCCTCCATTTCTTTCCACCTAACCCAGGGTGAGCGCGAAAATGTACTCAACGCTATTTATAATCCGGAGAACCAGTCCGGGTTACGACAATTGCAGCAGTTATTGCAATGATGTTTGAACAATGACCAAGGCTTTGATATTGTAAGTATCGTGATTTGCGGTTCGTGATTTGCGGTTCGCGGTTCGCGGTTTGCGGTTTGCTAATTGCTCGGAAATAATCATTTTGAGTGCAAAAAATTATATATCACTAATTATCAAAGTATAAAACTTTTTCAAATAACAATGCCCCATTATTTAATTATCACCGGAAATCATTACCATGCAAAAAATAAATAATGCCCTGTGGGACAATGCCATGTCTTACGAAACTTACTGGTCTTTCATCAACCAAACCCTACAAGCCAGACTCAATGCCAGCGCTCCGCAGCCGACCTACGCTGAAGCCATGCTGCATTACATCCAACTCAACGCCGTGCGCATGGCCCGCCTCGACAAAACAATCGAGCTAACCGAAACCGCCGAAGCCCTATTACAACAGCTAAAGCAACCCGTCGCGTGGCTTGTCATCACCGAGCCGTGGTGCGGCGACGCAGCCCAGAGTGTGCCGGCTTTGCAAAAAATAGCCGCCGCCAGCCCTCTGATAGCGCTGCGCTTCATCCTTCGAGACCAACACTTAGACATCATGGACGTATTCTTAACCAACGGCGCACGATCCATTCCTAAAGTACTGATTATCAGCACTAAAACACTCGAAGTACTCGGCACCTGGGGCCCGCGCCCGGCAGCATTGCAAAACATAGCGCTGCCCCTCATCGAAGCGATGAAAGCACAGCCGGATGCGGCCTTGCGTGCTCAACAGTACGAAGCCCTGAAAATAGAAGCCCAGCGCTGGTACAATCGCAATAAAACCTTTGATACGCAGCAGGAAATACTGCGGGCTACCTTAGCGGCGTTGCCCCTTGTTGCCGCCAGCGCCTGAGACATTGTCAAGGAGCGTACTTGTTGTGCAATTTTATATAAATTTTTATAAAAATTCATAAATCCTTGTTTTTCAAAAGTATAAACCCTGCCCCAAATAACAAATAACAATAGCCCAATACTTATCGGCATTTAAAATTATTATAAAAACGGCACGGCATTTTCCATTATCCGCTTTTGCTTTTAATTTCGCCGTATGGCGGCAAGGAAATACCTGATAGTAGTGAGCGGTGCTACGGCCAGCGGCAAGACGAGCTTTGCGGTGCAATTGGCCCAACATTTTCGTACGGAAATGCTCTCCTGCGATAGTCGCCAGTTTTTCCGGGAGATGCACATCGGCACAGCCAAACCCACGGCGGAAGAAATGCAAGATATTCCGCATCATTTCATCGGGCATCGCAGTATTTTCGAGCCTTACAATGTCGCTGATTTTGAGCAGGAGGCGTTGGAGCTGCTCGCCGATTTGTACCAACGCTACGACACGGTAGTGGCTGCGGGCGGCTCGGGGCTTTACCTCAAAGCACTGTGCGAGGGCTTGGACGAATTTCCGGAAATACCAGAATCCATTCGGCAGTCCGTTCGGCAACTGTATGAAAATGAAGGACTTATAGCTTTACAAAGAGCTTTAGCCGCCGCCGACCCAGTCTATTATGCCAGCGTAGATCGGCACAATCCGCACCGGCTCATCCGGGCACTTGAGGTCTGCTGGGCTACCGAGCGTCCTTTTTCTGCTTTCCGCAAAAACCATACTCCGCCGCGGCCATTCACCCCGATTTATATCCAATTGGACTGGCCCCGAACCGAGCTGTATGAGCGCATCAACCAACGCGTGGAGGCCATGCTGGCACAAGGGCTGCTCGACGAAGCCCAGATGCTCTATCCGCATCGCAACCTTATACCTTTGCAAACTGTTGGCTATCAAGAGTTATTCGACTATTTCGACGGGCAACTGACGCTGGAAGAAGCTGTTTTAAAAATTAAACAACATTCGCGCAATTACGCCAAACGGCAGCTCACCTGGTGGCGGCGTGACGGCTACTGGCAACTGTTCCACCCCTCTCAATTGGCCGAAGCAATTGAGTATATTGAGCAACGAATAGCAAGGGAAAATTCAAATGATTGATAATCAAATTTTTACATTATAAAAATAAACACAAACAGCAAAAGCACCCTCATTTCCTGCGTCTAAAAATTCGACATCCATGATTTGGCAACAACCCTTTACACTCGAAGGCATCAATCAAACATCGCAAGGTACCCTGGTGGAACATCTGGGCATTGAATTCATTGCTTTTGGCGATGATTACCTCACAGCACGTATGCCCGTGGACGATTGTACGGTGCAGCCCATGCGTCTATTGCACGGCGGCGCCAGCGTGGCCTTAGCCGAAACCCTCGGCAGTGTGGCTTCGGTGCTCTGCCTGACCGATACCGATCGCTTTATGCCGGTAGGAGTAGAAATCAACGCCAACCACTTGCGGCCCGCTACGCGGGGTTTTGTGTATGGCACCGTGCGGCCCTTGCGCGTGGGGCGCAATATGCACGTTTGGCAAATTGAACTCCGCGATGAAGCCGAGAAGTTGACTTGTGTCAGCCGTTTGACGATTGCAGTGGTGCCCCGTAGTTGAAGACAACGTTTGGGTAGTTGGTGCGTTTTAGTTATAGAAAAAAGTCAACATGAAGAAAATTTCCCTCCTGCTGGGCGGATTATTGCTGGCGCTCGGCAGTGCTGCTCAATTGAATACTGTTTTACAAGCCAATGTACAATACGATTTCGATTTGTCTGACGTTTGGGGTTGGGTGGCGCCCGATGGCACGGAATATGCCTTGGTAGGCGTGCTGAACGGCGTGTCTATTGTCAGCTTAAAAGACCCGCGCAATCCGCGCGAAGTAGCTTTTGTAGAAGGTGCGCTGTCTCGCTGGCGCGACCTAAAAACCTGGGGGCATTTTGCCTATGTGACTGCTGATGAGCCTAATACAGATGAGGGTTTATTGGTTATTGACCTATCGGAATTGCCACAACGCGTAACGCATTACAACTGGCGGCCCGAAATAGAAGAGCGCCCTCTGAATCGTTGTCATAATTTATACATTGATGAAAATGGCATCGCTTATCTCGCCGGTTGTTCCAATATTGCCAATGGCGGCGTGCTCTTTGTGGACGTAGCCACTACGCCTGGCCAGCCGGTGTATATTGGCCGCGGCCCGGCCATTTACGCACACGATGCTTACACCCGCAACGACATTTTGTACTCCTCAGAACTCAATCTGGGCCGCCTCGCCATTTATGATGTATCGGACAAAAGTAATGTGCAACTATTAGGCACCCAGAATACGCCTTTTCGCTTTACGCACAATGCCTGGCTCTCGGACGATGGCAAGGTGGTTTATACAACCGACGAGCGCCCCGACGCCCCCATTGGCGCTTATGATGTGTCCGACCCCACTAATATCAAGGCTTTTACACCCTTCCGACCGGTTTATACCATAGGCAGCGGCACCATTCCACACAATGTGCACGTCAACGACGATTATCTGATGATTTCCTATTATACGGCTGGTGGCGTATTTGTAGATGCCAATCGCCCGGAAAACCTCATCGAGGTAGCTAATTATGACACCTATCCCGGCCCAGAAACCGGTTTTCGCGGCGCCTGGGGTTTGTATCCTTTTTTGCCTTCCGGCAATATCCTGATTTCCGACATCAATACCGGCTTGTATATTATAAAACCCGACTTGAAACGCGCTTGCTACCTCGAAGGACAAATCACCGATGCCCAAACCGGACAACCATTAGTCGGCGCGGAAATTCGCATCTTGTCCGAACAGCCCAATCTCGGCGCTTCCGATTTGTTGGGCAATTATAAAACCGGACAGGTGCTGGCGGGCACTTTCGAGGTGCGCATCATGCGCGAGGGCTACGAAACGGCTACCGCGCAGGTCGTATTGCAAAATGGCGTGGTGACCATTCTCAATGTACAACTCACGCGGTTGGCAAGTTTCAGTGTAGATGGGCGCGTGGTGAGCAGTGCGTCCGGGCAAGGTATTGGCGAGGCCGCTGTAGTAGTGACGAATCCTACTTTTTCATTAGAAACCAAAGCGAATGCCAATGGCAGTTTTTCTTTGGGCTCGGTATTTGCGGGTCAATATGACATCATTGCTGGCGCTTGGGGGTATTTGCACCGATTGATAGATAATCTGACCGTCAATACACAAAAATCGGTAACTATTCCTTTGGAAGAGGGCTACCAAGATGACTTTTTGTTTGACCTCGGCTGGCAATCGCTGACCGACAGTGCCACCGGCGGCCTTTGGGAGCGCGGCGTACCGCAAGGGGCTACGTTCAATGGCGAACTGGCAACCCCCAACCGCGACATCAGCGGCGACCTCGGCGAGGCCTGCTACGTCACTGGCAATGGCTCGGGCCCTGCTGGCAATCACGATGTGGACAACGGCACGGTGTGGCTGGTATCGCCGCCTATGGACCTCACGCGCTACAACGATCCGGTCGTTTCTTACTACCTCTGGTTTTTTAATGCCGGAGGCAATACGCCGCCCAACGACGAACTGATAGTGAAAATCACCAACGGAACGGATACCATCGTATTAGAGCGCGTCAGCGAATCGCGCAGCGCGTGGCGGCCACAGTCGGTCTGGAATTTGCGCGACCGAATTTCCATTACCAATAATATGAAAATCATTTTTGAAACCGCAGATTTATCCCCCAACGGGCACATCGTCAAAGCAGCAGTAGATGCTTTTTTGGTGCAAGAAGGCGCGCCTACTTCGGTGACCGATCCATTGGCGGAATCGCCATTGCAGGCTTATCCCAATCCATACTCCGATCTGCTGACAGTGACTTGGCCAGCGGGTGCTCCGGCTGCGCTTCGCATGTTGGAAATGTATAATACACTGGGGCAATTGATAGCGCAAACACCTCTACCAGCAGCAGCGGGAGCCGTCCAAGTGGGGCAGGATTTGCAGCCGGGTATGTACATTTTGCGGCTACGCACCAATGGCGTGGCAGGGCCGCCAGTCAAAGTATTGAAAATCAGGCAATAAGCAAGCTAATTTGCGGCAAGCACTTTTCAGGTTTCATCATTCAGCAGTTCGCCACAGTATTTACAGTATTTGGCGTCGGCATCGTGCCCTTCGCGGCTGCAATGCTCGCAAGCCTGGGTACTCAATTCTTCTTTAGTCTTTTTATTATACGACACCATTTCTGCCGATACAATGCCAGTGGGCACGGCTATTACGGCGTAGCCCGTAATCATAAGTGCAGCCGAAAAGAATTGCCCTAAGGGGGTAATTGGTGTAATGTCGCCATAGCCTACGGTGGTTAGGGTCACTATGGCCCAATACACGCTGCGTGGGATGTTGGCGAAATCCGGGTTGCTGCCGCCTTCAATGACGTACATCAAGGAGCCGAAGATAAGAATCATCAACAGCACAAAGGTCATAAAAACCGTAATTTTGGCGCGGCTACGGCGCAATGCTACCAGGATAATGGTACCTTCCTGCAAAAAATGCCCCATTTTGAAAATACGGAAAATCCGAATCAGTCGCAGCGCCCGAATGATGATCAAATGCTGTGATCCGATCATAAACAAGCTGAGATAGGTCGGCAGAATAGCTAATACATCCACCACTCCAAAGAAACTGGTAGCATACTTGAGCGGTTTCTTCACGCTGTATAGGCGCAAGATGTATTCTATGGTGAAAATAATGGTGAACACCCATTCGAGGGCGATAAAAAACCGCCCGTAAGCCAAGTGCACCCATTCTATGCTTTCTAAAATAACTACCAGCACGCTCAAGGCAATTAAAACCAGCAGAATTAAGTCAAATAGGCGTCCAGCGGGCGTATCGGCCTCAAAAATGATTTCGTGTAGGCGATGGCGCAGGCTGCCTTTGCTATGGTTATCAGGCATGGCTTCTATTCGTTTACGTCAAAAATAGCGAATTTTATGAAAAATGCGAATATCAAGTACGTTCCGAGGGGGTGAAATATTAATAGATAATTGATAATCAATGCCTTAACACAATTCGCAAAGTCCGGTTCACGATTTTGTCAAGCTTTGAAAAACAAGCTTTTGAGCATAAAGACGTATTCACTTTCTTACAACTCACTCCTCACCAGATCACTTTACAAAACGGTATTATTATCAATTTGTGGTAATACGAAAAGCGAAAACAAGTAGCGAAAAGCACTATAACATAAGATTTATTGAGTAGCAGGCTTTCCTTTTGTAAATAATAGTTTTACTTTTGCAGCGCTTTAATTTAATCTAATAGTATCATGGATATTTCAATCGTTGTGTCCAATTTTACGAACCCGCCAATTTTGTTCTTTTTCCTTGGAGTGCTGGCGGCGGCGGTGCGTTCCAACCTCACTATTCCGGCTCCACTGCCCAAATTCTTTTCCCTGTATTTGCTGTTCTCAATTGGCTTCAAGGGCGGCGTGGAGTTGCACAAAAGCGGCATTCAACCTGATGTATTTGCGGCACTGCTATTGGCCTTGCTGCTATCTGTCATCGTGCCATTATACACCTTTTTCATCCTGCGGTCGCGCACCGACTTGCAAAATGCTGGGGCTATCGCGGCTACATACGGTTCGATCAGCGCCGTCACATTCATCACGGCCGTATCTTTTCTTACCGAGCGCGGTGGCATAGCTGCTGGGCACATGGTAGCAGCGATGGCTTTGATGGAAGCTCCGGCCATCATCATTGCCGTTGTGCTGGTGCGCAAGGCAAACAAGGGCGAACAAGGGAATGGCAGCGATAAATCACTGAGGCATCTGCTGCGGGAAGCCCTTACCGAAGGCTCGGTCTTTTTATTGCTGGGCAGCCTTTTGATTGGCCTTACCACCAACGAAGCGGGCGCAGAGTCGGTGAAGCCTTTCTCCGATCAGATTTTCCGGGGTATGCTCTGTTTGTTTCTACTCGACATGGGCATCGTATCCGCCAAACGCATGGGCGCTATCCGCCGGGGCGGCTTGTTTCTCACTTTGTTTGCACTTATCATTCCAATCATTAATGCGGCATTGGGCATGGCCTTGAGCTACGCCATCGGCATGGACAAAGGCAACGCTTTTTTGATGACCGTTTTAGCGGCAAGCGCTTCCTATATTGCGGTACCAGCAGCTATGCGCTCGGCACTACCCGAGTCCAATCCGGGGCTGTTCGTCACCATGTCTCTGGCAATTACCTTTCCGCTCAATATCATTCTGGGGATTCCGCTGTACTATCAAATTATTAACTGGTGGTGGGGTTGAAATCTGTCCTAAAAAAGCGCTAACACACCGCCCGCGCTAAAACTGTTGTTGTTGTTCATAACAACAAGTCAATTTGTCATTCCAAAACACGGCTTTCCCGTCATCCTGTCATTTGTTTTCGATGTTTTTATTACAAAATGACACCTGCTGCGCAATGGCATACATTTGGCTGAAAAATTAGAGGGCTTATAAACCTCTTAACCTTTAAGCCTCTCAACCCCTAAACCATTAAACCAAAAAATTATGAACCTGAATAATCTGACCATCAAATCGCAGGAAGCCGTGCAGCGCGCACAACAATTGGCGATGGAAAACAGCAACCAGGCCATCGAGTTGGGGCACCTGCTGAAGGGTATTTTCGAGGTGGACGATAGCGTAGCGCCCTTTGTATTCAAAAAATTGGGTGTCAACCTGAACGTGGTGCAACAAACCACCGACAGCATTGTGCGCTCCTACGCCAAAGTAAACGAAAACGCCGGGCAGTACCTCTCGCGCCAGACCAATGAAGCCATTCAAAAAGCCAATACCCTGCTCAAAGAATTCGGCGACGAATACATAGCTTTGGAACACCTGTTGCTGGCCATACTTGGCGTGCGCGACCAAGTATCGCAAATGCTCAAAGACAGCGGACTAACCGAAAAAAGTCTGCGTGCCGCCATTCAAGACCTACGCAAAGGTGCCACCGTAAAAACCGCCAGCGCCGAGGAGACCTACAATGCGCTCAACAAATACGCCATCCACCTCAACGAGCGCGCTAAAAGCGGCAAACTCGACCCCGTCATCGGGCGCGAAGAAGAAATCCGCCGCGTGCTGCACATCCTGGCGCGCCGTACCAAAAATAACCCCATTCTCATCGGTGAACCCGGCGTGGGCAAAACCGCCATTGTAGAAGGCCTCGCCCACCGCATTGTAGATGGCGACGTGCCCGAAGACCTCCGCGACAAGGAAATCTATGCCCTCGACATGGGCGCGCTGATTGCCGGCGCGAAGTATCAGGGCGAATTTGAAGAGCGCCTAAAGTCAGTTATCAACGAAGTGGTCTCCGCTGAAGGACGTATTTTCCTGTTCATTGACGAAATTCACACCCTCGTAGGTGCAGGCAAAGGACAAGGCGCCATGGACGCCGCTAATATCCTAAAGCCGGCCTTAGCCAGAGGCGAACTACGAGCCATCGGCGCTACCACTTTGAATGAATATCAAAAGTATTTTGAATCGGATAAAGCCCTTGAACGGCGGTTTCAGAATGTGCTGGTGGACGAGCCGAGCGAAGAAGACGCCATTTCCATATTGCGCGGCTTGAAAGAGCGCTACGAAACCCACCACAAAATTAACATCAAGGACGACGCCATCGTGGCGGCGGTGCAGCTTTCGGTGCGCTACATTACCGACCGTTTTTTGCCCGACAAAGCCATTGACCTCATTGACGAAGCCGCGGCCCGCCTGCGTTTGGAGATGAACTCCATGCCAGAAGAACTCGACGAAGTAGAACGCCGTATCCGCCAGTTGGAAATTGAGCGCGAAGCCGTCAAGCGCGAAAACGATGACTTAAAAATCAAGCGCATCAATGAAGAATTAGCCAATCTCGAAGAAAAACGCAACGCCTTGCGCGCCCGTTGGGAAAGCGAACGTGAAATTGTGCTCGGCATCCAAAAAGCCAAATCGGACATGGAAACCCTGCGCAACGAAGGCGCCCGCGCCGAGCGCGAAGGCAATTTTCAGCTGGCCGCCGAAATTCGCTACGGCCGCATCCCCGAAGCACAAAAACGCCTCGATGCGTACAATGCCAAATTGCAGGAAATGCAGGCCAGCGGCCGCCAACTCGTAAAAGAAGAAGTGGACGCCGAAGACATCGCTGAGATTGTCAGCAAGTGGACCGGCGTGCCCGTGACGCGCATGTTGCAAAGCGAGCGCGAGAAACTCCTGCATCTCGAAACCGAGCTACACAAGCGCGTAGTGGGGCAGGAAGAAGCCATCGAAGCCGTAGCCGACGCCATCCGCCGCAGCCGCACCGGCCTGTCGGATGAGAAGCGCCCCATCGGTTCATTCCTGTTTTTGGGCACTACGGGTGTCGGTAAAACCGAATTGGCGAAAGCCTTAGCCGAAGTGCTCTTCAATGATGAGAATTTGCTCACCCGCATTGACATGAGTGAATACCAAGAGCGCCACTCCGTATCGCGGCTGGTCGGCGCGCCTCCGGGCTACGTAGGCTACGACGAAGGCGGTCAACTCACCGAAGCCGTGCGCCGCAAGCCCTACTCTGTCGTGCTTTTGGATGAGGTTGAAAAGGCACACCCCGATGTGTTCAACATCTTGCTGCAAGTACTCGACGACGGTCGCCTGACCGACAACAAAGGTCGCACGGCGAACTTCAAGAATACGATCATCATTATGACCTCGAATATCGGCTCGGACATCATCCGCGAGCAATTCGCCCGCATGACCGAACTCGACCGCGCGGAAGTAGTGGAAAAGACCAAAGACTTAGTATTTGAAATGCTCAAGCAATCGGTGCGCCCGGAATTTCTCAACCGCATTGACGAAACGATCATGTTCCAGCCGCTCTCTGCGAAGAACCTGCGCGGCATTATCCAACTGCAAATCAAGCATTTACAAGCCATTCTCGACAAGCAAGAAATCACCTTAGACGCAACGCCCGAAGCCCTCGACTGGCTCGCCGAAGAAGGCTACAACCCAGAGTTTGGTGCCCGCCCGCTCAAGCGCGTAGTGCAGAAAAAAGTGCTCAACGCCCTATCCAAACAGATGCTGGAAGGCAAAGTACAGCCCCACAGCCACGTCCTATTAGACGTCTTCGACGGCGTAGTCGTGTTCCGGCAGGTAGCGGAAGTAGAAATAAGCCCGGAGGAATTGGAGGGGTAGAAAAGTAAGGGCGGGTTCAATTCCGCCCTTTGTTTTTAATGACAAATGGCTTAAAAAACATGATACATCTTATCAAAAGAATAATAGCTGCCGAACCATTTGAATTGACTTTGCCATTCAACACGGGCGAAATCAGAACAGTAAATTAAGCGCCTAAATTAAGCGAATGGTCACAAACACCTGATAGTGCCTTTAAAGATTTGTTGGATGCTGATTATTTTGTTTCGGTGCAATTAAATGAAGAAATGCAATCCATTTACTGGTAAAATGGTATAGATCTTTGCCCCGATGTACTGTACCAAATGAGCCAAGAATCCAAAGTAGCTCTGCCTACATAATTTCAACTACCAATAAAAACAAGGCGGGTAGATGAGGTGTTGGTTGTTACATGTTAGAGTTCCCAAAACTGTCAGATTATATCTTGACTCAGTAGTGTCCGGTTATAAGTCAAAGAGATTCAGTTGATTACAAGGTACATCAT
>CALMSO010000032.1 GCA_937872385.1 uncultured Saprospiraceae bacterium
TCGAAAATAAGGCATTGCCGCGTATTTCTCAAATATTTGGCATTTTCAGGCGGGGGCTTAATGCTTATATGTCGGTCAGTTGCCAGCCCAAAGACACCACCCCGAAGGCAGACTAAGCCCCAATGGTTCGTCGTTTTATTATGAGTACACCATCCGGGATCACCTCGGCAACGGCCGCGTGTACTTCCGGGAGAATGGCTTCAGTGCGAGCGTATTGCAGGTTGAGCGCAGCGAAATCCCGCACCGAAGGTCGGGAAAAACCACTACTACCCCTTCGGCTTGGAGCTGGAGGCAAGCTACCACGCCGCGCCGGCAGGCACCGAAAACCCCTACCAGTACAACGGCCAAGAGCTGCACGAAGACTTTGGGCTGGGCTGGTATGCGTATGGTGCGCGGTGGTATATGCCGGATGTTGGGCGTTTTCCGTCCATAGATAGATTTGCGGAGAAGTATGCTTTCCAGAGTCCTTACACCTATGCGGCTAATAACCCAATTAAGTATATTGATGTGAATGGGGATAGTGTTTGGATCGCCCATAAGGGGAACAACTACTTATATGACAACGGTAATCTTTTCAACAGCGACGGGACAGAATACATAGGAAAAGTGAAAGGCTTTTTGAAACAGACTGTAAAGGTACTTAATAAACTCAATGAGACTGATGAGGGCAGCTCTATATTATCAGACTTATCTCAATCTGAAAATAACTTCACTATAGAAAGAGGCCTCAATCGGTTCTTGCCAGATGACCACGGTTCCTATGGGATTAATATAGTCACTAACAACACTTATGCTCTTCAAGTGTTGGAACAAGGAGAGCTTTTGTCCAAGCATTTGCCGTTTACTCAAATTGGAGATGGAGGAACAATATATTGGCAAGGAGATGGAGCCATAAGTTTGGGACATGAGTTAGCCCATGCTCATGACGCCAATTATGGGTTACTGGATACAAGAACAACAGAGATAAATCGAGGGCGAGCAGAAATTCGAGAAATAAGAGCGGTGTATAAAGAGAATCGTATTCGTGGGCAAATGGGTAAAAGACTAAGGAAAAATTATAGTGGGGGGCCGAGTTTGTTAGATTCGAACAAGCAGCCCGTCAACTATATTAATCCGTTTTTATTTAACCTCATGAACGCAATAAGATGACAAAAAAACAAATATTAGCATTGATCATTTCAGCATGTGTTTTCTCATGCGCAATAAATCAAAGCCATAGGAGTGAGAGAGCCGTAAAATTGAATTTTTCTAAATGTATAGTTTCTTCTGAAGCATTTAAATACCTTATCATACAAATGCCCAAAGGGTACTCTAAGAAATTTATAGAAAATGAAGGGGTTTGCGAATATAGATTTGCCTTTAAAGATGGAGCAATCGCTTATGTAAGCAGTGATGTTTGGTATGGCTCATCACTTAATTTTGAAAATCGACACTCCATTGGGCATGAGTCGTACAATAAAAAAGCACTACTTGACACTATTGTTTTAAAAGATATTCAAGCAAACAACAAATACTGGAGTGAGCAAATTATTGGCAACATAATGGTCGGCTACGTTAACGCATCAGAGGATAAAAGAGCACTTTTTGAAAAAGCATTTTCAAGTATCAAGAAATTCGATTGAACCATTACATATCAGGAATACGCCAATCTCGTTTTCACATCCCTGAGCACCGCATCGAGATTATACAGGATACATTCCTTGTCCTTCGGGGGCAGGGATTGATCTCCTTGAGCTTACGGAGCATATCCTGGTCACGAAAAAGCTCATTAGAACTGGCCTCACCGATCAGGTAAGCCACTGTGGTATCCAGCACTTCCGCAATCCTCACGATCGCCTCGATGGAAGAGTTCACCTACGATGCTACCGGTATCAAACTGAATAAAACCACCAATACCGGCACCGTAAAAAACTACGTCGCAGACATAGAATACAACGGATCCGACTTAGAAGCCATTTACCACCCCGAAGGCAGACTAAGCCCCAATGGTTCGTCGTTTTATTATGAGTACACCATCCGGGATCACCTCGGCAACGGCCGCGTGTACTTCCGGGAGAATGGCTTCAGTGCGCAGGTGCTACAGAAAAACCACTACTACCCCTTCGGCTTGGAGCTGGAGGCAAGCTACCACGCCGCGCCAGCAGGCACCGAAAACCCCTACCAGTACAATGGCAAAGAGCTGCACGAAGACTTTGGGCTGGGCTGGTACGATTATGGGGCGCGGTGGTATGACCCGGCGATTGGGCGGTTTACGGGGGTGGACCCGATTGCGGATCGGTTTGCACATCTTTCCGTTTACAACTATGCTAGCAATGATCCTATTAGTAATATAGATTTGCATGGTCTTCAAGGAATAAAATATACAGAACTAGACAATAATGGAAATGTAAAAAGACACGTTATAGAGTTACAGGTGAGGGTAGTAACTGTTGATAACTGGAAAAGAAAAGAGAACGGAACAAAACCAAAAGATAGGGTAGAATCAAATTTTACTTCAGATGATGTAAAAACAATACTGAGTATTCTCAATACAGCATACAATGGTGAAAAGGGCACTGGAAGTCAAAACTCTAATGGCGAAACCGTATTTTTTGATATTACTGTTCAAGAATTTAATGTTGGTGCTGGCGTAAATGTAACTGAAAATGATTTAAAGAGGATAGCAAGAGAAAAAGGCACTACTGGGATTAACGATAAAATAATTGATCAAAAAACAGGTAAACTTATTGAAAGTATCTCTGGCATAAATTTTATTTTAGCTACCTCTCCTGGGGCTACAGAAAAAGGTATTAATGGGGCAAACATCACTAAGATACGTCCAGATCTAAAGAATGACTATGAAACAATTTCTCACGAAACAGGGCATCAACTAATGACGAGAACTGCAAGAGAAGAGCACAATATCATGAGCGAATTCGGATTTAAAAAATCTTCAAGGCTAATTGACGCAATCCTATCTGACGCACTTAAAAAGAAAAACTAAAGGGTAAATATGAGGAATTTTGATAAGGCATTTTTGATTTTATTCTGTGCTTTATTTATGGCTTGTTCGTCTGCAAGACATAAAGAGCGAGATTTTATTCCAAAATATTTAATCTGGATAAGAGAAAAACCTAAAAACAAAAATTTCATTGATTACACCGAAGGCTACTGGCTATTAGAAAGTTGTGAATTAAGTGTTTCGGCAAATAATTGTTTGAGTATTGGCAACACTCGTTATGCTCCATTATATGTCGATTTTGATTTTATTTATAATCTTCCTTTGTGTTGTGGCGATAGCCTTTTTCAAAAAGAATCAATATATTACGATTTTTCAAATATAAAATCTTTATCAAAACAAGAAATTCTTCCAAGCAAAGGAAGAAAATATGGATACTCAAACTATCATATCGAAGTATTTTCAGTAAATTCAGAAGAGTTTTGCAAATGCAATAAAAATTATTCAGGTATGAATTCAGAAATAGTATCCCTGTATGCTTACCCCGTAAAAAGCCTTACCTTGAAAAAAATAAAAAGGCAAGAAAGTAATACATTGAAAAAATATTTAAAAAATATTGTTAATCATCCTGAAATATTTGGATTTAATGATAGACTAAAGTAACTTCATTTATAATTTTCTTAGCTTATGAGTACACCATCCGGGATCACCTCGGCAACGGCCGCGTGTACTTCCGGGAGAATGGCTTCAGTGCGAGCGTATTGCAGGTTGAGCGCAGCGAAATCCCGCACCGAAGGTCGGGAAAAACCACTACTACCCCTTCGGCTTGGAGCTGGAGGCAAGCTACCACGCCGCGCCGGCAGGCACCGAAAACCCCTACCAGTACAACGGCAAAGAGCTACACGAAGACTTTGGGCTGGGGTGGTATGCATATGGGGCAAGGTGGTATGACCCCGCGATGGGGCGGTTTACGGGGGTGGACCCCATTGCGGATCGGTTTGCACATCTTTCCGTTTACAACTATGCTAGCAATAGACCTGTTAATGGAATAGATTTACACGGTTTGCAATGGGCACCGCCCAGAAAGTCTAATGGTGCAATTGACAGTGATGCTGCAACCTACAATCATACCAGTAAAGAGCATCGAGATGCAATAATAGATGCGGCTTTAGATGAAATCCCGATTGTGGGCGAGATAAAATCTTATCAAGAAGGCGGTATTGCAGAGGTAATCATTGGAGCGGCAATTGGGGGATATGTATTGAAAAAAATTTGGCGGGCTATCCGAAAAAGCGGAACAGATGATGTAATAGAAATTTTCATTGATGGAAAAAAGCATCCTCAGTCAGCTAAAAATTTGGATGAGGCCATAAAAGAAGGAAAATCCAATGTGGGGATTATAGATAGAAAAGGGGCAGATGCAAGACGAAAGGCTAACCTCAAAGGAATTGAGCCTCAAAAAAGAAAAGATCGGGATGAAGCCCCGCCAGCGGTAATCGATACAGGTGAAAAAGCAAAAGTTAAACATATTGACCCTTCGGATAATAGAGGGGCAGGTGGTTCTATTGGGAATCAAATTAAGAATTTACCCGATGGAACAAAAGTAAAAATAGTGCCTAAAAATTTAGACAAAAAATGAAAGAAATGGTTAAAAAATTAATTGAAAATAAAAGCTTTGCTTTTATGGACCCTCTATCAATCAAAAATAGATACGATGTAATTGAAAAAATTACAGATAAAGAGTATTCGCTTTTTTTAAAAGAAAACAATGGGGGCTATTTTTTTAAAAATGCTATTCATATCTATGGAACTTCAGAAAACTATTTATACCATGATATTTTATTTATAAATAGATTAATTCACGATTTATACGGAAAACTAGCTTTGGGCTTCTTTTTTGCAGAAGATGTTTTTGGCAATCTCTTTGGGTTTATAGATAAAAATATTATATATTTCAATATAGAGACTGCTGAGAAAACAAAAATTGCCGATAGCTTTACTGACTGGGCTGCTGTATTAATAGAAAATATAGATTATTATACGGCGTATTCTTTCTTAGAAACGTTAGATGCAGTGTCTATTAAGCAATTAACGGAAGGAAAAAGACTATCCCCAAAAATGCCTTTTATATTAGGTGGTGAATATGAGTTAAAAAACCTGATTCTAAAAGATTATAGAAAAAATTTAATGTTTAATGCAAGTATAGCTATACAAATCCACGATTTACCTGATGGAACAAAAGTTAAAATTAAGATAGAATAATTCCTTAAGACCACCAACATCACATACAACCACCTCAACCTGCCCGGCGTTATTACTTACAGCAATGGCAACAGTATTGAGTTAGTTTATGACGCAGCAGGTACAAAGCTGCGCAAAACCGTAAAAACAGGCGCTACGGTGCAGTATGAGCAAAGCTATCTGGGAGGATTGGAGTACCGAAAAAATGGAGTCGGAAGCACGAGGGTAGAAGCCATTTATCATGCCGAAGGCAGATACCTGAACCTGAACGCAGAAGTAAATAACACACTGAATTGGCAACGGGAATACACCATCAAAGACCACCTCGGCAATGCGCGCATCGGTTTTACCGACAAAAACGGCAACGGCATCGTAGATGTACCCAGTGATATTGTACAAGAGAACCACTACTACCCCTTCGGCTTGAGCTATGAAGCCCCCTGGCGCATGAATGATG
>CALMSO010000033.1 GCA_937872385.1 uncultured Saprospiraceae bacterium
TAATTTTCATCCATGCAGATTAAAAAATTGTTAAATACTTGCATTATTTGTTGCAAGGGCATACATTTGCATTCGATATGACGAATCTACTCGCAAATATTATTCCATCTCCACTTCGTCGTCGCTTCCCGCGTCGCCCGTAGGGGCGTACAATCAACATATCATCCCTCTGGGGTCGTGTTTTATGGAAAAACCGCCCTTCTACCAGTTCTGAAAAACTATGGTTTCATCCTTTTTCTGATTTACCCATTTTTTCTGATTGTGACTTGATGCGGCCTTTGCCGTCAAAATACATCCGTTTTGATCATTTTAGGTAAACTGAAAAAAACAGCATTCAAAACAGACAATGGAATTCAGCATCGAAATCGCTAACGAATCGCACCAACGCTACGCAGAAGACATCTGCGCGCTCATCAAGGAATCCGCCAAAGCGCGTGGCACTGGCATCGCCGAGCGCAAACCCGAATACATCCGGGAAAAAATGTGCAAAGGCAACGCCATCATTGCGCTGCAAGATGAAACACTGGCTGGCTTTTGCTACATCGAAACCTGGGGCCACGGCGAGTACGTCGCCAACTCAGGGCTTATCGTCGCGCCAGAGTTCAGGCGTTTTGGTTTAGCCAAAGCGATCAAAAAAACGGCTTTCGAGCTATCGCGCAACAAATACCCAGAGGCACGGCTTTTTGGCATCACCACCAGCCTGCCCGTTATGCGCATCAACAGCGCGCTGGGCTACGAGCCGGTTACTTTCAGCGAACTTACGCAGGACGATGCCTTCTGGAATGGTTGCAAAAGCTGCCCCAATTATGATATTCTCGAACGCAACCAACGCCGAATGTGCCTCTGCACGGCCATGCTCGCCCCCTCGAAAGTGGAAGCCGAGCAAATGGAATATGATTTATCGAATTTAATTTTGTCCGTAGCCTGATTTTCAAGCTTTTACAAGAAAATGCCCTAACCAAAGTTAGTACACATATCTTGAAAAATCAGCATATTATATACAAAGCATTATATAATGAACAAACCCAAAATAGTGCTCGCCTACAGCGGCGGGTTGGATACTTCCTTTTGTATCAAGTACTTAACGAAGGAAAAAGGCTATGAAGTGCACGCCCTCACCGTGGATACTGGCGGCTTCACGCCTGAGCAGTTGCAAGCTATGGAAGAGCGGGCTTATCAGTTGGGCGCGGCTTCGTACCGGTCGGTGAATGCGACCCAAGACTTTTACGATCGTTGCATTCGCTACTTGGTTTATGGTAATGTGCTGCGCAACAACACCTATCCGCTGTCGGTGAGCGCTGAGCGGATGTTTCAGGCTTTAGAAACAGCCAACTACGCAAAAAGCATTGGTGCTCAAGCAGTTGCACACGGTAGCACCGGCGCAGGCAACGATCAGGTGCGCTTCGATATCGTGTTTCAAATACTCGGCGAAGACCTTGAAATTATTACCCCGATCCGCGATTTGCAATTGTCGCGGCAAGCGGAAATCGAGTATCTGAATGCCAATGGATTTGCCGCCAGTTGGGAAAAAGCAAAATATTCAATCAACCAGGGCATCTGGGGTACTTCGGTGGGTGGCGTAGAAACGCTCACTTCGCATCAGCCCTTGCCAGAAGCGGCTTATCCTACACAACTATCTGAAAATGAGCCAAAAATAATTGAGCTATTATTTACAAAAGGGGAACTTACCGGTGTCAACGGGCAAACGTTCCCGCATCCGGTAGCGGCCATTCAAGCCCTGCAAACGCTGGCGGCGCCTTTCGCTATCGGGCGCGATGTGCACCTTGGCGATACCATCATCGGCATCAAAGGGCGGGTCGGATTTGAAGCAGCGGCGCCACTCATCATTATCAAAGCGCATCATTTATTAGAAAAACATGTGCTCACCAAGTGGCAGCAATACTGGAAAGAGCAGCTTGCCAACTGGTACGGAATGCTGCTACACGAAGGGCAATTCCTCGATCCGGTGATGCGCAATATCGAGACTTTCCTCGCGGATACGCAGGCAAATGTAAGTGGAAAGGTGTTCGTAAAATTACATCCGTATCGCTTTGAATTACAGGGCATTGAATCAAAATTTGATTTAATGAACTCCAACTTCGGTGCCTACGGTGAGATGAACCGCGCCTGGACCGGCGATGATGTAAAAGGCTTTACCAAAATTTTATCCAACCAAAGCAAAATACATCATGTAGTGAATAATGATGGCGAACTTTAGTAAAAGTTATTTAGTAATAGCTTAACCAAGTGGATCAGATTTTGTAAATCTTGAAGATTTGCAAAATCTGTTCGATACAATCACCACTAAATATTTATCAAGCTTTTAAAAATCCAGCAACTGGCTTATATTGGTAAATAATGGCTGCTCGCATTCGGTTCTTAAAAATTAAATTCACCATGCGTTTAACGCTGATAATCAGCATTGTACTAAGCTTTAGCGCACCAATGGCAGCGCAGACAAACATCGCCACCCAGAGCAATGGCTGGTACATGTACTTCGGCAATCATCGCCTGAACGATCGCTTGGGCATCCATACCGAATACCAGTGGCGGCGGCACAACTGGTTGTCCGCTTGGCAACAATCACTGCTGCGCCTCGGGCTGGATTATCATTTTGATGCCAATAACAGCCTGACGGTCGGCTACGCTTGGGTGGTGAGTTATCCGTATGGTGAGCAGCCAATTGCGCAGGAATTCACGGAGCATCGCATCTGGGAGCAGTTGGTCTCTACGCATCGGGCGGGTGTGCTGTATGTGCATCATCGCTATCGCTTGGAGCAGCGCTACTTAGAGCGTCCGGCACAGAGCGATTATGTTTTCCGGCAGCGCGCGCGCTATCGCCTGTTGCTTACACTGCCTATTGAAGAGCGCGACCTACAAGACGACTCATTTTTCATAGCGGCCTACGCCGAGCCATTTATAGGTTTTGGTAAGGGTATCGGACGTAATGTGCTCGACCAGAACCGTTTATATATAGCACTTGGTTATCGTTTTAATCCGAATGTAAATATTCAGGCGGGCTATTTAAACCAGTATATCATAAAAATAGACGGTATTCATCATGAGCGCAATCATACTTTACAGATGGCCGTAACCTATAATATTGATTTTAGAATGTAACTTGATAAATAAAACGAGCCTTTTATTAAAACAACATAATGTCAAGCGGGCTTTAAATACTGAATACTACATGACAAATAACACCACCATATACCAAGCAGGCATTATCGGTGCGGCGGGCTACACCGGCGGCGAACTTATCCGTTTATTATTACATCATCCGAATGTGCATATTTCCTTTGCGCATAGTAATAGTCAAGCGGGTAAGCCAGTTTATGATACACATGATGATTTAGCGGGCGAAACCAACTTATTATTTACCAATGAAGTAAATACGGCGGTGGATGTACTTTTCCTGTGCATGGGGCACGGCAAAGCCAAAGAGTGGCTTGCGGCGCATCCGGTACCCGACACTACGCTCGTGATAGACCTGAGCCATGATTTTCGACTGCATAAAGACTGGATTTATGGGCTGCCGGAACTAAATAAAGTAAACATTCAACAGGCGCGACGAATCGCCAATCCGGGGTGTTTTGCTACGGCTATTCAATTAGGGCTGCTACCATTAGCTGAAGCACAACTAATTCAAAATGAGGTACATATACACGCTATCACCGGTTCAACGGGCGCGGGCCAGTCGCTCAGCGAGACGAGCCATTTTAGCTGGCGCAATAATAATATTTCTGTGTATAAAGCATTTAATCATCAACATTTAGCAGAAATCGGGCAGCGTTTACGGCAGTTGCAGCCCGGTCATCAGCATGCCTTGAACTTTATACCCGTACGCGGCAATTTTACACGCGGCATTTTTGCGAGTATGTATGTGAATTGTGACTTGGGCGAAGCGCAACTAAATGATTTGTATCATAATTTTTATCAAACCGCGCCCTTTACCATTATTACGCATCATAATCCGCATTTGAAACAAGTAGTAAACACCAATAAATGTATCATTCATATTACAAAACACGGCGATAAAGCCTTCATTATCAGCATGATTGACAATCTACTCAAGGGCGCGTCGGGGCAGGCCGTAGAAAATATGAACCTATCACTTGGCTTGCCGCAAACGGCCGGGCTGGCGCTGAAGGCGGGCGGGTTTTGAATGGTGAAACAATGAAACAATGAAACAATGAAACAATGAAACAATGAAACAATGAAAC
>CALMSO010000034.1 GCA_937872385.1 uncultured Saprospiraceae bacterium
AAACCATGAAACAGGGAAACCATGAAACCATGAAACAGGGAAACCATGAAACCATGAAACAGGGAAACCATGAAACCATACAACCATGAAACAAGGAAACCCCACACCTAACGCTGATACTTGCTCAGGTCAGGCGCATACTTTCGGGGTCTGTTTTTTTCGTAGGCGTGTATGGCGCGCCCCAATTTGGCCAAAAACGGATGCCCAATGGTTTCGTATTCATACACACCGTCATTATAAATCTGATTTTCATTCACATGAATGGTAGCGGAAAGCAGAAACTCGACTTTGTTGTCAAAATCTACCACGTAAGCGATGTCGGTCAGAAAGCCATAAGCCACACCAACCTTGTTGAAAATGCGAATATTATTTGGCATGGGTTCCTTGCTATCGCCAAACAGCAGAAACTTCACATAGCTGTCCCAATAATTGGGTGCCGGATACTTTGGGTAGCGGCTTTCGCGGGGCAGTTCTGACATACATTGCCATACAAAACGGTAATCATCTTCTGTTAAGTGAAATCGCTCGTGCGGCGCCACGCCCTCCGGCAACATCACAGCCGTAAGAATGCGGTGCAGGTCAAGTATTGAAATAAAATTTCGTTCACGAAAGTCGAAGGGTTCGTTTACAATATTTCCTTCGCTGTTTTCGTAGCCTTTGCCGCGTACTTGCTGGCGCAAATTCAGCTTGGCAGCCCACTGGCTATATACTTCGCCTTGGTGGTAGAGCAATTTGTTGAGACCATTAAAACTGACCGGATTAGTATGGCGATTGCCTTCGGCATCGAAGCCGCTCACACTTAGCCGGTGCAGGATACGCGAACTTCGGTAGCCTTTTTCGTACAATTGCTGATTCAATTGTGCCTGCCCTAAAAATTCATAAAGCCGATTGTGCGCATCGTTGTCGCTCACCAAAAATACTTTGCGAATATAATGTGCCACCGAAGGCATCCCGTTTTCGGCGCTTGTGTCTTCCACCACCGGCCGCTGCGGATAGCGCCCTGCGCCAGTAATCATAGGCGAATATTTATCTAAGTCTCTGATAGACAAGCTATTGATTTTTTCTAAAGCCAGCAGGGCAGTAGGCATTTTGATGGTGCTGGCCGGGTAGAAATAACGATTGGTATCCACGCCGTGCGTAAAGGTTTTGAAAGTAGGGCGGTTTTGTGCATCGCGGTCAATTTGGGTATAAACGATTTGTACCTGATACTTTTCCGGCTGCTGGAGCAGCGTATCCCAGTCCGCAGCATGCTGTTTCAATATTTGTTGCAAAATATTCTTTTGTGCTATCGTTGGATGGATGAGCAATACGCAGCAAAACAAGAGAAGAAAGGTGCCCCAGGGCCGGAGCCGATAGGACGCACGGGGTGCTCGTTTTTGTATTTTCATGCTGGAGATGTTTGTGTTCAATCAATCAATTGTACAATATCCGCCTCGGTATATGTGGCGCTCAAGACTGCCTGCGTGCTGCCTTTATTTTGCCAAATTAGTTATAAATATTTGATTTTCAAATATTTATGGTTTTAAAAAATGCGCCAGTTTATTTTCTTGCGTCTAAAATACCGGATAATTGGCAAAATAGGTAAATAAATCTGCGCCTTTGGTTGCCATTTGAAATGCGACAATGCGTCGGAATAAAATTTCGCAGACTTTATAGATAGCAGGCGCTTGAAAGATAAGGTAGGTGAGTGTGAAGGCAGGTGCATCATTTTCTGATGTAATTTCCAAGCGCTTACCAGTGCCAGATTACAATCTGCCAAGCTTCGCCGTCGGGTGCTACAAATTCGTGGACGACTTGAAAGCCAACTCGTTGGTGTGCACGCAAGGAGCGCAGGTTGCGGATAGAAATTTCGGTAATGGCAAAATCATATTTTGGCGATAATAGCCGTCGGTAGGCATCGTACATGCCCTCGAATAGCCCCTGCCCTCGGTAGCCCGCGGCTACGCACACCTGCCCCACTACTATGTAGCGGTACGTATTCAAGCGCCGACCAGCATATTCCATCGCATCAAACGTATCAAACATAGAGACGAGGATGGGAATGGCGCTGCGCAAGTCTTTCGTCATAGCCAGAATATAACCGGCAATCTCCTCGCCGTTCGTAGCCATAATGCCCTGCTCTAAGTCGTTCATTTCTTTCAGCGTGGCATAGTCGTGCTGCACCGTGAGGAACCCCTGCGTGGCAATCTCCTCCGGCGTCAGATGTACCCCAAGATTTTGCTGCTGCAAAGCCAGTACTTGCTGCAATTCGAGGTCGGTTTCGATGGGTTTGTAACGTAGCATTTATTGATTTTTATTAACTCAATAACTCGTTTCGTCTAATTTGACCTTGCCTCGGAAAGTCCAGAAGACGAAGGCTGTGTCGAAATTATACATTTTTCGGCTGACAGGCAAAACAATTCGGGGGCGAGTAGCACTTTTCTTTCCAGAAAAAAAATCCGGGTGGAACTTTTGCTAAAAAGATTTTTGTTGTATTTTTGCCACGCTTTTGAACAAAGACCTTCCGGTAAGCATTTAAAAGCGGTAAAAGACCCATGGTGTAACGGTAGCACTACAGATTTTGGTTCTGTCTGTCAAGGTTCGAATCCTTGTGGGTCTACCAAATCCTCGCAACGTACTTGTTGTGAGGATTTTTTCTTTTACGGGAAATAGATTTTCGATTTTGCAAGCAAGCAGGAAGCGGTTTTCAGCAGCTTATAGTACCACTTAGCCCACCATCTCACGGGCGGCTTTCATCGGCACGGCGATGCACTTTTTTTCCATGTAGGTCATCATCCGTTCGAGCAGGGCGCGGGTCTGTTCGTCGAGTTGTTCTACATCCTTGCGGAACACTTCGGTGAGGGCTTTGGCTTTCACTGCCTTGATGGCTTCGGGTACGCGGCTCATCGCGCGCTCCATCTGCCGCTGCTGAAAGAGCGTGGGAAAATCGGCTGCGTAAGTCGCCAGAATCTGCCGGGCTTTATCCACTTCGGTTTCACGGAAAGCGAGATTCTCTTCAGCCAGCGCGCGCAAGCCTTCGATTTCGATGTAATGCAATGGATACTGCTGAGGCACCTCCGGCGCTACATTGTGCGGAATGGCAAGGTCAATTACCAGCTTCGCGTCGGTTTCGCCATGCAACAACTGTGCGTACAATTCCGGGTGGATAATCGGATCGGTGGCGCCCGTGCAAACGAAAAGGCAGTCGAAGCCTTGATTATATTGATATAAATCGGTCAGGGTATGCGCTTGTCCTCCAAGGAGTTGTGCTAATTCCTGCGCTTTGGGCAGGCTGCGATTAAAAACAGTGATATTGGTAAACTCCTGTTTGGCTAAAAATTTTGCGACCAATGCATTGGTTTGCCCCGCACCAATCAGCAGAATACGCGCGTCTTTGGGCAAATGCGCCGAGAGCATTTTGCGCACCGCCAGCGATACCACCGACACGGGCTTATCGCCAATACGGGTACGAGCATACACCTCCTTGGCAGCGACCACGGCCTGCTGAAAAGCCAGCCGGATGTGATCGCCGGTGAGGTTCCAGGTGCGACACTGTTCGTAGGCTTCACGGAGTTGCCCCAGAATCTGGCGCTCGCCCACCACCAGCGAATCAATGGAAGCGGCTACTTCGTACAAATGAACGATAGCTTCGGCACCTGCAAGGCACTTCACAGAGGCGGCTACGCGGGTGGCGTCCAACTCCGGATTGATGTATTGGAAAAAACGGGTTGTAAAAGACGGATCGAGTTCAACACTATTAGAAAAGAAATAGATGACGCGATTGCAGGTGGCTATATATAGCAATTCTTCGAGCGCAAAAGCACTTTTCAGCGCAGTTAATTGCTGCTGCAGGGGCTGCTGCTCGGTAGTTTTTATTACAAAAGCACCAATATCCTTGAGGGTAGCCGATTTATGTGTGACAGTGAGAATTTTTAGATTGCGTAGCATTCTTTCTTTTATAATTTTTAACGGTTTTTCGTTTGTTTGATAGTGACACAAAAATAGGGCGCTGCCAGCAGGTGTGTGTCACCTTTCTGTCAATTGGAAAAAAGGCATATAATTTGGAAAAATTCTAAACAAGCTGCGAAAAAATCAAGGCTTCCAGCGGCGCCAGTCCACTTGATAATTATCTAACAGGAGCACTGCAAATACAGCAAAAATAAAGGCAATGGCTCCGGCCGCCACCACGAGGATAGACCGTTTGGGCCGCGATTTTACAATAGGCGTTTCGGCAACTTCTATTATTTTGATGGCAGGAATATCGGCTTCATACACGGCGCGCCATACTTTCAGGCGTTCGATGTCTTCGCTCAGGCTACGGCTGGCGTCGAGGTACTGCCGCTCTAAGGTATTGATGGGGGCAATGCCTTCATTCAAGGTGTTGATGCGCATTTCGATACTTTTTACTTCTTCTTCCAGCCCTTTGACCATAGCGTTGAGCATGTTGAGGGTGTCGCGCGATACGCCGCGGGTATTTTGGAGCGCATCGAGCCGCGCCCGGTTGCGGGTGAGCAGGGCCTCGGCCTCCGATTGTTGGGCGGTAAGTTGTTCGGTTTGTGCCAGCGAATTGTAGATACGATAGTTACTCCGGAGTTTGGCGAGGGTGTCGCCGAGTAGTTGCAATTGTTGCTGTTTGAGCGCTACTTCTGTTTCAAAAGTTTGAATGGTACGCTGCTGCCCCTCTTTGATGAGGCGCTGCCCCAGCAGGTCAATTTTGGCGCTGGCAGCATTGGCAATGCGTGCTGCTATTTCTCGCTCTTTGTCTTCTACCGATAGCTCGATGGCGTCGCGTTTCGTTTTTTCTACACGATACCGTTTGGCAAATTTTTCCTTCACGCGAAAGCGTGCCCGTGGGTGGTCGCGCCTAATTTTGTAATGTTCGTACAACCGGAAAGAATCTATCAGGAAATCTGTCAGGTCATTGGACTCAGCAATGGTGAGCATCCGATCAATATCATTGCCGTCGCCATACTCTCGCCGGGGCAGGTTGCCTTGCCCGAAGAGCAATTCCGGCTTGGCCATGTCGGGGCTGGTAGCCAGAAAAGTAGTCGTTGCTTTATAATAATTAGGCAAGAATAAACTGACAATGGCGGTACTGATGGCTACGGCCAAACACAGGATTGTAATGGGCTGCCGCCACTTCCAGAGGGTGTCAATTACGCCGAGCAAATTGTCTTTTGAATCCATGTGCTGCAAAATTGTTCCGCAAATGTAAGCAAGCGCCGTACAAAACTATAACAACCGGGGAAGAATGTTGGAGGTATGCCACCTGAAGATGGTTTGAGCGGGCGAACAGCGAACAGCGAAACGCCAACAGCGAAACGGCAAACAGCTAATATCCATCTGCGAGCAGCTTTTCTAAATAATGGTACTCGATGCCAAACTGCTGCTTGATGGCTTCTACGCGGCGCAAGGCTTCGGGGTTGGGTGCGCTCTTTACGGCAGTGATCATGAGATTCTTGCTGGTATGCTCGGTGGAGATAAATTCAAACACTTTCGTTTTGTAGCCATTGGCTTCCAGCAGCAGGGCGCGGATGCCATCGGTGAGCAGCTCCGCCTGGCGCTCTTCGAGAATGCCGTGTTTGAGAATGGACTGGAGTGCACTTGTGGTACGCATTTGCTTCCGAATTTGCTTATGACAGCAAGGAGCTACTACGATGACCGCTGCGCTGGCCCGGATACCTTTGGCGATGGCTAAGTCGGTCGCGGTATCGCAGGCGTGCAGTGCAATGAGCATATCTATGCGCTCCGGTTGAAAATCGTTGATGTCTTGTGCTACAAATTGCAGGCGCGAAAAATGCGCTTTGGTAGCCAAGTCGTTGCAGAAATCCACTAAGTGCTGCCGCAGTTCAATACCGGTGACCATTGGCGTCTGTCCGAGTTGATTGACCAGATAATCGTACAGTGCAAAGGTCAGGTAGCCCTTGCCTGCACCCATATCCACGATGTGCGCGGTGCTTGGCAGGTCGGCTTGCTGGAGCAGTGCATCAATGATTTCAATGAATTTATTGATTTGCCGAAACTTTTTTTGCCCGGTGGGCAGCACTTGGCCATCGGCTCCGCTGATGCCCATTGCTGGCAGATAAACATTTGCTGGTGAGGCCTCTATCAGGCGTTTTTTTTCCTTGTTGTGCACAGCCTCCGGCGCAGCCTGCAAGCGCGGCGCTTTGGACGAGAGGCGCGGCAGCCTTTTTTTGTTGTATTGAATAAAAAAATCTGCGGCCGTCGTGTAGAGGTCGCCATTGAGAAAATCATTGCCCAACCATAGCCCGATGATGACCATAGCCTCGGCGGGGGTATGATTCTGGGTACTGTCCTTGGTTGCGTAGCGCAAAGTAAAAGACAACATCCGCTGCCCCTTGATGTCCACCGGGCGCACGTACACATTTTGCAAAGCACGCTCTTTGCCACCGGGTTTGCTCAGCGTCAGCCGCACAAAGGTATCTTCCTGCACGCTGTGCTGCAGTTTTTCTATAAATTCGCTGTGAAGAGCATGCATTGCAAGTTTTTTATCAAATGGCTGGCGATTCGCTTCTTACTCCCCTACCAATCGTTTTGTCTTGTCGGCTTTATTTTTGTGAATTTAAGCAGATTTTAACAATCGGGTAGTAGATTTTGTTACAATTTTGCGATATATTAAGCCTCTTTGCAAGGGCAGTACAATTGAAAAATACACTATAATGAAACATTTGTTGTTGATTATCATCCTTTTGAACATAGCAACATGGGCTACGGCTCAGCAGGAAACCCGCGTCAGCGTGGCTGGAAAAATCTATCCGGCTATCATTGATGAATGCGGCGATACGCTGATTGTAGCTAATTTGCAAAACATCTCAGTCTCCTCACCACGGGCTTTCGATAGTGAAGAAGAGTGGAAAAAATACCAGCGCTACCGCCGGGCAGCGGCTGTGGTGTATCCTTATGCGACCGAAGCCATCAAGGTATTCCGCGAGTTGGAGGCCGAAACCGAAGATCTGCGCCGGGGCAAACGAAAAAAGTACGCTCGGCATTTGCAAAAAGATCTGAAAGATAAATTTGAAGATCCGCTCAGGAAACTCACCCGCACCCAGGGCTTTGTGCTCACCAAGATGATTGAGCGCGAATTGGGCACGCCCACGTATGATCTCATCAAGGATTTGCGCGGCGGGGTGACGGCTACCTACTGGGGTACGCTCAGCAAGTTTTACGGCTACAAGCTCAAAGACGGTTATACGCTCGGCGAAGACCGCATTCTCGATATGGTACTGGACGATTTCAATATTTCCTACACCGTGTCAAAAGACCGGAAGTAAGCAGCAGAAATTGGCTGCTCGTGTTTGCCCGAGGTTTTTTTGCTTCAGATTAGGTAGCACTGCTTAGCGCGGATTGCCATCGGTGGGCTTGCTTTTTGCAAAAAAAAATACGGTATTTGAAAAAGTACCTACGGTATTCCCAACGGAAAAAAAACATCCCGAAGCATGAAAAAGTACTTCATAGCAATGGCACTGGCTGCAAGCAGCTGCCAGTTGGCATTGGCCCAAGAAGAGCCGCCGGAATATTACATCTTCAGCATTTACTTTGGCGGCGGTAGCTATTATATAGATGAAGAACAGGTGCAAGAGCTGTACCATTGGCTCGATGGCATTCCAGATATAGAAACGCACCAAATCAGTATTCACGGGCATACCGACGACATTGGCAGCCGCGAGTACAACAAGTGGTTGTCCCAACTGCGCAACGACTCCGCGCTGCAGCAATTGCTCAACAAAGGCATTCCCCGCGAGTTGATTGATGTAGTAGATTTCGGGAAAGACAGCCCCGTATTCGATAATCGCACTTGGGAGGGCAAACTGCGCAACCGCCGGGTGGACGTAATCATCAAGCCATTAGTCATGTAGCTGTGCAATATCCATTGGCAACCGGAAGGGCTGTTTCAGATGAGAAAACGAGCAGCAATTCCTCGGTTCTATCCAAAACAATATGCCCGATAGAACGGCATTGTAAAAAAGTATGTACTTTTGCGCGGTTTGAAAGGATAGTGCAGCTGAGGTCATTTTGAATGTGCAAAAGATATGCAAGATAGAAAAAAATCAAAAAAAACAATTCCTTTGGGGGAAAAATTACAAGTTGGGAATGTCTAAAAATCAGTATGCCCTTTGAGAAGCTTTACAACGCCCTCCGATATCGAACTGATAGAGCGAGCGCGGCAAGGTAACGATGCAGCGTTTCGTGTGTTGGTGCAACGGCACGAGCAACAGGTACGCTCTATCATCATCGGTATGCTGGGCAACACTGCTGAGTCAGATGACGTGGCGCAGGAGGTTTTCGTCCGCTTCTATCGGTCGCTAGGGGATTTCAGAGGGGAAGCTGCTTTATCTACTTACCTTAGTCGGATAGCCATCAACTTGTCGCTCAATGAAATCAAACGGCGCGACAACCGGTACAAGCGGTTTGCTATGTTGCAAGGGTATGAATTGCAAGCCGAGCAAACAGACAACTGTGTGGACCCGGAGCGACACGACATACGCGACGCCGTACAGAAAGCGCTGCAAATGCTGGAGCCCGATTTCCGAATTGTCATTATTTTACGTCTGATTGACGGCTATTCGGTAAAAGAGACTGCCGAAATGCTTGAATTGCCGCAAGGTACAGTGGCCTCGCGTTTGGCTCGCGCCCAAGAAAAAATGAAAGATATTCTGAAAAAATGGAACATCGCATGAGTTATCATCGTTGTTACCAATAATAAAAGCGAAATCGCTATGGAACAATTTGCACGAAATTTATTGCTGCATTCTTTAGATAATGAACTGGCCCCTGCCGACCGGCAAAGGTTAGACGAGGCTTTGCACACCTCGGAAGCGCTACAACAGGAACAAACCGAGCTGCTACAAATGCGCGAATGGGTGGCGGCTTTGCGCCCGGAAAAAGATGCCTCGTTTGCAGATCGGGTGATGAGCCAATTGCCCACCCGCCAAGAATCCGGTTTCTGGGCGGATATCGTATCGCTCTCACCGAGGGTAGCGGCCGCTTGTGCCATCGTTATTTTGGCGTTTCTACTGAGCATCTACTCGCAGGAAAATAAAATTGATAGCGATGTCATCATTGGTGTGGAAGACATTACTACGGACGACGCCTTCACGCTCGAATCGGAACGGAAAAACCGGCGAAACCAAAAAAATGTATTGCCTTTCGATGCCCCTAAGCAGCAATGAATAACCGCTTTTCTGCATAAGTACCCGGATAGCATTGTTAATACATAAGCAGCTGATTATCAAGAGGTATAAATTAGATAATGGACAATAGATGTTAGATTTCAGGACGAAACATATTTCCTATTCCCCTATTCAACCCATCAACCTATAATCCATTCAACCTTTTCAAACCTTGTTCCAAATAACAAATAACCATGTCCCATTACTTAGTCATCAATCTCATAGCCTATGCGAAGTCTTAAAATTGTTTTGGTACTTGTCAGCCTTGTCAGCATGGGCTTTGTAGCTGGTTTTCATACCAATCGCTATTTAGTAAAGCAAAAAATAAGCCGAGTAGCCAATATGCGCTACGCCGACGGGCTGAAACAAAGCATTTTCGCTAAAATAAACGCCTCCGAAGAGCAACGTCGCCAGATAGCTCCCGCTATCGAAAAATACGCCGATAAAGTTGCCCTCGTTTATCAAGAATCGCGCTTGCTACGCCGCTCTCTGATGGATTCGCTCCGCGCCGAAGTCAAGCCCTTCCTTCATGAAGAACAAACCAACGCACTCGAAACCTTCTGTGATCGCTACTACTACTTCAGCCGTAAGGACAATAACAGCCGCTACGCCGAGGAGAAAAGGCATTAATGAGGGGCGATGAAAGTGTAGAAGTGTATCGAGAAGAGGAAGCAGGTTACGAAAAAGCGCAAAAATCCGTGTTTTCTCCCTCCAATGCGTTACGTTTTGCCACTCCTTGCGTCAAAAAGCATGATACCTGTCTGACCAGTAATGGTTAGCTATCCGCCGATCAAAAAAAAAGACGCCCATGTTAGTCAAAACCTTTGCCAGCGCTGTGCACGGCGTAGATGCGCAAACCATTACCGTAGAGGTAAATACGGGTGGCAATGTGATGCCTGGCAAAAACTTTTACCATCTCGTAGGCTTGCCAGACAATGCCGTGAAAGAAGGATTTCAGCGGTTTGAGGCAGCTATTAAAAATGTGAAATACCGAATGGAGCGTTTCAAAACGGTTGTGAACCTCGCTCCGGCTGATATTCGCAAGGAAGGCTCGGCCTATGATTTGCCCATTGCCATCGGCTACCTCGGCGCTACTAAACAGATTGCCACTACCCACCTCGACAAGTTCATCATCATGGGCGAATTGTCGCTCGACGGCGGGCTGCGTCCTATCAAAGGGGCTTTGCCCATTGCTATTCAGGCGCGTAAGGAGCAATACCAAGGACTTATTTTGCCTCGGCAAAATGCACGCGAAGCAGCTATTGTCAATGACTTGGCGGTATATGGCGTAGAAAATTTGCGCGAAGCAGCCGAATTTCTCAATGACGAGCGGCAATTGGAGCCGGTAGTGGTCAACACCCGCGAAGAATTTTTTGACAATCAACATATTTATAGCGTAGATTTTTCGGATGTAAAAGGGCAGGAAAACATCAAACGCGCACTTGAATTGGCGGCTGCCGGTGGGCACAACGTCATTCTTATCGGTCCGCCAGGTGCTGGCAAAACCATGCTGGCTCGGCGCCTACCTACCATTCTGCCGCCGCTCAATTTGTACGAAGCCTTAGAGACCACCAAAATTCACTCTGTGGCGGGCGTACTGCCTCCGGATGCTTCCTTAGTCACGAATCGGCCGTTTCGAGCACCGCACCATACTATTAGCGATGTAGCGCTGGTGGGCGGGGGCACCAATCCGCACCCCGGAGAAATATCTTTGGCGCACAACGGCGTATTGTTTTTGGATGAACTGCCCGAATTCAAACGCACCGTGCTGGAAGTGCTGCGCCAGCCAATGGAAGAGCGTCGGGTGACCATCTCCCGCGCCAAGAGTAGCGTGGACTACCCCTCGGGCTTTATGCTCATCGCTTCGATGAATCCTTGCCCTTGCGGTTATTACAACCACCCTGAAAAGGAGTGTGTGTGCGGCCCCGGCGTTGTGAAAAAATACCTGAGCAAAATCTCTGGCCCCTTGCTCGATCGCATTGATTTGCATGTGGAAGTGACGCCCGTGAGTTATGACGAATTGGCCAGCCGCGAGCGAAGCGCCGAAACCAGCGCCGACATTGCCGCCAGAGTGGTGCGGGCCCGCGCCATCCAGTCCGAGCGCTTTGAGCCGTACAAAGATATTTATTGCAATGCCCAGATGCCGAGTCGTTTGGTACACGAAGTTTGCCAGATTAATCCGGCCGGAGTCACTTTGGTAAAAAAAGCAATGGAAAAACTTCAGCTTTCTGCACGCGCCTACGACCGTATTCTGAAAGTGGCTCGTACCGCCGCCGATCTCGACGAAAGCCCAGAAATTAAAATAGAACACTTAGCCGAAGCCATCCACTTCCGCAGCCTCGACCGGGAAGGATGGGCGGGTTGAGTTTACTTTTCGCTATTCGCGGGTCATCAATACCTTTTTGCTAAGCGAACAAAAAATCGCTTGCTCCGGTTATCTTTGCAATAAAGTTCTAATAAACGCTATGCTACAAACAGCTGACTTGCAATTTTCTTACGATAACCAACCCGCCCTGCAATTTCCTGACATTCAATGCGGAAAGGGAGAACACTGGCTGCTGCTGGGGCAGTCGGGAAGTGGCAAAACTACATTGCTGCACTTGTTGGGCGGCTTGCTCACACCACAGAAAGGCCACGTAGAAGTGGGCGGCACGGCCCTTGGCACGCTCTCTTCGGCAAGCCGCGACCGGTTTCGGGGGCAACACATTGGCATTATTTTCCAGAAGGCTCATTTTGTAAAATCGCTAACGGTAGAAGAAAATCTGATGCTGGCGCAAAAATTAGCCGGGATGAAAATTTCTAAAGAACGGATTGTCCAATTATTGGAACAGCTCAATGTAGGGCACAAATTGCGCGCCCAACCCGACCGCCTGAGCCAAGGCGAACAACAGCGGGTTGCCATTGCCAGGGCTTTGGTCAATCAACCGGACGTTATTCTGGCCGATGAGCCAACTTCTGCCTTAGACGACGTCAATTGCACCGAAGTAATCAACCTGCTGGAGCGCGAGTCCAATGCCGTGGGCGCTACCTTGCTCGTAGTCACACACGACGGACGCCTGAAAGAGCGATTCGGCAAGCAAATAAAATTGTAACGACCAAAATTCTGACCGACCGAACACACCGTCGGACACCATAAACCGGAAAACAATGAACCTGCTCCAATTGAGTTGGAAAAATCTAACCAACAAGCCGCTCTCCATGCTACTGAGCTTAGTGCTCTTTGCGCTGGGCGTGGGGCTGATTTCCCTGCTGCTTTTGCTGAGTCAACAATTGCAGGAGAAGTTTGATAAAAATCTCGCCGGCGTTGACCTCGTCATTGGTGCTAAGGGCAGTCCTTTGCAACTGATTCTTTGCAATATGTACCATATTGATGCGCCTACTGGCAATGTGCCCATCAGTGCGGCCCGACCTTTTCTCAACCCCAATCATCCGCTGATTAAAACTGCCGTGCCGGTATCGGTCGGCGACAATTACAAAGGCTACCGTATCGTAGGCACTGATTACCGCATCCTCGATTTGTATGAAGCAAGCATCGGCGAAGGCGCGCTCTGGGAAAAAACCTTTGAAGTGACTATCGGCGCTGGGGTAGCCGCTGATTTGAAACTGTCTGTTGGCGACAAGTTCTTCAGCTCGCATGGCTTCATTATGGACGATGATTTGGCACACGATGATGCCGATCCTTTCGTCGTTACAGGCATTTTGGCACCGACTGGTGCGGTGATTGACCAGTTGATTCTAACTAATACCCAGAGCATCTGGGCGGTGCACGACCATGAAGCCAGTGATGATGCAGATGACGAAGCCCACGAGCACGACCACTATGCCTACGGCGACGTGCATACCTCCCTATTGGAATTTCCCGACCAAGACATCACAGCATTGCTGGTACAATTCAAAATGCGCAATTTTCAAACGCTCAATATGCAGCGCTCCATTAATGAAAATACCGACCTGCAAGCGGCCACACCAGCCATTGAAATCAATCGCTTGTACAGCATGATGGGCCTTGGCGAAGATGCACTGCGCGCGCTGGCCTTAGTCATTATTTTTGTCTCTGGGCTGAGTGTATTTATCTCGCTCTATTCTTCGCTCAAAGAGCGCAAGTACGAGTTGGCGCTCATGCGGGTGATGGGGTCTTCGCCTGGCAAAATCTTTTTGCTCATCGTGCTCGAAGGGCTACTGCTGGCGCTCATTGGCTACATCATTGGCATGGTGCTCAGCCACGGCAGTATGGAAATATTGGCCGGTTTTATGAAATCGTCGTATCGCTATTCATTTTCCGGAGCTGTTTTTCTGCGCGAAGAATTGTACCTATTGGCCGCGGCCCTCGGCATCGGTTTTATAGCAGCAGTGATTCCAGCCATTCAGGCGCGCAACGCAGATATTTCGGCAACATTAGCAGAAGCGTGAGGTACAATTTTACGCTTTTATCGTTACGGCGTTACTTGTATTTGTTTTTTAAAATATAAAGCATTAAATATCAGTGTTTTAAAAACTTGATATATGTTTGAAAAAACAGTTGCTCTGTTCTTGGTATTAGTCAATTGCTTTGCGCTCCCGGTGGCGGCCCAAAAAACCGCTGTCTATGGAGACCAGCCGCTGGCGCATACTTTTTCTATTACAGCTTATGACGCTGCCACCGGCGATATGGGCGTGGCCGTACAATCGCACTGGTTTTCGGTGGGTACGATTGTTGCCTGGGGCGAAGCGGGCGTGGGGGTGGTGGCGACCCAATCTTTTGTCAATCCAGCATTTGGGCCTGAGGGCTTGGCGCTTTTGCAGCAAGGACTTTCCGCCGAGCAGGCATTACAGCAACTTGTCAATGCAGACGAAGGTAAAGACTATCGGCAGGTAGGTATCGTGGATGCGCAAGGCAGGGCCGCTGCTTTTACCGGCGCGAAATGTATCCGAGCGGCAGGGCACTACGTAGGCAAGAGCTTTTCGGTGCAAGCCAATATGATGCTGAATGAAACCGTTTGGACGGCTATGGCGCAGGCTTTTGAAACATCTGCTGATGTGCCTTTGGCCGAGCGGCTGGTGCGCGTGCTCCAAGCAGCTCAGCAAGCTGGCGGCGATATCCGGGGGCAACAATCCGCTGCGCTCCTCGTAGTCAGCAAAACCGCCACCGGACAACCGTGGATAGACCGCAAAGTGGATATTCGCGTGGATGATCACCCCGACCCCATCGGCGAGCTGGAACGCCTGCTACGGGTGCATCGCGCCTATGAGCACATGAATCGCGGTGATGTAGCCATGGAAAACGGGCAAGTAGATGAAGCCTTGCAAGCATATCAGTCGGCACAACAGCTTTTTCCAAACAATTTGGAAATGCGCTTCTGGTATGCAGTTAGTCTGCTCAATGTACAACGTACCGCAGCGGCGCAGCCGGTGCTGAAAGCGATTTTTGGTGAAGATGCCAACTGGCGAGCGCTGCTGCGCCGCTTGCCGGAAGTCGGATTATTGCAAATGAGTGCAGCCGAGTTAGAAAAATATTTACAAAACAACCAATTGGCACAAAAACAATAAGGACTTTAACAAGCCTTTAAGTGTATTTTACTTAGAAAGGCTTTAACTTGGTAGCTTTATAAAAATCAAGACACAACACAAATGAAAAAATTAGCTTTCTTATTTTCGGTGATTGCGTTTTTGCTAATCAACACCAACGCTACAGCGCAGACAGAAAATGTCTGGAAGACGCTCTCCAAGCTTACGTTCAAAAAGCAATACGATGAAATGCTGGGCTTCAAAGTAGATGTGCCGGTATTCAGCGACGATGTGAAGAAGCTTTCCGGCAAGGAGGTCAAGGTCAAAGGCTATGTCATCCCGGTGGAAGGCTACCGCAGCCACAAGGAGTTCGTTTTTTCGGCCTATCCTTACAGCATGTGCTTTTTCTGCGGCGGCGCGGGCCCCGAAACGGTGATGGAGGTATATGCCAAAGAGCCAATCAAATATAGCCCCGATCCTATCGTGCTGAAAGGCAAGCTCGAACTCAACGACGCCGACGTCAATCGGCTCATCTATACCATCCGCGACGCAGAGCTGGTGCGCGAATCGCAATAAGGCAAAACGATCGTTCCTTTCGGGAAAATTTTTACGATTACAATCATAGCCAACCGATGAACCTGTAGCTGTCGGTTGGCTAAGGGTTTTGCACGCTGTAAGAGTCGCCGCTTTCCTGCGTTTAGATTTGCTTTTTTCAATGGAAAGCCTTACCTTGAATAGTAAAATTTTGTACGTATGACCATCACTACCGCTGGCAGTAAAAAAATAGCCTACCGCGAATTTCGGGAAATGGAATTCCCGGATGACGATTTATCTATTTATGAACTTGTCAATGGGGAAATTGTGAAAAGAAACTCGCCTACTGCCGAGCACCAGATGGTATCTCAGAAACTATTGCTGCTATTTCTGAGCACAATTACCGGAAACAATTTAGGGCAAGTGTATTACGCGCCACTTGATGTAGCGCTGAATGAACAAACCGTAGTGCAACCGGATTTGATTTATTTAGCACAAAATAAGCTGCATTTGCTGGATAATCCGTATCGAATTATAATGGGCACTCCAGACTTAGTCGTAGAAATTATTTCTCCAAGCTCTATCAAATTGGATAAAATCATTAAAAAAAACCTGTACGAGCGCTTCGGCGTGCACGAATACTGGTTGGTGGACCCCAACAACCAGAGCATCGAGGTGTATGCCCTGCAAGACGGTAAGTACATATTGCATGCTTTCGCAGATGCGACCGAGCAGGTACAATCGGTAGTGCTGGCGGGGCTGGCAGTGGCGGCAAAAGCGATATTTGAATAAGGGTTTGCTTACCGCCGCATTTTTTTTAATCCCTCTGGTGGCTGATGTTTGCTGCCTCTATTACCGATTCTTTTGAAAAATCATGGCCTCGCCAGATAAAATTTTACCTTTCCTGCCCTACGGCTATTCAATCTATCCTGTTTTTTCCCTATCTATGCCTTTTGAATGGCGCTGTTCGCCAAATCATGGACGGTTTTCTTTAGGAGCATATATTAAAACGAAACAAAATGAGCCAGCAAAAACCACAAGGCAGCTTTGTGCAGGAATTTGGGTTGGGGGCCGCAGTTATTCTTTTCGTCAGTTCCATTCTGGGGTCGGGGGTGTACAAAAAAATCGCGCCCATGTCAGCGGATTTGCAATCGCCTTCCTTAGTGCTGTTTGCTTGGTTACTGGCGGGTGTTATCACCTTATTTGGCGTGCTCACTACAGCTGAAATCGGCGGAGTGATTACCGAATCGGGCGGGCCTTACGCTTATTTTCGCCGGATTTATGGCCGGAGGTTTGCTTTCTACTACGGCTGGTCGAGCTTTTCGGTCATTCAGTCAGCTTCCATTGCTTCTATTTCTTACGTATTTGCCCAATCGGTCAATTCGTTAGTAGCACTGCCGGCGCTGGGCGGTGGCTGGGAGACTTACACCCTACTCGGTTTGTTTACGCCCTTTGCCAATCTGGGGGTAAAACTCACTGCCATTGGCTTGATTACCCTGTTGGCTACCATCAATTACCGGGGCGTGCGCGAGGGCGGCTGGGTGAGCAAGGTCATTACCATCGTGGTGGTCATCAGCTTGTTTTTTATCATCATCACCGGATTGGGCATGAGCGGCGGCTCGGTTGATCATTTGCGACAAGCAGCGAGTAGCTACCCGCCCGCGAGTTTCAATGGCAATATGGGCTGGATTGGCCCGCTTTTTGCCGCTATGCTCGGCGCTTTCTGGGCGTACGAAGGCTGGCTCAATATTGGATTCATTGGGGAGGAAGTAAAAAATCCGCAGCGCAACATTCCGCTGGCACTCATTTTTGGCATTTTGATTATTATCACTATTTATCTGTTGGTAAATGCTGCTTATTTGTACGTCATTCCGATGGATGATATGATCGCTATTGCCAATTCGGAAAATAAAATCGCAGCGGTAGAAGTGATCAAGGCATACTTGGGGCAGCCGGGCGTGCTGTTTATCTCGCTGCTCATCATTATCACCACTGTGGGGTGTACCAACGCCACCATTCTCACGGCAGCGCGGATTTACTACTCCATGGCGCGCAACGGACTGTTTACTGGGCGGGCGCACTATTTACATCCGCGTTTCAATACGCCCTCGCGCGTGCTGGCCATGCAAGGCGTGTGGTCGAGTCTGTTGGTATTTTCGGGCACTTTCGATCAACTCACCGATATGCTCATTTTTGCATCGTTCATTTTCTATGGCGCTATTGCCGCTGGCATTTTTGTACTGCGCCGCAAGGAGCCGGACGTGCACCGCCCTTACAAGGCTTTTGGCTACCCTATAATACCCATTATTTTTATAATGTTTTGTGCGGCTTTGGTCATCATCACCTGTTTTCAGCGCCCCCGCGAGGCTGGTATCGGACTGTTTTTGATTCTCATCGGTACGCCTTTTTACTGGTATTGGAATAGGAAATACGGCACCAGCAAGGAGTAAAGAACCTTTTTGAAGCCAGTGTGGTTTTTCTGTACTCTGGTGGATGTTTAAATTTTAGGCAAAGGTTTTGAAAACAGAAAATCCGTCCTTGGCGCATGTTTAAAAATTAAAATTTAGTTATCGCCCCAAACGGTTAATAATAATTTGGCAATTAGCCAAAGCATCCACGCTTCCGCACCTTGTACGGTTTTTTTGTAATCTTTGGAATGCTGACGGAAAAAATTTGACCACCCCAAAGAACGTTCATTGACCCAGCGCCACTTCACCAAGGCAAAGCCCTCGACACTCGGCAGCTTGGAGGAAAATTCAACCTTCCGCGCCAAGATGTTGTTTTCTACCCGTTGTATGAAGGTACCTTGAAATTTGGTGATGCTTTCTTCAAAATTAAAGGCGGATTTTCACTTTTCAAACTGCTTTTCTCACTTTTAAACCTGCTCTAAAAACAGGGTTATTCCATTTATAATGAGTCAGTTATCTACACGTACCTACGAAGCCACGCTCGATTTTGCCAAAGCAATGGACGCGCAAGACCCGCTGCGCCGCTTTCGTTCACAATATCATTTCCCGCAGCACGAAGGGCGCGATACGCTTTATTTTTGTGGCAATTCGCTGGGACTCCAGCCCGTATCTACTCAGCAGTATATAGAGCAGGAATTAGAGCAGTGGCGTACGCATGGCGTGGAGGGGCATTTCAGAGGCGAGCACCCTTGGGTAAAGTATCATCGCTATTTGCAGCCGCAGAGCGCGCACATTGTCGGTGCCCAAGAAAGTGAGGTAGTGGTGATGAATACATTGACCGTCAATTTGCATCTGCTGATGGTCTCTTTTTATCGGCCCACGCCGCAGCGTTTCAAAATTATCATGGAAGCGGGTGCATTTCCTTCCGACCAGTACGCCGTAGAAAGCCAAGTAAAATGGCACGGCCTCAACCCCGAAACGGCTATCGTAGAAGTAGCTCCCCGCCCCGGCGAGGAAACCCTCCGCACGGAAGATATTGTCGAAACCATCGAACAGCATGGCGCGCAGACGGCATTGGTGCTTTTCAGCGGGGTACAGTACTACACGGGGCAGTTTTTTGACTTGGCGGCCATCACGGCAGCGGGGCATCGCGTGGGGGCTTATGTTGGGTTTGACTTGGCACATGCCGCTGGCAATGTATTGTTGCAATTGCACGACTGGAATGCCGATTTTGCTACTTGGTGCAGCTATAAATACCTAAACGCTGGCCCTGGCGGCCCCAGCGGAGTTTTTATTCACGAACGACATGGCAACAATCCGGACCTGCCGCGCTTTGCTGGCTGGTGGGGCCACGATGAGGACAATCGCTTCCTGATGCGCAAGGGCTTTGTGCCCATGCCGGGTGCAGCTGGCTGGCAGTTGAGCAACGCGCCGATTTTCAATTTTGCGGCCCACCGCGCCAGTTTGGATTTATTTGTCGCAGCTACCATGCCTGCTTTGCGCCAAAAGAGCGAACAATTGACGGGCTACCTTGAATTTATACTTAATGAATTGAACGACAGAGGAGAACGCTTTAAAATTATCACTCCTATCAATCCAAATAACCGCGGCTGCCAGCTTTCGGTGCTCACCGATGCGCACGGGCGGCAGTTGTTTGAATACCTGGCAGCCAATGGCGTAATCTGCGACTGGCGCGAACCCAATGTGATACGCCTCGCACCTACGCCCATGTACAACAGCTTTGAGGATGTATGGCAACTGGGGCAGTTGCTGGCGCGGTTTGCGGGGTGATGGTTTCATGGCTCAGGAGGGCAATATTTCAAGCTTTTTCCCAGACTTTACACCCTTCGGTACAATTCGTACAAATATCAATATGGCGGCGGCCGCGCAGTAGTTGTGTTCGGAATTGGCGATAAGCCGCTCCCTGCCAAATACCTTGAAAAGTCACGTCCCGCAAGCTGCCCAAGCGGTGCGTCGCGTCCTTGTCGAAGCAGCAAGGCACCACCACGCCATCCCAAGTGATGACGCAGGAATGCCAGAGTTTCCAACAGTGGTTGAGCAGCTTATTTTTGATGCGATAGGAGCCGTCGGGCATACGGGCGTAGCGCGCGTAGCGCTCAATGGTAGGTATCAAGGGATTGCCCTGCGCATAATCGTAAATTTGAGCGGTTTTCAGCTTTACCTCATCCACACCAATGGCACGAGCCAGGCGATAAATATCGGGAATTTCGTGCTCGTTGGGCTGCACCACCAAAAACTGAAAAACAATGTGCGGCGTGCGCGAGCGCAGTTGCCGTTTCCACTTCACCACGTTGCGTGCCCCTTGCAATACCACTTCGAGGCGGCCCTCCTTGCGGTAGCTTTCGTAGGTAGCCTGTGTAGCTCCATCCACCGAGATGATGAGCCGATCCAATCCTGATTCAATCGTTTTGCGCGCATTTTCTTCGCTCAGAAAGTGCCCATTGGTAGAAGTGATGGTATAAATGCCCCGTCGGTGCGCGTATTGCACCATTTCCAGAAACCCCGGATTGATATATGGCTCGCCCTGAAAATAAAAAATCAGGCAGAGGAGGTGTTTGCTCAAGTTATCAATCGTGTGCCGGAAAAAATCCTCACGCAGATTGCCCGTAGGGCGAGTAAAAGCACGCAGGCCGCTCGGGCACTCCGGGCAGCGCAAATTGCAAGCCGTCGTTGGTTCAAAAGAAATAGTCATCGGCAAGCCCCACTGCACTGGTCGGCCGCTCCACTTCGAGCGGTAGTAAGAAGCCGTCACTAAGGCCGCATTCCAGAGGCGGCGCGGCCTGAGTTTGGTGATAAAATTGAGGGTGTCCCACAGCTGCGCTTTCATGGTGATGGTGTGTAAATTATGCGGATTTCAATAGTGAATAACGAATAATGATGATGGCGCTTTTCGGTATTTGCTTTTCGCAATGCCAACCATTGATAAACGGCTGCTGAAAATGCTATAACGCACACTACTCTGCCGTCAATTCTACGATTTGCGTACGCTCTGCTTCATCTAAAAAAGTGATGGCACCAATTTTACGAAGCACCCACCCAAACGATTTATTCTTAGCAAAAATACCTGTTTCTTTTTACAAAATGTGCTTAGCTATTCATATTGCAAAAAATATTTATTTTTAAAGTGTTGAAAATAAATTGACATCGAATTTTTGCATGCAAATAACAAAGACCATTTCAAAAACAGGATTAATTATCGAAATTTGAGCGTTCCGTTCGAGAGCACATTTTTAGCTGAAACCTGTAATTATGTACCTTATTTACCAACTGCTGAAAGTCATTGTTAAAATCGGATTTCGAATCTATTTCCGAAGTACCCGCGTAGCCAATCGGCAGCACCTCCGATTTAAAGGGCCAGCTATTGTGGTATCGAATCATCCGAATACCCTGATGGATGTGCTCAACGTGGCGGCCCAAGCCCGCGCACAGTTCCATTTTTTAGCCAATTCGGGGCTGTTCAAAAGTCGTTTTGGCAACTGGTTTTTCAATACTTTTTACTGCATCCCCATCGAGCGCCTGCTGGATTCTAATGGCAAACCGGTGAATAATGCGGCCAATTTTGCTCGGGCCGACGCACACTTAGCCAAAGGTGGCACCCTATACATTGCCCCGGAGGGCACCAGTTGGATGAAGCGCCATCTGCACCCACTCAAAACCGGTACCGCCCGTATGGCTTTCAGTGCCGAAAGCAAAAAAGACTATCAACTCAATTTGCAAATCGTTCCCGTAGGTGTGAATTATAGCGACCCTACCCGGTTTCGCGGCACGGTTTTTATCAATGCCGGAGCGCCTTTGTACGTCCGTGATTTTCGGGAATTGTACGAACAAGACCCCATCCATGCAGTGCGCCACGTGACGAGCCTGCTCGAAGAACGCCTGCGCCCCTTGATGATTGACACCCGCAACGAAGCAGAGGATGAATTGGTCAAAACCCTCGAAAATATTTTGCAAAACAGCGCCCCGCTACCATTGGAAGGGCAGTTTCAACGCACCAAACAATTGATTGACCAATTGCGCATCTGGCAAGCCAACGACCCAACGGCTCAGCGCAATTTTCAGGAATCCGTAGAGGACTATGCTACAAATTTGAGCCAAAACCGACTCCACGACGCAGCTCTGGCCCGCGATACGGGCCTGCGCTGGTGGTGGCAAATACCGACGCTTCTGCTGGGCCTGCCCTTGTTTTTGTACGGCTATCTCAATCATTTGCTGCCGGCGTATATTCCGGTGGCGGCATTGCATCGGCTGCGCACGCGCGCCAATTTGTACATTGGTTACAGCTCTACGGTGTTGTTTGCGGTAGGTGTATTCACTTTTCCAATCTGTTATTGGCTACAAAGCGAAGTGGTCGCCTGGTTGGCTGGTTCGACCGTATCGTGGTGGTATTTGCTGAGCCTGCCCATTGCCGGTTTTTTCACGCTCTGGTACCAAAACATAGCCCGACAAGCACAAGCCGACTGGCGCTGGCAGCAATTGGAAACGGCAACTAAAGCTGCTTTGCGCAAAAAAAGAGCTGCGCTCTGGTCTCAATTGCAAAAAACGCTTACTTTCGACACCAAAACAGCGGTTTGATTAGCATGCTCCTTTTCTGGTTTTTTGTGGCGGCCACAGCCGTGCAATTATCATTCTGGACGGGACTTTTCGCGCGTTTGGCTTTTTTTAGAATGCCGCCGCCGCCAGCCGCCGCCGAGCCGCCGCCAGTATCGGTTATTATCTGTGCACGTAATGAAGCCGACAATTTGTCGAAAAATTTACACCATTTCCTAAATCAAAACTACCGTTCCTTTGAAATAATCGTCGTTAATGATTATTCTACCGACCAAACCCGCCAGGTGGTCTTGGATTTTAGCGCAAAATATCCGAATTTGCGACTGATTGAAAACCAGAATGTTTCGTCGGGTAAAAAAGCTGCTTTGGCAACGGGCATTGCAGCCGCACAATTTGATTGGATAGCCCTGAGCGACGCCGACTGCTGCCCTGCTACGCCACATTGGATAGCCACCATGCAGCAAGCATTGCACGATGACGTTCAGATTGCCTTGGGCTATAGCCCCTATGTTCGTCAGAAAGGCATTTTGAATGCTTTTATCCGATTCGAAACAGCTTATACGGCCTTGCAATATTTGTCTTTTGCGCTGGCAGGGCTGCCTTACATGGGCGTAGGGCGCAATCTGGTTTACCACAAAGCTTTATACTACCGAGCAGGAGGCTTCCGCAAACACGCCCACATTGCATCCGGCGACGACGATCTGTTCGTCAATGCAATTGCCAGCAAATCAAATACGACTATTGTACTCAATACCAATGCGTTTGTTTATTCTCAGCCAAAAGAGCGCTGGAAAAGCTACTACTACCAGAAAGCAAGGCATCTGACCACTGCCACGCATTACAGGCGCGTACACCGCTGGATGCTGGGAGCATTAGCTGCGAGCCACGCCGGGCACTATGCCGCAGGGGTGCTCCTGCTGGTGATGGGGCATATGCCATTCACAGTATTGTTCACCTGTCTGGTGCGAATGGTAGTAGTCATCTGGATATATCATCGGGTTTTACCGCGCTTGCAAGCCACTGATCTTGTAAAATGGGCGCCCTTGCTCGACATCTGTTATGTCTTTTTCTACTTCGTATTCGCTCCGGCGTTACTAATCGGTAGAAAAAACCAATGGAAGTAGCAACCACCACAACAGCGTTTTTTACACAGCGCGCCTTTGAAGACTATGAATTAGTACAGCAGGCGGTGCAAGGCAGCCAGCAGGCTTACGCCGTGCTCATGCAGCGCTACGAACCCTCCGTGTATCGCACCATGTTCCGGATGGTACGCAACCCTGAAGACGCCACCGATCTGACCATCGAAGCTTTTGGCAAGGCATTTTGCAACTTGATACATTATGTACCGCGTCATGCTTTCAGTACTTGGTTGTTTCGCATTGCTATCAACAATTGCATTGACCATATAAGACGCAAGCGGATGGTATTGCTTTCGCTCGACGAGTTGGCGGAAGGTGCATTTAGCAGTGAGCTAAGCCACACCGAATATCTTCGAGACCGAGCGCGCGACCCCGAAGAGCAAACCATTCGGCAGCAAAAATTAGAGCTGATGCGCCGGGTGATGCTGGAATTGCCGCTGCGCTATCGCACCATTATTCAGTTGCGTTATTTTGACGAGCTGAGCTACCACGAAATAGCCGCTGCACTCGATGTGCCCCTTGGTACGGTGAAAGCCAAGCTGTACCGCGCCAAAGAACTTTTGTATGAACTGCTACAAAAACCCGGTAATAGTAACTATCTCGATTCCGTACAACGACGGAAAAGAAAACAAAAAAGTTTAGCGTAGAAACTAAAATCACACGATGACGCTCTTTGGCCATAACGGCTGAAGGGCGTTTTTTTTAGCGGGTGCGCAATTTTATGATAGGGCAGATAATTTCCTCGAGGGAAATACCACCGTGCTGGAAAGTGTTTTTGTAATAATTATTGTAATAATTATAATTATTTGGATAGAGGAAGAACTTGTCCTCCTTAGCGAAAATAAAGGTAGAACTTACATTCGGGCGGGGCAGGCCTGCTTTTTCTGGGTCGCGTACTTCGAGTACATCTTTGCGTTCATATTGCAAATTTCTGCCTACTTTATAGCGCAGGTTGGTGGTGGTTTCGCGGTCGCCTACTACACGGGAGGGTGTATTGACGCGGATGGTGCCGTGGTCGGTCGTCACGATGAGCTGAATGTCGCGCTCGGCGGCGCGTTGGAGGGCGGCCCAGAGCGGCGAATTGAGAAACCAAGAGCGCGTGAGCGAGCGATAGGCTTTTTCATCGCCGGCCAGCTCCTTGAGCACTTCCATCTCCGTGCGTGCGTGCGAGAGCATATCAATAAAATTATAGACGATGACGGTCAGGTCGTTGTTCAGATAATTAAAAATATTGTCCTGCAACTGTCGGGCGTTGTTCACATTCGTTATTTTCAGGTATTCATGCCGGATGGGTTTGCGCAGCAGCCGTCGGATTTGTTCACTCAGCAGATCACCTTCGTGCAGGTTTTTGCCGCCTTCATCCATATCATTTTTCCACCAGTCGGGATAATGTTTTTCAATATCGGCGGGCATCAGCCCAGCAAAAATGGCATTGCGACTATACTGCGTGGAGGTGGGCAGAATGCTGTAAAAATAATCTTCGGTTTCTACCCGAAACAATTCGGCAATAATCGGCTCGATGACTCGCCACTGGTCGTAGCGCAGGTTGTCGAGCAGCAAGAGTATCGTGGGCAGGTCTTCTTTGAGCTGTGGAAAAATTTTGCTGCGCATCAGATTGTGCGACATCACGGGTACTTCTTTGGAATCGCCCCGCACCCAACTGAGATAATTTTTGATAACAAATTTGGAAAACTCGATATTGGCCTCACTTTTTTGCATAGACAAAATGTCCCACATCTGGGTAGAATTCGACTCGTCAATCTTGATTTCCCAGTTGATAATTCGGCGATAAACCTCCACCCATTCTTCCAAGTTCAGGCCGCTCTGGATGCGCATAAATAATTGCCGAAACTCCTGCTGATAATCGCTGGAAGTTTTTTCGCGTACCAACCGCTTGTTGTCAATAATTTTTTTCAAGGTCAACAAAATCTGGTTGGGGTTCACCGGCTTGATGAGATAATCCGAAATTTGCGACCCCAGCGCTTCCTCCATGATGTGCTCGGCTTCGTTTTTAGTAATCATAACTACCGGCAGCAAGGGGTTGTCGGCTTTAATTTTTGAGAGCGTCTCCAGCCCAGTGAGACCGGGCATACTTTCATCGAGGAAAACCACATCAATGTCATTATTCGCTTCGCATTCTTCCAGCGCGTCGTAGCCATTGCTCACCGTGATCACGTCGTAGCCTTTTTTCTCCAAAAACATAATCTGCGGTTTTAGCAGGTCTATTTCATCATCGGCCCAGAGTATCCGTATTTTGTCCATGCAGTTTCTTACAATTTTTGTTGTTGAGAATAGTATTTATATAACCCCGCAGCAACGCGCCGGGTTCGGATGATTATTGCCGCAGCTCTGTGCCCGCTCAGTAGCGATTGCCCGGTAGCCTAACGCCCACTTCAGATGGATTATTGAGCAGCTTCGGCGTATTTTCAGGCCGGTTCAAGTTGCTAATTCCCGTCATTTTGCGTTTTTATGGGGTAAGATAACAGAATCTTCCCTACTTTAGGGGTTTTACAAATGAAAACTTTCTATAAAATGGAACCGATTTTTTTACTAAAACTCAATGCTATGCAAAAGCAAATCTTTCTAAGCACACTCATGGTCGTATTAGCCGCTGGCTACCTTTTGGCGCAAGCCAGGCAAATAGTACCGACTCCTCAAAGAACCACATCGCTGGAGCTGCCTACCGCCCAATTGCAAGCCCGCGCCGACATGGACACCCTCTTCTTTCAGGCCAGCGAAGAAGCTTGCGCCGAAACGGTATTTACCTTCACCATCACTGAGGAATGGGGGTACGTGGCTGGTATGAACGGCTACGAAGACCTCGAAAAAGCCCAACGTTTGGATTACACCGCCAGCGGCCCCTATTTAGTGCGGGAGGTATGGGCATTCTTTGCCGAAGTATCGGTGGTGGGCGACGGCCCGCTGCGCATGAAAGTGTATGATGCCAATGGGCCAACCGGTGGCCCCGGCGCGCTACTCGGACAGAGTATTGACCTGAATGTCAGTGATTTAGCAATTAACGAAACCGCTATCTTGCTCACTATTTTTCCATTAACGACTCCGGCCACCGTCAATGCTGACGAATTTTTTGTCAGTTGCGACTTCTCTGATTTATATGCCACGCAGGACACCGTGGCCTTATTCATGACCGATGACGGCTGCGGCGATGGTGCCGACTCATGGGAGTTATTTAGCGATGGACAAACCTGGCTGCCCATCAACAATAGCGCTTCATGGAGTCTGGATGCCAACTGGCTCTTGGCGGCCGTGGTAGAACTCGACGAAATGACGAGCACCGACCAGCCCTTTGTCGCGCAGCGCGGCTTGCGTCTGCTGCCTGCCACACCCAACCCGGCCGATGAATGGGTGCAAATTAATTATGAACTGGAGCAGTCCAGCCGAGTACAAATAGAAGTATATAGCGCCGATGGTCGCCTGCTGCAACGCATTCAGCAAGGGCAACAACTCGCTGGCCAATACAACGAGCGCCTCAATGTACAACACCTCGCGTCTGGTGCGTATGTGTATGGCATTGTGACCGATAATGCCCGCCTGATGAGCCGTTTTGTGGTGAACCGACAATAGAAAGTTTACCGTTTTTTGAAAAACGAAAAGCGCTTTGCTACATTCCTGGCAAAGCGCTTTTTTTTACTGCAACTAAAGCCGTGGCGAGGTTGTTTTTCATCGTATAAGTTTATTGAAAATAGTCGCTCAATCAAACACCATATTTCCCTGCCAGAAAATAATGCCCGCACAAATTTTTACCCGTAACTTTGTTTTTTATTTTAACCCAGTAGCCCGAAAGCACCTCGAATCCCTCGAATAAGTCATTCGCAAATCATTAATTTTCAGCGATTTTGCGATTTACATTATTAAACCATTAACAACGTCCAATTACCTTGTTGCCATGAGCGATCATATCAAACACGAATGCGGATTAGCAGTGATTCGGCTGCTTAAACCCCTCGACTATTATCACGAAAAATACGGCTCTGCATTATACGGGCTGGAAAAGCTTCGGCTTTTATTACAAAAACAGCGCAACCGGGGGCAGGACGGCGCGGGTATGGCCACCGTAAAAATTGGTGCGCAACCTGGCAAAAACTACATCAATATCAAGAAAAGTGTGGCAACTAACTACTACCTCAGCGATTTGTTCGAGCAGGTGCACGCACATTTCAAGGACTTACCCCCCGAAAAGCTGCACGATGTGGCTTGGCTGCGCGAGCACAAACCCTACATGGGCGAACTTTTGCTGGGGCATTTGCGCTATGGCACGCACGGTGACAATTCGATCGAAACCTGCCACCCTTTCCACCGGCAAAGCAACTGGATCAACCGGAACCTGATTCTGGCTGGCAATTTCAACCTGACCAACGTGGACGAACTCTTCGAAGAACTTGTGCAACTGGGGCAGTACCCCAAGGAAAAATCGGATACCGTCACGGTGTTAGAAAAAATCGGGCACTTTCTTGATGATGAGGTGCAACGCCTGCACACTTGGTTCAAACCAGACGGGCATAGCAATATTGAAATCAATGAGCTTATTTTCCAAAACCTTGATATTCAAAGACTTTTGCGCCGCGCCAGTAAAAAATTTGACGGTGGATACGTCATGGCAGGCTTGATTGGCCACGGCGATGCTTTCGTGATGCGCGATCGCAATGGCATTCGTCCGGCATTTTATTACCAGGATGAAGAGGTAGTGGCAGTGGCTTCCGAGCGGCCGGCTATACAAACGGCTTTCAATGTGCACATCAAAACGGTACAAGAAATAGAGCCGGGGCACGCGCTCATCATCAAACGCGACGGGCGGGTGGAGCAAAAACCCTACATAGAACTCGGCGAGCGCCGTGCCTGCTCTTTCGAGCGTATTTATTTCTCAAGAGGCTCCGACCGCGACATCTATCTCGAGCGCAAAAAATTGGGTGAACAACTCACCGATATTGTGCTGGAGCGGGTGCAGGAAGATTTCAAACGCACGGTTTTTTCCTATATCCCAAATACGGCCGAAGCCGCTTTTTTTGGATTGATGGAAGGCGTCGAAAACCGGCTTAGCCAGGCCAAGAGCGCCAAAATTTTGAAATTGATTGCCGAGGAAAAGAAAACGGAAGACCTCGATACCAAAAAAATGGAAAAAATCTTGGCGCTGCGCCCGCGTATGGAAAAGCTGGTGGTAAAGGATGAAAAACTCCGCACTTTTATCACGGATAAGGGGCACCGGGGCGACCTCGTTTCGCACGTATATGATGTGACCTACGGCATTGTGGAAAACGAAAAAGATACGGTGGTAATGCTCGACGACTCCATCGTACGCGGCACGACCATGCGCGACAGCATCATCCAGATGGTGGCTCGGCTGCGCCCCAAAAAAATCATCATTGTGTCTTCTGCGCCCCAGATTCGCTACCCCGATTGCTACGGCATTGATATGTCGAAAATGGGCGAATTTGTTGCTTTTCAAGCCTTGATTGCGCTGCTCGAAGAAACCGGGCAGATGCATTGCTTGCAGGAAGCCTACGAACGCTGCAAAGCACAGGATCATTTACCTAAGGAGGAAATTCGCAACGAGGTGGCACCGCTCTACGATTTGTTCACGTATGAAGAAGTGTCACAAAAAATTGCAACCATCATCACCCCTAAAGGCATCAAGCCCAAAGTGGAGGTCGTTTATCAAACCATTGAAGGACTGCATAAGGCCTGCCCCAGAAATAACGGCGATTGGTATTTTTCAGGCAATTATCCAACGCCCGGCGGCAATCGCGTCGTCAATCGCTCGTTAATTTATTATATCGAACAATTGGACGAAAGAGCATATTAATAAAATCGGCTACGTTTATTTAAATAAATGGCTATAATGATTTTCGATATGAAAAATTTATAAATATTTGATTATCAATCACAAATATATTTGATTAACCAATAACAGTGCCCATTACTTATTAGAATTACTATAAATCTTATGATGGACAACGGACTTTTACTTCTGCCGGAGCTGGAACCCTTTCGAGAGCAAATTTATGCTACGCAAAAATCGGTCATGCGCCTCATACCGCAGCCCGCAGCAGATACGCTGCCCTGGCAAACCAAAATCGGTGGGCACCCCTACCTACCCAAAGGCGTGGATTTTCCGGTCAATGCGGAAGGGCAACACCTGTTTTTTCTGGCTCAGATCAATTTTGCCGAAGCGCCGCACTTAGCTCCTTTCCCCGAAAGTGGCATCTTACAATTTTTCATTTCTGATGATGATTTCTTCGGTCAAAACCTCGACGACCCTTTTGCGCAACAAGCTTTTCGAGTGGTTTATTTTGCTGAAATAACCGAAAATCCAGATGCTTTGATCACCGATTTTTCCTTTTTGCGCGCATACCAATATTTGCCGCTACCAGCCAATACGAGTTTTCCCATCGCCTTTCATCCAGATGTGGAACTCATGCCAGTAGAAGATTGGCGCTTTGAAGGTACTTTTGGCACCGGTTTTTTTGAACAATTTGGCGACCAAGAATGGGAGGTGTATGAAGAATACGTAGATCTGACCCTTGCCGAAGGGCACAAATATGGCGGTTATCCGGATTTTGCGCAAGAAGACCCGCGCAGCCCGGAAAACCCGCTGGAACTGCTGTTTCAGTTGGATTCAGACGAAGCCATCCAGTGCCAATGGGGCGATATGGGCGTTGCTAATTTTTTTATCCATCCCGATGCTCTTGCGAAATGTGATTTTTCGCGGGTGCTGTACAATTGGGATACCTGCTAATCCAAAATCCTTCGGACTATCACCATGCTACATCATTAATCGCTTGCCACACCACAGCGGCGGCTCTGTCCCAACTGAATCGCTCGCGCTGAATGCGTCCTTGTCGCATCAGTTCCTGCTGCAAATCTGGGCTTTCATACAAGTTTTGCATGGCTTTGGCGATTTCGAAAACATCCAAAGGGTTGACTAATAAAGCAGCCTGACCGGCCACCTCCGGCATAGAAGTGACGCTCGATGTAATCACTGGCACATCGCAATGCATGGCTTCGAGCAAAGGCACGCCAAATCCTTCAAATAAAGAGACATAAGCAAGCGCTAAGGCACCTCCTACCAGCCGGGGCAGTGCGGCATCCGGCACGAAGCCCAAAAAAACAATAGCCTCCTGATGCACTGCCGCCGCGTGTGCCGCTTGCACATATTCCGTTTGCCAAGCCAAACGCCCGCCAATGAGTAATTTGATAGGTGCACCAGTTTCTTGTTTGAATGCATCGAACGCTTGTATCAAACGAGCCACATTTTTGCGTGGATGCACCGAGCCGAGGTACAAAAAATAAGGCTCCCCACCCGCGTATGACTGCCGGGCAACTTCTTTTTCCGCAGCGCTCAACGGTCGGAAATCCGGGCGAGCGGCATTGCAGGCTACTGTAATTTTTGCGACCGGCAGCTCAAATTTTCTGGCAATATCCTGTCGGGAATACTCCGAAACCGTTACAATCCGGTCGGCTCGACGCAAATGGCGCGGCAAAAACCAGCGATAATACCAGCGAAATTTTGCTGGAATCAAATCTGGAATATGGGCATACGCAATATCGTGTGTGACCATAACCGTAGGCATACGTGTGCGCAAGGAGCAGTGCCCATCGGGTGAAAGAAACACATCAGCCCGGTATTGACGTAGCGCACGAGGTACCGATAGCTCAAACCACCACAGCCAGAGCAGCGGATGGCGTGCTGGCGGAATCAACACTACCGGCTGCACATTGTCGCCAAAAATAAAAGATGCGTCGTAAGGCCGATCAAACAAGAAGATGAACTCATGCTCCGGATACTGTTGCACGAGGCGGCGCAGCACTTCATAGGTAAACCAGCCAATCCCCTCTAATTTATCCTTCAGTAAAAAGCGGGTATTGACGGCTATGCGCATGAATAGTCTGAAATAAAGCAGTGACTACCCAGCTTGTACAAATCGGGTAGTCCCATGAATTGTGGTATATGGATTAATCTTCGCTTTCGTCTGTTTCGTCTTCATCTGTGGCGGTGGCTTTCACCCGCATTCCGTTGGCAGTCAATTTTTCCTTGATGCGCAGTTCTATCTCACGCGCCACTTCCGGGTTGTCCGCCAAAAATTGCTTAGCCGCTTCTCGGCCTTGGGCAATCTTGGCACTTTCGTAGCTATACCAAGCACCACTTTTCTGAATAATATCTTGGTCAACACCCATATCTACAATTTCGCCGATTTTGGAAATACCCTCGCCAAACATAATATCAAACTCTGCTACCCGAAACGGCGGGGCCACCTTGTTTTTCACCACTTTTACACGCACGTGATTGCCCATGATATTGCCCTCCTTGTCCTTAATACCGGAGCCGGTCTTGCGAATATCCAAACGAATGGAAGCATAAAACTTCAGGGCATTACCGCCCGTAGTCGTTTCCGGATTGCCAAACATGACGCCGATTTTTTCGCGCAGCTGGTTGATAAAAATGCAGGTGCACCCGGTGCGTCCAATCGTACCCGTCAGTTTTCGCATAGCCTGCGACATGAGGCGCGCTTGCAGACCCATTTTAGAATCGCCCATTTCGCCCTCAATTTCGCCGCGTGGCACCAGCGCCGCCACCGAGTCAATGACGATAATGTCAATCGCGCCAGAGCGAATCAGGTTCTCGGCAATTTCCAGCGCCTGCTCCCCGTTATCGGGTTGTGAAATCAGCAAGTTTTCTACGTCCACGCCCAATTTTTCAGCATAAAAACGATCAAAAGCGTGCTCCGCATCAATAAATGCAGCAATACCGCCCTGTTTCTGGCATTCGGCAATAGCATGAATCGCCAGCGTTGTTTTACCCGACGACTCCGGGCCGTATATCTCAATAACCCGCCCGCGCGGAAATCCATTGACGCCTAATGCCACGTCTAACCCCAGCGAGCCGGTCGGAATCGTTTCTACGTCTAACACTTGTTTATCTCCCAGACGCATAATGGTGCCTTTGCCATACGTTTTGTCGAGGCGATCCATTGTGGACTGAAGGACTTTGAGCTTGGCTTCCTTATCTTTTGACATTTCCTGATGGTTTTTAAAATGGTATGAAATCTGCTGTTTGCAATAATTGTATTGAAACGGGCATCCATGAAATTTGTTTCAAAACAAGGCAAAAATAAACTTTTTGTTGTTTTAATCAAACATTTACCCGCATTTTTTTAAAAATACTTGCCGAAACTATCCGTTTGCGAAAAGCGTCCGACAATTTAGACGTTAAATCTACAAAATCGTCACCGAATTGAAAGCCGGTTTGTTATTATCAATGAAAATTTATCCCGTGAAAATTTATCTGAGCATTATTATAATTGCCATAACAAGTTGGCTGAGCGCCCAAAACTGGCTACAGGCGCACCGGTGGGGTAGTAGCGGTAGTGATATCAGTGGTGGACTGTCCGCTTGCTCCGACGGCGGCGTAGTGCTGGCGGGCACTTTCCAGCAAAATATATTGATTGGCAATCAGTTGCTGCAATCAGCAGGTATGGATGACGTGCTGCTGCTCAAAACCGATGCCGAAGGCCGCCCGGTCTGGGCCAAACGCGCTGGCGGCAGCCTAAATGAAACGGTGACTGCCCTCGCTACCGATGCCAACGATCACATCATCTGTGCTGGAAGTTTTTTAATTTCCGCCGAATTTGACGACTTCTCGCTCAATGCCGAACAAAACCCGCGAGCACTTTTTTTGGTAAAATATACCCCCGACGGACAGGTGCAATGGGCCCAAAGTGTGCTCGGCCCCGGCCTCAAATCTATCACTGGCTTGGCTTGCGATACCGCAGGGAATATCTTCCTGACCGGCTTTTTTGGGCAAACGCTCAGTCTTGGTGATACCCTCCTCCGAGCCGAGGGCGATACCGATTTTTTTGCCGCAAAATTATCGCCCGCAGGTACACTTCATTGGGCCTTGCGACAAGGGCAGCAAGGCGACACACGCGGCACTGCGCTGGCCCTAACTGCCAGTAGCGACTTGATTGTAGCAGGCTATTTCAACGATACTACCCGCATTGCCGATACGGTTTTGACCGCTAATACTGCCGACCGCGATGTGTTTCTTACGCGTATCAGCTCCGAGGGGCAGCCCCGCTGGGCAAAAAAGGCCGGCGGCGTTTTTGATAAGGATGTAACGGCTATCGCTATTGATGAAATGGATCGAATTTACCTCACCGGCTACTTGGTGGGCGTGCTGCGGCTGAGCGCGGAACTGTCCATACAAAGCGCTACCGGCAATCCGGATTTTTTTCTACTGCAATACACCCCCGACGGGACTCCGCTGCGCGGACGAGCCCTTGGCGGCCGCGACACCCAGCAGGCGATGGGGGCTTACTGGCAGGAGGGGCACTTGGTCGTAGCCGGATTTTATCAAGGTGAGATGACTTTCGATGGCTTCAGCTTTGCGGCCGGTACTCGTTTTCATGGTTTTCGGGCGGTTTTCAATGAAGCATTTGTGTGCCAAGATGCGCAGGATATACCCGCCACGCAAGGCGCTTTCGTCTCGCACATCGTGCCGGGTGCAGCGGGCGAGAGCTGGGTAAGCGGCAGTTTTCAGGGGCAGGTATTTTTTGATGAAATCGAGCTTTCCGCCCCGGCCGGATTTGATATTTTTTTGGCGAAAGCCGGCTCCATGCCGACCAGCGCGCCTGATTTTGCTATAAAAAACATACACTGGAATGCTTTTCCTAATCCTGCGACCGAGCTACTTTTTTTGCAAACCAATGCGACAGATTATACAGCAACATTATACGATATACAAGGACGCACCGTACGCCAGGTACGCAATAGCGACTCATTGCCCGTGCACGATTTGCCAGACGGTATTTATTGGCTCCAATGGCAAAGCACTGCGGCCAAGCACACCCAGAAAATTATGGTACAAAAACGGCGGTAAAAAACTGGATGGTATCATCCTGCCATTCCGGTTCAACGGTTGAGGAAATCATACCTTTTTTAATTGAAAACAAAGTGTTTGTTTATAAACAATTGTTTTTCAATGTTTTACAAAATCATAAATCGTATCACGCATTGGCTACACCGTGAAAAAATAGGTGAGTAGGGTGCGAATCAGCAAAACAATGCCGAACAGAATGAGGGCGATACCCGAAATACGCCGCAGCATCAATACGTGCTGGGGCTGTAGCCAACGCCGGATGCGCTTGGCCAATAGCACTTTGAGTAAATCCGTGACGACTACCGTACCGATAATGCCCGCAAAAAACATCGAGGCGTCGGTGGAATTCATAGTACTTTTCAGAATGGTGGTGCTCATCAGCCCAAACCAGAAGAGGATGGTAAAGGGATTGATTGAATTGATCAGAAACCCTTTGACCCAAAGCGAGAGGTAAGAAGAAGAAGGCTTGAAATGGATATCTGCCGGATTTTGGAAAGCCGGTTTGGTGAGTAGGGCCGATATACCGAAACCCGCCAAGATAGCACTACCTACAAGCCCGACGTACAGTGAGAATCCCTCCCAGGCGAGCATCCCGGCGATGTACTGCACCCCTGAGTAAAACACCGCAATAAATAGGCTATCGCTTACCCAGATGCCCAGCCCCACCATAGCCCCGGCCCGAAAGCCGCGCTCCACACCGGTCTGGATAAGGGTAAAAAAAATCGGGCCAATCAAAAAGCAGAGTATCAGCCCGGTCTGGATACCTTCAACCAAGGACTTCATCGGAGTGCATTTGAGCAGCCGGCGACTGTCTGACAAACTGCTCCCATTCGGCAAAAAGGTCTTTTTTCATCACCCTCGGAAACTTGTTCTGCCCACCGAGCTTGCCGCGCATCTCCTGCCATTTATAAAATAGCTCCGGCGGAATGACCTCCATTTGAATATCTTGCAATACCGAATTGCGCTCCACTTTGTAATCATCGTTGACCAACTTCAACTGCTCATCAATCACGGCGGCTAACCGGTCGGCAGCTACCAATGGCTCACAACCCACGTACCATTTGTGCGCAAAAAACTTGCCGGTTTGTATGGCCGAAACCGTGAATTCTCTTACATCAATGCCCAATATTTCTTCGGCTGCGCTCACGGCCTGGTTCATATTGTCCACCGAAAGGTGCTCGCCCACGATGCTCAGATAATGTTTGGTGCGGCCAGTGATGACAATTTCCGAGCGCGCCTTATCCACAAATTTTACCGTATCGCCGATGAGATAACGCCAAGCCCCAGCACAAGTACTGAGCAGCAGCGCATAGTTGACACCCTCTTCTACTTCATCAATGGAAAGCGCTTGCGGATTTTCGCGGATGTTGCCGTCTTCATCAAAATTAGCTTCATTAAACGGTACAAATTCAAAAAAAAGCCCGTTGTGCAGCAGCATCCGCATGGCGCGCGTGTCGGGCCGGTTTTGAAAAGCAATTAGCCCTTCCGAAGCTAAATAAGAATTCATATACCGCAAGGGCTTGCTCGTCAGCTTTTCAAAGCCCTTGCGGTACGGCTCGAAATGTACCCCTCCGTGCACATACACGGTGAGGTTGGGCCACACATCATGAATGGTACTCGCTTGATGCACTTCTATAATACGTTCCATCATCAGTTGTACCCAGGCCGGTATGCCCACCATGAAAGCGACGTCCCACTCCGGCGCGCGCCGGGCGATTTCCTCTATTTTGTCGTTCCAGTCATTGATACGGCTGATTTCGGTGCCCGGCTTGTAAAAAGGACGCAACCAGAAAGGAATTTTGCCGGCATTGATACCACTGAGATCCCCTAGAAAATAATCCCCTTGATTTTGCAAATTGGTAGAGCCGCCCAGCATCATAATGTCTTTAGCAAAAAGTTCGGCATCAATATCGAATCGGCTGAGGTTGAAAAACATCCGAGTGCCACCCCGCCGGATGGCGCGGATCATGTGATCGGTCACCGGAATATGCTTGCTTGGCGCACCAGAAGTGCCGGAGCTGAGCGCAAAATAGCGCACCTTGCCAGGCCAGGTTACATTTTCAACATGATTGAGGCTCATATGCCACCAACGCTCGTACATGCTGTCGTAGTTGTGCACCGGCACTTTTTGCTGAAAGGCTTCTATCAAGGTGGGCGATTTGAGCAATTCCCTGAAATCGTAATACTTGCCAAAGGTAGTCTGACTCGCAGCACGCAACAAGCGACGCAAGGTTCTGGTTTGCAGCAACAAGGGATCTACGTTGCGCCGCTCGAACTGATCGCCCAGCGAAAGTCCTCTTTTTATAATATTACCCAAAATCGGCATAAGATAGCTGTTTTTACTATTCAGAAAATGGATAGCGGGTTCGCTCGATAGTCCGCATTTTGTAGGTGACTACGCCACCCTTTCAGGAAACGTCTTCCCTTTTTGATGGAGGGTAAAAATAAGAAGTTTTGGCCAGTGTCTGCATACTTTTCGAGGAGTATTGCAGGTTCTTTCGGCGGGCAACGCGTTTTTTTCGATAAACAGCTCACTGCACTGGTCGGGCATTTGCATGAATAAAAGAACTCGACATCCCGGCTTTTTACACTATTCAAGCAGTGCTTTGTGTGCATATTTTGTCCGCGGCCAAAGTAGTCGCTTTATTTCAAAGATGGCATCAATATTGAAAACATAAAAAATTGCGTTTGCGAAACCCGCTCGATTTCGCAAACACAATAGCGCGGGTGATCAGTTCAATTTCTCCGACAAAAACGACAGTGTCAGCTCCTTGGCCTGAGCAGTAGCCTCCGCATCAAATTTCGGGTTGCTCGGATTGGCAAAGGCATGATCGGCATCAAACTGGCGAATCTCAACCTGCTTGCCAGTAGCCTTGGCTAAGTTAGCGAATTTATTGGCTACTTCGGGCGTTATCCAGCCGTCTTTTTCAGCAAAAATACCCAGTACGGGCGCTTTCAGCGGCGCGAGTTCCTTCGCATTTTGCACCGGCATTCCATAGTACATCACGCAGGCTTTGGCCTGGTCGGCCGCCAAAATGGACGCCTGCAAAGACCAGCCTCCCCCAAAACACCAGCCAATGGTGCCAATTTGGGCATCTTTGCCTACCATGGCCAGTGCCCCGCGTACAATGGCTTCGCCTCGTTGTTGGCTCATGGCTTGCATGTACTTGCCAGCGTCTTCTTGGGTGGTGGCCACTTTGCCATCATACATATCTAAGGCGAGCACAGCCACGCCATCCAACTCCGCAAACAAGGCTTCGGCCTCCTGCCGGATATGGTCGTTCAAGCCCCACCATTCGTGAATGACAAAGAGATAGCGATTCGTTTCATCTTCCGGTATCAGGGCGTAGGCACTGCCTTTTTGCCCGTCGGGTGTATCAAACTGAACCATCTCGCCCTGCGGCTCAAAGGTTACTGCTTCCGGGGTTTCGTGCGCTTCTTGAAAATCGGCATCTTCGGCAAATTGAGACATATCGCCGCTTTTTTTATTGCCGCAAGCGGCCAATAATCCCGCCATCAAGGCTAACATCAATACTTTTTTTAACATCTTTTTTCGGTTTAGGTTAATGGATTGAATGTTTCTACAATGAAAACGTTAAAACACCGAACAGTTTAATTTTTTTTGCATAAAATTTTGCGCCAAGCAGTACAATAGAATTTGTTTTACCTTTGCAAAAACGCAGCAGGCAAAATCGGCGAGTGCCGCCATCTCAGTAGCTAATAAAAAAAATTATGCTCGATATAACAAACGTCATGACATTTCAACGCGGCAACCTGAGCGATGACAAGTTGCTGGAAATCTATGAGTTACTACTAAAACCGCGCCTCATTGAGGAAAAAATGCTCATTCTACTGCGGCAGGGTAAGGTCAGCAAATGGTTTTCCGGCATCGGGCAGGAGGCCATTTCAGTAGGGGCTGCGGCCGCACTTTTGCCCGACGAACTGATCTTCACCTTGCATCGCAATCTGGGCGTGTTCACTACCCGCAAGGTACCATTGGATCGCTTGCTATCGCAATGGCAGGGCAAGGCGCGTGGCTTCACTCAAGGCCGCGATCGCTCGTTTCACTTTGGTACAATGGAGCACGGCATTGTAGGCATGATTTCACACCTCGGGCCGCAGCTATCCTTAGCCGCAGGCGTGGCGCTGGCCCATCAGCTTCGGCAGGAAGGGCGCGTGGCACTGGCGTTCAGCGGTGAAGGCGGCACCAGCGAAGGCGAATTTCACGAAGCTTTGAATACGGCTGCCGTTTGGCAATTGCCCGTTATTTTTTTGATTGAAAACAATGGCTACGGCCTCTCTACACCCACCAACGAGCAGTACCGCTGCGCCCAACTCGCCGACCGCGCCATTGGCTACGGCATGAAATCGGTGGTCATTGATGGCAACAACGTCCTCGAAGTATATGACACTATCGCTCGCCTGAGTGCGGCCATGCGCGAAAACCCGGAACCGGTGCTCGTAGAATGCCTCACTTTCAGAATGCGCGGCCACGAGGAAGCCTCCGGCACGAAGTATGTACCCAAAGCATTGATGGATACCTGGGCGGCCAAAGATCCGCTCTCAAATTACGAAAATTTTCTATTGGAAACGGGCGTGCTGACTTCCGCGAAGGTGGAAACTACGCGCAAATCCTTGAAAAAATGGATTGACCAAAGTTGGGAAACCGCCAACAACGAGCCGCCCGTGGACGTCTCACTGAGCCGCGAATTGGGCGATGTGTATGCACCGCACCACGCCGAGGCGACACCGCCGGCTTCCGCCAAAACAACATCCAAACGCTTTATTGACGCGGTATCCGACGGATTGCGGCAAGCGATGGAGCGCCACGGCAACCTCGTGCTGATGGGGCAGGACATTGCCGATTATGGTGGCGTTTTTAAAATAACCGACGGCTTTGTGCAGCAATTTGGCAAGGCGCGGGTGCGCAATACGCCCCTGTGCGAAAGCGCCATCATTGGCATTGGGCTGGGCCTCAGTCTGAAAGGCTACAAGGCGATGGTCGAAATGCAATTCGCCGATTTTGTGAGCTGCGGCATGACGCAAATTGTGAACAATCTCGCCAAGCTGCACTACCGCTGGGGGCAGCCCGCAGACGTAGTGATTCGGATGCCAACGGGCGCAGGTACAGGCGCGGGGCCATTCCATTCGCAAAGTAATGAGGCTTGGTTTGCGCATACGCCAGGGCTGAAAGTGGTCTATCCGTCCAATCCAGTGGATGCCAAAGGGCTGCTCTTGGCCAGTTTCGCCGACCCGAATCCGGTGCTCTATTTTGAACATAAAGCCTTGTATCGCAGTATCTCGGCTGAGGTACCGGATGATTATTACACCATCGAAATCGGCAAGGCGCAGGTAGTGCGCGCAGGTACGGCCGCTTCGGTGATTACCTATGGCTACGGCGTGCATTGGGCGCAGCGCATTGTAGAAGAACTGGGCGCCGACGTAGAAATATTGGATTTACGTACTTTATTACCCATTGATTATGAAGCGATTGACGCTACCGTGCAAAAAACCAATCGGGTCGTCATTTTACACGAAGATACCCTTTTCGGCGGGTTGGGTGGCGAAATTGCCGCGTACATTTCCGAGCATTTGTTCGAGCACTTAGATGCGCCGGTGCTACGCGCTGCGAGCCTCGATACGCCCGTGCCTTTTGCTGCCGCGCTGGAGCAGCAGTTTCTGCCAGTGGAGCGGTTTCGGGAGCAGTTAATTAGGATATTGGGATATTAGGATATTTTTCCTGAAAAAAGCGTTTCAAAACGCAACAACAGACCATTCATGTTGGCAAATTATCAACGCCGTTGGCGGGCTACCTGGAATCCGGATATGTACCATGGCTGGGGCCAGCAGCGTAAGTATTTTGAGGGTTGGTATTTCAAAATAGTGGACCCAGGCGAGCGCTTTGCTTTTGCATTGATACCGGGCATTTCTTATGGCAAGGACGGCGAAACGCACGCCTTTATCCAAGTGCTGGACGGCAAAAAATGCACCGCTACGTACCATCGTTTTGAAGCGTCTGACTTTCAGCCTTCCGACCAACGTTTCGAGCTGAACCTCGGCGACAATTTTTTTTCAACACACAGCCTGCGCCTCGCGCTACCAGAGTTGCAAGGCGAGCTGCAATGGTCGGATCGGTATCCTTGGCCGCGGATGCTTGGTGCGCCAGGCATCATGGGTTGGTATTCGTTTGTACCTTTCATGGAGTGCTATCACGGCGTGGTGAGTATGCATCATACCCTACAAGGGGAGTTGCAAGTATATGGCGAAACCATAGATTTCAATGGTGGCAAGGGCTACATAGAGAAAGATTGGGGCGAGTCGTTCCCTAATTCTTGGATATGGATGCAAAGCAATCACTTCGACGCGCCGCACCCAGTGTGCCTGATGGCTTCGGTAGCCAAAATTCCGTGGTTGGGCAGCCATTTTATTGGCTATATCGTCGGTTTTTTACTCGGTGATCGTTTGTATCGCTTTGCTACTTACACTGGTGCCATGATGCAGGCAGATTTTGACGAAAGTACAGTACAGCTTGCATTCAAGGATCGGCGTTATCGGCTCAACATCGGCGCCCACAAGGCCGAAGGCGGCGAATTGCTGTCGCCCTTGTCGGGCAATATGACTGGCAAAGTGAACGAAAGTATGCAAGCCACGATATCCGTACAATTTTTTGACGGTGAGCAATTACTTTTCGAAGGCACAGGTCGCAATGCAGGCTTGGAAGTAGCCGGCCCGGCTCAGGAGCTCCTCACCCATACTTGGCGGCGGTAGCCATAGGTCATCCTTCTCGGATTAGCGCCAGCAATTCATCGGCGCTCATCTTGCCGCTCATGTCTGCACCGGCGAGCAGGCTATCGGCGAGGTCGCGCTTGAGTTCGTGCAGTTTGACAATTTTTTCTTCCACGGTGGCTTCCGCTACCAGCCGATACACGGTAACTGGCCGCTGCTGCCCAATGCGATGCGCGCGGTCGGTGGCTTGGTCTTCCACCGCCGGATTCCACCAGGGGTCGAGGTGAATGACATAGTCGGCAGCGGTGAGATTCAAACCTACGCCACCAGCCTTCAAGCTAATTAGAAACAAATCGCCATCGCCGTGCTGAAAGGCATCAATGCGCTCTTGGCGTTTGTGGGGCGGAGTGCTTCCATCGAGGTATTGGTAGTGAATATTGCGCTCTTGCAAAGCTTGCTGTATGATTTCCAAATGTTTAACAAATTGACTGAATACCAGCGCTTTGTGGTTGTTATCTAATAGTTCTTCCACGGTTTCCAAAAATAACTCCAACTTGCTGGAGCCCAGCGGCACGTTTTCCTGCGCCAACTTCGGGTGGCAGGCGGCCAAGCGCAGCTTCGTCAATTCGGCAAGAATGCGGAAACGTTTGTCTTGATTATCACCGGCTTCGCTTTCGATACGCTGCACTGCATCGCGCCGCAGCGCCTCGTAAAAAGCACGCTCCTCGGCGGAAAGCTCTACATTGAGCACCACTTCGGTTTTTTCCGGCAATTCATCGAGCACCTGATTTTTGCGGCGCCGCAGCACAAAGGGTCGAATAATTTTTTGCAACTGCCGGCGCTTGAGGTCGTCTTTATACTTTTCAATTGGAATGGCGAAGCGCTCGTTGAAACGGTCAATGCCGCCCAGTAGCCCAGGGTTGATGAAGTTGAACAAGTTCCACAATTCACCGAGATGATTTTCAATAGGCGTACCGGTTGTAATTATTTTGAAATCGCCCTGTAAGTTCATTACTGCCTTAGATCGTTTGGTGCTACGGTTTTTAATGGCTTGTGCCTCGTCCAGTACAATGGTAGCAAAATGCTTTTTCTCGAAATGAGCGGATTCGATTTGCATCAGATTGTAGCTGGTAACCAATACGTCGAAGGGTTGAAGGGTTTCTATCATCGCTTGCCGATCGCCTTCGCCAAATAATTGTACCCGCAAGGTGGGGGCAAATCGGGCAGCTTCGCGCTCCCAGTTGCGGCACACACTCACTGGCGCCATGACTAAGGCCGGTCCTTGTGGTGCCCGATCCACCAATACGGCCAATGTTTGAATGGTTTTGCCGAGGCCCATGTCATCTGCTAAGCAAGCCCCCACGCCCCACTGCGCCAATTGCGAGAGCCATTTGAAGCCTTCGAGTTGGTAGGGGCGCATCTCTGCTTGAAAGGTGCCGGGTAGTTGCGCGTTGTAAGTGCGCGCGTCGCGGAGTTTTTTGAGGAGGTCTTTCCAATGTTTGGCCGCTTTGAGTTCGTTGGCATTTTCGGCAAATTCTTCCACCAGTTCGGCAGCCAAAGGATGGAAGCGCATCTTGTCGTCCAAGACGGTACTTAGTTCAACGAGGCGCTTGCGAAACTGCTCGGTGAGCGCCAGGAATTGCCCGTTGGAAATTTCAACAAAATGGCTATCTGCCTTTGCGCCCTGCAATAGCTTGGTGAGTTGCTGCATACTCAGCACCAGTTCTTCGTTTACTTTTACTTCACCAGACACACTAAACCAATCCTTTTCGCGCTGGATGCCCATGTGCAACTGATCGAAACCGGCGATACCCGCGAGGCGGACTTTTTCTCCCTTGGGCCATTCAATTACTACGTGATTGTTTTGCTTGAGGGGTTCCAGTTCTAATAACAATTGCAAGCATTTCTCTGCATCTTGAATATCCCATTCAAGGTTGCGGCTACCTTCTACTTCGAGTAATATTGGACAAGCGTTTTGTACTATTTTAAGCTGCACCAGTTCGGCTTTGAGGTCGCGGCGCGTTTGCACCTGCTGGTTGTTCACCTCGCCTATTACGTTTTCCGTGCCCTTGCCCGGTTTCAAATAAGGAGCGGCACTCTGCAAGGGCTTGACGAAGAACTCGAGCAGGAATCCTTCGCCTGCCGGCAGAAGTAGGGCATAAATTCGTTGGTCGGCCGTTACCTCCGGAATATTTTCTAAATGCTCTTCCAGTCCACTTTGCACCGCTACCACATTCGTCAAATTATTTATAACTTCTGATAAGACCTTCCTCCCCGTGGCGGGGACAACGAGCTTGTTGCGGTCAAACAGGGAAGCGATTTCTACATGATTTTTATTGATTTCCAATACTTTATACCTAAAATTGGTTTCCTTGATGAGTGAAAACCCTACTTCTTGGACCGGATGATCGAACTGCACTTCAATAGATTTTCCTTTTTCACGTACTATAAGATTTGGCTCACTGGGTATCAATTGTACAATGGAAGTCGGAGACTTTTTTAAAAAGAGCAGGGGATGATTGACTAATTGAGGAATGGCTGCTGACCATTCAAAATAATAATGCGTTGAGCCGTATCCCCACTCGGTGTAAGACTCTTCGAGGGCCGCTTGCACCACCGTGCGGTCTTACCTCTTTTTCAAAAGGCGTAAATTGGTTTAGCTTTTCTTGGGGATCCATATCATCCAGATTCTTTTGACAGAAAACTTTGGAATGTTATACAGCAGTTTGTTATACAAACAATTGGCGACACACCCATTGTCGATAGTGCGTCGCCAGTTGCCAAAGTTATAGAATATAAAGCACAAGTACAAGTAAAAATTAAGCCTTATTCCTGATCCGATACCAGTTCATACCCCTGCCGAATACCTTTTTCGATAGCAGGCACACCGCGGCTCATCCATTGTGGCATAGGTGTATCCATTAGATAATGATCGAAAAACTGTTGCATGCGCAACTGAAAGTCCTTTCGGTTTTGCTTTTTGGTAATGCCGTGCGGCTCGCCGTTGTAATTGAGCAACCAAGCCGGATTGCCGAGGCGGCGCATGGCTACATAAAATTCGATACCTTGATACCAGGGCACGGCGTCATCTTTGTCATTGTGCAAAATGAGTACCGGTGTTTGAATTTTATCCGCTGCAAAGAGGGGCGAATTTTCAATATACCGTAGCGGATACTGCCATGGCGACCCCCCGATGCGGCTTTGGGTGCGTTCGTATTGCGCCGAGCGGCTCAGGCCGCTACCCCAGCGAATGCCACCATAAGCCGAAAACATATTCACAACTGGTGCACCGGATTCGGCACATTTGAAAATATTGGTACGTGTCAGCAGGTAAGCAATTTGATAACCGCCCCAGCTGTGCCCCTGCACGCCAATGCGCGCTTTGTCCACAAAACCCTTGTTGATAAGTGCGGTAACCCCTGGAATGACTGCATTGTAGCAGCTTTCGCCGGGGTAGCCAATGCGATAGGGAATATCCGGGATGAACACTAAGTAGCCACGGCTGGCGTAGAATGAGAAATTAATAGACGAGCGGCCGGGCGCAGGCGCATGGTAGCGATGCAAGCCATCCGACATCCGCTCGTAGAAATACACCATCATGGGGTATTGCTTTTTAGGATCGAAGTTTTCTGGCTTGTACAAAATACCCTGCAAAGGGATGCCATCGAGCGAAACCCATTCTACGAGTTCGGCCGTGCCCCAGGAGTAGTTGCGCTGCTGCGGATTGGCATCACTGATTTTTTTGCCTGTTTTCAGCTCATTGCCATAGAGCAAATCTGGAAAAACCTGGAAATTTTCGCGGGTAAAGACCCATTTTTCAGCATTTTTCGCTTTGAGCGGCCGATTGGCGAAGTTATAATCCTCTAATTGTACCAGCGTCAAGTTATTATTTGACAAGTCGAGCCAAGCGTAGCCTGCTTTTTTGGTTGGCTCTTCAAAAACCGAGAGCAATAGCTTGGTGCCCGGTTCGATGAAGCGCTGCTCGTCGTCGGTGCGAATGTAGCGAAAGCGGCGCTGAGCCTTGCGACCATTGGTGAGCAATACCGGGGCGGCGGCACCATTGGGATCGAAACGCCAAAGGTCGTAGCGATCATAGATCAGAATGGCGGCATCGTCTTTGAGCCAGCCGGCAATGCCATAGGCAGGCGGGTCGTCAGGATGGTCGTCGAGTTCGTTATAAAAAGTCACCCGATTGTTGTCGGTGAGGCGCTTCGTGGCTCCTCGCTCGATATGGTGCGCAAACCACGCCGTGTCTGGGAAGCTGTACCAGTACAAATATTTGCCGCCCGGCGAAAACTGAACATTGGCATCCAGCCCTTGCTGTACTATTTTAGCGTTACCGGTTTCTGTATCAATCAGATACACATCGCGTTTACTCCACCATTCCCAGGTAGATTCCACGCCGTAGGGTTCCTGGGTGTAGCCCATCACCACCGGTGCCTTGCCTTCATTACCCCATTGCACTTCCGGAATGGTAGGAGTGGCTAATTGTACGATTTTTCCGGTATTCAAATGCAATACACAATCGTAGGAACGCCGTTTTTCGCGCTCCAAGCGCACATTTTGCATGGTGTGCAATACGGGATCGTTGTAAGCCCAGACCTCCACTTTTACAATTTCTTCTTCGAGCAAAGTAGTATCAGGCATGACTGGCTCCGGCGCTATGCCAAAATAAAGCGCTGCTGCATCTTCCGAAAACCGCAAACCACCGTTCTCGCTGATGCGCCAGTTGGCGGGTAGAAAATCAGCACTATCATCGGCTACCAATGTTGCCTGCGCCTGCCCATCGCGCCAGTGATACAAGCCAAAGGGACGCAAGCGCACTTTAGTAGTGTCAAGATCGGCTAAAAAAGCAAGGTGCGTGCCTGTTTTGTCAAAAGTCAGGTTTTTATAATCCCCTTTTTGTTGCCACACGGGCTGCAACGCCCCTTTATTGGCATCAAAAACATATACGCCCGGCTGAAAATCTGCATCATTGCCAGTGCTCAGCACCACGAATTTAGCGCCTTCCGTTGCGTGGGTATAGCTTTTAGCGAAAGCGACCAAGGTCTCCTGCCCAGTGCTCAAATTGCGAATCACTAAGGTGCTGCCATTGTCGCGGCTTTCCTTTTTTGCCTTTTTGGGCTTTTGCTCGCCGTTATTCGCAGCGGTAGTATCAGCTGGAGTAGTACCTGGCTCCTTGTGGTAAGCTAACCAGCCGTTCCATTTGGTAGGCAACTGAAAAGACTGTACATCAGCGATTTTGGTCAGATTGCCAGTAGCCAGCTCCAGAATACCGAGGGTATCTTTGGGCAAATCGTCTTTTTTCACCTTGCGGCGGCGCTGCGCCAATACGGTATCGCGGTGCGGTGTTATTTTGAAGGCAGCAAACCGGTTATCCGCGCTGATAGAAGCGCTACCAGCCCGCTCGAAGCGACGATCTTTGCCGGTGGTTCCATCGTGGATGAGCAGTTGCCCGTCGCCTTCGCCAGGGTTGAGTTCATAGATTACCCAGCGACCATCATTAGAAATTTGCGGTTTTTCAATCGCTTTCCAGAGGTCATAATCTGAGTGATCGAGTGCCTTGCGCGCCGGATTTTGCGCTGCGGCCGTGTGCAGCAAAAAAATACCTGCAATAATAAGTGTAGCAAGTCTTGTGAGCATAATGCGGTGGGTGTTTGGTATGAATAATAATATCGAAACATTAGACCGTCGGATGCCGCCTGTTTTTTCCCGTTGGTAATAGTAAAACAGTCATTGTTGTAAAATAAAAAGAAAAAAGCCGGCTGCACAGAAAAGTGAGCGTTTTTTTTCGTTGCAGGAACTATTTTGTAAAAAAGCAAGTATTACAAAAACGTTTGTTGTTACAATTAAAATCACCTGACGGCACCCAACTGCATAGTATTGCTGCCGGGCAATGAATGCTGTATTAATGCCAAATAAAAGCCGACCATCACCCATGCGAAAAATACTTGACCTCCTTCTCGAATCGCTCCGCAGCGAAGAGCGCAGCTACACTACGGGCAGCATCAACCGGGCGATTGTGCTGCTTTCCATCCCGATGGTGCTCGAAATGGTAATGGAATCGCTCTTTGCCATCGTGGATGTTTATTTTGTTTCCAAAGTAAGTGTAGATGCCGTGGCGGTAGTGGGGCTTACCGAGTCCTTGCTCACGTTGATTTATTCAGTGGCCATTGGTATGAGTATGGCCGCAACAGCTATGGTGGCGCGGCGCATTGGCGAGCAAAAGCCGGAGGCTGCTTCTATGGCGGCTATGCAAGCGGTGCTGATTGCCGTAGCGCTATCGGTGCTGATTGGCGTACCGGGCTTTATTTTTGCAGCCGATATTCTGCGTTTTATGGGGGGGAGCGAGCAGATGGTGGCGTCTGGTATTGGCTATACGCGCATTGCATTAGGCTCGAATATTGTCATTATGCTTCTGTTTTTGCTCAACGGCATTTTTCGGGGGGCAGGCAACGCGGCCATTGCCATGCGTACGCTTTGGATTGCTAATGGTATCAATATTATACTGGATCCGCTTTTCATTTTTGGCATTGGTCCTTTCCCAGAGCTGGGGGTGCAAGGCGCAGCGGTAGCAACGCTCATCGGGCGCAGCATAGGCGTGTTGTATCAGTTGTATCATTTGCTCAAGCAAGACGAAAAGAAAGGGGGGAGTGTCATTCGGTTTACGCGGGCACATTTAGTACTGCAATGGGACATTATCCGGCGCTTGCTCAAAGTGGGCATCACTGGTGCTGGGCAGTTTCTCATTGCTTCTGCCAGTTGGATTTTTCTGGTGCGTATCATCGCCGAATTTGGCAGCGACGCCATTGCTGGTTATACCATAGCCATCCGAATTATCATTTTTTCTACCCTGCCTTCTTGGGGCATTGCTAATGCAGCAGCAACATTGGTAGGTCAAAACCTCGGCGCAGGCAATCCGGCGCGCGCGGAGACCAGCGTTTGGCGTTCCGGTCTTTTCAATATGGTGTTTTTAGTCTTGCTCTCGTTGATTTTGGTGGTATTCTCGGCACCCATTATCCGCTTTTTCACCACCGAGCCGGAGGTTATTCGGGCGGGTATTGTCAGCTTGCGTATTTTTTGTGCGGGCTACATCTTTTGGGCTTGGGGCATGGTAGTCAGTCAGGCTTTCAATGGTGCGGGCGATACGCGTACGCCAACGATCATCAACTTGTTTTGCTTCTGGGCGCTGGAAATTCCGCTGGGATATTTACTGGCCGTCACATTGGGCTGGGGAGTGGCTGGGGTCTGTACGGCTGTGGCCATTAGCGAATCTATCTGGGCGGTTGTCTCAATCCTTATTTTCCGGCGTGGCCGCTGGAAGTTGGTGCAAATCTAAGATAAAAAGAAACAAGACTCGCTTACAAAAAACACCCATTAGCAAGGCGCTCGCTTTATAAAAAACGAGCGCACCTTGCCGGGTATTGGTTTAAAAAACAATGCTGTACTTCAGCAGTATCTGTTGGGTCAAGCTCACCCGTTTGCCCAAGCCGCTTACGCCATTGGGTGCATTGTAATCTGTGATTTGTACCAACACGTCATCATCATAAAAAATATTCATCGTAGCCGAAAGCTGCAGGTTTTTGAGCACCGTGATGGCGAATTCATTCGTCCAGTCTATGTCAATATTCTGAGGATTTTCTAAATAATTAGAAAACAATAATAAAGCCGACGAAAAGGTCAGGCGGTCTTCCAGAAATTTGCTGGAATAATTCAAGCGCAGAATAGAACCCATCTGTGACAGCACATTGCGGAAACTTATAATATTACCCTGTGCGTCTCTTTCCACCGGGTTGCCATGCACGCCCATTGCCGCTACCTCATTATTACCAACTATAATAAACTTCCCCCCCAGCGGCGAATAATAAAACGATAATTTATTGGACGGTTTATAATCTATACCTGCCGAGATGGTGATGGTAGCTGGCGCAAAGAGCGTGGACAACAAATTGCTATCATCGCTCAGGGCGTTCGGGAAGTTGCCTGGCAATCCTGGATCGGTGTAGGTAGGCACAAACTGGCTCATGAGCGACAGGTTGGCAGCGTAAAAAAACTTTGAATTCTCTGAAGTTTTGTAGCCCATCTTTGAGTTGAGGCGCAGTTCGTCAATCGCTTTTTGAAAAGGAATTTTCTCGGTGGTGCCTTGCGCAATGACCCCAGAACCAAGCCGTTGTAGCCCAAACTGCCACGACGATAGGTTGTCCCAGGCCAAGCGATCTTTTTTATAGTTGGCAAAAAAATTGGCGGCACCCCCCACGCCCAGGCGGTTTTGTCCGGCACCTTGGCGAGGATTGAGCTGAAAGAGCTGTGCAAAATCAAACCCCATGCCCGCGCCGGTATTCCAGGCTTTTTCTACCTCTGGCTCGGTGGCGGCTTCATCCTGAGCATTGATTGCACCGCAGGTAAGGCATAACATAAAGGCGACAAGAAAGTAATTTTTGTTCATCTGTTTTGGCTTTTATGATTCATAAAAGTGCATACCTAAAGAAGTATGATATTGTTTTAGCTTATAACTTCACGCAGCTTAATAAGCTGACAATCAAACACATAACAACCTCAAAAAGCAATTGAGCTGCATTTTGCAATAAATAATAGCCGGAAGGTAAATAGCTTTTCCAACTGCTAAATATTTGTCAATATTTATTACAATGCAATAAATATTTCATTTACTCCGCGTCCGGGTTTATGCCTTTTTTGAAAACTTCAACTTTTTCGGTGGTGAGTTTACTGAGCGGAAACACAACTACATGATCTTCTGCCTTCAAGGTAAATGAAGCGGTATCAATATGAATAACTTCGCCCTTCACGCCTTCTATTTTTACAATATCGCCGGGTAATATTTTATTTTTATGATATAAAGAAGCTAAAAAATTGGCAACGATTTGTTGAGAAGCAAAGCCATAACCAATAGCAAAGGCCAGCACCACGCCAGCGAGGATGATGGACAGGTTGTCTTGAATAAAATTCGTATCAATTTTTGCTTGCGAAAGTGTAATAATGGCAATATTTAGGAATAAGAAATAAAATACGATATTGGCAATGATGCTCGAAGCAGGAATGCCGAGGGAAGTACACGTAGTAAATACGATATTTTTAATAAAATCGGCGAGGAAAATGCCTACAATTAGCACTAAAAAAGCAGAGAGTAAATTGGGGATATAATTGAGCAAATCGCCCATCAACTGGGAAATTGCCTGCATCCCCAGTACATCGGTAGCAGCGATGATAAAGACGAACAGCAAAATGTAATAAGCCATTTTGGATAGCAGTACGCTGGGTACAATGCGCAGTTTGGATTTGTGCACAATTTCAATTTCATTGAGCTTTTCCGCTAATTTATCTGCACCGATCGTTTTCAACAATTTGCGTATCACTTTGGCCACAATGCGCGATATAATCCATCCGATAATAAAGACGAGAAGCGCCCCGAAGAAATTGGGCACAAAAGATGCCAAGTCAAACAGCATTTTTTTGACAATTTCCAATACGTCAAAGCCTTCCATTGTTGTAGTATTTTTTAGGTTTCAGGTTTTTTAAGTTAAACAAAAGCCTAAGAAAGATATTGTAAATATCTGATTATCGTAATTTTATCATCCTTTTCTGGCAATATCTTCGCCCGCCGTGCTGCCTGGTGCGCGTTTTCCATTGGTGGTAGTACTTGCCGCTTGCGAGGGCGGTGTAGAGCCGGTGCGAGCCGTTTGATGCTCTTCCGATTTTCCGCCTAATGCCATTACAAATAGCTCGAATATTTTGGGCAAGTACATATCTACGACTTGCCCGACAAAGCGCATAACGCCGAGCGAATGAAGCAGGTTGGAGCGCACATTTCGCTCGTGTCGCTCCTGATAGATCCTCTCTTCCTCTTCCTGTAGCCTCTTAAAATTGTTTATTTGCATTCTTATCGGATTGTGGGTAAAAATTCCTCTTTCAGTTTTTGTGCCTTTTCTTTTGCCCGTTTTATTTTCATTTTTACGGCGCTTTCTGATTTGTTTAGTATCCCGGCTATTTCCCGAATGGACATGTCGTCCTGATATTTCATTAGCAATATAGTGCGATCGCCTGGTGGCATTTCGTCTAAAATATTTCTAAGCTGCCTCACTTCGAGTTCCATTAGTGCAGCGTCCGATACATCATCTTCAGCCACGTCGGCGGCTTTCTCTATTTCATCATCCGAAAATACATTACTCTGCTTTTGCTTTCTCCGCAGATAATCAATGCAATAATTGTAGGTGATTGAATAGATCCAAGTAGAAAATCTCGCTTTTTCCTCAAAGCGGGAGAGATTCAGAAAAATTTTCATGAAAATCTCCTGCGTGGCATCTTCTGCCATGGCTTCATCTTTGAGTATGGTCAGGCACTTGCCATATATTTTGGAAGCATAACGGCTATACAACACGCTGAAGCACATGGACGCTTGCGTTTCCAAATAGCTATTAATGACCTCTAGGTCTTTCATATCTTGATGACATCCAGCTCTCAAGGTGTTAGGTGTTTAGGGGTTGTCAATGCAAATTCCAAAAAAGTCGAGTTCCTCCCATTACAATAGGAAGAAAATTTATTAGTTGAGACGCAATTTCGTAAGAAAAGACACATATTTCCACCCTTAAAATCAGAAAAAACAATATCGAATACACGTTTGATAATATAGGCTGGCAAGTCCTGAAGTGTTGTGTAATTGGCAAGATGTGCAATGCGGCTGCATTTGCACGCAATATATAACGAATAATGGAAAGATGAAAGAGGCGGATACTTGTTTTTGAGATAAATCTTTGCCCTTCAACGCAAAAAGCCCCTTTTGGGGGGCTTTATGGGTTGTTGCGTATTTATTTCCT
>CALMSO010000035.1 GCA_937872385.1 uncultured Saprospiraceae bacterium
GCACATCGCGGCCCTGCCCTTCTACCCAAAAACCACTGCGCATGGGGCCCGTGGTTGAGAAATTGCCCGATCCGTCGTTTTGTAAAAACACCCCGAAGCAGGCGTTATGCCGTCCGCGGGTGGGCTGCAAATCGTGCCAATTGCCTACCGCCAATACATCTAAATGCCCGTCGTTATTGAAGTCGCCGGTGGCAAAGGCGAAAATGGGCGACCACTGTGCCTCGGTGGGCAAGGGCTGCAGCGCAAAGTCTCCATTGCCCAGATTTTTGGCGAAAGCCGAAGCAAAAGTAACTGCCTTTCGGTAGCCAGCTTGGCGCAATTGCTCAGCCGGAAACACCTCCCGAAAGGTGCTGCGCGCAAAAGGCGCATAGTCCACAAAGCGTTTTTTGATGAGCGTGATTTGCTCAAAAAGCTCGTCTTTAGCGTAGTAGCTGTAAGGCTTGCCCTGCCGGTAGTAGCTCAGCAAAGGATCGGTATAACCATTTTGGTCAAAATCGGCTACGAACAATTCCACCGGCTCAGCCGGGCTGGTGCGCAAGTTGCTATTCAAACCCAAATTGCCGAGTAGTAAATCCCAGCGGCCGTCGCCGTCGAGGTCAGCAGCGTGCACCGTGTTCCACCAGCCTTCAGAATTTTCTATTGTAGCTGGTTCAATGTGCAGCCTTGTAGCCTTCATTTTTGCGAAATGCAACAGGGTCACTGGCATCCATTCGCCCACTACCGCGAGGGTATTTTCTTCCGGTAGCCAGGCCGCAGCCGTCACCATGCCGAGGCGCTGCAAGGCAGGATGTTCGGCTTTTGTAAAATGTCCTCGACCATCATTCAGCAAAATATAACTATCCGGCGGTACGCCATAAGCACCTGGTATTGAGCGTGTTCCGACAAATAAATCCACTGCCCCATCCCCATTGAAATCCGCAGCTACCACACAACTGCCATTAGCCGGCAACTTCGGCAAGGCATCCTCGGCCGCAGCCGTGAAGCGGCCTTGACCGTCATTTAGGTACAACCGATCGTAATAAAAAGTAGGCAGCTGACCGTACTCGCCACCGCCGCTCACCACGTACAAGTCCAAATCGCCATCGCCATCGGCATCAAAAAAAATCGCGCCGACATCTTCCTGAAAGGTATCGGTGACAAAAGCCATTATATCAACCTTCTGAAAATCAGCATTTTGCGTTTGCAAAAACAAAGCACCTGCCTGCCCGGCCGCACCGCCGATGTAGCAATCCGGCCGCCCGTCGCCATTCACATCGCCTACCGCCAGCTTGGGCCCCTGCGTCGAAAGTTTGTGCGGTAGCAGCTTTTCCTGATTGAAATCATTGTACGTATTTTCCCGATGTGTGAAATCTAACCCAGTCGCTTCGCTTATTTCTATAAAAATATGCGACTCAGTATTATTCTGCGTCCAAAGTAGCAAATCTTGTTTTTTTTCAATTGTAATTTGCTGATTACCAGATATATTTTGTAAAATCTGCCATTTACCATCGGGCCAGCGCACCCGCATAGAATCCACCTGCGCCTGCTCCCCCAACCCGAAGTGCAGCACCGGCTCCACCGCCGACTGAAAGCCGCGTGTAGTTTGCAATTCGCGCACCTGCCGCTGCCCGCCTGCGTACACCTCCACCCGCGCACCGATGCCAAAGCGATTGCGGCTTTCGGGGTCGGACAAGCCAATGCGCAGGTACGAATGCGTGGGCTGTTCGTTCGTTTTATTCGCAAAAATCAAGGCCGGAGCGTTCAGATTATTAACCACCAGATCGAGGTCGCCGTCGTTGTCCAAATCGGCATACGCCGCACCATTTGAGCAGCCAACCAGCGCCAGCCCCCAAGCTTCCGAGACATTTTCAAAGGTCAAATCCCGGCGATTGCGATAAGCGTAATTGGGCACTAACCCCGGTGGCATTTGGGCAGCCAGCTCCAGATTGGTGGCGCGTTGTTGCACCTCACGGTTGGACGTAAACTTGAGGTAATCGAGGTCGTTGGGGCGCTGCCAGATGCCGTTGGTGATGAAAATATCCTGCCAGCCGTCGTTGTCGAGGTCGCAAAAAAGTGCCGCCCAGCTCCAGTCGGTCGCATCCACGCCGGCAAATTGGGCTATTTCGCTGAAGCGGCCCTGGCCGCGGTTGAGTTGCAACATATTGCGCGGAAACTGATGATGATAACCGTATTCAAGTTTGAATTGGTAAATATTATATGGATCGGCACCCACAGAGCTTTTGAGTACCGGCTCGTATTCGGGTTTCATATCGAGCGAAAGAAGGTCAAGAAGCGCGTCGTTATTGACATCTGCCAGATCGCAGCCCATCGAAAAATTGCTGGTATGCCCAAAAGCAAGTGTACCCACCTCGGTAAATGTACCGTCGCCATTATTATAATATAGATAATCATTTTCATGAAAATCATTACATACATAAATATCCGGCCAGCCGTTATTATTTACATCGCCCACTACCACGCCGAGGCCGTAGCCGATTTTGCTGCTATAAATGCCAGCCGCTTCGGTCACGTCGGTGAAGCGAGCACCATCGTTGCGATAAAGTCGGTCGCCGGTGAGGGCATCGCGCTGCAGCCGCAGGTGGGCGCGCCCGTAATTGTCGGTGGCGTGAATGGAATGATTGAGCAGATACAAGTCGAGGTCGCCATCCCCATCGTAATCGAAAAACACCGCTTGGGTCGAAAACCCCTGAAAATCAACGCCGTATGCAGCAGCCTGCTCACTAAAAGTGCCGTCGCCGTTATTGATATACAATTCGTTGCGCCCTTTGAGGGTTTTGTAATTTCCCACTTGGCACACGTAAATATCTAACCAACCATCGCCATTTACATCCGCCATAGTGACGCCCGTTTTCCAACTGCCCTGCCCGGCCACGCCAGCGTTTTCTGTAATATTTTCAAATTGTAAATTGCCTTTATTCAGGTATAATTGATTGGGCAACTGATTGGCAGTAAAAAAAATATCCGGCAGACCGTCGTTATTAATATCACCAACGGCCACGCCGCCGCCATTATAAAAATAGAGGTATTCTATGATATTAAAATCTTCGGTTTCATTTAGTTGGTTTGTAAATGTAATGCCGGTTCGTTGAGCATCTAATAACTCGAAACGCTTGTTTTCTAATTGTTTATCACAGGAAACTATTCCAATTATTATAATCCAGAAAAACCACTTTTTATTATTTATCATGTAGTAACTTGACATTTACTATTCAAAAAACAGCCTGCACGCCTATGGCAAAGGTGCGGGTTGGGTAATAAACCATGCGGGTATCCAGACCCGGTAGTAATGGATTGGGGTTGAAAAAATTTTCTCCTACTTGCCCATTGCTCAGGCGCACGTCGGGGTCGGGCCCGCTATAATTGGTCAAAGTAAATAAATGCTGAACCGCCACATATGGTTGTAAGGAAGCAATACCCCCCGTATCTTTCTGAAGTACACGCCAGGATAACACCAGATTTTCGAGTCGAATAAACGAAGCGTTTTCTACAAACCGCCGGTCAATAGGCATTGTGGCGGGTACAGACGCAGGCTCCAAGGCAGCGGCATGGAGATTGTAGCGGCTGAAATTGGCTGGATCGCGAAGAGCAAAACGATGCAAATTGACCATGCTATGCCCCGACGCGCCCCGCAGCAAAAAGTTCAAGTCGAAAGCCCCAAGGCGCAAGCTGTTGGTGATGCCATAGGTGAAGCGCGGCAGCCCGTTGCCCGTGGTGACGAAATCCGCTGCCGTGATCAGCCCGTCGCCATTGCGATCGCGGGGCTGCGAAAACCCGCCGGCGGTGCTGGCCACTTCCCAAGCCACAAAACGCCCCAGCGGCTGGCCGGGTCTTAGTTCGGTCACTTCTGTAAAACAACAACCCGCTGCGCCCAGATTGGCGGCAGGTATGATTGAGTTCACGGGGTCTCCTTTGCTTGGTCGGATGGCGTCCACCGAGGTGCGATCGGCCCCCAAATTGAAGCCGATTTCCCAAGCAAAACGCTCTTTGCGCACCGGGGCGGCCCAGAGCATAATTTCCAATCCATGATTGGCAAAATCAATCATGTTTTCGTATTGGCGTTCAAAAAAATGGGGCGGCGTAGGCACGAAATAGCTGTAAATCAAGTCATTGCTGCGGCCGTTATAAAAATCCAGCGAAGCGCTCAGGCGTTGATTGGCGGACAAAAAATCCAGCCCGATGTTAAATTCGCGGCGCTCTTCCCATTTCAAATCGGCATTGGCATTGTTGCCAGGGCCATAGGCCGGAATAAATTCGCCGTTGTAAAATACCGTGCCCCGCTGCCGAAAAATTCGGTTTGCAAAAATACCATCGGTGGGTAAGTTGCCTGCTATGCCGTAGCCTGCGCGTAGGTTGAGCCTTTCGGCAAAATCCAGCTTTGCTAAGCGCGCAAAATCAAGGCCTGCGCCCACCGCCGGGAAAGAGCCATAGCGATAATTGTCGCCAAACCGGGAGGAGCCTTCGCGCCGCACGCTCACAGAAGCAGTCAGCCAGTCGCGGTAAGTATATTGTGCATTGCCAAAAAAAGCAGCCAGCGCAGTCGTCGTTTTATAAGCCTGTGGCGCCCCCTGCTTGTTCACTGGCCAGGGTACGTTTTGTAGCGTAATACCCAGCGTTCTCAGGTCGTAATTGGTACCCGCGCCAATGTCATTCGTCCAGTCTTGCCAGGCGTAGCCCCCTGTGAGGCGCAGGCTGTGATCCTTGTGCTGGTATTGGTAGGTGAGCGCCGCCTCAAAAAACTGATTCGATAGCTTTGCAACGCTGCGGTTAGTAAAATTGCCTTGACCCAAAGGAAAAGCATTTTCGGTAGCGGTATAATCGCGCTCGTAATCCTGCTGCTGCGTCGAATAGCGAATGCGTGCATCTAAACCTGCAAATATTTGCCACGTAGCACCGAGATTCAGATTTGCAATGGTGTGGCGGCCCTTGTCTTGTATTTGTTCCAGCAGCGCCACCGGGTTAGTCAAATCAAATACGACCGGCTGATAATAGCCACCGAAGGGAGCGTTGTTGTCTCGGACGGGAGTGGTAGGATTCATCAAGGCGGCATAGTAAAAAATGTCCTTGTTAATATCGGTAAAATGGCGTTGCGTAAGCCCGCCACCGAGATGCAACTGAAGTTTGTTTTTGAACAGCCCCTGCGACACATTCAATAAGGCATTGCCCTGATTGAAGCCGGAGCCTGTAGCTACGCCATTGACATTGCGAAAATTTAGCGATAAGCGATAGCGCGTATCTTCGTAGCCGCCCGCCAACGCGAGATGGTGCCCCTGGCTCAGGCCGGTGCGGGTAATCTCCTGCGCCCAGTCGGTGGATTGCGCCAAATCGTAGGTAGGGTTGCCATGTGGAAAGGCAGCGTCATTTGCCAACCGGCGGTAAGTATCCGCGCTGAGTACATCGGGGAGGCGAGTTGTATTTTCCAGCGCTGCATAGCCGTGGTAGCTTACTTGCAATGCTTGTGTAGCCCTGCCTCGACGGGTAGTAATTTCAATTACGCCATTCGCACCACGCGCACCATACATAGCCGCCGAAGCCGCATCGCGCAGCACCTTGATGTTAGCAATGTCCATCGGATCAATGGTGTGCAGCGAGGCACCGGGCAAGCCGTCCACGACGATAAGCGGCTCAGTAGCTCCGAGAATGGAATGCGCTCCTCGCAGTTGCACGTTGGCCAAACCAAGCGGATTGCCGCCCGGTCGGCTAATAATTAATCCGGGAATTCTACCTTGCAAAATTTGCCAAGGATGGTGAAAATTGCCGAGGAAAGCAGCAGCATCTGTATCTAAGCCATCGGGCAAGGGCGGCTCACCGGGCGCGATGGTACGCTTTGGTCGGATAGGAAAGCCTGTTATTACTGCTTCTTGTTGGTCAGAGCGTGCGTCTGCCGCCGAAGTGCTATCCGGCGTAGTTGTCATCTGAAAATTGCCCTTAGCGTCCGTTACCGTTCCATTTTGCAATCCTTTGATGCGAACTGTGGCACCCGCCAATGGCGCACCGTAGTCATTGGTCACCTTGCCGCTCGCTTCCGTCTGAGACAGTGCAGCGCTCGTAATCAGCAGCAAAACTGCTGTCGTTAGCATTGAAAAGGAGTTGGTTTTTACCATGACATGGTTTTTTTATCTTGCGTACGACATCGCTTATCGCAATAAAGTGACCTCTCCGGAAGTCTTTCGTCGAATGCCATCTGCAAATTCCACTTCGGCTATAAACACATAAGCGCCCGCTTCAATCGTCTGACTGCGCGTGCGCCCGTCCCAACCGGCATTCTGGTCGTTAAGATAACCATTTTCTGTTTGAAAAACAAGATTGCCCCAGCGATCAAAAATACGGAGATAGAGCATACGGGCATCGGTTTTGCCTTGCAAGTAGAAGACATCGTTGATGCCGTCGCCATTAGGGCTAAAAGCAGTAGGCGCAAAAATAGTACGCACCGGAATCACCTCCACGCGGAAAGCATCGGTAGCGCTACAGCCATTGTCATCGGTGAGCGTGAGGGTATAAGTAGCGTTGGTCAGGGGGCGGGCTGCTGGCAGCGGGCAGCGATTGCAGGTCAGCGTCGGGTCGTCTTCACTTTGCCAAAGGTATTGCAAATTGCCCGTGCCATTAGTACGCATGATAAATCGAACAGGATCGCCCTGCTCTATGCTTTGGTCGGGCCCCAAATCTACCACCAAAGGCTCGGCAACAGGTACCACTTGTACGGTGTCATAAAAGGCACCGCATTCGGTGGTGGCAATAACCGAGTACACGCCGGGTTGGGTCACGTCCAGCGTTGGGCCGGTGGCTCCGGTATTCCATTGATAGCTGTCAGCAGCCAATTGTGCGCGCAAGCGCCGCGTTCCATCTGGGCAAAGGTACAACAGCGTATCCGTGAGCACCTCCTCGCCTTCGAGAATGGTAAGCACGGTAGGCGACTGTTGAGTGTCGTCTGAGGGATCATCTGAGCGCACCTGCGGCCCGATCATCAGAGGGAAATTAGACATCTGCCCTTGTGTAGGATACACCCCGGCACGAGTACCTACTCGTACCTTAATCTCAATTTCATTGTCGCCCAGCAGCAAATGCATCCGGTTGATGTGTAGAATATTGCCGCCTATACCCCTTGCTACCTCCCCGATTTCGGGCGGGCGGCTGATGCCGGTAATAATAAAACCCGCCGGAAAAGTGTCCCGGATTTCTACCTGTGTATAAGCCGTACCGGCTGTATTGGTAATGTGATACCGATAAGTAACCTCTGCGCAGGGCAGGGCTTCGGCCGGGCTGACGGTTTTGTCAAAACGAATACGATACGGACAAGCGCAGCCATCGGTGGAGCGGCCCACCGGCCCTTGCCCAATGTTAGTGGCTCGTCCATTGATTTTATCAATTTTATAAAAATGGGTTTCGGTAGTACCGGTGCCGCCGTAGCCGTACAATTCGGCATTTGTATTAAAAAAAAGCGAGCCGATGGTCACTAAATTATTGTTTGTTTCATAGCGATTGCTGGTCACAAAACCGCCCGTGCTAATGTTGACCAATCGCCGGGTGGCGCGATCAAATCCTAACAGTAGCCCAAATTCGGGGTCAAAAGCAATAGATTCGATTTGTGAATTCCAGCCAGCTACAATGGATACAAAACCGGAGGTATTATTCATCAAATTGATCGAAACTAATTTTTTGTCCACGTTGGTGTCTTTACTACGCCCTACAACGAGCAAACTGCGCCCCATTGGCGATACCGTCCCGCCTACGTATTGAAGCGTTTTGTCAATGTTGGCAGGTACGCCGAGGTTGGTCGAATTGCCATTGGCATCCACCCGAAATAGCTCGTACGTCACTGGATTCAACCCATAAAAATAGCCGTCGGCTACATTATAGCCCACTGCTCCAATCGAAGCACCAATATCGGCTTTGACTGTCGTCATTTCCGGACGCCCGCTCTGCGGATTGATACGCACCCGCGTCATTGTACTGGGCGTACCCGGATAATCGGCTGTGAAAAGGTAGAAAAAATCATCGCAGGGCAAAGCTTGGGTCATACCGCGCTGCCCCGGCCACATGCACAGCCAGACCATAACCATCGGAAGCAAGCGGAAGATCTGCATAATAAATAGATTGGCAAATAAAGTAAGTAATGGGATATGGTTATTTTGCTAATGTTATTTGTTATTTATGCGAATATCGGGTTCAAATGATTAATGCCGATTTCAATTGAACATGACGTGTTTTTTTGGATTTAAAATTCTGGTTTTTAATACTTTAAAAATCGTAAATCGGACTTTGTAAACCGTAAATAGTATAAAGCATCAGGCATACGTAAAAACGAAACCCAACGGGGTGACATAATTATAAGGATATAAAAAAGGCGATTTAAACCCCGTAGGGGGTGACCTATTACACCAACACGGTGTCACTCCTTTGGGGTTCAAAACCATTGATTATCAATTAACTATAAATATTTCACCCCTTCGGGCTTAGCTCGATATTCGCACTATTTGTTATTTGTTAATCGGGACATTGTTTAAGATTCTGATAATTAGCTGTTTATACTTTTTACTTAAAATAACGATGCCAGAAACTCACCGCTGAGACAATATCCCAATATCTTAATATTCAAACATTTGCATTTGGTCATTGTTGCGAGCTACGAGTACCAGCTGGCGGTTGCGCTGCCGCAATAGCACAAGATCACGGATTTCCCCATCTATCCGAAAGCCCGAAGCGCGTGCGCGTACTGGCGTGAAGCGGCCCTGCCCCTGCCCGCGCAGCCACAGCCCGTAGCAAGCGTCGTAGCGGCCCACCTCAGGTTTGGCACCGAAAAAATTGCCTGCGCTCAGAATATCTGTGTGCCCGTCGCCGTCAAAATCTTTGGCTATGATGCCATACATAGGCGCAAATTGTGCCTCTATTGGTAGCGGCTGCAGCTCGAACTGCCCGTCGCCAAGATTGAGCAAAACAGAAGAAGCCAGCACATAAGCGTTCAGTTGCACCGCGCTCGACAGTTGCTCCGGCGTGAAAATGTCTTCTATGGTTTGGTCTTTGTAGCTGTCGTATTTCAGGTAGCGTTTTTTCAATCCTGGCATCTGGCTCACGAGGTCGTGCCGCAGGGCCATCGGATACATTCGCTCGCCGATGTGCACCCCGATAATTTGCTCCACCATGCCATTGCGATCGAAATCGTTCACATACATCCGCACCGGCCGCTCAGGGCTGGCCCGGAAGCGCGAGTTCAGTCCGTGATTGCCAATGACAAAATCCACGCGGCCATCGCCATTGAAATCACCTGCTTCAATGCAGCTCCACCAGCCATGCGAGTTGGCCAATCCAGCCACTTCGGTAATATTGACAAACTGGCCGCCGTCATTTCGGAACACCGTAATTGGCATCCATTCACCTACTACAATCAGATCGGCATCGCCATCGGCATCTATATCCTCCCAGATGGCGTCGGTTATCATCCCAATTTCAAGCAAATCAGGCGCTATGTCTTTCGTTACATTCGCAAAATTGCCCTTGCCATCATTTTGCAAAATGTACCCGTTCACTGGTACGCCGTAGAGCAGGGGCCGCAGCCGCACGCCCACAAACAGATCGAGATGCCCGTCGCCATTGAAATCAGCAGCGCGCACGCAGGAGGTATTTTCGATGCGGCCGCCGGGCAGCGTTTGGTCTGATTTGCGAAAATTGCCTTTGCCATCATTCAAATACAATCGGTCGGCCAAGGCCAGCGCCGTGGACGGAAACTCGCTGCCGCCGCTGGCTACGTACAAATCAGGATGACCATTGCCATTGGCATCAAAAAAGAGCGCGTCGGTATCTTCCGAGATTTTATCTTCGGCAAAAAGTGCTTCTTGCACGCTGCGAAACGAGCCGTTGGGCAGTTGCAAATACAAACGCCCCGGCTGGTCTTTGGCTCCGCCAATGTAAAAATCTTCGCGGCCGTCGCCATTCACATCGGCTACCGCAATTTTCGGACCCTGGGTCGAAAGCATATGATAAATCAACTGGTCGCGGTCGAAATCTACAAAAGTATTTTCCGTGTGCCGGAAGTCCACCAATGGCGGCCCGACAAGCTCTCGAAACAAGCCCGCCCGCTGCCCAGCAGGGGGCATGGCTATTGGGGTGTCGCTTGCGTCGCTATGCGCCAGTTGCAAGGTCTGATTGGTAGGCACATTGCGCAGAACAGTGGTCTTGCCATCGTACCATTCTACTATGAGCGAATCTACCATGGATAGCTTGCCCAGCCCAAAATTAGGTCTCGGATCCACCGATGATTGAAAGCCGCGCATCGGCATTTGTTCGATATAAAACTGTTGCCCCTGGTGCCGGACGGTCAGTTTGGTACCCACCGCGTGCCGATTTTGCCCTGATCCGGTGAGCTCCACTTTCAGGTAGCGATGCTCCGGAAAGTGCCGCGCCGCCTCATTTCGATAAACGAAAGCCGGCATGTTGACGTTGTTGATAATCAAATCGAGCGCGCCATCGTTGTCCAAATCGGCATAGACTGCACCATTGGAAAATCCAGGCGTGGCGAGGCCCCAGACCTCGGCTTTATTAACAAACTGTAGCCCGCCTTGATTGTGAAAAGCGTAATTCGGAACGGGTTCTGAAGGTATCAGATCAATCAGTTTTTTATAATCCACGCCGTCTTTGGTGATGATGGAACGAGCGGTTTCTTCATTGGCAATAAAATTGAGAAAATCCTGGTTGGTCAAATCTTGATAAATGCCGTTGGCGACAAAAATATCCTTCTGCCCGTCGTTGTCCATATCAAAAATCAGGGCGCCCCAGCTCCAGTCGGTGGCCTCCACGCCCGCCAGCCGTCCGATTTCGCTGAAGCTGCCGTCGGCGTTGTTGAGTTGCAACATATTGCGGGTGAATTGGTGGTAATAGCCATTTTCGAGATTGTACTGATAGCGGTTCCAGTTTTCAAAAGTAGTGGCAGTTTTCAGGCGCTCGTTGGATTCGGGCAGCATTTCTGTTACAAAAATATCCGGGAACCCGTCGTTGTTAATGTCGGCCATATCAGCTCCCATCGAAGCGGCGCTGAGCGAGCGCATCCAGCTTTCCAACTCTTCGGAAAAGGTGCCGTCGCCTTGGTTGATGTAGAGATAATCGCGTTCAAAAAAGTCGTTGGAGACATAAATATCGAGCCAGCCGTCGCGGTTGACATCGCCGACCGTCACGCCCAGCCCAAAGCCAATCACGCTGCCGTAGATGCCGGCCTCCTCGCTCACGTCGGTGAAGCGGCCGCCATCGTTGCGGAAGAGTTTGTCACCGCCGAGCGGGTCGCGTTTCGGGCGTTCGTTGCGCCGCAAGTTAAAACTGCCAATTGCTTGATAGGAATTGTTGAGCAGGTACATATCGAGGTCGCCGTCGTTGTCATAATCAAAAAAAACGGCATGGGTAGAATAGCCCTGATCGGCCACGCCCCAGGCTTCGGCGGCCTCGCTGAAAGTGCCGTCGCCGTTATTAATAAACAGCTCGTTTTGCTTGTTGTCGCCTTTCACATCACCGGAGTTGCACACATAAATATCCAACCAGCCATCGCCATTCACATCCACCATCGCTACGCCAGTGCTCCAAGCGCCCTCGCCGGCCACGCCCGCCTGCGCAGTCACGTCTTCAAAACGGAAGTCACCGCGATTGAGATACAAACGGTTCGGGCCCATATTGGCAGTAAAATAAATATCCAGCAGCCCGTCGTTATTTACATCGCCAATGGCCACGCCGCCGCCGTTATAAAAATTGCGATACGTATAAATATTGAACGCCTGATCGTATTCGAGCTGATTGACAAAATCAATGCCTGTTTGCTTTGCTGGAAGCATTGTAAACAGGGCATCGGATGCCGATTCAGGCTCGCCTCCTCGCGTGCAGGCCGCCAGCAGCAGCAGGCAAATAATATAGCTCGTTGGTGGTTTGTATTGCATAGAAAAACGGTTTAAAACCGGCGTTGGGGCTTGTACCACTTACCGGTTGCTCAGGCTACGCTTGTCGTTTTCAGGCTGCACCTTTTTTTTCACCGACAAATCTGTAATTAACCCCTTGACGACCTGCTCGTCTTGCTGCCACAGCGAAATGCGGCGGTTGCCGTCTATTTTTACGTACAATTCTTTGCTCGATGCCGATTCTAAGCGGATAAAACCCTGGCCGTACCAGCTTTCGAGGATGCCCAGCAGTTCTACCTGCAATTTGTCGGCGTAGAACTGCCGGTTCCAGGGTGCCCAGCCGATATAGGTGAATTCTAAAGACATTTCATGGATTTTATCATCCTGAAAAACCGGATAAAAGAGCATCCGAATGGGGGGTTCGGTGTCCGGCAGATAGTATTGTACGCTAGCGTTGGCGGGCCCTTCCTTTACCAAACCCTGGCGATTGAGTTCCCAGCAATGGGCATAAAAATCTTTCGAAGTCATACCTAAATACACGCCGAGAAACAGGCTGTCTTGCCGCTCACCCGAAGCCAGTGCCTTACGCACCATACGCTCGTACTCTGCGGTAGGGCTGTTGCAATGCCAAAACGTAAGCGCCAAAATGCTCAATATACTTGCACTGATGAATCTGTTTTTCATAGTCACTTGATAGTTTTTTCGTCGAAAATCCGTTGATAATCAATGAATAACAAAAATTAGCTCATTTCCATTACCCGCCCGTTTTTCCATACTGGAAAAACTGCAAGGCAGCGTTATTTCTGGCTGCCAGCACTAAGCGTTTGTTGCCGCTGCGCAAGGTAACTAAGTCACGGATTTCCCCTCTGATAAAAAAGCCCGACTGTGCGGCCGGCCGCGGAGTAAAGCCTCCTTGCCCATCGCCTTGTAGCCACAGCCCGTGACAGGCATCATGCATGCCGATTTCCGGTTTGGCGCGGTAGAAATTGCCGCCCAGCAGAATGTCCAGCCGCCCGTCGCCGTCAAAATCGCTTACCAATAGCCCGCTTACCGGCGAAAATTGTGCTCTTTGGGGCAAGGCTTGCAGCACAAAGTGGTCACCCTCATTCAGCAAGATACTGCTTTCCGTGTAGAATATTTCTATGCGAACGGCATTTTGCAATTGAGCTGGCGTAAAAATGTCGGTAATGGTTTGTTCTTTATAAGCTGCCGATTTCAAATAGCGTTTTTTCAAACCGGGTAGTTGCGCCACCAGGTCGCTGCGCTGCGCCAAAGGGTACGCTCGGTCGCCATTATAGACGCAGATAATCTGCTCCGCAGTGCCGTTGCCGTCAAAATCGTTGATATACATGGTGGCAGGTCGCTCTGGCGCGGCTCGTATGCGGGAGTTCAATCCGTGATTGCCCAACACAAAGTCAGGGCGCCCGTCGCCATTGAAATCTCCGGTTTGAATGCGGTTCCAGAGTCCGTGCGTTTTATCCAAGCCCAATGCAGCGGATACGTCGGTCAAGCGGCCGCCATCATTGCGAAATACCTTCACCGGCATCCACTCGCCTACCACGATGAGGTCGGGGTCGCCGTCGCCGTCGTAATCCGTCCAGAGGGCATCGGTTATCATTCCGATTTCCTGCAAATCCGGGGCTACTTGTAGCGTTACATTGGTAAAATTACCGCGTCCGTCGTTTTGCAACAAGTAGCCATTGCAAGGCACTCCGTACAAAAATGGTCGCGCCCGCACTCCCACGAAGAGGTCTAAATGCCCATCGCCATTGAAGTCGGCAGCACGCACGCAGGAGGTATTTTCGAGCCGGCCGCCGGGCAGCGTTTGTTCGGATTTAGAAAAATTGCCGCGCCCATCATTGAGATAGAGCCGGTCGGACAGGTCGAGCGAGGTGGAGGGAAATTCACTGCCGCCGCTGGTCACGTACAAATCGAGATACCCATTGCCATTAGCATCAAAAAAGAGTGCGTCGGTATCTTCCGAAACCCGGTCGCGCGCGAAAAGCGCCTCGTTGGTGCTTCGGAAAGTGCCATCCGTTTGTTGTACAAACAATTGCCCCGGCTGGTCTTTGGCGCCACCAATGTAAAAATCTTCGCGTCCGTCGCCATTGACATCGGCTACCGCTACGCGCGGCCCCTCCGCCGAAAGCATGTGAAACAAGAGCCGGTCGCGGTCAAAATCAGAAAAGGTGTTTTCCCGGTGCGTGAAATCTGCGCCGCGCAGGTTGTTCAAAGGCTGAAAAACGGTTCGTTGGGGCATCTTATAATGGCGGCTAAAATCATACTGTCCAGTAGCCTCGCTTTGCGCAATGGTCAGAAACTGGTTGGTTGGCACTTGGGTGCGCAGCACATACCGCCCGTCAGGAAAAATGACCGTCAAGGAATCTATCGTAGCGATATCACCCAGCCCGAAGTGCAGCCGGTCGTCCACGCAAGACTGGAAGCCGCGCATGGGATGCAGTTCCTGATAAAGGATTTGCCCTTGATGCTGAATGCGCGCTTTGGCGCCGATAGCACGGGTATTGAGTCCTTCGCCGCGTAGGTTGAGCGTCAGGAAGCGCTGGTTGGGCAATAAAGTATCGGCATTATTGCGATAGAC
>CALMSO010000036.1 GCA_937872385.1 uncultured Saprospiraceae bacterium
TATGGCGCTTACAATCCGATGATTTATGGTGCCTGGATTCGGCATTTGGTACAACGCGGCAATGTGGTCATTTTTCCGCGCTATCAGAAAAATCTGTTCAGCCCCACGCCCGACGACTTTCCGGCGAACGCGGCCACAGCCATCCGCGATGCTATTGCACTATTAGAAACGGAAGGGCGCATCTGCCCGATGACGCATTCGCTGACGCTGGCAGGGCATTCTTACGGGGGCGCTATTGCCGCTCATTTAGCCGTCCATTATGAAACGTTCAACATCCCGCAGCCCAAAGCCCTGCTGCTCTGCTCGCCGGGCACGGGCCCGTTCAAAGGCGCGCGCTTGGATAGCTACGCGGGCATTCCTACCGATACGCGCCTACTCATCATGGTAAGCCACAACGACCGCGTGGTAGGCGATGAATTTGCCAATTTGGTATTCAACACCGCTACCAATACGCCACAACGCAACCTCTTGCGACAATTTGCCGACAGCTACGGCCAGCCTGCTCTCACCGATCATCACAATGAGTCTTATGCCCCCGATATGGCCTTCGACACGGGCCTGCGCAATGTGTCTTCGCTACGCGCCCTGCGCATTGGCACTGTGGACGCGGTGGATTATAACGGCTATTGGAAACTGCTCGACGCGCTGATGGACTGCACCCGCACCAGCGACAACTGCCACGTAGCTTTTGGCAATACGCCCGAACAATTCAGCCTCGGCTGCTGGAGCGATGGCTATCCCGTGCAGCCTATGCTTGTTACTTTACCCGACTTGCCGCGTTCTATTACCGAAATAGCCCGTTAAAACCGAAATTTTTAACAAAAAAGCGCTATCTCGCTGTATCCGTTTTGTTTTCTCGTTAACAAAAAATATATTTGATGCAGCATTGCCATGCTTTTTGCTATTTGCTTTTCGCAAAACACATGATTTTGCTATAACCTTTTTAATAAAATCGTTTTGCAAAAAAATATTTAAAGCCCTATGAGCAGCAAGTATTTATGATTGGCTATATCATAATTTTGCTGTAAATTATATGCAAAAGCGCATTTTATTCAAAATTCAACTTTCGGATTATCAAGCACTTACAAAAATAAAGCGGTAAATGACTACGCATTTATGATATATCCGAAGCTTTGTCCGCTAAACCGAACAGAAACCCGAATAAATGGCTAAAAGAACCCGTGCCGGCCGAAAACCGAAAACACCAGCCCCGCAAAGCGCCTTGCCCCAGGGTAAAAACTACCTTTTCGTTGTGGGTATTGACAAATATGCGCACCAGCCGCGCCTGTACAATGCGCGCAAGGATGCCGAAGATGTACTGAAAATACTGACCGAGCGGTATCAGTTTTCTGGCGACCCGAAGTTTTGTTTCAATCTTTTTGATGAAGATGCCACGCAAGAACACGTTTTTCAGCGGCTCGACAAACTCTCGGAAATTGTCACCGAGCAAGATAATCTGCTAATTTATTTTTCCGGGCACGGCGAATACCGCAGCATCTTAGATGAAGGCTTTTGGATACCCTGCGACGGCCGCCCTGGCAATATCGGCTCGTACATCCCGTTCAGTGTGCTCACGCGCTACATCCGCGCCATCAAATCGTTTCATACCTTTGTTATTGCCGATTCTTGCTATTCTGGCTCGCTCTTTACGGAGCGGCGCACGGCTGATGTAAAGACTTATTTAGAAAGCATCCCGTCGCGCTGGTTGCTCACAGCGGGTAGAAATGAAGTCGTAGCCGATGGCCGCCCTGGCGACAACAGCCCCTTTGCCGATGCTTTACTTTGGCGCTTGCGCAACAATAAGGAGGAGCGCCTGCGCGTGTCCGAATTTTGCAATTACATCATTGCCGACGTAGGTAATAATGCGAACCAAGTGCCGCGCGGCGACAGATTGCATGGCGTAGGCGACCGAGGCGGCGAGTTCATGTTCCGGCTCAAGGAAGTAGCCAATAAGATATTTGAAGACAATTTGGTGCAGCCGCAGCCCGAACCGACCACTACCCGCAACACTGAGCCAGCAGCTCCGACAACACCTACCGATACACCAACGGTAGCGCCCACGCCCGAATCCTTCGCCACGCTGGATAAGCTGGCGGAAACGCTGAAAAGGTATTTAGCGGAAAGCGAATTTGAAAAAGCCTTCGGACTGTTTGGCAAAGCCGTCAACGACCGTTCGAGCGTGGGCAATACGCTGATTTCGCTGCAAGGGCAATACAACGGAATGCGCAAACAACAGACCCAGGGCTTGGTTGGCGACGATTTTGCTATGCGCACCTACAATCGCATTCGGGTGGCCCTTACGGAAATGGCAGACCGGCTCGATGCGAATGATTTGAAGCCCGGCTTCTTGCAAACTGGCGGCAATGGCGATGATGGCAATACGCCACAATTAGGCGAGCTTGAGCGCAAAGGGCTGCAGGTACAACTCGACATATTGCAAAAAAAGCTTAACTTTTTCTTACAACAACATGCCATAATAAGCGACCCTTCCCAGAAGTTTACATTGCAGATGCAAATTGATGAAACGCAACAGCAAATTCAAGAAGTGAACGCCAAATTAGGCCTTTGAATAGGCACCATTTGAACAATTGATAACATAATTAAAATAAAGCGACTTTATCATTGGTAGCACTTTGATTCACTTTCTGGTGAAATAAATTCAGTTAAATTGCTCATGTTCAATTATTTACATAGCAAAAACAAAAAGCAAGTAGCGAAAAGCATTATAAATTATAACCAGCTTCAAAACTAAATAACGGCATCATTATGGCATCCGAACTGGACGGCTTGCGTACACAATTGGACATCTCGGTGCAGCGCCTCAATGCGCTACGGGAAGCCTATGCCATCCAGTCTGATCCGAACCTGAAGTTTACACTCGAAATGCAGATTGCCCAGTTAGAAAACGAAATAGCGAGCCTGCGTCAGCGCATGGAAGCCGCCTATGGTATCAGTGCCGTGAGCGCGAGCAACTTGTTGGAACAAAAAATCCGGGAGCTGAACATCAACGTGCGTTCCAATCTGGGCGAGTTTTTCTTAGTGAACGTGAACCGCCTGCCGCCGCGCGACCGCTTCTGGGAAGCCTTCGACGCGAAGGCCGAAGCCAGAAATCCTTTTCAATTTTATTATGTGGTAGCTTGCCCTTCGCAACAGCCCAACAGCTTTGCCGAGCGCATGATTTACGAACTCGTCATTGAGGAATTGGAAGAAGAAATGGACGCCATCAACTACGTCCGTCAGTCGGACAGCCGCCGCGTACAAGTAGAAGACCTGCCGCTGGGGCGCAATTTGCGCAATTCGCAACGCGAGTTCAAAAAATATTTTGCCCGCCGTTTCGGTTTAATGGATTCGGAAACGCTGTTTGAAGATTATATCAAAACCGGCCTGCCGAAGCTGGATTATCAGTATGTGGCGACCGTTTTTGACCTCAATGCCAGCCGCTGGGATGACAGTTTTATGAACGATTATTTGCAATGGATTGTAGATGTTTTCAGCGATACGCACGAAGCCGTGCCGACGTTTCTGTTTTTTTTCGCTATTTTTCTGCGCGATGCCCATGTGGATCCACTTCCGCCCGACGAGCGTAAAATAGTGAGCAGCATTCAAACGTTGATTAACAAAAATCCCAAACGCAGCACCCTGATCAATCAGCTCGGGCCAGTCTCTACGGGCGATGTAGCCGATTGGCTGCGCGAACTGGGCGAGCACAACGAAAGTAAAATTGCCGATTTGGTAAAATTGATTGTTGCGGGTTTGCCGGAAGATAAAAAACGTAAGTTTGAAGCCAGCCAACTGTTGGATATGAGCGATGTAGAGCGCTTTCAGGAGGTAGTATATCGGGTGGCGATTAGGTGAATGGGAGGGGTATATGGGGGAATAGGGTATATGGGGGAATAGGGTGTATGGGGTGATGGGGGAATAGGGTTTTAGAGGGGTTGATGGGGCAGTTCCAAAATCTATCGTCTATCATCTATCGTCTGGCATCTAAAAGTCTGGCATCTGGCATCTAAAAATCTATCGTCTATCATCTAAAAGTCTAAAAATCAGGCATTAAAAATAAAAATAAATGAGTTTCAATCTGTATGCACGGGAAGGCGGTCAGCGGGAAGTACCGTCTTTTGAATACAATGCACGCCTCGGCGACCCGTCTTTGTATCGGCCTGCGCCGGAATTGGTAGATGCGGTGAATGTAGCCTTGGCGCTGGGGCAGCCGCTGCTGCTCACGGGCGAACCCGGTACTGGCAAAACCCAATTGGCGCACCATATTGCTTGGTTTTTTAAGTTGGGGCGGCCGTTAGTATTCAATGCGCAGACTACCTCTACGGCGAGCGAACTATTTTACAAATACGATGCGCTGGGGCATTTTCAATACAGCCAAAACAACCCGGAAATCCTTAGTCCCGACGAAATGGAAGCCCGCTTCATTCGCTACGTAGGACTGGGTGCCGCCATCCGCTCGGACAAGCGCCAGATAGTGCTGATTGACGAAATTGACAAAGCCCCGCGCGACTTACCCAACGACGTGCTGGCCGCCATCGAAGACCTCGAATTTTCGGTGCCGGAAATCGGTAAAACTTACAAAACCCGCACCGAAAACCGACCAATTATCATCATTACCAGCAATTCGGAAAAGAACCTGCCCGACCCCTTCCTGCGGCGCGTGGTGTATTATCATATTCCCTTCCCGGATGCGGGGGCACTGCTCGAAATTGTAAGCGGCAAGATTGATGGCTTCAGCCCTTCGGAAATTCAGTCGGTGATTCGCCATTTTGAAAGCATTCGCAATAGCCGCGATTTGAAACTAAAAAAACTGCCGGCCACAGCCGAACTCATCTTCTGGACGATGCTACTGAAAAAACTGAACTTCAGCCCCAGCAGATTAGACACGCTCAATCGCCTCAGCGCCGAGGAAAAACGCCAACTGCGCCTGAGCTATTCCGTATTGGCCAAAACCAAGGAAGATTTGATCGCTTTGCAGGAGACGGTGAAGGGTTGAAATGGGGGAATGGGTTGAATGGGGGAATAGGGAAATGGGGGAATGAGGTTGAGAAGGTTTAAAGGTTTATAAAAGTTGAATGGGGTGATAGGGGAATAGAAAGGTTGAGA
>CALMSO010000037.1 GCA_937872385.1 uncultured Saprospiraceae bacterium
ATAATTTTTGTATAGATACGAATGGAAAAGTTATTTACGCAGTCACCGAAGAAAACGATACCCATATAGTGAAATTTCGGTATTAGCGATTTCGCATTTTATCAAAATAGACAAAATCCGGTTGCAAACAATAGCTTGTAGCCGGATTTTTATTTGTTTTAGAAAAGTTTATGCAATATTTTATGTAAAAAAATAAATCAATTTGCGAACCCGTGCGAGCGAAAGTTGTTGAAAACTATATTTATAAACACCCAAAATACGTAAGTCATGGCACATTACCCTGTTATCCCCGAACGCTTCTTGCAAGGCGTGAAGACCCGCAAGCAACTCGCGGGCGAGTATGATATGAGCGAAAGCACTTTCTATCGCCATTTAAAAAAGCACCACCTTCACCTTCGGCTGCCAAGTGGTTTGCTCCGGCCCGCTGATTACATCATCGTATATCAAACGCTGGGGCCACCCGTGTTGCCTCCCGTTTCTATGAAGCCTACCGCTACCCACCAAGCAGACCGCCAAGCGCATGACCGATTTTGACCGATTTTGACCGGTTTTGACCGAAAATGACCGATTTTCTTTTTTGGAATGCATGTAATTTTGTAATCGAAAGATGCATCTTCAAAAAGGGATTGCCGAAAACCTTGAAAAGAGTAGGCGGTTGTTTATCGCCAAAATTATTTTGTATTATGAAAAAAAGAACAAAAATTGCAGTTTTCATTGTAACAATTGCCTTGTTTCTATTACAATCTCCTTCTTTCGCCATTGGTGATAAGGGAAAGTTTATAAGTGTTTACAACGGGCAAACTAAACCCCAGTATAAGGAATGCGTAGCCGCTTTAGCCAGCAGGTGCCTGATTGGGGATACACGAGGTATTCAATGATAATTTTCTTTTAATTGCATAGCGTTGTTGATAATTATCAGTAACGCTATGCTGTTCCTAATTTAACTAATGGAAAAAAAATAATATTTAGCGCAATGAGATGTTTTATAGCTATAATTGCAATTGTATCATGCCTTTCTTGTAACTCTGATAAATCGGATGAAAAAACTGGAGATGCATTACCGCCATATAATTTACTATCTATTCATTGCCCTCCGGATGTGCTGAATGCTTATCTGCATACACAGGTCTTTGCTGATTCACTTTTGTATGGCGTTGACCCAGCATTACCTTTTGAGATTGCTGTTTTTGACCTCAAAAAAAAGGCATTTAGTCATAAAATACATTTAGACCCGCACTTTTTCAAAGAAAAAATAGGGTCTTTTTATGTGCATTGCCCAGATAGTATTTTTGTAACAGGTATGAATTATCCATTTGTTTATATTATTTCTTCGGGGGGGCAAATTATTCAAAAATTTGACTTGACAGAAATGAATACGTATGCAGATTACATTATTCCTTCGCTGTTTCCATATACATCGCCATATTATGATTCGAAGAAAAAATATTTATATGTAACAACCCTTCCTTACGATTGGGATGTACTCTTAGCAAAAACGCAGTTCGCCGAGCGTGTCTTTGACCTTGGTGCCGAGCGCATGGTTGCCGAATATGCCTCTTTGTCCACTGACCAAGCTGGCGTTTTGCCGTATGATTTGAATACGCCATATCGTTTAGTCACCGATAGCACTATAATTATATCCTATCCTGCTCGGCATGAAATAGAAATTTATGACAAGGAAAAGCACGAATTGATAAGTAAAAAAATGGCAGGTAGTGAGCAGATTAAATTGTCCGAGCCACTATCCTTGAAAAATAACCTTGATGAGCAGGCACTTTGGAATTACAGGGTTACAGTTCCTTTTTACGAACCAATTTTTTATCATCCCAAAGCAAAATGTTTTACAAGGATTTTACATCATGCACAAGAGCTAAAACCCGACGGCGTTACGCTTAATAACGGGGAAAAACGAAAGGCTACATTATTGATTTTTGATAAACAATTTCGTTTACTTCAAGCTTTCCATTTTACGAATGGCTCTTTGGGGGTACGCAAGAGTATTTCATTACCAGATGGTTTACTTATTGCACCTCACGAAGTATACTGGGAAAATGATAACGAATTAGCTTTTCAATATTATTTTAAACTTTTAAACTTTAATGCCTTATGAAGCAGTTTTTTATACTTTTTTATATCGTTTGCGCAACGCCATTCATGATACATGGACAGACTGGTATGGATTTGAAAATTACCGATGTAATAATCAAGCCCGCAAACCCCAGCGTTGGCGATGCCCTTGTTATTTCTTATAAAGTAGTTAATGCGGGCAACTTGATTATACCCGGCGGAACCTATTCGGCTAGCCTTACAATTAACAAAGAAATAGTGTCTTTTGACGATGATACAGAAACGCTAACTATTGGGCAATCAGCTATTTACAGTAAGGTGGAAGGTACATATCACAAGTTGATTGACAAGAAAGGCGCTTATCATTGGGAAATTAAAGTAAAAACAAAATTCAAAGATGTTACTCCCGAAAATAATACCCAGAAAGGTACTATTCTGGTTCAGTAGTCTCTTTTTGCTGCTGGCTTTTGTACGTTTTATAACTTACTCGTATTCGCAAGTGAGCAATAGTTCTTTCGCTTATGAAACGGAATTCAAGGCATATTTAGATGCTACTTTTGCAATAAATACAGAAAATAAAGAAGTAATTTACTTTGTAATGCCTTTAACTTCGTGCACATATTGCATACAGAAAAGCTATGAAGCACTAACCTTGATGTCGCCTAAAGATAATATGTTCATAATAATTGTTGGCGATTTTAAAAATGCCAACGTGGATCAATTAGCTTTTACAAAACTGCCTTTCAAAAAGCTACATGATGTAAACGAGGCAGCATATCGCTATGGCTTTGGACTTGCAAAGCCTATGGTTATTCACATGAGAAATAATCGTTGCGTTTTAGGACAGGAAATATCGGATGATATGATAGAGGAAATTCCTGAAATATTTCAGATCACACCGAAGAAAATGATACCCATATAGTGAAATTTCGGTATTAGCGATAGCCGTGTGGCTTGCCCAAGCCCGCTACGCGCCAAGCAAGTTGCCAAGCACTTGTCAGGTTTTGTCCGGTTTTGTCAGGTTTTCTTTTCTGAAATAGATGTAACTTTGCAACTGCGTTTTTTATTCACTAATAAACAAAGGCAATATGAAAAATTTATTCTTAGCACCGCTGCTATTTATGTTCATGGTAAATATTTTTTTGCCCCCCCTCAAGGCCCAAATGAGTGGCGAAGTGGTGTATAAAAGAACCTGGGTTGAAGATGACAAATTTTACTTCGACACCTTGCGTTTCAATGGCCCGGAGCTATTGTACATCGAAAAACGACAAAAACGGCAATGGCGCACACCTGAGGGTTATATTATATACATACCTTACGCAAATCGTTCGCGTTACATTCATCAGCATAGTATGGAATATATTGACCAGCGATATAACGACAAAAAAAAGCAATATGAACTGAAGACAGGCGAAGCGCCAAAATACGAATGGACATTGGACAATGAATATAAAACAATCGGTAATTATAAAGTACAGAAAGCCACCGCTTCAGTAACTTTCGTAGAAGGTGATACCGGCACGGTCATTGCTTGGTTTACAACGGACATACCCGTATCCGGTGGGCCTTATTTTACCTGGGGTTTACCTGGCTTAATTATAGAAATGACTATAAAAAACCATATAAAAGGTACATATACCATGGAATCCATTACGATGAAACCAGTGGACACATTGAAGCCGAAAGAGGGCGTCTGGGTGCAGTCCGGCACCGGTAAAGACAAGGGCAAACTTCGAGATTTGCTAAATAAGGATGGGAATTGATTTTATAACGTTCCATACAAAGCATAATAGTCATGCCGCGTTTATTGGTTGTTATTTACTTTGTTTTTATTTCTGTCTGGTCGGCTCAGGCGCAGATTGTTATCTTCGGGGCATTGCAAGATGCCGCCAATGGCGAGCCGGTAACCTACGCTCAGGTCGTATTATATCGCTATAAGACTAATGAAGTGGTCGCTTTTACTATGGCCAATGAAAAAGGGCAATATGCACTCACCATTGATCGCCAAGGCTTGGTTTTTACACTCAAAACCAATAGCCTGACCCACGAAAATGTGGAAAAAGACATTTTTATAGATGCCACCGGGCAGCAGCGTTATGAGGTGAATATACCCTTAGCGGCTAAGGCGCATACGCTCGCGGAGGCGCAAGTGACAAGCAAGTTGCCGCCTATGATTGTAAAACAGGACACTATTGTGTATAATACCGACCACTGGACGGATGAATTCGATCAGAGCTTGGAGGCAGTGCTGGCCAAGATTCCCGGCTTTGAAGTGCTGGAAAACGGCGAGCTGAAAGTAAATGGAAAATTAGTAAATAAAGTGCTAATTAATGGGGAAGAATTGACCGATGGCGGCGCTGCTTTGCTCACCCGAAACCTCACGCCCGACCGGGTGCAGTCGGTAGAAGTGCGTTTTAAGGAAAAAGATGATAAAATCAGGGAATCACTGCTGTCGCAAAATGATTTTGTGGTGCTCGACATTAAGCTCAAGGACGACTTTGATCACTCACTTTTTGGTCGGTTGGCGGCTACGTTGGGGCATCAGACGCGCCTGCGGCCGGGCGGAGTAGCACGGATGTTTTCGCTGCGCGACAAGGTCAAATTTCAGTTGCTGGGCGAGTGGGATGAATTTGGCGACAAGACCATCGAGCTGTCTAATATTCAGAATTTGGGTGCCGAGGCCTATGCGCAAATTTTTGAAGTACCCGCCGATTTCAATCGCCTGCGCGCCAATCCGGAATTTAATAACGAGGTGTATGGCTTCCGGGAATACACTAGCAATCGCGCTGGCTCCATTGGACTGACTGGCAAAGTGGATCTCAGCCCCAGTGTAGAATTATTTTTTGGAAGTTATAATTATCTCGACCGCGTAGGCGTGCAGCGTGATTTTAGCCAGGTTTTTATTACAGACCCTCCGGTGGAATTTACATTCCGTGAATCGCAATTATTATACAGTGCATATTCCAAAAACAAAGCAGAAATTGTAGTAAATAAAAAAGATACTAAACTAAAATATAATTTCAACGCCGTATTGGGTCGGAATGAAGCAGACCAGCGGCAGCGCGAGTTCGCCGGCTTGCAATATGATTTTCTTGATGCGAGTAATAGCCGCGAATTTTATCATAATTTGTTTGCAGAGCGCCGTTTTTCTGAAGGGAGTGGCATCCAGCTAAATGCTTTGTATAATTTTACTGATCAGGAAACCGATCGAACGTTATGGCATAATAATCCATTATACGCTCGTTTTTTTGAAAATCTTTCGGGGAGCTGGCCGCAGCAAATTCGGCAACGCATCCCCGTGGCGCAAGAGCGCTGGTTAGCCAATCTTTTTTATCAAACCGAGTGGAAAGGGCAATTTATAAAGACTGGGTTCAGGTACCTGCAGCACAGTTTGAACGGGCAGCGCCAGTTTTTTCAGGGCGAGCAACCTTGGAACAATGGCGCTTGGCAGTCCGATCCGCAAACACTGTCGCACAGTCAGGCGCTGCCTTTTGTAGAGCATAGCGTGGGATTCGGCGCTTTTAGCTGGGAGAATAAAGCGGGCGTAGCATTTAACTTTTTCCCGGGTTTTGGGCAAACCGAGCGGCAGCAACAAGCTATTTTTGAATGGAATACGCGCCTGAATGTTACTTTCAATGACGGCGATGATGTAAGTTTTTCTTATACGCAAAACACGAGTAGCTTTCCTTTGTATCAATTACTTTTTGGGCAGGAATTGCTTGATTTTCAGACCTTTGCCGTGCCCGGCCGCTATGAATTGCTGCCCCGTCGCGAGCGGGTCCTCAGCTTTTCGGCGCAGACTTTTGCGCTCAGCGATTATGGCCTGGCGTTTGAATTTGCCGGCATTTCCGGAAAGGCATTTAATAGTCCCGCTTTCGAGTTTAATGAATTTGGGTTAATTACACAATATTATGATCAGTTACCATCCGATTATTTAGTTTTAATTAATAAAATCGGTAAAGTATTCACCAATTTGCCTTTGCAAATGAAATTAGAAGCCGGTTATATTATGAATCGAAATTATAACCGATTACCTGGCACGGATGAGCAAATCGGGGTAGCCAATCGCATACGGTTGCTCGATTATCGGGCTTTTACTACTCTGAAGGAAAAAACTTTTGATTTTGAAACACGGATCAAATTCACCGATTTTACTTTTTTGAATGATTTGGAAGCTGCCGCCCCACGCAGCCAGCGTATGTGGAATGCTTTATTAAAATATAAACAAGCTCTTTGGCAGCGGCGGTTTTTATTTACAGCAAATGGCCGTTATACTGCATTTACTGGGCTTGCCTCGTCCGATTTACTGCTTGCGGATGCGTCACTCAGCTATGTGCGCAAGAAGTACGCTATTTCATTACAAGTGCATAATATTTTTGATGCACAGACATTTATTTTGCAAAATATCACGCCAGCTTTTTACACAGAATCACAGCAGTTTATTTTCGGGCGTTATATCAAATTAGGCTTTTCATTTGATGTAAATTGATTTGCGGTGTAAAATATGGGATATTATGATATTTGCGGTTATTTTCTATTACTCTGGGAGGTCGGATCGTTTTCGTAAATATTACCCGTTTTGTCCACGTATTGCCAGTCTTCACTCGTCCAGATGTTGTGCTCTCCATCGTTGATGGTTTGGCAGTTGTTACTCACTTTAGCGTTGCCGTTTTCAAAAGGAAAGGCGCAGTCAAATTGCGGTTGTATAATAATGGCGTAGGTGGCAGCGTCGGCGTAGCCAATTTTGCTGTCCTGCACGATTCTGAATAGTCCTTCTGAAGGGGCGTCGGGGCCGTTATCATATAGAAAAATTTCATACAACATTTCCTCTTGACGGTCAATGGCTGCCCATTGATTTTTGCCTTGCAGCAGCACTATAGCATGCGTACGGAAAGTGTCGGTGAGGCACATGGCGTATTTTCCGGGGGGGATGGCCGTCTGTCCGGTCTCGTCAACATAATAGGTCTGGCCAGTGTCGGGGTCTTCGGCGAGTATCCAATAATTAGATGCTGAGTGTACGCCCTGCCCGGACTGGGTGCAGGCAGCCAAGAAGAGCGAGAATAAGAAAATGGTGGTGCGTAGCATAGTGTTTGTTGGATAATTAGATTTTAGATAATAGACGATAGATTTTAGAGAATAGATGCGCGCTCGACCTCTCAGCTTTTCAACTTTTCTAAACCTATTCCCCCATTCATCCCGTTGCGCGTAGTCCGCTGGCGATGGCATTTACTAATAACAGCAAATCAAGTAATAATTGTTCGGCTTCGGGCGTGTTGTTATCGTCTAATTGACGCCATACTTTAATGAGCGTTACCTGCTGGCGATGCAGTTGCATCAGTTTGGGCTGCCGCGCTTCTAACATCACGGCGATGCGCGGGCGGCGCTGCTCGATTGGTTGCGTATAAATCATTTCCAGCATCGCTTTGGTACGCTGGTATTCGGCTAAAATATCCGTGAAAAAGCGTTGCCGAAGGGCTTCGTCGGGCACTAAAGAAGCATACAAGGCCATGATCTCAGGATTGGCTAAGGTAATGGCCGAACTTGCATTCGTCAGGATGTAGCGCAGAGCCGGATAGCTGACGGCCTGTGCGCAAAGGCTGGCAAAATCATCGGGATGCTCATCGCGCAAGGTTTCCAGTGCTGTGCCTACGCCATACCAAGCCGACAGAAAAAAACGCGACTGACCCCAACTGAATACCCAGGGAATAGCCCGTAAGTCGGCGAAGGTACGTTGCCCGGTGCGCCGGGCCGGGCGCGAGCCAATGCGGCTGGCTTCGATTACGTCAATGGGAGTGGCTTGCGCAAAAAAGTCAATAAAACCCTCGGCGTGCAGCAGATTTTCGTAGCATTGGCAACTGGCGTCGGCGAGCCTGCTCACAATCGCATCGAGCGGATGGGACACCGCAGGCTGCTCGTGTTGGCGCACCGTGGACAGCATAGTGCCCGCCAGCAGCAATTCGAGATTATACACACTGGTGATCAGGTTGGCATATTTCTGTGCGATGGTTTCGCCCTGCTCGGTCAGGCGCAGATTGCCTTGCAGACTTTGGTGCGGCAAGGATTCGATAAAGCGATGTGTGGGGCCCGCTCCCCGGCTCACGGTACCGCCGCGCCCGTGGAAGTAGCGAATTTGCACTCCATGTCTTTGCCCTACTTCGGTGAGGCGCCGTTGGCCACGATTCAAGTTCCATAAGCTGGCAAAGATGCCGCCGTCCTTGTTGCTATCGCTGTAGCCAATCATCACTTGCTGTATCGGGCGCGCTTGGTCCAACATCTGCTGTTGAAAGCGCAGGCTCCGCTGTGTGATTGGGTGCCTCAGCCAAGCATCGAGGATATCCGGACTTTGTTGCAAATCTTCAATGGTTTCAAACAAAGGCACTACCTGCACGCGACACACCAATCCTTGGTCAGTAGGAAATACCAAACCGGCTTCTTTGGTTAGCAAATACACTGCCAATAAATCCGATAAGCTGCGCGTCATGCTTACAATAAATCCACCGATGCCTGTCTGTCCAAATTGTTGGATGTGGTCATAAACTACTCTGTAACAGTCAAGTACAGATTGTGCTTCATGCGGTAGCTCCATGCCCGTGCGGGTGAATGGGCGCGGCGTGCGCAGTTCTGCATTAAGAAACTCAAGGCGTTTTTCCTCTGTCCAGTTGGCAAAATCGGCATCGGCGTAGCCGCTGATTTGCAAAATTTGACTGATAGCCTTATCATGAAAAGCGCTGTTTTGGCGAATATCGAGGGTAGCCAAATGAAAGCCAAAGGTTTGAATTTTGCGTAAGACGGGCGCTACTTCCAGGTCGGCCACGCGCGCGGCGCCCGTTTCGTACAGTGTATTATACAAAAATTCGAGGTCGGCGAACAATTCGGTTGCGTAGCGATAAGCATAGTGGGTTTTATTGTTCAGGGGCAGGCGTAGTTGCACCAAATTGAGAAGTTGCCGCCAAGGCTCCCTAGGGTTGCGCTCTAATGCCGCCGCGCTGTCGGGGCCGATGAGTTCTGCCAACTCCTTGTTTTTGTTCAAAAGCTGCGGTGGAATTTGGTTTCGATTATCCGAAAAACTCAGTGTGGAGGCTAAGCGATTCAAGTCGGTTTGATGCAGTCGCAGCGCCTGTTCGCGCAGTTCGAGCAAGGTTTCGCGGGTCACAGCTGTTGTGACGAAAGGGTGCCCGTCGCGGTCGCCACCTACCCAGTTGCCAAAGCGAATTTGCGGCAAGCGGCTATAATGTTTGAGGGTCTGTGGGTTGAAGCCGTTTTCTACCCAAGCAGCCCGCAGGCGCGCGTCGAGCAGGGCAATGCTTTGCGGGAAAATGTGCCCGAGGTAGTAGAGCAAACCCCGCAACTCGGTTTGTACGGTCGGTTTTTCTAAAAAAATTTCGCCGGTACGCCAGATAATTTCCAACTGGTTTTTAATGCTTTGGCGAATCGTCTCTTGCTCCTGAGGAGTCCAGACTTGGTTTTCGCGCTTTACCAGCAGCAGATACAATGCCCGCAAGTGCCCCAGTGTGGTGGTGCGCTTCGATTCGGTTGGGTGTGCCGTTAACACAGGCTCTATTTGAATATGCGGTAATAATTCGGCGATTTGCGCTTCTGTGAAGCCTTCATTTTTGAGTTTGAGCAGACTTTTGGCCCACAAGCCAGAGATGCGCGCCATGCCATGCTGCGCTTCGAGGCGGCGGCGGTATTGTGCGGTAGCGTTTTCTTCTACCAAATTGAGCAACTGAAAATACGCAGCGTAAAGGCGTACCACTTCCCGGTCGGTTTGCTGCGGTGGGCTTTCCAGCGCTTGGGCTAAGGTCGGTAGCCCCAGTTCTTCTAATACTTCTCGTAGGCTGGCCGTCAGGAAACGGCTATCTGTTTCGATTTTTTCTACATCAATCCAAGCGTCGGTGATTTGCATAAAGCGTTGTTTTGATGGATGTTTAAGGCTGTTGAGGTAAAGATAATGATTTTGGCGCTAAAATCGGTCAGGTTTTTGACACGATTGCGGCAAGTCGGGGCTAACAGTTTTTAAATCACCTGCTCCATCACAGGCTGCGCCAATACTTGTTTTTTAATGGATACGCGTTTCCTGTTTTAGTGGTAAAAATAGTGAATTATTCGTAATATTATTTTGCAATGCTTAACTTGCGCAATCGAACGGAATTTACATGATAACTGAATGGTATGAACCCGAACACCCGCATTCTTTTCTGGTCTATTACGGTCGCTTTGGCCGGTTTTTTATTTGGTTTTGATACGGTGGTGATCTCTGGCGCGGATCTTTCCTTACAAAAGCTCTGGCCGCGTGGCGAAGTATTTCACGGTTTCGTGATTATGGCTTCTGCGCTGTGGGGCACAGTGCTTGGTGCTATTTTCGGTGGCATCCCAACCGACAAGCTGGGGCGCAAGCAAACCCTGCTCTGGATTGGTGTTTTTTATACGGTGTCGGCGCTCGGCTCGGCCTTGGCTAACGACCCCTGGGTCTTTGCTTTTTTTCGCTTTCTCGGCGGACTGGGGGTAGGGGCTTCTACCATTGCGGCTCCGGCTTATGTCTCAGAAATTGCACCACCGGGCAATCGCGGTAAATTGGTCGCCCTGTATCAGTTCAATATTGTTTTCGGTATACTTATTGCCTTCATTTCCAATTATTTACTTAGTGGTATCGGGGCGGAGGCCTGGCGTTGGATGGTAGGTGTAGAGGCTATCCCTGCAATCATTTACACCCTATTGGTTTTTACCGTGCCCAGAAGCCCGCGCTGGTTATTAACACAAAGCCACAACCGCGCCGAAGCAGCGCAAACCTTACGTCTGATAGATCCCACACTTGATGTGGAGCAGGAAATCGAGCGCATCCTCGCGCACGAAGCCAATACGACAAAAGGTGAGCACATTTTTAGTAAAAAATATCGTTTCCCTCTGATATTGGCTTTTCTGATTGCTTTTTTCAATCAGTTTTCTGGTATCAACGCTTTTTTGTATTACGCGCCGCGCATTTTTGAAACAGCGGGATTAGAGGCCCGCTCGGCCCTGCTCAGTAGTATTGGGATTGGCGTTACTAATCTCATTTTTACGCTCGTCGGTTTGTCGCTCATAGATCGGCTCGGGCGCCGGCAGTTGATGTACATTGGCTCGTTTGGCTACATTGTGTCGCTTTCGTTGGTAGCTATGGCCTTTTTCTTTGGCTGGCAAGGCATTACAGTACCTATTTTTTTGTTTTTGTTCATTGCGGCGCACGCCATTGGGCAGGGCACGGTCATTTGGGTGTTTATTTCCGAAATTTTTCCCAATCATTTGCGCGCCAGCGGGCAGGCCTTTGGCAGCTCTACCCACTGGGTATTAGCGGCCGTTATTCCCTCCTTAGTCCCAGTATTATTTGTGCGCATTGGGGCGGGCGCGGTATTTGCCATTTTTGCCGCTATGATGGTCTTGCAATTACTATTTGTGCATAAAATGATGCCCGAAACTAAGGGCGTACCTTTAGAAGAATTGGAAACACAGTTGCTCAGAAAGGCAGCTCTTTAAGTGATGGGATATTGTTATTTTGTCAATGTTATTTGTTAATTGTTATTTGGTGAGGTGTTTATAAATGTGATAATGAGCGGTTTGTATTTTACGTTTATAATAACTACATCCAAGTACTTATCATTAAAACAAATGTATAAAATTCGATATATTATGAGGCTTACATCCTATTTGAATAGAATTATTACATTCACTATATTGCTTGCCCTTTTGCTATGCAATCTATTACTCCCCGGTTGTAAAAAAAACGAGCCAGTGCATAATGAAATTGCATTATATACGGAAGCGCATCGGCCGCAATTTCATTTTTCACCACAGCAAAAATGGATGAATGACCCCAACGGAATGTTTTATTATGATGGTGAATACCACCTTTTTTATCAATATTATCCCGACAGCACGGTGTGGGGGCCTATGCACTGGGGGCACGCCATCAGCCGAGATATGGTGCACTGGGAGCACCTGCCTGTGGCGCTGTATCCCGACGAAAACGGCTGGATATTCTCTGGTAGTGCCGTGGTGGACTGGCAAAACACAAGTGGGCTTGGACAAAACGGACAGCCGCCGCTAATCGCTATTTTCACTTATCACAATGATGTGCTGGTGAAAGCTGGCCGGGAGGATTATCAAACGCAAGGTATTGCCTACAGCAACGACCGCGGCCGCACTTGGACGAAATACCCTGCGAATCCGGTCTTGCCCAATCCCGGTATTCGTGATTTCCGCGATCCAAAGGTATTTTGGTACGAAACGGGTGCTTACTGGGTGATGAGCTTAGCCGTAGAAAACCGGATTTCGTTTTATACTTCGCCCGATTTGCTCAACTGGACACACGCCAGTGACTTTGGGCAGCAGAGCGGCGCGCACGGTGGCGTATGGGAATGTCCGGATTTGTTTTCCCTTACCGTAGAAGGTACTAATCAAACTAAATGGGTGCTTTTAGTCAGTATCAATCCCGGCGGGCCTAACGGTGGCTCAGCTACCCAGTATTTCATCGGCGATTTTGACGGTAAAACCTTTACCAATGACCATGCGCCTGCCACTACGCTTTGGATAGACCACGGCCGCGACAATTACGCTGGCGTCACTTGGTCGGATATACCTGCCGAAGACGGTCGGCGTCTTTTTATCGGCTGGATGAGCAACTGGCACTACGCCAATGAAGTACCCACCGAGCGCTGGCGCAGCGCGATGACCCTCCCGCGCACACTTACCCTGCGTACTACACCCGCCGGATTGCGGCTTTGCTCGCAACCGGTGCAGGAGATGACACAGCTACGCGGACCAGCCATAGAACTCGATGCGCAAATGATAAATGGTAAAATTGATATAGCTAAGCAACTCAATATCAGTACTTTATTAATGGAAATGCGCCTAGAAATTGAAATATCCGACGACGCAACAGCCGATTTTGGAGTAGCGCTCACCAATGCCCGCAATGAAGTATATCGTATCGGTTATGATGCTGGGCAAGGACAGTTTTATAGCGATCGTACCCGCGCTGGCAAGCAGGCGTTCTCCGAGTTGTTTGCCAATCAGCTTGCGCTTGCTCCGCGTGTAGAGGAGGGCAACACCGTGATCCTCCATCTCTTCTTGGATGTGGCTTCCGTCGAATTGTTTGCCGACGATGGCGCCACCGCCCTCACCGAAATTTTCTTTCCAAATGAAGATTTTACGCAATTGCAACTCTACTCGAACAACGGCACTGTACAACTGAAAAAGGCTACATTCTACCCTTTGCTGTCAGTCTGGCAATGATACTGGTTGGGGGGCGTCAATTTATGAGTAATACCATTTTACAGAGCGAAAAGCCAAAGGACTGTGCGTTTAATGTCCATGTTGCGACATTAATTGCGGAATTTCAATATGCTATATAACTGTTGTATCTGACAGGGCGTTTTCCTGAAAAAACTATGCGGATCACACCTTACCTTCGGCTGCTAAGTACTGCATTGTTGCTCTGGGGTTTACCTGCAAAAGCATTACTACAAACCTGTTGTTCGGGCGGTGTTCCGATTACTGCCAATCTTGGGCTGCCACCAGAAGTAGGCGGTGTGCTACAAGTGAGTTTGCGCTATGACCTCAATACTTTAGAAACACTGCTGGACGGCCGGACCGTACTCAATGATGATGCTCGCAATCGCCAAACGCACTCTACACTCCTGCAACTGGGATACAGCTTCAACGAGCGCCTATCCGTGGATGCCCTGTTTTCTTGGGTACGGCAGGAACGCACCATTAGGCAATTTGGCAATAGGGACTTTACAGCAACCAATGGCATCGGCGATGCTGTATTTCTATTCAAATACAAGTTGTTTGCTACTTTTCAAAACCAAACGGTCGTGACGGGCGCTCTCGGCGTAAAAGCTCCGCTTGGCGCACCTGATTTGACTACAGCAGACGGACTACCCATCATTGCGGATTTGCAGCCGGGTAGTGGGGCTTGGGATGGTATTGTGTGGGGGCAAATGGTGCACGTTGTTGGGTTTCGGCCCAGTATGAGCTTAGCTGGCACTGCTGTGTACAGTGTCAAGGGTGAAAATGACACCTACCTCGGTAGCCAAATCTATCAGTTTGGCAATGAGGTGCAATTGATGTTAAGCGCGAGCGACCGCTTGCTGTTGGGCAAGTTGGTAATAGACCCATCCGTGACGTTGCGCTTTCGGCAAGTAGCGACCGATAGAATCAATCGTCAGATTTTGCCCAATACCGGCGGTACGTGGTTATTTATTAATCCGGGTATCAGCCACTGGTTTAATAATGATTTTTCTGCCAGCCTGAACGTAGAGCTGCCACTGTTATCTGATGTTACTGGTACTCAGGTGTCGCCTACCTATCGCATTAATGCAGGTGTATTCTATCGATTTCATTTAAAAAAGGGTAATGATTCTATTCATAATATTTTTTGAAAAAAAATAACCGTATGAAAAAGTTAATAATTATGTCTTATTGCCTGTGCCTTATGGGTTTGAGTTTTTTGGCCTCCTGTTCGGATGTGGGGCAAGACAGCGTTCCTGGCGGCAATAGCAGTGCAGAATGGTTGATTCCTTCCAGTGAAGTGTTTGACGGCGGCCCCGGCAAGGATGGTATCCCGTCTATTGACAAGCCAAAGTTTTCCGATGTAAGTGGCATAGATTTTTTGTCAGACAATGACCTCGTGATAGGTATCAAGGTAGGCAATGAAGTTCGGGCGTATCCGCATTCAATACTTGACTGGCACGAAATCGTCAATGACAAAATCGGCAATTTACCCATCGCCATCAACTATTGCCCGCTCACGGGCACAGGCATTGGCTGGAAGCGCGAAATCAAAGGGCAAGAAACGACGTTTGGGGTATCCGGTCTTTTGTACAATACGAATCTTATCTTGTACGATCGCAAAACCGACAGTCGCTGGTCACAGATGTTGCTCACCAGTGTCAATGGCGAAATGATTGGCGCCGAAGCCGATACCTATCCAGTAGTAGAAACAACTTGGAAAACCTGGAAAACACTATTTCCGAACTCGAAAGTGCTTAATAAAAATACTGGTTTTTCAAGAAATTATGGCGTTTATCCTTATGGAAGTTATCGTACCAACCACGATTTACTTATTTTTCCAGTATCACGAGACGATAACAGGCTGCCGCGCAAAGAGCGAGGGCTGGGCATTATTCTCGGCGGTCGGGCAAAGTTTTATCCTTTACAAAGCTTCGGCGGAGGGACAGTACAAGTGGTACAGGATCAATTCTTTGAGCGAGAATTGGTGCTGGCAGGTAGTGCAGGGCAGAATTTTCTCGTAGTCTTTGAGCGGCGTCTGCCAGATGGTACCTTGCTGGATTTTCAGGCCTCCAGCCAAGTTGGCCAGCCAATAGTAATGACGGATAGTGAAGGCAATCAGTGGAATATTTTTGGCGAGGCAGTAGCTGGCCCACGCCAAGGCACTCAACTCAAACCATTGGAAAGCTATATCGGCTATTGGTTTGCTTGGGCAACATTTTATCCAGATATACAAATTTTCTGACGTATAAGTACAACCAAGCGAGTGGGGGAGAAGCTGATAAAAAAAGCGGCTCCCTTCATTCTTTACGCTGTTTTTATAAAATAAGTAATGCGACATTGCTATTTTGTTAATGTTGGTTGTTATTTGTTATTTGGTTGAATGTTTATATATTTGATAATTATCGGCTTATGATTTTTTACTTAAAATAATTATGCCGGAGAATTTATGATGGATGTTTCGTGGAGTAAATAATTTGTTATGAGTTGGTTGAGGTTGCTGAAAATAATTTTATCAATCCTTTTACATGGAAAATTAATCAATAATATTACGCACTGTAATGCAGGTAAGATCTGCTATCTGTGGCAAGCAATGATTTTTTGTTCAAAAATCTACTTTTTAGATGATGACCGAAACCGACGCAAACCAAGAACTGACTACATGGGTGCATCTATACGCCCGCGATTTGTATTATTGGGCTTTGCAAAAAGTATCCGATTCTGGGCTGGCTGAAGATCTTGTGCAAGAAACGTTTTTGGTAGCAGCCGAAAAAATGCACACTTTTCAGCAGCGGAGTCAGCCGCGTACTTGGCTATTGGGCATTTTGAAGCACAAAATAGCCGATCATTACCGGGCTACTTTACAAAAAGTACCCACCCTCTCGCTGTCCCCTGAAGATTTGTCCGCTTTTTTTGGTGCTAATGACCGATGGCGAAAAGAAACCCGTCCTGAAGCCTGGGATGCACAGGAAGAACTGATGGATAATCAAGCTTTTATACTCGTTTTTGAAGAATGTCTTAACAAACTGTCTGCCATGATGAATGCCTGTATCCGGCTGAAGTTTTTGGCAGAAAAAAAAGCAGCGGAAATTTGTCAGGAACTGGGAGTTTCCTCGACCAATTACTGGCAGTTATTACATCGCGCCAAGCTACAACTTAGAGCCTGTCTCGAGCAGTCTTGGTTTCGGCATTGACGCACCACAAAGCAATAATATATGAAACTTCCTTTTATGCTATCGTGCAAGTCGGCTACTCAACTAATGGAAAAAGCGCATACCGTGGGGCTTACCCGCAAAGAAAAATGGCAGCTCTGGATGCACACGAAACTTTGCGACGCTTGCCGGCAGTACGAGCGCCAAAGTCGGTTTCTGGAGCAATTATTTCAACGGTATTTGGGTATGCAAAATCCGCGCAGCCCTGCACCGCCTGACGATAAGTTAGAGGCAAGAATTCTGCAAAAGCTGAAAGAACGATCATAGCCTCTTTTCTAAAAGTGAAATGAAGTTAAGTAGAGGGACATTTAGAAGGGTTGAAAAGTTGAGAGGTTTAAAGGTTGAAAAGTTGAGCAGTTGAGTGTCTAAAATCTGGCATCTAAAATCTATCGTCTATTACTATCATCTGACATTTAAGGATAAATTATTAATAATCAATTATTTAAATGCTTTTCGTGCTCAAAGTAACTATGCATAGGTACTGGGCGTATTTTTTCAAAATAAACAGTGTTTAAACATTATGGCAAAACAATACCGAACAGCAAAAGACGCCAAAGGATTAAAGCCCGGCGACCAAGCGCCAATGTTTGAAGCGGTGGACCTACACGGCGAGCCGTACAAGCTGGCGGAAGCGCTAGGCGCCGGCCCAGTAGTACTTATTTTTTATCGCGGGCAGTGGTGCCCGTTTTGCAATAGGCACCTGAAAAAACTGGAAGGAAGTTTGTCGCAAATTTATGACAAAGGCGCAAGCGTGATTGCTGTTTCGCCTGAAAAATCCGAATTTCTGGCACGTACCGCCGAAAAAACCGGTGTTTCTTTCCGTTTGCTACACGATGAAAATTACCACATTTCGGATGCCTTTGACCTAACATTTCGACCCAGCGCACCGCACCGACTGATGTATAATACGATACTGGGCGCACAGCTTGAGCAGGCCCATTCAGATGACAGCCAGCAACTGCCTATACCAGCTACTTACATTATCAACACCGATGGCATTATTGTCTGGCGGCATTTTGATCCGGATTATAAAAAGCGCTCAAGCATAAAAGATATTTTAAAGCACATTCCTTAGAGGAACATTTGCAGACCAAAGGACGAAATTTAAACATGCTCTCAAAGACGTCACCCTTGTTCATTCGCCTGCGGGTAGCTCCAGTAGCTCGCAGGCCTTTTTGTATAAAATACAAAATGTAAGTAATGAGATATTGTTAATTGGGATACTTTTTGATAATCAATAGTTTATAATTTTCATACTAAAAATAATGATGCAAGCATATATTGATACCGACCAGCGGCTCCACCATCTCAGCCAGCTTATTGCGAAAGCCAATCGAACCTTTTTGCCAGCAAAGGAAGACGACAGCCACACCAATTTATACGTTGATCGTATCGGGCACCGAATCTCTGGTCGCTGGATAGCCACAGCCGAAAATAAAAAGCGTTTATTAACCCTTCATCTTGCGAACTTCCGTTTTGAATGGCTGGATGAGACCTTGCAAACGCTGCAAGTCATAGATACCTACCATAAAACGCTTGAAGCTGTAGAGCAAGCCATTTGCAATGGTTTGTCCGATGTAGGTTTGAAAGCCGAGGGTTTCTTAGAAGCGCTTCACTTTGCCATACCAACGTACGACTTTGTGAATGAGCCTATTGCGGTGCCGAATGCGGCCGCCTGCCAACAGTGGCTGCATTATCGTAGCCTCGCCAATGAAATGTGCGCAGCGTTGGGCGGTTATTTACAAATACCTTCGGAAGCCAGGCTTTGGCCACATCATTTTGATACGGGTTTTTATGGTGTAGTAAATGATATAATGGGCATAGGTTTTGGGCTGGCCATGAAAGATGATATGGTGGGCGCACCCTATTTTTACATGACTGGCTACCCAGTGTTGGGGGATTTGGTTTATCATAATATGCCTGCTTTGCATGTAGGGCAATGGATAACCGATGAGGCATGGAAAGGAGCCGTTTTGTCCTTATCGGAACTAAATAAAATGGAATATTCGCAACAAACAAAGGCCGTAGCTACTTACATCAAGCAAGCTACCAACTGTTTTTTACATCCAACCAATCGCAATTATACATTATGATAAACATTGCTCTTATCTGGCGCCTTGGCACCGAGTTTGAGGTCAAAAAGCATGCACATATTTTGCGCGAAGGGCAGCGCGCTGATCAGTTATATTTTGTAAAAAATGGCTTAGTACGCTTGTATTATCTGCGCGACGGCAAGGAAATAACGGATTGGTTTGGTACGCCAGGCACTTATTTGACTTCTATTCCGGGCTTTTATGGGCATGCCTCCGGCGAACATTACATCCAAGCGTTGGAAGATTCTGTTATACACGCTATTCCACGAAGCACCATAGAAAAGGAATGCGCTGACGATACACAGATGGCAGTAGCATATCGAGATATTATCATTCAGCATCTATTGCGCTTGCAAGAGCGTATCACAGCATTACAATTTTATACGGCTAAAGAGCGCTACGAATTATTATTGAAAAAGAATCCCCTTGTCATTCAAAGAGCGCCCCGCACCCATATTGCTTCTTACCTCGGTATTTCCCTCGAAACGCTAAGCCGCGTAAGTGTGTAGTGATTATTTGACATTTGTCAAAGTTTTACGTTTTTTCGTGCTGTAACTTTGCCTCAGTTATTCACTTTTAAAATTACATCATGGGAAAAGTTATTTTAATTATCATTGCAACCATTAATCCGGCCGAAAAAGAAGCCTTGGATATTTATTTGAAAGGTATGAATACGCTGTATGCTGAAGTAGGTGCCAAACCGGTAGCGCGTTATGGCGTATCGAAAGTACTAATGGGCGAAAAACAACCGAATTTAGTATCCATCATGGAATTTCCGGATGAGGCAGCTTTAGACCAAGTATTCAAAAGCGAGGCTTACAAGGCATTGTTGCCACATCGGGCGAAGGCTTTTACCAATCTTGAAGCATTCGTCGGCGAAAATTAAAATCATCATTCCGGTGAAAACAGTATGATGCTGTTTTCACTGGTTTTTGTTAATTTATGGGTTGTTCTATTGCATGACACGTTGGTCCAGCCGTCAGGTAATATTCCTTACCTTCCTGCCACCAGGCCGCCATTTGGTCGGGATTAAAAATGAAAGAATTTTCTGTAAGCAACCGGGGCGTATGATAGCAAAATAGCTCTACCCGGCGGTGCATACTTTCGAGGTGCCCCAGCGCAAGGTCATCGAAGCTAATTTGTTGCAACATAAAGTCAAATGCTCGGCTCAGCAGGCTAAAGGCATTCGTCACTGGCAAATAGCAATTGAGCATATTTTCTTTAGGCTTCAGGATAATGGCATCTATGGTGCAGGCACCCCGCCGAATCGCCTCCTGCAGGGGTAAATAATTGCCCAAACCGCCGTCCGCGTATTCCATGCCATTTTTTTTGACCAAACTCATAAAAGGCACAATATTGGCGGAAATCCACATCCAGTCACAGAAATCTTCGTAGCTGCAATCATGCACCGATTTGTATTCCACTTGATAACAACTTAAGTTGGATACGGTAACCACCACATCTTTATTACTGGCGCGCAGCCGCTGGTAGTCTTTTTGGGTAAATGTTTGGTGAATAAGTCGCCGCAAATTTTCGCTTTCGCCAAAGGTTTTTTTGCCGCGCAAAAACATCCGTACGGTATTGAAATGATTGATACGATAAGTGTATTCACCGTGCCGCCATTTTAAAATAAACGGGCAGATATTGAAAATATCGCGCTGCCGGATATTGGTAAATACATTTTTTAATCGCTCAACCTCGCCGAGGGCTAATAACGGGATGAGTAAGCTTCCGGCTGAAGTGCCTACAAAAACCTGATAATCATTTCTTTGTAAAAGTTGTGCCGCCAGTCCACCAGCGAAAGCGCCCTTGCTGCCACCACCGGAGATGACCAATGCCCTAATTTTTTTCTGATTTTCCATGCCAATATTGTTTACACCTGTCATGCTGTGCCGACGCTTCGAGCTGTCGACGTTCATAAAGAGGAAGCATTTTACAAAAAAAATCAAATCGAAAATGTCAGGATTTTACCATTTGAGCGACAAAAGAGTAAAGTCGCATAAAAAGCTGGTCGGTAAGGTCAAGCAGCAGACTGTTTTTTAATGAGGCAAATATTTTATTCAGCTAAGTAAATGATTTTTTAACCCGAAAAAAAGAATTATGTATTACGCAGTGCCCGAATTACAGCTACAACACTTCGAAATGCAGCAAATATTTCAGTCTGCACAACTGAATATGAAAGCCTTTGAGCTAAAGCTGAACCGCGAAGGAGTAATATTTACATCGTATAGTGCTCAGCATTATATTTTTTATATCGTCAGCGGCATGGTAAAAACAGTGACCTACGAGCACGATAAGGAGCTACTGGAAGATTATAGTTATCAAGGCGAATTGATTAACTGGACGGCACTGACCGATAAAACCAGAGCGGGGCAAATGGCTAAAGCAATGATAAACGGTACCACGGTCATAAAAATTCCCGTAACCGAATTTCGGGAGCTAATAGCCCGGGATGAAAAAATGCAGCGACGCCTTTACAAAAGTATTAATTGCTCCCTATACCGTGCACAACAGCGACTCAACGCTATGAGTTTGTATAATTCTCGACAACGGTTGATTCGGTTTTTTGTAGAAGAAGTGCGTCAACGTGGTACACGAATTGGTTATGAATATCTGCTTCGCCCCATGCTTGTCCATTCGGATATAGCACATATTACACACACGTCTCGGCAAACCGCCACCACCACCCTAAATGAACTGCGCAGTATGGGCATCATAGATTTTAACCGGCGGCAAATGATTATAAGGAATATGGATGGCCTGCTGAAACTCGCCGGTGAAGTCGCCCCGTAGTTATCGGATAACTCGAAGTTGTCCGATAACTATTTGAAAAGGATAAAAAAAAAGAGCTACAAACTTTACGTTCATAACTCTTTGATTATCAAAAGTCGGGGCGGTGGGATTCGAACTCACGACCCCCTGCTCCCAAAGCAGGTGCGCTA
>CALMSO010000038.1 GCA_937872385.1 uncultured Saprospiraceae bacterium
TTGATTTTGGCTTCGCCGTCGGCTAATTTCTTCCGCTCGGTGTCCACTACTTGGGGCGGGGCGCTGTTCACGAACTTCTCGTTGCTCAATTTTTTCTGCACCGACGTGATAAAGCCTTGATAATAAGCAAGTTCCTTTTCTAAGCGTGCGCGCTCTTCTTCCTCATCAATGCTTTGCTCCAGCACTACAAAGAACTTCTCGGTGCCCGCTAAGAAAGAGACGCTATTCGGAATATCTTCGCTCGTGAGGGTCAGTTCGGCGAGGTTAGCCATTTTTACAATCATTAGCTTCAGGCCCGGCTCGGTCAACAATTCCTGCGCTTTGGGCGTATTTTGTGCAAATACTTGCAGTGCATCTTTCGCCTTGATGCCTTTGTTGTTGCGAATTTCTCGCACACCAGCTACCACCGCCTTAGCGCGCTCCACTTTGTCAATAAAGGCTTTGTCAAAAGTACCTGCTTTCGGATAAGCGCTGACAATACAATCCTCGCCCTCCAGCCGGTCGGCAAGTTGGTGCCAAATTTCTTCGGTTACAAAAGGCATAAACGGATGCAGCGCTGACATGAGTGCACTGAAAATCCCGGCGGTTTGTTCCAGCGTTTCTTGGTCAATGGGTGCCCCGTAGGCGGGTTTTATCATTTCAAGGTACCACGAGCAAAAGTCGTCCCAAATGAATTTGTACAGCGTCATCAGGGCATCCGACAAGCGGTAGCTCTGAAAATTAGCTTCGACTTCTACAATAGTTTGCGAAAGTTTTTGTTCTATCCATTTGATAGCCAGCTTATTAACTAATTGCACTTCGTCCGGTACTACGGTTTCGCTCACTTCCCAACCTTTAATCAGGCGTAGGGCATTCCACATTTTATTGCAAAAATTGCGCCCTTGCTCGCACAGTTTGCTTTCGTTGAGCACTTGCTTCGTTTCTGGGTCGAAAGGCGCATCAAAAATAATATCATTGCCCGCCGCCGCACTGGAGAGCATACCAAAGCGCACCCCGTCGGCGCCATAGTTGTCAATCAATTGCAACGCATCAGGCGAATTGCCTAAGGATTTGCTCATTTTGCGGCGCTTGTTGTCGCGTACCATCCCGGTGAAATACACATCGTGAAAAGGTTGTCGCCCTTTTCGGGCAATGGCATCTTGCCCCAGTAGCTCCTCCGACCACTCGTAGCCAGCCATAATCATGCGCGCCACCCAAAAAAACATGATGTCCCAGCCCGTCACTAATACATTGGTCGGATAATAATATTGCAATTCATCCTGTTGTGCAAAACCATCGAATACCGAAATGGGCCACAGCCACGAAGAGAACCAGGTGTCCACCACATCTTCATCTTGTTGCAAATTGTCAAGCGTTAAAGCCTGATTACCAGTTTTTTCCTTCGCTTGCCGCAAAGCTTCTTCGGCAGTTTCGGCTACAAAAATCAGCGGCTCGCCCTCGGCTGCTAAGTACCACGCCGGAATGCGCTGCCCCCACCACAACTGCCGCGAGATGCACCAGTCGCGCACATTGTCAGGATTGAGCCAGTTGTAATACATATTCCACATATTCTCTGGGTAGAACGTCACTTCGCCACTTTTCACTGCCCGAAGCGCCGAGGCAGCAAAGTCTTTCATTTCTAAAAACCATTGCAGGGTGAGGCGCGGCTCCACCACGGCATCGGTGCGCTCGGAGTAGCCAATATTCGTTTTGTAATCCTCTACTTTTACTAAATTACCCGCTTCTTCCAGCAGCCGCCTAATTTTTTTGCGCGCTGCGAAACGGTCTTCACCTACGAGTATTTGCGCATGCTCATTGAGCGTGCCATCGGCATTCAAAATATCAATCACCGGCAGTTGGTGGCGTTCACCCACGGTATAATCATTCTGGTCGTGCGCTGGGGTTATTTTCAGGGCGCCGGTGCCAAATTCTCTATCCACATACGAATCAAAAATAATGGGTATAGGCTTGTTAATCAGCGGAATAAGTACTTTTTTACCTACCCACTGAGCGTAGCGCTCGTCTTCCGGGTGCACAGCGATGGCCGTATCCGCCATGATGGTTTCTGGACGCTGGGTAGCGATTGTAATGCCCTCATTATCAGAGCCTTCGAGCAAATATTTAATGTAAAAAAACTGCGATTGCGTTTCTTTGTAAATCACTTCCTCGTTTGAGAGTACGGTTTGGGCCGCAGGGTCCCAGTTGGTCATACGCAGTCCCCGATAGACTTTGCCTTTCCGGTACAAATCCACAAAAACGCGGACCACTGCTTGCGAGAGTGCATCTTCCATGGTGAAGCGCGTGCGCTGCCAGTCGCAAGAAGCACCGAGCCGTTTTAATTGGTCGAGGATAATGCCGCCGTATTTTTCCTTCCATTCAAAAGCGTATTGCAAAAACTCCTCGCGCGGAATGTCCGACTTTTTGATACCCTGCTGACGCAGCAACTGCACTACTTTGGCCTCAGTAGCAATGGACGCATGATCGGTGCCTGGCACCCAACAGGCATTCTTGCCCTCCAAGCGCGCCTTGCGGATGAGGATGTCTTGGATAGTATTATTGAGCATGTGGCCCATGTGCAGCATGCCGGTCACATTGGGCGGCGGAATAACAATCGTAAATGGCTCACGTTCATCGGGTTCGGAATGGAAATAATTGCGTTCCATCCAATACTGATACCATTTTGCCTCGGT
>CALMSO010000039.1 GCA_937872385.1 uncultured Saprospiraceae bacterium
AACCATGAAACCATGAAACCATGAAACCATGTAACCATGAAACCATGAAACCATGTAACCATGTAACCATGTAACCATGAAACACTAAATAAAAAATCGGAGTAAAAAGGTAAATGTGAGACGGTTGATATTTTAGGTTTATAAAATTCGAAAAATTTAGCAAATCCATTTCTATACAAGCCTAACGTCTATTGCTTTAACATCATCAAGAGAATGAAAACATTTGATTCCATCACCCTGAGCATCCTCTGGTCGCGGTTGATTTCAATCGTAGATGAAGCGGGTACGACCCTACAACGCACCTCGTTTTCCACGGTAACGCGCGAATCGAATGACTTTGCCGTGGTACTGATGGATCGAAACGGGCGCTCGCTGGCGCAGTCGAGCATCAGTGTGCCGTCGTTTCTGGGGGTGTTGCCCATGCTGACCAAAGCACTGCTCAAGGATTACTTCCTGCACGAAAGCTGGCAGGCAGGTGACGTAGTGATGACCAATGACCCCTGGCTCTGCGCTGGGCACAAGCCGGATATCGGTATCGTTTCGCCGATTTTCTATAAAAATCGCCTCATCGGATTTATCGGTACGATTGCTCATTCGCCCGATATGGGGGGGGCACTCTGGGGTGCTGGCGCGCGCGACCTCTACGAGGAAGGCCTCATGGTGCCACCTACCAAACTGATGCTCGGAGGGCAGCCCAACGAAACACTTTTCCGGCTTATTGAAGCCAATGTGCGAGCCGCGCAACAAACACTGGGCGACATCCGTGCCCAAATCGCCGCTAATGACCAAGGCATCCGCTCCTTGCAAAGACTTTTGGAAGAAAACAAACTCGACAACTTAGAAGACCTCGGCGAGCAAATCATTAGTGCTACCGAGCGTGCCATGCGCGCGGCCATTGCCGCAGCCCCCGATGGCACCTATACCTACACCTACGATGCCGACGGCGATGGCAGAAACGAACCCGTGCGCTTGCAGGCGGCAGTTACCATCCAAGGGGATGCCATCGAAGTGGACTGGGCGGGCACGTCCGGAGCGCATTCATTAGCCATCAATGCCGTGATGAATTACACCTACGCTTACACAGCGTACCCAATCAAGTGTACCTTCAGCCCGGAAGTACCAAATAACGAAGGTGCTTTCCGCCCCATCAAAGTCACAGCCCCCAAAGGCTCGCTGCTCAATGCGCAGAAACCTTCTCCACTGGGTGCCCGCAACATCACCGGCAACATCCTGCACTCCTCCGTTTTCGGCGCTTTGGCGAAAGCCGTCCCCGACCGCGTACAGGCGGATTGTGGCAGCGCCTGCTGGTGTATTGTGCTGAACGGCCAACACCACGACGGCCGCGAATACGTAGAATATTTCTTCCTCAACGGAGGCTACGGCGCCCGGCCCGACCGCGACGGCGAGCATGCCCTGAGTTTTCCGACCAATGTGGCCAATGTGCCCGTGGAAGTATTAGAAAACAGTGCGCCGGTGTTAGTCACGCGCAAATCGCTGGCCAACGGCTCTGCCGGGCAGGGCAAGTATCGCGGCGGCTTAGGGCAGATTTTCAGTTTTAAAAACATTAGTCAAAAGCCAATCAACATTTCTATTCTGACCGAAAAAACGAAAACCGTCGCGCACGGCATGCTCGGTGGTGCGCACGGCGCATCGGGCAGGCTGGAAATTATACCCCACCGGCCCTTGGCTCCTAAAGGTTTGGACAAATTGCATCCGGGCGAGGAACTAATACTCACGCTACCCGGTGGCGGTGGTTACGGCCCGGCTGAACAAAGAGCAGCAGCATTGGTTGAAGAGGATAAGCGATTGGGATATTGTTAATTGAGATAATTTTATACAATTAAAAATCAGCGCATTATGAGTAATAATCTTCCGCCTGTTTGGAGCAAAATTGCCAAACATGATATGCTGCCTGACACCTCGCACGATGAGCGGGCGCGTTTCAATTTTCTGGCGAACCTGAATAAATTTCTATCGGCAAATGTATCGCCGGGCAATAAAATCGCTTACGAAAAACGGGTGCGCCCACAATTCAAAACGCAGCAGGGACGGGACTTCGAGACCCGCGACGAGGTGCGCGAAGCCATGAAAACCGATCCGCATTATCAAGCCTGGAGTGCACTGCGCCGCTCGGCTATGGAAATGCGACAGCAGGCAGGGCGTTCGCTCGTATTGCGGCAAGCAGCAACATTGGCTGACAAAGCCGAACAGTTTAATGCCGGTAAAGATACCTTAGAATTGCACCCCGAAGTGCCCGTACCGCCTTACCTCGCCGCAGTGGACAATCATTTGATGCCCGGCAGCTATCATACCGAACTGTTTCCTGGCGATGTGAATGCAGCAGCGAATTACGACGCGGGCTTGTTTGTGACCACTGGTGGACTGCTCGGCCGGCTCAACGACGGCGGCGGCAAAGCCATTGCTAAATGGCTGAAAGAAACCTACCCGGACTTTCGCCCAAAGCGCATACTCGACATTGGTTGCGGCTTGGGGCACAATGTGTTGCCCATTGCGCAGATGTACCCCGATGCGGAGGTGATTGCCATTGACACTGGCGCCCCCATGCTGCGCTACGGCCACGCGCGCGCGCAAGCACTTGGAGTGCACAATGTAAAATTCGTACAAATGGATGGTGCCAAAACGACCTTTGCGGATGACGCTTTTGATTGGGTGCAAACGACCATGTTTTTGCACGAAACCGCCGGTAAAGCTATTTACGACATCATACGCGAAATCTATCGCTTGCTGCGGCCGGGCGGATTGACCCTGCACATCGAGCAGCCGCAGTACACCCCCGATATGGATTTGTACGAACAGTTTATCCGTGATTGGGACGCTTATTATAATAATGAGCCTTTTTGGTCGAAAATGCATGATATTGATCCGGTAGAATTAATGGTTTCGGCCGGTTTCCGAAAGGAAGATTTTATGCAAGTGGGAGTGAAAGCCGTAAACGACCTCGATGATGGACAAATCAAAGCGCAAAACGAACCCGAAGACCACGGCCGCACGCCGGTGTGGAATGTGTTTGGCGCGTTTAAGTAATAAAGTAAACAGGCATCATAATGGGCATTTATTATTTAGCATTAAGTAATGGAATGTCGTTGTTTTGTTATTTAGTGAATGTTATTTGTTGTTAAAAAATTCTTATATAATTGACAATCATCAATTTACGAATTTTGCACTAAAAATAATTATGTTTAAGCACTTATAAAAAAAACATCATGGAATTAGATTATATCAAATTAGCTGGTAATAAAGCTAAGGGACAACGCCCGTATTTCTTTGCCGATCCGGCGGTGGAGCGCGTGCTGAATATAACCATGGCCGTGGCCGGAGAATTAGCCGTCATGCACGAACGCTTAGACACAATCGAACGGCTGTTAGCGGCAAAAGGGCTTCTAAATCGTTCAGAGATAGATACTTACGTGCCCGATGATGACGCAGCGCAGGAACGCCAGCAATGGCACGCTGAGTACATCGCGCGGGTGCTGCGCATCATTCAGCAGGAAATGGAGGCACTGCAAAATCCCGATTTGAACCAAGATGTAGCAGCAATAGCGGATGAATTGGCGGAGATGTAGAAGAGGACAAGATACAACCCGTCTAAAATCCATTATCTAAAATCTATTATCTCATCAATATGTCACCAACGGAAACGGTTCATCATTTTTTCCATTGCATCATTGCCAAAGACGTCGAGGGCATTTGCGCTTCGTATGTACCAGACGAGCAGACCTATGTGGTGCTGGAGGGGCCGCGCCTGACCACGCTGGGCTACACCAAAATAGCCAAAGGCTGGGCGGATTTTTGCGCTTCGGGCTTGTCGCTGCGAGCTATTGAGTGGCTCGAAGGCCCCTTGGAAGAGAGCAGCACCGATATGGCTTGGCTGGCTGGCATCATCCGTTTGCGGGTGCAGGTACGCGAGCGCGATTTCGAGCAGACCTTCCGGGCGAGTTTTGTGCTGCGCAACAATGCCAAAGGCTGGCAAATCCGGCACGAGCACATCTCTGGCGCACTGACCGATCCTTATGGCATCGGCGACTGGTTGAAAAGTTGATTTGAATTTTTTTGTAATATTTTGACAATAAAATGTTTAAAAATTAAATAAAATATTTATCCGACGGAATACCCGTTATAATTTTATAAACTTTTCCATGGCCAATGCGTTATAGTTGAGTGCAAGTTTTATCTTCGCCCCTGCCCTACCCGAATAGCCAGCCAACTCAACCGACGCGAAAACATGGAATTTCATCATTATCTTATTGCTATTGTGGGCAGTTTCTTTGCTGGCGCTATTAATACGATGGCAGGCAACGGCTCCGTTATCACCCTGATGATTCTCACCGAAATGATGGGGCTGCCAGGCAACCTCGCCAACGGCACCAATCGCATTGGGCTTTTCACGCAGAGCGTAGCGGGTGCTTTTGCTTTCAAACGCAACGGCCGACTGAATCTACAGCGGAGCTGGGCATTCATTACTTTTACTACTATTGGTGCTATCATTGGCGCTTTGGTAGCCGTGCGCGTCAGCAATGAGCAATTTCTCGGCGTATTTCGCTCGCTCATGGTGTTCATGCTCCTCGTTATACTCGTCAAACCCGAACGCTGGCTCCGCCAAACCGACCCCAATCTGCGGCTGAGCCTTTGGGCTGTCATCCCCATGTTTTTGGCTTTAGGCTTCTACGGCGGCTTCATTCAGATGGGCATGGGCATCTTTTTCCTGGCCGTGATGGTGCTCACTGCGCGCTACAGCCTCGTGGATAGCAATGCCATTAAGGTGACCATTGTAGGCTTATACACAATCATTGTCATTCTCATTTTTCAATGGCAGGGGCTAATTGACTGGAAAATCGGCATTCTGATGGCTATCGGACAAACCGCTGGTGGCTACTTCACGGCTGTTTTTGCATCGCGCAATGCCGACGCCAATCGCTGGGCGCACCGCTTGTTGGTAGTCGTTATTTTATTATCCATTATCAAAATGTATAATTTGCATGAATGGGTGCTGGGGTATTTTGGGTAGTAAATAATGGATTTCAATAAAAGATGAGGAGTGGTTGTTTGCTATTCGCTGTTTGCGGTTTGCCGTTTGCTACTCATTATTGAAAATGATATTACACCATTTACGATTTGCGGAGTCCGGTTCGTAATTTTGTAAAATATTGATAAGCAGAAGATTGGGTGTAAATAGGTAACATCATTTACAGTTGAAAAGAGTATCAAAACTTTACAAATTAGGCACGAAATTAATTAAAAACCGAAAAATAAGCACAAGAAGTTTCAAAAGGCGCTATCCAACAGCGTTACATCATTATCCCTCTTTCTTGATTACTTCCATGAAACCATCGCCCAATTCAATGAAGCATTTATCCGCCTGGAAATGCTTTACGATATCGTATAGATTGGCATCTAAAATTTCAATCAATCGTTTGGTAGGTATATTTCCCAAACTGATTTTTAACAATCGGCTGGGAAGATTTTCGAGGATATGACTGTTCTTGAAGTCTGTATCCTTTGTTATTACTGTAAATCCATTTTCATTAGCATAATGGCTGATGTCGGCATCCTTCGTATGAAAGCCATCAAGAATATCATTTACATGAATTGCTTCGTATCCTTTGTTTTTGAAAAAGCGAACAACCTTATAGGCGATATGCACATCGCACAAAATTCTAAATGTCATGCTGCCAGGGTTATGGTTCGCCCAGAAACAAGGATTTTTGCAAACTCGAGGCTAGCTAGAATATCTTCTTTTTCCAGTTCTGGGTGATCTTCGAGGATTTCTCCAAAACTCATCTCGGATAAAATCATATCTAATAAGACTTCCACGGGCCACCTCATTCCTCGGATGCAGGGCTTTCCATGGCAAATCTCAGGATGGACGGTGATCCGATCCAAATATTTAGGCGCTGTGATTTTCATCGTTGAAATTTTAAATATGCTTTTAAATCATTAAGCAATGATACCGCTTTCCTATCAAAAAAGCAAGCGCCCCCGCACGCGCATTAGCGCTGAATAAAAGCTCGACCGGAATTACTGGCGACACCCTTCTGAAGTCTGTATCCATCGTAATAATAGTAAGATGATATGCTTTTGCAATAGCAAATTGATATGTATCATCGGTATTAACTTTCTCTTGTCAAATCTTCCATTAGCTTAATCAACGCTTCCACTTCTTGTATCATTGGCTTTATTTTCTCTTCGCTTACATCCTTATAATCTCTATAATCAGCATCTTGTCTTAAATTGAATAGCTTGTTGTATAACTGTCCGTATTTCTTTTCTATAATATCTTTTTTGATTAATTCATTATTGAATTTAGACTTAATGCCATTATGTGTGGAAGCCTCCATGTTATTTTTCACCAAGTATGCCGAAGTGATATAAAAGCATGCATAATACAATCTGTTCGCTACTGTATTCCAATGGTTAGATTCGCTTAATATGCTTGCTTCTTCCAATGATTCCTTTGCCCTTTCTATTCGGTAATTTGCTAAATCTTCTTTTGAGTAGCTCATATCTGATTTGAAATTATACGACAACTATCCCCTCTTCTTTTATGTTTTTATAAATCAAAGTTCTTTCATATTTTTCCCATATTGATTTCTCCTCAATGATTGATGTAATAATTTCCCCTGTTTCCAACTCTATTTCATATAACTTATTTCTTATCAGTTCTTCTACATCGAAATCCACAGGATAACTCAGTAAAATCAGGAAATCCCAGTCTGAATCGGCATCATAATTGCCCCTTGCCCGTGAGCCAAATAAAATTACTTCCGCCCCTTTATCTATTTGTTCAATTTCTGCCTTAACCAAATCCATTATAATTGCCATTATTCCTTTCGTGTTTTTGTTTTATGAAAAACATAATAAATTTTATCAAAATGCTCATTATTAATTTCTTGCACTTTTTTAATGTGCTGGTAATCAAAAATTTACTAAATCTTAAAGATTTAGTAAATTTATTTTTGGACATGACAAACAAACGTATATTTTGAAAATACAACACCAAGATACCGCTTTCTCATCAAAAAAGCAAGCGCCTTCACTCCTTCATACTCAGCTGCACGCGCTTCCGGGCCGCATCTACTTCCACCACGCGCACGGTCACTTTCTGCCCGAGTTTTAGCACTTCGGCGGGGTCTTTGATGAAGCGGTTGGTAATCTGCGAGATGTGGATCAGCCCGTTTTCCTTGATGCCAATGTCCACAAAAGCGCCGAATTTGGCGAGGTTGGTTACGATGCCAGGCAGTTGCATGCCGGGTTTCAGGTCGCTGATGTCACGCACGGTATCGTCGAAAGCAAAAACTTCCGCCTGCCCGCGCGGGTCGAGGCCAGGTTTGGCAAGCTCTTGCAAAATATCTTTCAAGGTAGGCAGCCCTACCTGCTCGGTGACGTATGGTTTGATGTCAATCTGCTGATGCGCAGCCGGATTTTTAATCAGGGTCGCTACCGACTGGCCAAGGTTTTTGGCCATAGCCGTCACAATATGATAACTCTCCGGGTGTACAGCGCTGTTATCCAATGGGTTAGCTGCATCTGGAATACGCAAAAAGCCCGCTGATTGCTCAAAAGCTTTGGCTCCGAGTCCTTTCACTTTCATCAAATCCTTGCGCGCCTGAAACACGCCGTTTTCCTTGCGGTACAAGATGATATTTTCCGCCATTTTCGGGCCGATGCCGGATACGTATTGCAATAAATGCTTACTCGCGGTGTTGAGATTGACGCCCACCTGGTTTACCGCCGAAATCACCACCTGATCAAGGCTCTCCTTGAGTTTTGTTTGATCCACATCGTGCTGATACTGCCCTACCCCAATGGATTTCGGGTCAATTTTCACCAACTCCGCCAGCGGGTCCATCAGACGCCGACCAATAGAAATAGCGCCCCGCACGGTCAGGTCGAGGTCGGGAAATTCCTCCCGCGCCACCTCCGACGCCGAGTAAATGGAAGCGCCGGCCTCACTCACCAAGAAAATATCCACGCCCGCGTTTTTGTCTAATGCGCTACGAATAAAGCTGTCCGTTTCGCGGCTGGCGGTGCCATTTCCAATTGCAATTGCCTGAATATTAAACCTTTGCACCAAATCCTGTACCGTTTCTGCCGATTCGAGCACGCGCGCCTGCGGCGGGTGCGGATAAATGGTGGTGTGGTGCAGCAGATCGCCTTTTTCATCGAGGCAAGCTACTTTACAACCAGTGCGGTAGCCAGGGTCGAGGGCCAAGGTACGGCGCGGCCCAAGCGGCGCGGCCAGCAGCAGTTGGCGTAGGTTTTCTGCGAAAACGCGAATAGCCTCTTCGTCGGCTTTCTCCTTGGCCTTGTTGCGAAATTCGATTTCCAAAGAAGGCGACATCAGGCGTTTCCAAGCGTCTTTTACCGCTAAGGTTACTTGCTCGGCGCAGGCATTATTGGCTTTTACAAACTGACGCTCAAGGCGTTCTACTGCTTGCTCCTCCTCTACGTCAATGCGCACCCGCAGGATGCCCTCCTCCTCGGCACGCAAGATGGCCAACAGGCGATGGCTGGGCACATGCTTCAGGGCTTCGTTATAATCGAAATAATCGCGGTACTTGGCACCTTCCTCCTCTTTGCTGAGAAACACCTTCGAGCCAATGCTGGCGCTGCGTTCGAAGATGCGGCGCACCGTATTGCGGGCATTGGCATCTTCATTGACCCACTCGGCGATGATGTCGCGTGCGCCGGCTAAGGCCGCTTCTACGTCGGGCACGTCGTCGGTCAGAAATTGCTCGGCGCGCAGTTCAAGGTTGCGTTCGCGTTGTTCCAGTATGAGCGTGGCCAAAGGCTCCAGCCCTCGTTCGCGGGCTATGCTGGCGCGGGTTTTGCGCTTGGGGCGATAAGGCAGATAAAGATCTTCGAGAGCGGTAGTGTCCCAGCAGTTATTGATTTTAGCTTCCAGTTCTGGGGTGAGTTTCTCCTGCTCGGCGATGCTTTTCAGAATGGTTTCCTTGCGTTTGATTAGGGCGTCTAAGCGTTTCATCTCGGCATCAATGGCAGCTACTTGCGTTTCGTCGAGGCTACCGGTTGCCTCTTTGCGGTAACGCGAAATAAAGGGAATGGTAGCACCGCTTGTCAGCAATTCGATGGTGGCCGCGACCTGCCGCTGGCCGACGGACAGCTTGTCGCTAATGAGTGGGGTAATTCGTTCGGTCATTGGTTTTGCATTTTCAAAAGGAAAGCAAAGATACGAAAAGTGCGCTGCCGGATTATTGTTGAATAAAATTTTTGCTGGCTCAAATACCCTTAAATGCTTGACTCCGCATCATTTTTGAAAAAAATCAATATTTAGTAAAAGAAACCGCACCTCGGATACGTTCATGCAGCACAACAAAAAGAGAGCGCTGTGATGAAAAAGAATTTCCACTGGACGATGCAAGTATTGAGCCTGACGCTACTGACGGGGCTGCCCGTGATGCTGTCGGCACAGGATGACCGGTTTACCAAAGGTGCGAATGTGCAATTTGGTGTGCAGGATGCGGAGCTGATTGAGCGACTGATGCCCATTGTGCAGGGCGTGGGCGGTACGGCCCGCGAGATGTTGCAACAGCAAAGCGTAAAAGCCTACATGATGCCTGTGCGCAAAGTGGGCGAGCGCGGCTCGGACCTGAGCTACGCGTTGGCTACTTGCTTAGAATATTATATCAATATTGACCAGAATTATAAAATTAACCTCAGTCCGGATTATATTTCGCTCAATATTGAAAATACCGGACGCCGAGTGACCCTGGCGGACGCTTTCCGAGTGCTGGCCGAAGACGGAACGGTGAATGCCGCCATTGTACCTTACGAAGCCATTATGCTGACGGACGCTGTATATGCCACACAAAAGTATAAAATCAGCAATTATTTGCATATTTTCCGGGAGGTGACGCCGGGCCGGCAGCGGGTATATGAAGTGCGCAAGGCCCTCATGCGCGGCAATCCAGTGCTGGTAGAACTACGCGCCAATCAAAACATTAAAACCTTGAATACCAGACAATTACAACCAACAGATGGCGATCAATTATTTCCACTCATCGTGGTGGGCTACGACGAAAGCCAGCAGGCCCTTGAAGTGCTGAGCTGCTGGGGCCGCGAGTGGGCTGCGGGGGGGTACGCCTGGATTAGTTATGAGCATTTTGGCAAATATGCCGCCAACGGGTACGTGCTGGCTCCGGCTGCTGGGCGGTAGCTCAAAATGGCACAAAAATTGATATTTTGCATCCGAACAATGAGCGCCGGTGTTAATTTTTTTGTACATTAGTGATAAAAAACGCAAGAAATGCTTGCCATTCCGGGTTAATGAAGAATCTTTGAGTTCCGTTAGTAAAACCAACTACACAATCAAAACTGTCGAATCAATGAAGCGTATCGCCCTTCTGCTATGCATTTCCGGTCTGATGGTGCCTTTGCTGGCGCAGCAAACGACCGTTTTTACCGAAGCCGATTTGGCTTACAAACGCGGCCTCGCCTTCTACGAGCAGGGGCTGCTGGCCCAAGCGCAAAACGAATTTGAGGCGGCAGTCAACTTGCTACTGCCCGTCAACGAAGGCGAATCGCGGCTGCTGCGTACCCGCGCCGAACTATACTACGCCAAGTGTGCCGTGCAACTCAACCTGCCCGATGGCGAAAAACTGATGCTCGATTTTATCCGGCGGTATTCGCCTGATCCGATCGCCAACGAAGCCCTGATTGACGTAGCCAACTATTATTTCAATGCTGGCGACTACGATAAGGCACTCGATTATTTCACCCGCGCCCCCGTGAACGGGCTGAACCGCGAGCAGCGCGCCGAGGCGAAATTCAAAATGGGCTACGCTTTTTTTGTCAAAAAACAGTTTGCCAATGCCCGTAACAACTTTCAGGATGTAAAAGACATTCCAGGCGACTATTTCTACCCGACCAATTACTACCTCGGCCTGTGCTATTTTTTTGAAGGCAAATACGACGAAGCCATTCGCAGCCTGCGCATTGCCGAGCAATACGACCGCTATCGGCCGCACATTCCTTATTATATCTCCCAAATTTATTTTGCCGAAAGGCGCTACGACGAACTGATTGCCTATGCCACGCCCAAGCTGAACGAGCGCGGATTGCAAAAAAAGAATGAAATCAACCAACTGCTGGGGCAGGCTTATTTTGAAAAAGGCGAATACGAACGCGCCCTGCCGCTGCTGGAAGAGTACGCCGCCAATACCAGCCGAATGCGCCAAGAGGAATTTTATCAACTGGCTTTCGCCCAATACAAAACCGGTGCCTATGCCAAAGCCGTGCGCAATTTTGAAGAACTGGCTGCCGCCGATTCGCAATTGGCACAGTACGCCATGTACTACCTCGCCGACTCCTACCTCCGCCTCGGGCAGAAAGCCTCGGCTCGCACAGCATTTGCTACGGCTAAGCGCATGAACTATGACAAAGGCATTCAGGAAGAGTCTTTGTATAACTACGCCAAACTATCCTACGAACTAAAAGACCCCCGCGAAGCCATCGCCGCCCTGCAAGATATAGCCCCGACCTCTCGTTACTACCCGGAGGCGCAAGCCCTAATGAGCGAGATTTTCCTTAGCTACCGCGACTACCGGCAGGCACTCGAAATTCTGGAAAAAATGTCAAACAAGACCCCGCAGTTGCGCAAAAGCTATCAACAGGTAGCTTTCTTCCGGGCCTTGCAACTTATTCAGGAAAACGACTTGGCGGGCGCCAAAACCATGCTTGATAAGTCATTGCAAGACCCCGTGGACAGCCAAACCAAGGCGCTGGCCGTCTATTGGCAAGCTGAAATTGCCCAACGGGAAAAGGATTACAACGGCAGCATTCGCCTGATGACGCAGTTTCTGACCATGGCCAAAGGCATGACCGGGCTGCCCGACGAGTCGTCGCTTTTTACAGCCAACTACGTGCAAGGCTACAATTATCTGAAATTGCAAAACTATACCGCCGCGCTCGGCTTTTTCCAGGAGACCGTATCGGGCATCAAGCGCAACTTGAACTTTATCAGTAGCCAAGCCGTAAAAACCGATATTTTGGCCGATGCAACTATGCGCGTAGGCGACAGTTTTTTCAAGCGCAATCAATACCCCGACGCAGTGCGCTACTACGACGAAGCCATAGCTGGCAAGTATCCAGGATACGTGTATGCCATGTACCAGAAAGCTATTATTGAAGGTTTGCGCGGCAGAACCACCGAAAAGATACTCGCCTTGGAGGAAATTGTACGCAGCCACCCGCGCTCGGAATTTGCCGACGATGCCTTGTTGCAATTAGGCATTACTTACCAAGAAATTGGCCGCCCCAATCAAGCTATACCGCCCCTGCGTCAGTTAGTGACTGAATACCGCGGCCGTACGCCGCTCATCAATCAGGCGCTCATTCGGCTCGGATTGATTACTTACAATCAGAACAACCCCGAAGGTGCCATTAGCTATTACAAACAGGTGTTTTCCAATAACCCGACTAAGGAAGAAGGCGACTTGGCCTTAGCTGCCTTAGAAGAAATTTACGTGGATGACTTGGGCCGCGCTGGCGATTATTTTGCCTTTTTAGAAACTATTCCCGGCTACAAGCCGACCAATGCCACCAGAGACTCGCTCACCTTCAAGGTGGCGGAAGCACAATTTGAAAGCGCAAACTACCAGCGGGCCGCACAGCTTTATACCGATTATCTGCGGCAGTTTCCTAATGGTTTGTATGTCCTGAATGCCCATTACAATCGAGGCGAATCCTACGCAGTGCTCCGGCAATACAGCCAAGCCTTAGCCGACTATGAATACGTGGTGGAGCGCGGCCAAAGCCGTTATTACTTGCGCGCCTTAGAAAAAGCAGCGCTGATTGCCTACAATTATTCGGAAGATTTTGCGAAAGCGTACGATTTTTATACCAAATTAGAAGTGGCTGCCACCAATGAAGACATGCGCTTTGAGGCGCAGCTTGGAGCTTTGCGCAGCGCCTACCGAACCGGCAACCAAAATGCGGTAATCGAGCAGGCCAATAAAGTGGCCAACAGCCCCAATGCCAATCGCAACCAAATTGCCACCGCCAATTTTTACCTCGGCAAGGTGTCTTTTGATCGCAAAAATTATGATAACGCCCTCACCGCTTTCAATCGGGTGGTAAGCCAAAGCGACAACGAGCAAACCGCCGAAGCGCGCTACCTCATCGCCTATATTTACTACCTGAAACGCGACCTCGACCGCGCCCAGCAACTCTGCATCAACGCCAACAAGGAAAGCTCCGCCTATCCGTACTGGGTGGCCAAAAGCGTGCTCCTCCTGTCGGATATTTTAGCAGAAAAAGGCGACCTGTATAATGCCCGCGCTGCGTTGGAGGCTTTACTTGAAAATTATAAAGACGATCAGGAATTGATACAAACGGCGCGCAACAAGCTCAACCAGCTAAACCAACAAATAGAGCGTGGCAGCCGACTGGCGCCAGGTACCGACCCTACACGCCTCGAATTTGACAATGAAAATGCCGTGACGCCAAGACGACGCAGCGGCGGTAATTAAGTAAACAAAACGCATCAACCAAAGATCTTTTAACACAATGGCCATGAAAACCATTTCGCAAATAATGCTACTCGCGGTATTGCTCTGCTCGATTGGTGCAGCCGCACAAACCGAACTGCCCGGCGGACAGGTGGAAGTGATTCGCAATTTCGATGCCCGCCTGCTCGAAACCGACCCCGTGAGAATACGTCCGGTGCTACCCCCACTCGATACTGCCACGCGCCGTATGACCTACAACATCCTGAGCCGCAGTTTTGAAGTAGAATACCTTCCGCCTACCATTCGCCCCCTCGCCATTCGTACCGATAAAAACACAAAAAACTACAATGGCTACACCAAATTAGGCGGCGGTTTTCCTTCGGCCTTGTACGGCGAGCTTTCCTACAATCTGTTTGCCGAAGACCAATACCGCTTCGGAATTGACGTGCTGCATCATTCTGCCAATAATACCCGTAATATTGAAAACCAGCGCTTCTCTTCTACCAAATTCGGGGCCAACGGCACGTATTATCTCGACCAGGGCTTCGCGGTGGATGCCCGGCTGGGCTACAGCGTGGACAATGTGTTTTTCTACGGCTACAATCGCTTCAACGACGAGCGCGGCACCGACAATTCCTTTGCCAAAGAAGATGTACAGCAGCGATTTTCCATTTTTGATGTGAGCGCCAAACTGTTTAATGGGCAGCGCACCCAAGCCGATTTCAATTATTTTGCCGGTTTCGATGTGTATCTGATGCAAGATAACTACGCCGCGCGCGAAAATGGCTTCGATTTGAAATTTGGCGCCAGCAAATGGTTCAACGAAATGCACGAGCTGAAAGCACAGATTCGTACCGATTTCACTTCCTACCGCGACACAGCGACCCAATCGCTCAACAACTTTTTCTTCGAGCCGAGTTTCACCTTCCACGGTGATGTTTTTAAAGCTAAAATCGGCGCTATCATCGCCTCGCACGAAGACGACTTCCAGTTTTTCCCAGATGTAGAGCTATCGGCCAGTATGCTGGGTAGCGTGCTGACGGCTTTCGTTGGCGCAGAGGGCACTTTGCAAAAAAACACCTTCCGCAGCCTGAGCACCTACAATCCCTTCATCGAGTCGCGCATTCGAGTGGGCAACACACGCTTTGTAGAATATTTCGGTGGTATTCGGGGCAATTTCCAGGGCATCAATTACCGCGCCCAAATTGGCTATAAAAATGCAGATAATCTGGCGCTGTTTTTGACCAATCAAGACACCGTGCCGCGCTTCGGAGTGGTGTACGATACCGCCCGGATTTTCCGAATTCATGGCTCGCTGATTTTCCCGATTACCAAAGGATTGGATCTGACCGGCTCTGTTACGCAAAACTTTTTCTCCCTCGACCGCGAGGAAAAGCCCTGGCACTTGCCTTCGCTGACCATCAATGGCGGTGCGCGCTACACTACGATGGAGGGCAAACTCATCGTCAAAGGTGATGTCTTTTTGGAGAACGGCGTACCCTACCGTGACGAGAACGGGCAGGCCAGAAACCTGAACGCGCTCTTTGACGTCAGCCTCGGCGCAGATTACCTTTTCACGGACAATATCGGAGCCTTTGTGCAAGTCAACAACTTAGCCAACAACCGCCGCCAGCGCTGGCAGTACTACCCGATGTTCGGATTAAATGCATTTATTGGAGTCACGGCACGGTTCTAAGCTTTTCGCAAAGCAAAGAAAAATAATATCCGGGGCAGCTCGGCAACAAACAACAAAAGGCATTTTGGGGCACTCTACGCTCGAAATGCCTTTTTTTGTTTCAAGAACAATAATTTTAAGCGGTACATTTTTATATTTTGAAAAAAAGAAAAAACATCGCGTTCGGAATATAAAATTTTGTATATCTTGACGGCAAAATAGTAATCAACTGATGAAACTGGGAATTCCAAAAGAGCAGGGCGACGGACGCGTAGCCATCGTACCTGCCACTATACCAAAACTGAAAGACCTCGGGTTAGATGTACTAATTGAAGCCGATGCTGGGCTCGGTGCCATGTTCACGGATGCGGATTACACCGCGCAGGGCGCACAAATCGCAACCCTCGAGGCACTGCTCAAAGAGTCAGATATTTTCCTCTCTGTCAATCCACTCCCCGAGGGCACCATGCAGGCCATGCAGCCACAAACGCTGGTCATCTCTCTGTTTCAGCCTTATATGGATGATACCATCACCGACAAGCTGCGCGGCTGGAATTTGCGCGGATGTAGCTTCGACATGATACCCCGCACCACGCTGGCCCAGTCTATGGATGTGCTGTCTTCGATGGCTTCGGTAGCTGGCTATCGGGCGGTGCTGGAGGCTGCACGTCATTTGCCGCGTTATTTTCCGATGATGATCACTGCTGCCGGTAGTATTCCGCCATCCAAAGTCTTGGTACTGGGTGCTGGTGTAGCTGGTTTGCAGGCTATTGCTACGGCCCGACGGCTCGGCGCTATGGTAGAAGCTTTTGATACGCGGGCGGCAGCCAAAGAAGAAGTGGAAAGCCTCGGTGCCAAATTTGTAGAAGTGCCCGGTGCCAAAGACGAAAAAAGTGCCGGTGGCTATGCAGTAGAACAATCGGAAGATTTCCTTCGACGCCAGCGCGAAGAAGTGCAAATACGCGCCGCCAAAGCCGACATCATCATCACCACGGCACAGGTGCGCGGCCGCAAAGCCCCCATACTCGTGCCCAAGGAAACCATCGAAAAGATGAAACGCGGCTCGGTGATTGTGGATTTGGCAGCCTCTACGGGTGGTAATTGCGAATTGACGCAAAACGACCAAGTCATTCAGCACAATGGTGTGACTATTATCGGTAATTCGAACTTAGCCGGACTAATGCCGCAGGATTCCAGTATGCTTTTTAGTAATAATGCCCTGAATTTTCTGAAAGTAATCGTGCAAAAAGGCGAATTGAACCTCGATATGAATAACGAAATCGTGCGGGGCGCTTATTTCACGACCACGCCAGCAGAACAACCCGCCGCAAAAGGCGAGTAGTAACGAAAGCAAAACCATTAACAATTATCTGACATACAATGGAAGTTATACAATTCTTTAACGATAATGTGGTACTCATTTACATGCTCATTTTCACGGTGATTTTAGGCTTTGAAGTCATCTCCAAAGTACCCACCGTTTTGCATACGCCGCTCATGTCGGGTGCCAATGCCATCAGTGGCGTGGTCATCATTGGGGCTATCCTGCTGGTACGCACCGCCCAACCCGACGATTACATCAGCCTGGGGCTGGGCTTTGTGGGGGTAGTACTGGGCATGATCAACGTGGCAGGCGGCTTTGCTGTGACCAACCGGATGTTGGAAATGTTCAAAAAGAAAAAGTAAGGCGCTTGTCGCCAAACTTAGTGGCCTCATTATTCATTTCATCGTGCAATTTTAAACCCTACATCGAACATGATTTTTCAGTTTGTTATAAATTTAGCGTATTTGCTGGGTGCTTTGGCTTTCATCATTGGCTTGCGCAGGCTCAGCTCGCCAGACACAGCACGCAATGGCAACCTGCTGGCCGGTGCCGGTATGATCCTGGCTATTATTGCCGCTATTGCCATGCCGCTACCAGGTGCGCACAATAACTACCTCTGGATTGTGCTGGCCTTGGCGCTGGGCGGCACTATTGGTATTATTGCCTCCTATCGGGTGCAAATGACCGCCATGCCGCAAATGGTATCCATTTTCAATGGGCTGGGCGGTGCTTGTGCCGTAGTGCTGGCTGGCTCAGAATTATTCAACACGCATAGCACAGGGGTGGCCCCGGACACAGGATCAACCACTAATATCTTATTTACTTTGCTGGTCGGTGGTATCACTTTCACCGGTAGTGTATTGGCTTTCGCCAAATTGCAGGATTTACTCGGCGACAACAAGTTCGTCTTGCCGAAACATTCTATCGTCAATATTGTACTGCTCATAGTGCTCATAGCCCTCGGCGCTTACGTGCTGATGACGGGACTGGAACAATCCATGACGGTGGCGGTGATTTTTCTGATTCTGGCCTTGGTCTATGGCATGTCTTTCGTCATTCCTATTGGTGGCGCGGATATGCCGGTGGTCATTTCCTTGCTCAACTCCTTTTCCGGCATTTCGGCGGCTATGGCCGGGCTGATTTACGACAATCGCATAATGATCGTCGGCGGTATTCTCGTGGGTGCATCGGGCACTATTCTTACGCTACTGATGTGCAAGGCCATGAATCGCTCGCTGCTCAATGTATTGGTTGGTGGCTTTGGCGGCGGCGCGTCGGGCGGAGCCAAAGGTACTGGCGATAACGTGGTGAAAGAAATTTCGCTCAACGATGCTGCTATCCAGCTTTTCTATTCCCAATCGGTCGTATTCGTACCAGGCTATGGCCTCGCGGTGGCCCAAGCCCAAAAAGTATGCAAAGAAGTGGACGATTTGCTTTCTGCCAATGGCGTGGATGTAAAATACGCTATCCATCCGGTGGCGGGGCGTATGCCAGGGCACATGAACGTGCTGCTGGCCGAAGCCGACGTGCCGTACCCGAAATTGTTGGACCTTGACGACGCCAATAACGCACTCTCAAGTGCCGATGTAGCCGTGATTGTAGGTGCCAACGACGTAGTGAACCCCGCCGCAGAAGACGACCCCGGCAGCCCAATTTACGGTATGCCCGTGCTCAAGGTCTGGAATGCTAAGCACATCATCGTGCTCAAACGCAGTATGCGCTCCGGGTACGCAGGTATCGAAAATCCGCTGTTTTTTCACGAAAAAAATAAAATGCTGTTTGGCGATGCTAAAGATACACTCAGCAAGTTAGCTGCGGAGGTAAAAACCTTGTAAAAGAATAATTTAGTCGGTATTTTCCGGCTTTTTGTCGCAAGCATTAAGCCATAATTCATTTAGTTTGTTATATAATACGAGGTATCAAACTGCTTAAAAAATTAATATTATTATGGGAACATTTCCGCTAATTATTATCGTTATCGGCCTGCTGATTGTAATGTCAGGTATTTTTACCGTCAAACAACAGACAGCCGCCATCGTAGAGCGCCTCGGGCGTTTTCACAGCATCCGCAACTCCGGTTTGCAATTCAAGGTGCCATTCATTGACCGAATTGCAGGCCGCGTCAACATGAAAATCCAGCAATTGGATGTAATGGTAGAGACCAAAACCAAGGACAATGTTTTCGTGAAAATGAAAGTCTCGGTGCAATTCCGCATCCTGCCGGAAGCCATGTACGACGCTTTCTACAAACTGCAAAACCCCTACGAGCAAATCACGGCGTATGTATTCGACACCGTGCGGGCCGAAGTGCCAAAAATGAAGCTCGACGATGTATTCGAGCGCAAAGATGACATTGCAGTGGCTATCCGCCGCGAGCTGGAAGACGCCATGAACGAATACGGCTATGGCATTGTAAAAGCATTAGTGACCGATATTGACCCCGACCAGGCGGTAAAAAATGCTATGAACCGTATCAATGCGGCCGAGCGTGAAAAAATTGCTGCCGAGTACGAGGGCGAGTCGGAGCGCATCCGCATTGTAGCCAAAGCTAAGGCCGAAGCCGAGAGCAAGCGCCTGCAAGGTCAGGGTATTGCCGACCAGCGCCGCGAAATTGCCAAAGGGCTGGAAGAATCGGTAGAAGTGCTCAATCGCGTAGGCATCAACTCGCAGGAAGCTTCTGCGCTCATCGTGGTGACTCAGCATTATGACACGCTGCAGGCTATGGGCCAAAATTCTAATAGCAACCTCATTCTGCTGCCCAATGCACCTTCAGCCGCCAGCGATATGCTTTCGCAAATGATTACCTCTTTCGCTGCTTCTCAGCAAATCGGTGAAGATATGAAAAGAGGCTCGCTAGAACTGAAAAGCGCCGAGCGGGCGAAATTGGAGCGCGGAAAATAAGCACTAAATTGCTTTTCGCCGATTTTAAACTAAAACACTGATAATGAAACCTTTAACAGGTTTTGTTTTGTCAAAATTTTAGTTATAATAGTATCATAACGGGCCGGTGGTGGAGCTGTTTTATTTAGCAACTCCGCCACTTGTTATTTTTATCGGCAGTGAAATACCAACAAGGGCAAGGTAGTAGCCAGCGCTAATTGTTTGGTCCGACTTTTGTGAAAAAAACCCTCCCAAAAACTGCGCTTGCGATGCGCGATGGCCACCAAATCAAGGTTGTGTGCTAAGGCATAATCAGTCAATCCCTCCGCTACGCTCTCCCCGTCGGTTTCGGCTATTTGAAAGCGAAAAGACGGCGCGCCTTCTCGAAACAATTCCTCAAAAATGTCGTCTTTGGTACGATCAAAATGACCATTGCTTTCGCGCACATGCACAAAGTGAACGGTAGCCTCAAAAGGCTCGTTGAAAGCCGTCAAAGCCTGCAGCAGTTGGTCGTCCGCTGATTCATAATTGCTGGCGTACAAAATTTGGCGAAAGCCTCGAAACGCCGCCCGGCTGGGCACCAACAGCACCGGGCAATGCGCCCGCTGTGCACAATTGGACGATACGCTGCCGAAGAGCTTATTCAGAATACCTCCCGAACCGGTTGTACCCATCACCACCAAATCGTAATGCCGAGAAGCGTTGGTCACCTCATCGGCGGCAAAACCGATTAGTATATCGTTGTCAATTTTTCCTTCGGGGTCCACCTCCGCCATGAAGTCGCGCAGCATTTGTTCGCGCACTTTCAGGTAGTCGGCCACCGGCGGCACAAAGTTCGGATAATCCGACTCGGCACTTGGCATGAAGACGTGTACTACTTTGAGCTGCGCCCCGCCGAGCGCTTCGGCCAGCGACTGGGCAAAGTAAAAAGCATTTTTAGCCGTTTCAGAAAAATCGGTCGGAACCAGAATATGCTTAATCATAGCTTGTGGTTTTAAATCGTTCGTCGAAAGTTGGCATGTATCCAACATTGCTAAAGTAATCAAAATCCGATGCTGGAACCATGATTTTGGTCATTCGGGCTTGTGATTTTTTGCGTTATAACAAACAATGCGAAAAATTTTGTGCCTAAACAGCTTTGCTTTCAGAGATTTCACGATATTTAAATCGTATAAACAAACTCAACCATGCTGGATATTCAAAAACGACTGACCAACTCTTTTTACGTCCTACTGAGCTTACCGGCTACGGCTATGGGCTTCGCACTGTGCGTACAGATTGCCACTTTGAGCTGGATTCTCAATACCCAATTGGGCTTTGATTTGCACCAGATTGGTATTGTGTGGATGGCAGGGCCCTTGGCGGGCATCCTGGGGCAGGTTATCATTGGCGTTATCAGCGATAAAGTGTGGATATGGAATGGCCGGCGGCGCCCGTTTATTCTGATTGGCGGTACACTGGCGGCGCTGTCTATTCTGGCCTTGCCCAATATCGGCGTCATTGGCGAAGCACTGGGTATCAAGCAGTTAGTAGGCGTAGCCATCACTATTGCACTTGTACTGGATTTGTCTATCAATATCAGCTTCAATCCTACGCGCTCGGTCATTGCCGACGTGACCCCGCAGGGCGACGCACGCACCAAAGGCTACACTTGGATGCAAACGATTTCTGGCTTTTTTGGCGTATTGGCGTATTTGATTGGCGCTTTTTGGAATAATTATGCACTCATTTACCTCGGTGCAGTGCTTGTGTTCGGTTTTTCTATCGTGCCGGTGTTTTTCATCAAGGAGCCGCGTGTGCTTGGCGAAGAAAGCCCCGACGAGTCGCCTGAAAGCATTGCCACCAGTGGGTTGGATGCCGATATAGCAGACGTGGACACCCCCACCAAAAGTAAAACCAATCTCCCTGAGTTTTTGAAAATCTGCCTCGCACACGCTTTTACGTGGTTGGGGGTGCAAACGATGTTCGTTTATACCTTTGCCTTCATCAAGGAAAACATCATGGGTTTTCAAACCAGCGATGCGCTCAGCACCGCGCAAAATAACGAAATTGGCTTCATCACCGGTGTGGCTTTTGCTGTGCTCAATACCGTAGGCTTTTTGCTACCGGCTTTTGTGCTGGAGCCTATGTCCGAGCGCTTCGGGCGGGTGCGAGTGCACACGTTTTGCATTGCCATTATGGCTATTGGCTACGGGCTTATCGTCTTGACGGGGCATTCCGCCACGTCGCTGTTTGTTTTCATGGCTGTTGTTGGAGTGGGTTGGGCCGCAGTAGTCAGCCTGCCGTTTGCCATTATGTCCGAAACCGTCAATCAGGCGCGGATGGGCTTGTTCATGGGCTTATTCAACCTTTCGGTGGTGCTGCCGCAGTTGGTCGCCTCTTCGCTCGGCGGTTTTATTGATGCGCAAGCGAATAAATCCACAATTTTCATCATCAGTGGTATCGCACTCGGTATTTCCGCCGTACTTTGGCTTTTGGTAAAAGAAAACCAAAAACCTGCTGGCAGCAAGGCCGCAGCCCTAAAAGGAGGACATTAAAGAAAAGAGCAGCGAACGTCGAACTACTCACTCATTTGCGAAAGCGCACTAATAGCAAGCGCATCAGCCCGACTAATACGACCCCGATGGTCATCATAAACATCGTCCATTTTACCTGGTTCGCCACGGAAGTCCAGCCAGCTATGGCATCGGCACGCTCCGGGAAGCGGCGAATCAACTGTACAATGCCTGCATTTTCTATAAAATCGGCTATCAGCACGACAAACGGCAGCAAGTTCAGCAAGCGCCACAGGCTATCCGGCCGCAGCGTTTTTTTATAAAGTAGCGACAGCAAAAACACCAAAAATCCGGTATAAATAAGCGGATAAAGAACATCCAGCGTAAGCTCTATCTGTTGGTACTGCGCCCGGCCGGCTTCGCCCAGTGCGTCCAGCAGTTGCCAAGCTTCTTCGGGTGTAAAGCCGAAACGCAAATCGAGCACGGTAAGCGGCGGAACGGTGGCTAATTTATCGGCCATAGCCGGCAAAATCAGCGCGTTGAACAGCGCTGCCAGCCCCATAAATAAAAACATCCAGACGAGGTTGGCTTTTTGATAAAACCACGACGAAAATGCTTGTAGGTTTTTCATAGGCGTTTTGTTTTGATGAAAATCGTTAAAAGCTTGAGCATCTTTGCCCTACAAGATACATGCCTTTTGCCATTCCAATTTATTTTCCATAAAAAAGCGACAAAATTTAGGCAAAATTCCATCGCATTGGCTGAATAGAATTTTTATAAAACTCTCATTACCAATTTGTTGTATTTGCAAAAGCAAAAAACGAGCAGCAAAAAGCATGATCAAAAAACATACTTCTTTACGAGTGCTTATCGCAATATTTTAGCCAGCAAAACCTTCCATTTTTAAGGCGAATCCCTTACCTTAGCCATTTAGCCATACCAGCATAAAATGCCAGCCATGACTCCCACTGTACAACGTTTTCAAAAAATAATGGTCGCCAATCGCGGCGAAATTGCCATCCGCGTACTGCGCGCAGCCTCCGAGTTGCGCCTGCGCACCGTAGCCATTTACACCTACGAAGACCGCTACTCACTGCACCGTTACAAAGCCGACGAAGCCTACCAAATCGGCAAGGACGACGACCCGCTCAAGCCCTACCTCGACATTGAGGAAATACTGCGCGTCGCCAAACGCTACGGCGTAGAAGCCATTCACCCTGGCTACGGTTTTCTGAGTGAAAATGTACGCTTCGCCCGCCGCTGCCGCGAGGAAGGCATCATCTTCATCGGCCCTACCCCCGAAACCATGGAACGCCTCGGCGACAAGGTAGCCGCTAAGGTGCTCGCCCGCGAACTCAACGTACCCCTCATCGAAGATAGCCAAGCCGCACTGACCAACGAAAAAATCGCCTTGGAAGAGGCCCAACGTATTGGTTTTCCGGTGATTATAAAAGCAGCAGCTGGCGGTGGCGGGCGCGGTATGCGCGTAGTGCGCAATGAAAGCCAGCTCGTCAATGAATACCACGAAGCGAAAGGTGAAGCCAAAACTGCTTTCGGCAACGATACCATTTTCCTCGAAAAATTTATCGAAAACCCCAAGCACATCGAGGTGCAAATACTGGGCGACAAGCACGGCAACATCGTACACCTTTACGAGCGCGACTGCTCGGTGCAACGCCGTTTTCAGAAAGTGGTGGAAATAGCGCCCGCCCTTAGCCTCAGTCAAAAAACGAAAGACCAACTCTACGAATACGCCCTGCGCTTGGCCCGCGCCGTGCAATACAGCCACGCCGGCACGGTCGAATTTTTAGTGGATGCCGACGAAACCCCTTATTTCATTGAGGTGAATCCGCGTATTCAGGTGGAGCACACCGTCACCGAGGAAATCACCGGCGTGGACTTGGTGCGCTCGCAGATACTCATCGCCATGGGCTATCCGCTGGATCATCCCACCATTTACATCAAAAACCAGGAAGATATTCAAATCAGCGGTTTTGCCATTCAGTGCCGCATCACGACCGAAGATCCTTTCAACGATTTCAAACCCGATTACGGGATGCTCATTGCCTACCGCAGCGCCAGTGGCATGGGCATTCGCCTCGATGCGGGCAGCGCTTTTCCGGGTGCCAAAATTTCACCTTTTTTCGATAGCCTGCTGGTGAAAGTGACCGCCTGGGGCCGCACCCTCGAAGGTGCTTCGCAACGCCTGCACCGCGCGCTACGCGAATTTCGCATCCGGGGCGTGCAAACCAACATTGGTTTTCTGCTCAATTTGCTCCAGCACGAAACCTTTTACAAAGGTCGGGCTACGGTCAATTTTATTAAAGAAAATCCGCAACTGCTCAGTCCGCCCAACTGGCAGGATCGGGGCACCAAAATGCTGCGCTACTTAGCGGAAGTAATTGTCAATGGCAATCCCGATGTGCCCTTCACGGATAAGCGCGTGGTGTTTCTCAAACCTGTAGTACCCGATTTCGATAGCCGAGCCCCTTTCCCGGAAGGCACTAAAAATAGGTTACAAAACACTGGTCGTGAGGCTTTTACACAATGGCTACGCCACGAAAAAACTATTCAATACACCGATACCACCTTCCGCGACGCGCACCAGTCGTTGCTGGCCACGCGTGTACGCACGGCGGATATGCTGGCGGTAGCCGAAAGTTTTGCCCGGCATCATGCCACCGATGTTTTTTCGATGGAAGTGTGGGGCGGCGCTACTTTTGATGTGGCCTTGCGCTTTTTGAAAGAAGACCCTTGGCGGCGACTGTCAGACCTGCGCGAAGCCATTCCCAATATTTTATTTCAAATGCTGCTGCGCGGCTCCAATGCAGTAGGCTACACCGCTTATCCTGATAATCTGATTGCCAAATTTGTAGTGCAGGCCGCCGAAACAGGCATTGATTTGTTCCGCATTTTTGATTCGCTCAACTGGGTGGAAGCTATGAAAACCAGCATTCGCACAGTGGTGCATGAAACCGACGCGCTGGCCGAAGCCTGCATTTGCTATACCGGCGACATCAGCGACCCCGCCCGCACGAAGTTTACTTTGCAATATTACCTCGACCTCGCCCGCCGCCTCGAAGATGAAGGAGCGCATATTTTAGCGATTAAAGACATGGCTGGTTTATTAAAACCTTATGCTGCCGAGATGTTAATAAAAGCCTTAAAAGATGTAATAAGCATCCCCATTCATTTACATACACATGATACCGCGTCCATTCAGTCGACTACGTACCTCAAGGCCATCGAAGCGGGCGTGGACGTGATAGACGTAGCCCTCGCCTCCATGTCGGGGCTTACTTCGCAGCCCAATTTCAATGCTATTGCCGCTATGATGCGCGGGCAGGAGCGCGAGTCGCCGGTCAATCTCGAATCGCTCAATGCTTTTTCTGCGTATTGGGAAGCCGTGCGGCGCTATTATTATCCATTTGAATCGGAACTACGCGCAGGTGCCGCCGATGTGTATGAGCACGAAATACCGGGCGGGCAGTACTCCAACCTACGGCCGCAAGCGCGCGGGCTGGGGCTGGAAGACCAGTTTGAACAAATCAAAAAGAATTATAAAGCTGCCAACGAACTTTTCGGCGATATTGTAAAAGTGACGCCTTCCTCAAAAGTGGTGGGCGACCTGGCGATGTTTATGACGGCCAATGGGCTGACCAAAGAAGATATTCTGCAACGTGGCAAGTCGCTCGACTTCCCCGATAGCGTCAAAGCACTGCTGCGTGGCGACCTGGGACAAATAGACGGCGGCTTCCCGGCGGGTTTGCAAAAAATAGTGCTGAAAGACGAGCAGCCTTACACGGACCGTCCGAATGCGCATTTGCAACCCGTTGATTTTGAGCAGGAAATGCAAGAATTTTACAACAAATTTGGTGCCGACCTCGGTATGAATGACTTTTTATCTTACAAATTATACCCAAAAGTTTATACCGATTTTCACGCTCATTTTGATACCTACGGCGAAGTACGCAACCTGCCGACACGCGCTTTTTTCTATGGCTTAGATTACAACGAAGAAATACTCGTCACCATTGGGCAAGGTAAAACGGTGATTATCAAATATTTGAACCAAACTGAACCCGACGAGCAAGGCATGCGAATGGTCTTTTTTGAATTGAACGGCCAAATGCGCTCGGTGCCTGTGCGCGACCGCAAACTGAAAGTAGCAACGGTCACGCATCGAAAGTCCGCTGCGCCCAACGAAATCGGTACGCCCCTGCAAGGCAACCTCTCGCGCATCCTCGTCAAAGCTGGCGACGACATTGCAGAAAACGCCCCCTTGTTCATCATTGAAGCCATGAAAATGGAAAGCACTGTCACCGCTCCGCAGGCAGGCAAGGTGCGAAAAATTCACCTCAAGGAGCGCACATTGGTCGAGCAGGGCGACTTGGTAGTTGAGTTGGAATAGTTTTTTTGATGCCAGATACCAGATTTTAGATAATAGACAGGAGATGTTAGATGCGGTCTCAACCTCTCAACCTTAAACCTTGTTTTCCTATTCGCCTATTCGCCCCCTCAACCTCTAAACCCCTATTTGCCCTATTCCCCTATTTGTCCTATTCCCCCATTCAACCTTTTCAAACCGCGAACTAAAAAGTGCCGGGAATAGCGGCGATGAGCCGGCGCGTATAATCGGACTGCGGATTGCTGTAAATGGCTTCGGCCTGGCCGTATTCTACTATTTTGCCAGCGTTCATCACCATCATGCGGTCGCTCATCAGTTTGACAACCGAGAGGTCGTGCGAGATGAAAATATAGGTAAGCTGATGTTTTTCGCGCAACTCCATGAGCAAATTGAGCACCTGCGCCTGCACGGATACATCGAGCGCCGACACCGCTTCGTCGCACACTACAAAACGAGGATTGAGCGCCAGCGCGCGCGCGATGCAAATGCGCTGCCGTTGCCCACCGGAGAACTCATGCGGGTAGCGGTCGTAATGCTTGGCTTCCAAACCGACGGTGGCGAGGAGTTCAAGTGCCCGGTCGCGGCGTTCGCGGTCGTTTTCGCCGATGCGATGCACCTGCATGGGTTCTACAATAGCCCGCCCGATGGTGGCGCGTGGATTGAGCGAAGCGTAAGGATCCTGAAAGATGATTTGCATTTCGCGGCGCAAAGGTTGTAGCGCTTTTTCAGACAAGCACAGTAAATCCTGCTCATCGAAGCTTATCTGCCCTGCGGTAGCTTCCGTCAGCCGAAGAATGGTGCGGCCCAAGGTGGTCTTGCCACAGCCCGATTCGCCCACCAAGCCTAAAGTTTCGCCGGGATACACCTCGAACGACACGCCGTCCACGGCCTTGATATACTCGGTGGTGCTGCCCAGCCAAGTTTTACGCGCCGGAAACCATGTTTTCAAATCTGTAACTTGCAAAAGTGGCTGCTGCTGTTGCAATTCGGCAATACGCGCCTGCGTTTCTGCGGCCGGGATGCGCAAACGCGCAATATGTGTTGCAAAGTCTTCTTCATTAGCATCGGTTTGCATTTGCAAAAAATCAGCTACTACCGGCAAGCGGCGCATTTTATAATGAAGTGGCGGGCGGCAAGCCAACAAACCTTGCGTGTAGGGATGCTGCGGCCGATGAAATATATCCGCTACTCTGCCCTGCTCCACGATTTTGCCCTGATGCATGACCAGCACGCGATCGGCAATTTCGGCAATGACGCCGAGGTCGTGCGTGATAAACAGCACCGATGTACCAAGCTCTTGCCGCAGTTCATTGATTAGTTCGAGAATGGATTTTTGTACCGACACGTCGAGGGCGGTAGTGGGTTCGTCGGCGATAAGCAAAGCCGGATGGCAGGCGAGCGCCATCGCAATCATTACCCGTTGTTTTTGCCCGCCGGAAATCTGGTGCGGAAAGGCGCTATAAATGCGCTCCGGCTCCGGCAGGCGTACCTTCCGAAAAATATCCATCACAGCAGCTCGGGCCGCAGCCTTTGGCATACCTCGATGCAGCCGAAATACTTCCGCGACCTGCTCGCCGCAGCGCAATACAGGATTGAGCGAAGTCATCGGCTCTTGAAAAATCATGGACAGCTCGTTGCCCCGGCGGCGGCGCATCTCCGGCTCTGACAATTGCAGCAAATCCACTGGCGTTGCTGCTTGAGGGTACAACAGCACCTTGCCCTGCTCAATGTGCGCAGGAGGCGATTGTAAAAGGCGCATGAGCGACAGTGCCGTAACCGACTTGCCAGAACCCGATTCGCCCACGATGCCGAGGGTTTCGCCCCGTTGAATGTAGAAATCAATGCCATCCACGGCCGTAGTCGTGCCCTCCTCCGTTCGGAAAACGGTGGTCAGCCCCTGCACTTCGAGTAAAAGTTCACGACCGTCCGAATGCATTTGTTCGTATTCTATTGCTGTTAGCTACTTGCTTTTCGCTTTTTGCATTACTGCAAATTAATAATAATACCTTTTTGTCAATTTGAAATGACACACTTATCTATACCCAAAATCTTGTTTTTCAACACTTTATACGAATATCGGGTTTAAATGATTAAAACATCAGGCATACGTAAAAACGAACCCCAACGGGGTGAC
>CALMSO010000040.1 GCA_937872385.1 uncultured Saprospiraceae bacterium
GCCGAAATAATCTGCATGACCGTGGAAGATAACGTTGTTGCTACACGCGACCTCAACCTGAAGGCAGAATTTGGCTCTGACGGCTCGTACATGAAACTGATGTTCCCGGAAAAAAAGAGCGCCACTCTTACCGCAGCCGAAACGGTTAAATTCGATCTGTGCGGTGCCAGCAAAACCATTCGCAAAGGTACGAAAATTGAAGTGCGCAACGGCGTAGCTAATCTTAAATTTTAATCCACGCTTCACTTGTGTTCGGATCTCCCTTTACAGAGAGATCCGAACAATTGTTTTTGCAAAATAAGCCACAAAAATTTCTCGCCCGTCTTTCAACTCTGCGCGTACTCAGTTGTTAAGTTTGACGTTTAGGGGTAGGTTTTGATTTTTCAACAACGAACCCAACGGCATCCAACACACCACTATGGCAAAACATTCCCACAACGGCACTACTGACAACGGCGAACTCGACCTGAGCGATGCTATCGAAGTGATTGGCGCGCGCGAGCACAACCTCAAAGGCGTGGACCTGCGCATCCCGCGCAATCGCCTTGTGGTCATCACCGGCATTAGCGGCAGCGGCAAGTCTTCCTTAGCTTTCGATACCATTTATGCCGAAGGGCAGCGCCGCTACATGGAAACTTTTTCGAGCTACGCCCGCCAGTTTATCGGCACTATGGAACGCCCCGACGTAGAGCAAATCACCGGGCTGAGTCCAGTTATTTCTATCGAACAAAAAACCACCGGCCGCAATCCGCGCTCGACAGTAGGTACCATCACTGAAATTTACGACTTCCTGCGCCTGCTTTTCGCGCGCGTAGGTGAAGCCTATTCCTACGTCACCGGCGAGCGTATGGTACGCTATACCGAAGAACAAATGAAGGCGCGTATCCAAGCGGCATTCGAAGGTAAAAAAGTAGCGGTGCTGGCGCCGTTGGTGCGCGGCCGCAAGGGGCACTACCGCGAACTTTTCGAGCAAATCCGCAAGCAGGGCTACGCCAAAGTACGTGTGGACGGCGCGGTGCTCGACATCAAACCGGGCATGCAACTCGATCGCTACAAAGTGCACGACATCGAGGTGGTGATTGATCGCCTGAAAATTGGTGACGACCGCAAAGATCGGCTCAATACGTCGCTACAAATAGCCCTGAAAACGGGCAACGGGCTGCTCTTCATCATGGATACCGATACGAATGAAGTCACTGCCTTCAGCAAACACTTGATGGATCCGGCTTCGGGCATTTCTTATGAAGAACCTTCGCCCAATGCTTTTTCTTTCAATTCGCCCTACGGCGCCTGTCCTACTTGCAATGGGCTGGGCGAAGTGAATGAAGTGGACTTGGCCAAAGTCATTCCCGACGATAGCCAAAGTATCAACGATGCGGGCATCGCACCTTTCGGCGAAGCACGTGACAACCTGACTTTCAAGCAGTTGCGCGCCATTGCCAAAAAGTATAAATTTTCTTTTTCTACGCCCATTAAGGATATTCCAGCGGAAGCATTGCAAATCATTTTGTACGGCGGCGATGATAAATTTGATGTCAATATCACTTGGGGCGGCAATGATTTTACCTACAACCTCGCGCACGAAGGCATCGTAAATATGCTCAAACGCTGGTACGAAAATTCTACCTCAGAGAAAGTGCGCCAGTGGGCCGAAGATTTTATGACCATTGCTACCTGCCCCGACTGTGGCGGTCAACGCTTGAAAAAAGAATCCTTACATTTCAAAATTGACGAAAAAAACATCGCCGAGCTGGCCGATATGGACATCGCCGAGCTACACGCCTGGATGCACCAGCTCGATGAGCGCCTCAGCGAGCGCCAGCAAACCATTGCCAAAGATGTGCTCAAAGAGATCCGCTTGCGCCTCGGCTTCCTGCTACACGTCGGATTGGACTACCTGACCCTCAATCGCCCGTCCAGAACGCTTTCCGGCGGCGAAAGTCAACGCATTCGACTGGCTACGCAAATTGGCTCGCAGCTCACCGGCATCACCTATATCCTCGACGAACCCAGTATCGGCCTGCACCAACGCGACAACCAGCGCCTCATCGAAGCCCTGCGCGAGCTGACCAACATCGGTAATACCGTGCTGGTAGTAGAGCACGATAAAGACATCATGTTGGCTTCCGATTATTTGATTGACCTCGGGCCCGGCGCGGGCAAGCACGGCGGCGAGGTGGTAGGTGCGGGCAAGCCGAAATCTTTTGTGCATAACAAAACTCTGACGGCAGCGTATTTGAATAAAATCCGCCAGATAGAAACACCCCAACGCCGCCGCCCCGGCAATGGCAAATACCTCATCCTGAGCGGTGCTACCGGCAACAACCTCAAGGACGTGAGCGTGCGCTTCCCCTTGGGTACCTTTATCTGTGTGACCGGCGTGAGCGGCAGTGGCAAATCCACCCTCATCAACGAGACGCTGTACCCCATTCTGCGGCAACATTTTTACAATAGTGTGCAACGGCCCATGCCCCACCGCAGCGTCGAAGGATTGGAGCATTTGGACAAGGTAATTGAAATTGACCAGTCGCCCATCGGACGCACACCGCGCTCTAATCCAGCTACTTATACCAATGTTTTTACCGATATTCGCAAAATATTTTCCGAACTGCCCGAAGCCAAAATCCGCGGCTACAAGCCTGGTCGCTTCAGTTTCAATGTGAAAGGCGGCCGCTGCGAGGTCTGCGAAGGCTCCGGAATGCGCGTCATTGAGATGAACTTCCTGCCCGATGTGCATGTACCCTGCGAGCGCTGCTTGGGCCGCCGCTACAACCGCGAAACCCTCGAAGTGCTCTACAAAGGCAAATCCATCAGCGATGTGCTGGATATGACCGTGAGCGAAGCCGCTGAGTTTTTCCAACCCATTCCCAACATTTACCGCAAGCTGCGCACCCTCAACGACGTGGGGCTGGGCTACATCACCTTAGGGCAGCAGGCCACCACCCTCTCTGGCGGCGAAGCCCAGCGCGTAAAACTCGCCGAAGAACTTTCCAAAAAAGATACCGGCAACACCTTTTACATCCTCGACGAACCCACCACCGGACTGCATTTTGAAGACATCCGCCACCTGCTCGAAGTACTTGACCGCTTAGTAAATAAAGGCAATACCGTAGTCGTAATAGAGCATAATATGGATGTAATAAAATACGCTGACTACATCATAGACATGGGGCTGGAAGGCGGCCACCGCGGCGGCGAAGTAATCGTAGCCGGCACCCCGGAAGAAGTTGCCCAACATCCCACCAGCCATACCGGGCGGTTTTTGAAGCTGGAGCTGTAATTGCAATGCAGGAAAGTACCCAAAAGTATAACTTAGATGTACCCCAAGCATAATGGAGGGAGGTACAACGTATAACTGAACTATACCCAGAACATAGTTAGGGGTATCCGAATATACAACCGGGGGTATCCAAACATATAACTGAGGGTATCCGAATATATAACTGGGGGTATCCCAGTATATAACTGGGGGTATCCAAATATACAATTGAACTATATCCAGAACATAGTTAGGGGTATCCAAATACATAATAGCATTATACTCTGAAGGGGGGTGCATTATACTTGGCGAGGGGGTCCGTTATACTTGAAGTATAGTTAGGGTAGGTGTTAGGTATAAGGTGTCAGGTATATTATGCTTAGACTACTTTCAATAAATAATGATGTCATTTCCTCCGCTTCCTGCCAACAGCCAAAGACAACCGCTGGGGTTGGAATAGCCCCTCAAGAACCGTTTACAAACGATTATTAAACGTTTGTGGCCGTTTACAAACGACTACAAACGACTACAAACGACATTAAACGTTTATCCAACGACTCTTACCAATCCATAGCCGTAATTTTGAAAGAAAAAATGCAATACGAACTCGCCTCCTACCAAGGGCAAGCGGTTATTTTTATTCGCTTTGAAAAGGATGCAGCCCTCAACGCGGAGGTAAAAAAGTGGGCGGGCGTGCGCTGGAGCCATTCCCAAAAGGCATGGTATGTGCTGGATACGGCGTTCTACCGCGAAAAATTTGGGTTGCTACCCAAGCCTTTAATTGGCAAAGCGGTATTGTTACACATTCACCCCATCAACCAACCGGCCTTGCAAGCTTACGTCGAAACCTTACAACTGAAGGCATATAGCCCTCATACCATCCAAACTTATCGCAACGAATTTGCGCAATTGCTATACGTACTGAAAGATAAAAAAGTAGAAGAACTGGATGCAACCAAACTGCGCAGTTACTTTTTGTACTGCATCAATACCTTAAAACTTTCCGAAAATACGATACACAGTCGGCTCAATGCCGTGAAGTTTTATTTTGAGCAAGTGCTGAAACGGGAGCAATTCTTTTTTGAAATACCGCGCCCCAAGAAACCCTCCATCCTGCCCAAAGTTATTCATGTTAAAGACATTAAAAAGCTATTCGAGGTGACCACCAATCTCAAGCACAATACCCTGCTGAAACTTTGCTACGGCATGGGATTGCGTGTCAGTGAAATTGTGAATCTGAAAATCTCCGACATTGACAGTAAAAACATGCAGGTTTTTATCGAATGCGCAAAGGGCAAAAAAGACCGATATGCCAACCTGCCCGAAAGTATTTTGCTACAATTAAGAGCGTATTATGTGGAATACAAACCTAAAAAATACCTGTTTGAAGGGCAGTATGGCGACCGATATAGCGTACGTAGTGCCCAAAAAGTATTCGCCGACGCCCTCAAAAAAGCAAAAATCAATAAGACCGTAGGCATACATGGCTTGCGGCATAGCTTTGCGACACACCTGCTGGAAGCAGGCACAGATATTAGTTTTATCCAACAACTGCTTGGACACAACGACCTGAAAACGACCTTGCGCTACACCCACGTGAGCAAAAATGCCCTGAAAAACATCAAAAGCCCATTGGATAATCTGTAATAACACCTGGGAAGTGAGAAGTAGAAGATCCGAACGCTTCCCTATTTTTGATCTTACGTTTACAAAACTTCGAAGGTTTCATAAATGCAGTATTGGATAAAAAAGAGCCGTAAAGGGCTTGCGCATTTTGTATTGTCCGAAGTGGAATTTTCAAATATTGCGTACTTCGCATTTTGTATTGTTTCGAGCGTTATTAAGGTTTGTCTTTTGAATCAAGCTGTTCATTATCAAGGCAGTAAAATTAAAAATCGCAACCGCTTGGTGATTCGATACGCTTGCTTTATCTTTACCAAAGCACGAGTAAAAGTGCGTATATTAACGTGTTGTGTGCCATTTAAAAAAGAAAAAAAGAGATTATTATGGAAAAATTTAAACAGTTACAGAAAATTAAAGAACTCTATGCAAAGGGTGAAAATATTATTCAATATCTTAAAAGTATTGGTAATGGTGAAACAAACACAATTGAGGATATGTTGATTAGTTATGACTTTCAATCAGGTTCGTATATTCAAGGTTTCTCGAAAAACAAAGAATATAAAGAGAAATATTGTAGGGCATTGGCAAAACTAATTGACGAAATAAATAATATTCAATCCATTATTGAAGTTGGTGTAGGAGAAGCTACTACTTTAAATACACTAATAAATAATTTAAAAAATAGACCTTCCGACATTTTGGGTTTTGATATTTCTTGGTCGAGATTGAAATTTGGAAAAGAACTGTTGAAAGACTTTAACATACATAAAGTAAATTTATTCACAGCTAATCTTTTTGAAATTCCTCTTTTAGATAATTCAATTGATATTGTGTATACTTCCCATTCTATTGAGCCGAATGGAGGCAAGGAAGAAGAAGCCCTTAAAGAATTATATAGAATAACTAAAAAATATTTGATTCTACTTGAACCATCATTTGAGTTTGCAAATGATGAAGCAAAAGTGAGAATGAAAAAACATGGTTACGTGACAGAATTATATTCAACTGCTAAAAAATTAGATTATAAAATTGTTGAACATAGACTTTTTGACTATTCTTCAAATCCATTAAATCCTACAGGACTAATTATAATCGAGAAAAAAGCGACAAGTTCTAATAATCCAAATTTAGTATGCCCTATTTCACATACAGAATTATTGAAATACAATGATTCTCTTTTATATTCAAAAGAAAGTTTTTTAGCTTACCCTGTAATAGACGAAATTCCTTGTCTGTTAAAAGAAAACTCAATCTTAGCAACTCATTTATTGACAGACTATAATGAATATAAAACGGCACACAACATCGTGTATAAGTAATGGCGGGATTTGTAGCATATTCGGACATTCTACCTCGCATCAAGTTCTGTGTATCTTGTTAAGTAAATGCCCACCGAAGTCCGCCACTACTCATACACGCAAACGTTACCTGCCATTTTGCAGAACCGACCGTAAACATTGAAAAAACATAAAAA
>CALMSO010000041.1 GCA_937872385.1 uncultured Saprospiraceae bacterium
ACTATGTTCTGAGTATAGTGCAGTTATACTTTGTATCCCCCCCAGTTGTGTTCCTGGTATAGTGCAGTTGTACTTTGTACCCCCCCTAATTGTGTTCTGAGTATAGTGCAATTTGTGTTTGCCCATTGCCAGTTCAGACTTTTAATACGCCCGTGCGTGCGTGCGTGCCCACAGGAAAAATCTACGAAAGCCACACGAAAATATAGCTGAATGAGCACAAAATTCCGGTAGCCAGTGCCTGAAATCTCTGCCCAGCGGGTTCACACATCCGATGAATATCTTATCTTTGCCCATCTTTGCCGCAAAAACCGAACTTAATGCGGTTTTTTCCGGCGTTTGGACAACGAAACAGCAAAACAGCATGAAAATATCGTTGAACTGGCTGAAGCAATATCTCGACATCAAGGTCAGCCCAGAACAATTAGGAGAAATTCTGACCGACATTGGCCTGGAATTGGAAGGCATGGAACAGGTAGAAAGTGTGCGCGGTGGCCTGGCGGGCGTAGTGGTCGGGCAGGTGATGGAATGCGGTCAGCATCCGAATGCGGACAAATTGTCTTTGACGAAAGTAGCTATCGGCAACGGTGAATGGCTCTCCATTGTATGTGGCGCGCCCAATGTAGCCGCTGGCCAAAAAGTGCTGGTAGCTACGGTGGGTACTACGCTCTATCCGCTTGGTAGCGAAGAACCCCTCACCCTCAAGGAAACCAAAATACGCGGCGAACTGTCGCAGGGTATGATTTGTGCTGAAGACGAACTCGGCCTCGGCGAAGACCACGCAGGCATCCTGGTGCTACCAGCCGATGTACCCATTGGCACCCCAGCCAAAGACTATTTTCACATCGAAACCGATACCATTTACGAAATAGGACTGACACCCAACCGCTCCGACGCCACCAACCACATCGGCGTGGCTAAAGACTTAGCCGCAGCTCTGCGCATCAATTATGACCATACCGGCAAGGTACAACTGCCCTCGATAGAAGCATTCAAAGTGGAAAGCCAAGAACTGGCATTGGAGGTAGTCGTCGAAAATCAGGAAGCTTGCCCGCGCTACGCCGGCCTCTGCATCCAGGGTATCAAAGTAGCGGACTCGCCCGACTGGCTGAAAAACCGACTCCAACTCATCGGGATACGCCCGATCAATAACATAGTGGACATCACCAATTTCGTATTGCACGAACTTGGGCAGCCGCTGCACGCTTTCGATTGGGATGTTATCACTGGCAAAAAAGTGATCGTCAGAACCTTAGCGGAAGGCACTAAATTCACTACCCTCGACGAGGTGGAACGCAGCCTGAGTGCCGAAGACCTCATGATTTGCGACGGTGCGTCCGCGCCTATGTGTATTGGCGGTGTGTTTGGCGGTGCCCGTTCTGGTGTGCAGGATAGTACCACTCGTATTTTTTTAGAATCGGCGCATTTTCATCCGAAATGGATTCGCCGTAGCAAAACGCGGCACGGGCTGTTCCATTCTGAAGCAGCCAAGATTTTTGAAAAAGGCAGCGACCCGAATATTGTAATATATGCCCTGAAACGGGCGGCCCTGCTGATTCAGGAAATTGCCGGCGGCACCATTGCTTCCGACATCGTGGATTTGTATCCGCAGCCCATTGCCAAAAAAGAAGTAGAAGTAGCCTACGACCATGTCAACCGACTGATCGGAGCTGATATTCCAAAACCGAAAGTGCAAACCATCCTCGCTGCTTTAGAAATGAACTTAGTAGCCGAGACCGATACCACTTTCACGGTGGCGGTGCCCACCAATAAGGCAGATGTGACACGCCCGGCCGATGTCATTGAGGAGATACTACGTATTTATGGTTTTAATAATGTGCCGGCCCCAGCCAAGGTCTCCATTACGGCCGCTGCAGCGCCGCAGCCCGATCCTTCTGCTTTGCGCAATTTGATTGGTAACTATCTGACTGCCAATGGCTTTTATGAAATGATGGCGATGTCTATCACCGAGTCGCGCTATTATAAAGACATCCTGACCGGCTTCCCGGCGGAAGAATTGGTGTATATTCACAATACCTCCAATCCTACTCAGGACATCATGCGGCCCACCATGCTTTTCAGCGGATTGGAAGCCATCGTGCGCAACCAGAACCGGCAGCAGCAGCACCTGAAACTATACGAATTTGGCAGAACTTACCGCCAAAATAACGGCAAATACCGCGAGCAAAGCCATTTGAGCATCTTCCTCACCGGAGCGCGCTACCCCGAAAACTGGCTCTGGCCAGCCGCCAAAAACGCCGATTTTTACACCCTCAAGACCTTCGTGCAAAACGTGCTGGCACGCCTCGGTGCTACACAATATCAAGAAACGACCTTCAAAGACGACATTTTCGGCTACGCCGTGCGCTACCACCGGGGCGAGCAAGTATTGGCCGAACTGGGGCGTGTGGCTCCGCGTATGACTAAGGCTATGGACGTGCGCGGCAGTGTTTTCTACGCCGATTTGCGCTGGGATAACCTGCTGAAAATCACCGCTAAACATAGCATTTCCTTTGAAGAACTGAACAAGTTTCCGACGGTGCGTAGAGATTTGGCTTTAGTTATTGATAATTCCGTAAAATTTGCGGATATTGCGCAGATTGCTAAAAAAATTGGCAAAAATATCATCAAAGATGTAAATTTGTTTGACGTTTATGAAAACGAACAACAGTTGGGTACCGGCAAACGTTCCTATGCAGTGAGTTTCACCTTAGAAGATGCGACCAAAACCTTGCAAGACAAAGAAGTAGATAAAATCATGGCGCAACTTATTCGAGAATACGAAACCAAATTAGGCGCGACAATTAGACGGTAACAACCGACCTGAGCATCGGGCACGCAGCGCAGCCTTGAGCCAGCTTGAGGGCAATTATTACTGATTTGCAGAACATGAACATAAACGAACAAATCGAAGGCATTGAAATAAAAGTACGGCAAGTAGCGCTCAAGCTCGAGCGGCTGCAACGCGAAAATGCCACTTTGATAGCTGAAAATCAGCAACTTAAAACCGATATGGACAAGCAAGAAGCGATGATTATCGCTTTGAAAAATAAATTGGAAACCGCGCAAAGCGCCATGGAGCAGCGGGCAGACGAGGAGACGGAGCATTCCAGACAACAGAAGCAACTTATTGACCAATACATTCAGGAAATTGACAAATGTATTGAATGGTTGCATCGCAATTAGAGTAGCGTGTTATGGACGGGCAAGACACAAAAAGTATAACGGTATTAATTGCAGGCAGACCTTACCCCTTGAAAATCAAGGCTGAAGACGAGCCGGTCATTCGTAAAATCGTAAAGGAAGTCAATGAAAAAATCAATCATTTTCAATTGACCTATACGAATAAAGACAAACAAGACTGTCTTTCGATGACGGTACTGACCTACGCCGTTGACTTGCATAAAGCCACCCTGCAGCAAGCGATGCAGGTAGAAAACCCGGAAACAGTACTCTCCGAAAAGTTGTCGCATCTGGAAATCCTGCTCGACCAACTCCTCTGATCCGCAGCCCTCCACGCGCCTTCGCGTCGGTTATCCATCCATGGCGGCTAAGGGCCCGCCAATGAACACCATTTTTTCAATTTTATTTAAACAATACTCGATATGGAGACAGTAATTGGACTTGTGATAGGTCTGCTCGTCGGGGCTGTAATCGCATACTTTGCCGTACAAGCCATCCTCAAGAAAGCCGGCATGAAGAAGATCGAAGCGATGAATGCCCAAGCCGACCTGCAAATAAAGGAAGCGCGGCTTACCGCCAAACGTATTGTGGACGAAGCGGAGACCAAAGCCGAAAAAATCATGGGGCAGGCCGAAAGCCACCACGAACGCATCAAGCAGCAGAAAATTCAAGAAGCCAAGGAGAAATTCAACCGGATGCGCTCTGAATTTGACAAGGAAAAAGCCGCCCACGCTTTAGAATTGAAAGACCGCGAAATTGACGTGAAGAGCCAAGAAAACGAACTCAAGCAGAAGCAGGAGAAGTTTCAGGAGCGGGTAGAATGGTTGGACAATCAAAAACTCGAACTGGAAGCCAGAGAAAGCGAAATCACCAATATCCGCGAAAACCTCGAAGTGCAACTGAAAATCGTCAGCAAGCGCAAAGAAGAACTTGACGCTGCTAACGAACTGCGCATCAAGGAATTAGAAAAAGTAGCCAACCTCAGCGAGCAAGATGCCAAAGAGCAGCTCCTCGAAGCCGTAAAAGCCAAAGCCGAAACCGACGCGATGGCCATCGTCAAGGAATCGGTGGAGCAAGCCAAAAACAACGCCAACAAAGAAGCCAAGAAAATTGTCATCCAAACCATCCAGCGGATGTGCGCCGAATACACCATCGAAAATACCGTCTCGGTTTTTCCGCTCGACTCCGACGACCTCAAGGGCCAAATCATCGGGCGCGAGGGCCGCAACATCCGGGCGCTCGAAGCAGCTACCGGCGCAGAAATTGTAGTGGACGACACCCCGGAGGCCATTATTATCTCCAGCTTTGATCCTATTCGCCGCGAAACCGCTCGCTTAGCCCTCAAAAAATTAGTCGCCGACGGCCGCATTCACCCCGCGCGCATCGAAGAGATTGTAGCCAAAACCCGCAAACAACTCGAAGAGCAAATTGTCGAAATCGGCGAGCGCACCGTCATCGAACTCGACCTGCACGGCCTCGATCCCTATTTGGTAAAAATGGTCGGCCGCATGCGTTTCCGCTCTTCCTATGGGCAAAACCTGCTCAAGCATTCTATCGAAACCGCCAACCTCTGCGCCGTGATGGCCGCCGAACTGGGGCTAAATCCCAAGCAGGTAAAATTGGCCAAACGCGCCGGCTTGCTGCACGACATTGGCAAGGTAGCCGAAGAAGAAAGCGAACTCTCGCACGCCATTTTGGGCATGAAACTTTGCGAAAAATACAAGGAAAACCCTATCGTATGCAATGCCGTAGGTGCCCACCACGATGAAATTGAGATGAACAACCTGCTTTCGCCCATCGTGCAGGCCTGCGACGCCATCTCCGGTGCCCGACCCGGCGCCCGCCGCGAAATACTCGAAAGCTACCTCAAGCGCATCGGTGAATTAGAAGAGCTAGCCCTCTCGCATGACGGAGTGCAGAAAGCCTACGCCATGCAGGCTGGCCGCGAGCTGCGCGTCATTGTGGAAGCCGAAAAAGTCAGCGACCAATACGCCGACGATCTATCGTTTATGATTTCACAGAAAATACAAAACGAAATGCAGTATCCCGGACAAATCAAGGTGACCGTCATCCGCGAAAAGCGCGCCGTATCCTTCGCCCGGTAGTAAAGGAACCGTTCTTCTTATAATACCCAGCCCCCCTGCACCCACTGTGGTGTCGGGGGGCTGAACCGCGAATAGCGAACCGCAAATCGCAAAACATCAAAAAACTACCGCCGCATCCACTTCTAAGCCTGCCAGCACGACCGACTGCACCTTTTCCGTGGCATCCGCAAAGGCGTGTAAAGCGTACTTATCGTCTTTTAAAGTATAAATTTCGATGCTTTGATTGTTGGGGTCCACCAGCCAGTACTCCTTGATTTTGAATTGCTCATACATAGCCATTTTCTCGATGCGATCGCGCTTGACCGAGCTGGGGGAAATGATTTCGACGACTAAATCGGGAACGCCATTAATAATGCCCTCTTCCTCGTCTATAATGGCAGCATTGGCTTGGCTAACGAACACCAAATCCGGTTGTGGCGCATTTTCATTACTCAATACCACATCAACGGGTGCAAAAAAAACTTCACCGGCTCCGGCTTCTAAAACAAAATCCTCAAAGCGGCGAACAAGTTTTCTCAATATACGCTGATGAATAATGTGCGGAGCTGATTTTCTCACAATTACACCATTTAATAATTCGTACAAAAAGGTATCCGTATCCGGAAAATCCATTTCCCGAAACGCGCGGTAGGTCACTTTTTGAGCTCCAATGGTCATATCCCTTCTATTTTGGGTTAAAATACAGCTTTTTTCCGTAAAAAACAAGGGGCGCTATTCGGCTCCCGCCTCTAAAAACTGCTTGTAATTATGCACAGCATCCCACATTTTTTGCACCAAAGGTAGCTCTGCCGGAAAACGTTGCAGGCGCACTTTCACATCTGCCAGCAGGGCCGCAAACTGCTGCGCATCTGCTTCCGTGCCACTGCCATTTTGAAACTTACCAAAATAAAAAATTACTAAATTTAGGCTGGTCTCACACACCGGCAGGTCATACGCCTGGGGCATCGCCTCGGCAAAGGCACGCCGGATGTCTAATGCCCGCCGGTAGGATTGTTCCGCCGCCTCGAATTCATTTTTATCCCTTTGTAAATTAGCCAAATTGTTCAGCGTGGTGGCCACGTATGGCAAATAGGT
>CALMSO010000042.1 GCA_937872385.1 uncultured Saprospiraceae bacterium
TCACGGTCGTACACTTCTTGGCTTGCTCCGCAATAGATGCACTTGCCGTTTTGCCAAGTATGTTGCATTCGCTCGTAATGGATATTGCCTTGCTCATTGGTAAAGGTTTCACAAAAGCTGTATTTTCCATTGGCCGCTTTAGACCCATACACGCTTCGGCGGCTGAGTAGGCTGGTGAGTTCAGTAATGGCAATGCCGTAGAGTTGTTTGCTAAAAATGTGGTTAATGCGCGCTTGCTTGTCCGGGATTTGGCTTTCCAATCCTTTCATCAGTCGCTTAGCCATTTCCCTCAAAAATACACCAGTTTTGCAAACCGGGTCTAAAAACTTAGCGTTGGGGTTGCTCCAAAGTTCTTGGGGTAGTAAATCCAACATATCGTTCACCAAATTAGGTGGCGTAAATACTTCGTCATTGCTCAGATTAGCAAGGCAAGTGAGTACGTCAGGGTTATAATTTGTCTGAATCATGATTTACTTGATTTTAGGATTTGCAGGATTATTACCTTGAGATTTATCGGCTTTTACTTCCGCACCAATCCTGCTCATCCTTAAATCCTGAGCATCCTGATTCTGACGATATTTAGGATTTGCAGGATTCAGGTTATACTTCGGATTAAATATTTTCTTGAATTGAAGACTGTTCGAGCCAAAGTTTATGAGCAATCCAATGGGTTTATCATATGCTACCACATAGTTTTTTGCCTGAGCCAGATGGACATCTTCTAAATTGATAACTGCCTTCAATTCAACAACAACATCATTTTCAACGATGAAATCAGATCTACGAGTACCCACGTGGATTCCATCATAATAAATATCCTGTTCAATTTCACGAGCAAAACTAAGACCTGCCCTCTCTAATTCAATAGCCAAACAACGTTGATAAATCACTTCCTGAAAGCCATTACCAAGCGTATTGTGCACTTTCATTGCACAACCATTGATTTTGTATGTAATATCATCGTACTTACGCATCTTATTCATCTTTTAACCAGCGAGTTTAGCAATTTGCTACATATCCTGTTTATCCTTTAATCCGGTAAATCCTGATTCAGACAATTTAAGAAAGTGCACAAGGGGATAATCTCTCACAGGCTCGTCAATAGCAGCAGACTGCCCTTCATCATTGAAAAGCGAAAATTGATGGGTCTTTTCCACCAAAAATTTAAACATATAATCTCTGCGTTTCAGCATAGAGCCGTTTACGGCACTCCATTCTGAAAATATAATGGGTTGTTTGGTTACGGGATTGGTAAAGTCTAAGGCATCACCCCAAAGTATATTTCTGCCAAAGAGAAACTTTATACTTCGTCTGCACTCGTCTTTGCATTTGTCTTTGAATAGGGTAGTGTAACGCTCGTCAAAGATTTTGAACAGGCGTTCTCGGCATTCCTGTGCATTGTCTTCCAAAATGTCCACTCCGTAAATGCTCGAAACGGCAATCACGGCATAGCGTTCCCATTCAATTTGGCTTTTGCTGTATCGTTGTTCAACAACATTCAGTTTTCTGCGAAGCACTTCCGCCAAAAAGTTACCGTTGCCACAAGCGGGTTCTAAGAAACGGGATTCAATGCGTTCTGTTTCGTGTTTCACTAAATCTAGCATAGCGTTTACTTCACGTTCGTTTGTAAAGACTTCACCATGGTCTGTGACTCGCTTTTTAGATTTTACTTGTTTGTTGCTTTCTATTTTTTCCACCAATTTGCACCATTTAGATTTTTCAATTTTACAAAATACTACATTATTACTATTTTTTGGAAATAGTAAGACGAGAAAATAGCTTACACACCTTATCTTACAGTAGCCACTGGATTTTTACCAATTGTTTGGAAGAGAAATTTCGAGGCTCAAAAACAACCTATTTCCTAAGTTTTTCGGAATTACGGGTTAATAGCTAAACACATTACAATCATTACAACCAGCGCAGCACCCAATCAATCATACGCTGTTTGAAAGCAGTATAAGGTGGCATCAACAACTCTAAGGCGCTGGGCAGTACCTGGCGGAAGATACCCTTCGCATTAGAAAAAGCCTGAAACCCATACCAGCCGTGCGCTTTACCGATGCCGCTATTATTTACACCACCAAAAGGCAAGTCGTTATTGAAAAAATGCACCCCGTTGTGGTTGATGGCCACCGCCCCAGAGCGGGTTTGCTGTACGATGCTGCGTATGTACCGATTATTTTTACTAAAAATGTATAATGCCAGCGGGCGCTCCTTGCTATTCACGAGGTCAATGGCCTCTGCCAGCGTGCGGTAGGTCAGTATAGGCAGCACCGGCCCGAAGATTTCTTCCTGCATCACCTCGGCGTGCATGGGCACATCGGTGAGCAAGGTGGGCACGATGAATCGTTGCTCGGCTACGTTTGCATTTTCATGATGCAAATGCGCACCTTTACTTACGGCGTCCTGCACATAAGCATTTAGTCTGGCAAAATGGCGATCGTTGACAATGCGAGCATAATCATCGGATTGGGCGGCATCCGCACCAAAAAACTGTTGGATGTACTTTTGTAATAGCGCTACTAATTCCTCCCGACGGCTTTCGTGCACCAGCACATAATCAGGTGCAATGCAAGTTTGTCCATTATTGGTAAATTTTACCCAGGCAATGCGGCGCGCAGCGACATCAAGGTTGGCTGTTTTGTCTATAATGACAGGGGATTTGCCTCCCAGCTCTAATGTCACCGAAGCTAAATGTTTAGCGGCAGCCGCCATTACAATTTTGCCCACCTGCGGCGAGCCGGTATAGAAAATATGATTGAACGGTAGCTCTAACAAGGCCTGAGCAGTTTCTACACCGCCTTCGACCAGAGCGACCTCGTTTTCGGGGAATAACGCTTCTATCAGCTTGCGCATCACACCGGAGGTCTGGGGCGTAAGTTCTGAAGGTTTGAGCATCGCACAATTGCCTGCGGCAATGGCTGAAACCAAGGGTGCCAGCGACAGATTGAGCGGGTAATTCCAAGGCGATAGGATGAGTACCACGCCTTTGGGTTCGTATTGTATAAAAGAGCGGGCACCAAACAAAGACAAAGGCGTGGGTACGCGCTGGGGGGCCATCCATCGGTGCAGATGGCGAATCGTGTGGCGTATTTCGCTCAACACTACGTAGATTTCTACCATATCCACCTCGAGGGGCGGTTTGCGGAAATCGGCGTACAAGGCGTCCCGAATCTCTTGCCGATAACGGAAAAGGGCTTGCTCCAATCGGCGCAATTTGGCAATGCGCTCCTTAGCTGTCGTATTGGCTATGGCGTATTGATGCGCTTGCTGCTGCTGAAAAATACGCTGAATAGCTGCTTTGGAAGTAGTTTGAAAAGTTGCTAATGGCTTCGTCATGACAATGTTAAATAGTAAATGAAAAATAATACCGTTTTAATGAAATGTGATGTATGGTTTATGGTTTTGCGGTTTAGAGGGTTTAGAGGGTTTAGAGGGGTTAGAAGGGTTGAGACCGTATCTAATTTCTACCGTCTATTATCTAAAATCTGACATCTGGCTGTTCGCGGTTTTACAGGTTTATGGTTTTATGGTTTACTATTGAAAATGGGGTATAATATTCCGTCTTCAATGCTGCGCAATTATCATATCAGCGGCCTTTTCGGCAATCATCATGGTAGCGGCATTGGTATTGCCCCGCACAATGGTCGGCATAACCGAAGCGTCGGCTACGCGCAAGCGCTCAATGCCCTGCACGCGCAAGGCGCTATCCACCACAGCCATAGGGTCCTTGCCCATTTTGCAAGTGCCTACTGGATGGTAGAGCGTTTCGGAATATTGCCGCAGCATATCTGCCAGTTCCTCATCCGAACAATCCTCCCGCTCAGGAATAAAAATATCGCCGCGCCAGGCATCAAAGGCTGGCTGCTTGAGTATTTGCTGCGCAATGCGAGTGCCGCGTATCAAGGTTTGCACGTCACGATCGTCACTAAAATACCCTGGATCAATAAACGGCGCCGCCCGCCAGTCGGCCGTAGCTATTGTCACTTCGCCTCGACTATGTGGGCAGATTAACGTCGCGCCGATGCCAAAGCCATTGCCGGTTTTCGGATTGTCAAAACCATGCCGCACGTAGTACGCTGGCGCAAAGTGAAACTGCATATCCGGCGCTTCAAGGTGTGCAAGCGTGCGCAGGAAAGCGCCGCCTTCGGCTACGTTGCTCGCCAAAGGTCCTTTGCGGGCAGTCAGATATTGCCAAAGAACAGGGAGCACATTAGGAAATCGCTCGGCACTATCTAAGGTAGTACTTTTTTTAGAATGATACAAAACTCCGCCTATCAAATGATCTTGTAGGTTTTGCCCAACGCCGGGCAGGTGTTGTTGCACTTCAATGCCGAGCGGCCGGAGCTGGGCCTCATCGCCAATGCCGGAGAGCATAAGCAACTGCGGGCTATTGAAAGCGCCTGCACTTAGAATGACCTCCCGATTGGCAGTGACTTCATTGTGCTCGTTGCCGTGTTCATAGGCTAAACCAATAGCCATTTTATTGGAAATCAATATTTTACGAACAATAGCATTGGTTACAATGGTAAGATTTTTCCGATGCCGCACGGGGTTTAAAAAAGCAGTTGCTGCGCTTTCGCGGCGACCATTGCGCTGGCTCAATTGGTATAATCCGAAACCCTCCTGCTCAGCGCCATTGAAATCATCATTGGCTGCGTAGCCTGCCTGTTGGCCTGCGGCCACAAACTGTTGCGAAAGCGGATGCGGGTCGCGCGGGTCACTGATGGTAAATTCGCCTGTAGCGCCGTGGAAATCGTCTTGCACGCGTAGGTTGCGTTCAAATTTTTTGAAGTACGGTAGCACCGCTTCGTAGCTCCAGCCCTCATTGCCGAGCGCGGCCCAGCCGTCGAAATCGGCGCGATGCCCCCGGATATAAATCATAGCATTGATGCTGCTACAACCGCCCAGCACCTTGCCTCGCGGCTGAAACATGGGGCGGGTGCCCATGTGGGGCTGGGGCACGGTTTCGTAATTCCAATCGAACGCCGAGCGAAACAGCTTGCTAAATGCCGCCGGGATGTGAATATTCGGATGGCTGTCTTTGCCCCCTGCCTCCAACAAAAGTACTTTATGGTCAGGATTGGCTGACAAGCGATTGGCTAAAAGACATCCTGCCGAGCCGGCTCCAATTATTATATAGTCAAAAATCATAATTTGGTTTGGATTTTAGTTGGGCGTAGCCAAATGCATGTGGCCGGAAATTTCGGTAAAAATTTGCGTTTTTTATGAATCCGACGTACTATTTTAGTTTTTTTCTTTTTCGCAGAATATAAAAAGGTGCTTACCGCCATTTACTAAGGTTCGGCTGCAATGCTACTGCTCAGCTTACATTGCTATCCGAAATACCGTCCAGCCGCTATCGGCTTCGGTTTGTAAGGAAAAACTGAACCCGTGATTGAGCAAAATCTCACGGATGAGCGTCAGCCCAATACCCTGCCCGTCTTTTTTGGTACTGAAAAATGGCGAAAACAGCTTGTCGGCAAGCTCTGGGGCAATGCCCGCGCCGTTGTCTCTGACTAATAATTGCAAAGGATTTTCCTGAATTAGAAATTGCACCTCACCGTCTTCGCCAATGGATTCAAGGGCGTTCCGGGCTATGTTGACCAATACCTGTTCCATTTGACGCAGGTCGCATAGGGCAGGCACGGGTCGCTCCGGTAGCGCTACATGCAAGCGGATGCGGCGGCGACGCGCTTCGGCCTGCAGCAGGGTGACAGTGCTGTGCACTAAGTCGCGCAGGTCAGTGTTTTCGGGGACTGGCAAAGGCAGACGCACCACTTCGGCGAAGTTGCGCATGAACTGATTGAGGCGCTCATTGCGTTGTATGGCTACGTTTATTACATTGCTAAAGTCTTGTTGATCAGTTATTTGCAACTGTTTTTTATAAAAAAGTAAAGATTCTAAAATGGAATTAATGGGCCCGATCGAGTTATTTACTTCGTGCGCCATCATGCGAATGACTTTACCGTAAGCCTTCTTTTCGGTTTGTAAAATATCGGCGGTCAATTCTTCTATCATAATAAAATGTCGCGGAAAGCCCCGGTCAATAAAGTGCGAGCGGCGGCATTTGTAGGTTTCAAGGCCGTTTATAAAAACCGTTTCGGCACTCTCGGCGGGCAGTCGAGCTATTTTTTGCGCCAATGGACTGGGCACCTCCTGCAAGGGCATTTTTTGGTACGGGACGCCGTTCAAGCCCAATAAATGCTGCGCTTGGGGGTTCATATCGGCAATCCGTTCATCAAAATCGAGGATGAGAATGCCCGTCGGCGAGCTGTGAATAAGCTTTTCTAAAAAATAATGTTGCTCTTCTTGGCGGCGGCGCTCGTGGCGCAATTCGTCAATCATTTGATTATAGACTGCCACCAACTGGTCGGTTTCGTAGCTGCCCGTTTTTAAAAATCGCACATTAAAATCGCGATCCCGAATGGCTTCAATGCCGTCTAAAATGAGGCGTAGCGGCTGCACCAAGGCCCGGTACAGGCGAATGGAAAAAAACAATGACAACAGAATAATCACTTCTGATGCAATGAAAATTAGCTTGTTTGTTTGAAATATAAAGAAAGACATGGCCAGCGCTGTAGCATGAATGAGTATGATAAAAAGGATGTAACGGGTACGTAAAGGCATAATGGTTTAGAGGGTTTAGAGGGTTTAGAGGTTTAAGGGGGTGATGGGGGAATAGGGCGATGGGTTGATAAGAGTGGATGATACATCAGCCATATCATAAAATTTTTACATTATTCAAAGGGTATATCATATTTTTCCAATCTTCGATATAAGGCGCTGCGGGTGAGGCCGAGGGCTTTGGCTACTTTTACTACGCGATTATTATGAAAAGTCATTGCTTTTTTAATCATTTCGATTTCCATTTTTTCCAGTGTCATACTGCCTACTTCTGGTAAATCATTGTTTGACAGAGACTTGGGTGTTTCTACAAAATGCTTTTGAAAATCAGCAACATCAAGTTCATCTTTGAAAGTGACCAATACGGTGCGCTCTACGAGGTTTTTCAGTTGCCGGATGTTGCCGGGCAAAGTTAATGTTTTCAGCCAATTTAAAGCGGCTTTGCTCACGCGCAAGTCCGGGCGATTGTATAATGATTTCAAATTGTTAATAAAAAATTGCGCCAGCAGTGGGATGTCGCCAGGGCGTTCACGTAGAGGTGGTAATTCGATGGTAATCAGATTGATACGATAAAATAAATCTTCCCGGAAATCTCCGGTAGCCACCATGTCTGCCAGATTGCGATTGGTAGCGCTCACCACGCGCACGTCAATGTTTTTGCTTTGGCTGCTGCCCAGCACCTCGAAAGTATGGTCTTGCAATACGCGCAACAGTTTTACTTGGCTCATTCTGTCAAGATCGCCGATTTCATCTAAAAAAATAGTGCCCGTATGCGCCATTTCAAAGCGTCCGGTGCGGTCGGTGCGTGCGTCGGTGAAGGCGCCGCGCTTGTGCCCGAAGAGTTCGCTCTCGAAAAGGGACGAAGGAATACCCCCCAGATTCACCTTCACAAAGGGCTTCTGGCGGCGGCGGCTATTCTGGTGGATGGCTTCGGCGATGAGTTCTTTGCCCGTACCGCTTTCGCCGAGTATGAGCACCGAAGCATTGGTATCAGCTACGCGCACAATGGTTTCCAGCACCTTGAGCAGTTCGGGATCTTCGCCGATGATGTGGTCGAGGTCGTAGCGCTCATTGAGTTCGCGGCGGGTGGGCGACTGCGGCTGCGGGGCTGCGAGTTGTAGTGCCGTGCGCACCGCTTGCAGTAAGTGCTCGTTGCTCCAGGGTTTGCTGATGAAATCTTTGGCGCCGAGTTTCATGCCTTGCACCGCCAATTCAATGCTGCCCCAACCGGTGATGAGGATGACGGGCACGTTGGCTTCTAATTCACGGATTTGCTGAAAAAGCAAAAAACCCTCGCGGCCGGTGGTGTCCACGGTGAAGTTCAAATCGAGTAAAATTAGCTCCGGGCGCTGCCGCCGCAGAAAGGACAAAGCCTCGGCCGGGCCGTCTTTCAGCGCTACCTCAAAGCCGTGCTGCCGCAGCAACAGCGAGAGGGAAGTTTGTACCGCAATGTCATCGTCTATAATGAGTATCATGGGTTTAGGGGGTTTAGGGGGTCAAAATATTATGATGTAAAGATTTTGTAGTATATAATTTCTCCTATTCCCCCATCAACCCTATTCCCCTATCAACCCATCAACTCCCCTCATTCTTCATGCAGCGCTACGGCCGGGTGCAACTGCGCGGCCTGTCTGCCTGGGTAGAATGAGCAGAGTAATACGAGGGTGTAAATTAATAAAATAGCCAATATAATAGCCATAAAATATACGCTGCTGGGCACGGCAAATACCTGCAATAAAGGAAACTGTATAGCAAAAAACAGACCCGGTGTTAGGCTGAAAGTAGCAATCACTAGCACTTCGCCGATGAATTGAGCGCTGATATGCCCCCGATTAGCGCCCATGGCACGCCGCACGCCGACTTCCTGCCGCCGCTTGTTAATGTTATAATACAACACCCCGAAAAGCCCTAATGCTACATTAAAAATCAAAAACCCGCTGATAATCAACAAGATAAGAACAGGCACTAAGGTTTGATTGTGCTCGCGTCGGCGCATATCTTTCATATAACGCAACTCAAACGACCAGCCCGCTGCTAATTGATTGAGCTGCCGCATCAGCTGGGCTTCAAAAGTAGCATCCGCGGAGGGGCGCACCTTCATAACCATCACATTGGGGTGATGCGTCGTATCTATTTGAAAAAAATAGCCAGGGTCTAATTTAGAAAATTCACCTTCATATTTGTAATTACCTACTACGCCCACTATCTGTAATTGTTTATCATCATAATGTGTAATCAACTCATTTACAGCGTTTTTATCACCAAAAAGCTGCTCGCGTAGGGTTTTGTTAATTACAATTGGCTGGTGCGCTGCGGCTGCATCCTGGCGGTCAAACCAACGCCCTTCCAATATTGCAATATCCATCACTTCCGGAAAATCGGCGTCCGTACCCCAAATGTGTGGATAAAAATCTGCCTCACCCTTGCTCACGCCAGTTATAGAAGTGCTCTGCCCGTAAGGTATCATAGAGCCAGTCAGCGAAGCCGCCGCTACCTCAGGTGCGCGCTCGAGTATGCGTTTCACTTCGGCTTGCACGTTTTGCACTTCCGTCATGGGCGCATCTTTCCAATCCATGTACAAAGCCCAAACCGGTTTGTAATCAAAACCCGGCGGCTGCCGATAATGATTGTAATTATATAAAATAAATGTCAGTACGGCAAACAATACCATGAAGGAAAAAAATATTTCCAGCATCAGCCCCATATTGCGGCGCTTCTGGTTCCATATCATAAGAAATAAATGACGAGTCATTGTTTTTACTTTAAATAGTGATTTTTAAGAGCTGGGCGGTTAATTATTTAGCCAGTCGTTAATTTCTGCTATCATCTCATCGCGCTCGGCAAGTTCCGTTTCTACCGTTTGTAATAATTCTAAGGCCTTCGTTAACAATACTTTGGTCTTTTCTGGGTCAGATTCATGCAGCAACCCCGCTAAAGAAAGATAAAAACCAAAATCATTCGGATATAATGTTATTCCCCATTCGTATAATGCACGCGCGTGTTCCGTGTAGCCGTTATTTTGAAACCGTGAGGCGATGCCGTTTATTTCCGGGAGTTCCGGACTGATGTAATGTTGGTCTGTATAACAAGCCTGTTGTATCATAGCCAGTTCAGCTTCTACCGACTGGGGCGTTTGTGTCATTTCATAATTTTCATTTACTGGCGCAATATGATTATACCTTGTGCTAAATGAAAAGAACATTTTATTTAAAAAAACGGGAGTCGCTACAATCGGCACAGCATTGTGCGCAGCATAATTCGCTTCATACGTATTCATTTTTTGGAAAAAATCGGCATATTTTATTTTCAGCTTATCATAAGCTGCCCGATGGTGTATGTCTTTTGTAGCAAGCACCGAGCCTGCCGACAGGTAAATATTAGCTGGCTGAACCCTCTGATTTTGCTGTAAAGCAGCTATGATATCATCAAGTCTGTCCAAAGGCGTATGCGACATCACGGCATGATAAAAATCGGGTGTTTTATGATATGAATATAATGCAAATGAAGCAGAAAATGAATGCCCAATCAAAATACGCAGGCTGCCTGGGCAATAAGCCGCAATAGCCGCCGGTATTTCTTTTGTAATAAAATCATGTAACGGCAACACCGCATGTATATCATCTGGGATAGCGCAGGCTTGCATCCGATCAGCTAAAGGTATAACGACCGTTAAAACCGCGGGTACTTCCTTGGTGTCTTGTAAATAACGAATAGCATTTGCAACCGGATTAACAAACCATTCATGCTGCCCATCCAATATAAAAAATACGGGCAGTTGTACCGTTTCAGACTGGTATTTAAAAAATTCTGGCGTTGTGATGTAAATAGTACGATCCGCCTGAAAAGCCTTAGAATAAAAGGTAATGGTGTCCGTTTGCTGACTAAATAGAATTAGCGATAAAAATAAATAACAGATGGTTAATTTGAGTTTCATGGCATTTTTTTTTATAATTACAGAATAAAAATGGCGATTAGTAAATAAAATCATCCACCCCGAATAGCCTGTACTACTTGCATCCGCGACATACGCAGCGCCGGCAACACTCCAGAGAGCAAGCCGAATATGATACATAATATAATAGCTGTCAGTACTACTGTAAAATTAATAGACAATTGTGCGTACGGGATGACGCCACTATTTTGAATAATATTCAACGCTAATGCTGCAATACCCAGCCCGATAGCACCGCCGAGAAGCGTCAATATGATATTTTCAATCATAAACTGCATCATAAGCGTGCCCCTACTTGCACCAAAAGCCTTGCGCACACCGATTTCCGAGGCGCGTTCCATGATGCGACTGGTGTTAATATTCACTAAATTAAGGGTAGGCAGCAGCATAAATAATAATGCAAACATAATGATAGCCCCGTAAAACGCCGTGGCGGAAGGCTGTTCATCATTACTGGTTCGAAATAATATCCACGCAAAATATTCTGCCCGTCTGTACGCAAAAACACGCAACCGATTATAATTATCATTCTTTTCAACCGGAATTTTAGCAACTATTTCATTTAGTTCCGACTGAATAGCAGTAAAATCTCTGGGGCTTTTAGCTAAAATTATACCCATATAATCACCCATATAATCTCTTTTTTTCAGGTTGGCCCGCGACGTGCTGTACGGCACATAAATATCGGCACCCGTATTTTGATAAACAGGTACATCTTTTACTACGCCAATCACGCGATAGCTGATATTATCGGTTGTAATAGTTTTGCCTACGGCGTCCACACCTTTACCAAAATAAGCTTCCTGCGTGCTGTTATTAATAACTGCTACATAATCACCATTGCTAATATGATGTGGGTAATATGGCCCGCCCGATAGAAATGTAAAATCCAGCGCCTGCCAAAAAGTGGCATCGGTGTGACGTAGGGTTAGGCGCAGTTTGCGATTGCCAACGAAGGTATTGGTCGGGTATTCAGCGGATACAATAGTCACTGCTTCCGGTGTTTTTAGCTTTTGCATGTAATCATGTAGTAAATGAAAACTGGCTAAGCCTATCATCATACCACCCCTCTCGGTATGGTCTTGTATCACCCGGTTGATGTACAGCAAGCGGTTTCGATTGGTTTCGGGGTAGGACGGCCCCAGCATTTCCGATAAAAAAGCGGTAATAATAATGAGCACCGCCAATGTAAAACTGATGCCAAATAAACTTACGAAAGTAAAAAAACGATTGCGCCCCAGTACCTTCCAAGCTATTTTTAAATAATTTTGTAGCATAACTTAATGTTTGTGCTAAATAATTAGCGTATTTTAATTAAATTTCTGATGAATTTTTTTTACTTATTTACTCACTGTCAGCAACTTACGTTAAAAAAAAAGCAGCATGTAACTTATACTATCAATTCACCTGCATACCATCAAAAAGGCGTACGAGCCGATGTGTTTTTTTGGCCATATTTTCATCATGTGTAACCATCACGATGGTAGCGCCATCGGCTTTATTTAGTTCTAATAAAATATTCATTACTTCATTGCCCATTACACTGTCGAGATTGCCGGTGGGTTCATCGGCGAGAATAACCGAAGGGCGTCCCACGATGGCCCGTGCAATGGCCACCCGCTGGCGCTGCCCTCCCGACAATTGGTTAGGGAAATGCTTCACGCGATTACTCAAGCCCACTTTAGCTAAGGCTTCGGCGGCAAGGCGGCGGCGTTCCTTCCCGGAAAGGCTGCGATATAATAAAGGCAGCTCTACATTATCAATAACCGACAAATCATTTATCAAATGATAACTTTGGAAAATAAATCCCAGTGTTTTATTACGAAACTGCGCTAATTGTTTATCCGAGTAGCGCTCGAAAGCTTCCCCATTGATGCGTACTTGCCCGCCCGAAGGTGCATCAAGCAGCCCCATGATATTGAGCAGGGTGCTTTTGCCACAGCCCGAAGGCCCCATAATGGATAGGAACTCGCCTTGATGAATGTCTAAATTAATATTATGCAACGCCAGCGTTTCAATGGTGCGCGTGCGATAAATTTTTTCAATGTTTTGTAATTGTATCATGGTTTTGAATTTTCATTATGTTACATTGTAATATTCCAAGATTCAGATGCGATTTATTCCGCTATCCTTTTTCCTTTTTCAAAATCATATAATGTTAGCATCCGCAAATTATAATAAGCCGCCCAAAAGTCCCAAAGCGCGAGCACATAGTCGCGTTTGGCACGGTCTTTCTCTTGCAAAGCGATGCTCAGATCGGTGATGCTCAAATTTCCCAAAATGTAACGATTTTGCGCGATTTCGTAGCGCTCGGCAGCAATTTTATCTGCTTCGGCGGTCAAATCCACCTGATATCGAAACATCTCTAACAGGGTCACCTGCGTTCGGATTTCATTTTCAAAATCGAGGCGCGCCTGCTCCACTTGGTATTGCATCAACTGCTGATTAGCGGCGGCCGTTTCGCGGCGGGCGCGTGCGCGGCCCCAGTCAAGCACCGGGATGCTTAGCCCCAAGCGCACACTTTCGAGGTCCTGTGGATTTTGATACACATCACTGAATTGCCCTCCGCTTTTGGCGAATCCGAAGCTGCCGTTCAAATTTATTTGCAAACCGGTTTCGCCGCGTGCACGGGCCACATCGCGCTGAGCTTCAAGTAGTTGACGCTGAAAACTAATGACATCCGGCCGATTGTATAATGCTTCTTGCAAGGCTTGCGCTTCCTGCACCAAAAACGCGGGAATGCCGTCGGGTAGCAGCAAGGTAAATAAATCCGCCTCGCGGTAGCCGATAAAGGTGCGCAATTGCAGGGTGCGGCTTTGCACATCCTGGCGGGCGGTAGCAAAGGCCTTGCGGGCGTTGAGCGTTTCGAGGCGCAGTTGCAATACATCGTTTTTTGAGGCTTTGCCGAGACGCAGGCGCTCCTGTGCGATGGCGTAGAGTGTGTCGGTATTCGACTGGTTGATAGCAGCAATTTGCAAATTAATTTGCGCCGACAGCAGGTTGAAATACAAATCCACTGCTTGCGTAGCGATACGTGCTTTTTCGAAGAGATATTGCTGCTGCGATTCTTGATATTTCAGGGGCTCAATCTGTTTATCCCATTTCCAGGGATTGAACTGAAAAAGCGGCTGCACGAAGCCAATCAGCATCGGAGCGCCATTATATAAAGTTTTGCGCGGATTAAAATCATCAAAACGTTGCACATTTGATTGTATAAATAGCGTACCGCCCGTAGCCGGAATATTTTGTTGCAAAGCCAGCGATAGCTCCGCGTTGTTGTTGGAAATCGGCTGGAAAGCAATCGTGCCACTGGGCTGCGTGATAGCTCGAAACGTGCGGTTAAAATCAGGCAAGGTGCCCGCGAGTAGCAATTGCGGTTTCAGATCCGCCTGAAAACTGCGCCATTCCCAGTAGCGGGTGGTTTGTACGGTAGCCGCCTGCCGCGCCGCGATGGATTGGTTTTGGGCAATGTCCACAATTTGCGACAAGCTAAAGGATACAGTACGCCCCTCCTGCGCCCCCATAGAGCCAATATGATATAAAGTAAATAATATGGTAAATAAATGACGAAGCATTGTTATTGGTCAATTGTTATTTTAATTTGATAATCAGTTGCTTATGTTTTTTTTTAAAATTATGTCCATGCACTTAAACAATTCATCTTTTATGTGTTTGTCTGTCCTATCATCCCATTCCCCTATTCCCCTATTACCCCTTTCCCCCTCACTTCACTCGCACCTTTGGCAAATGCCGGTAGCTACTCATGTCGCTAATGATGACGGTTTCGCCGGGGGCTACGTAGCGTATAATTTCTACAAAATCGAAATTACTGAGACCAATTTCTACCTCGCGGCGCTCAGCAATGCCATTTTGCAAAATAAAGAGGGGCTGTGCTGGCTGACCCGTAAAAGCTGGTCCATTGCCCACACGCACCGCCCGCTCTTTGGCATCGGTGATGATGAATACTTCCACTTTCATATTGGACCGCAGGGCCGGGTGATTGTTTTCAATGAGTTGAATATCAAAGGTTACGATGTTATTTTCTACCACTGGACGCACGCCGGTGACGCGGCCGGGCAGCCGGATACCATTCACATCCACAATGGCGCTCATGCCGGTGCGCAGTTGCGCCGCGTACAAATCAGATACCGTGCCAACCACCTTGTAGGCAGCCAAATCGGCGATACGCGCTATGGTTTCCCCTTCGATGATGGTCGCGCCGATGCGGTCGTTGACCCAAGTGAGCACCCCATTACGATTGGCGCGGATGTCGGCGCGTTGTAGTTTTTGCTCTAATTCCGCCAGTGCGTGCCCCTGAATGCGCGCCTTAATTTCTTCCTCTTTCAGGTCGGTGATGGTAGCGCGTTGCTGCACCGACAGGTTGTTTTCCAACTGGCGTTTTTCGAGGCGGGCGATTTTCAGGTTGAGTTCGGCTTCGTCCACTTGTTCCTGCACGCCACCGCCGATTTCGAGCAGCCGCCGCGCGTTGATGCGTTCCGCTTCGAGCCGAGCAATATTGAGCGCCTTAATGGAATCATTGATTTGCAAATCGTAGAGGCTCTGCTCCAGTGTGAGGCGCAGCTTGGCGATGCCGTTGTAGGTCAGTTCCAATTGGTCTTTCAAGCGTTCGTATTCAATGATTGTCAATGACTTATCCAATTGCAAAATGCGGTCGTCTGCTTGCACAGCGCTACCTACGGGCAGCAGCACTTCCTGAATCGTAGCCGGAATCGGGCTGGCGAGCACCTGCTCGAACGCGGGAATCACTTCGCCCGAAGCCCGAATGGTACTTTCAACGGGCCCAAGCTCGGCCACGGCGGTGCGGATGCGCTCTTGCGCAATGGTGGTTTGCAACTGGCGGCGGAAGCCCCACCAAGCAGCCAGCAGTGCGATTCCGATCAGCATGATCATCGCTATGCGTCGCATTTGTCCTTGTCGGATGGTCGTTTTGGCTACGGGTCTGTCCATTTTTGCAACATTTTACAAGACATATCATCCAAGCGGTGTGCCAGTTTTTAAAATGCTGAAAATCAGATTTTTACAGCTTTTTCAAATCAAAAACAGGTAACAAAAGCGAACATTTTGTCCGAAAATGGGACAGCGAGCTGGAGAAATTGCAGTTTGAAAAGTGATGGGAAATAGGGATATTTACAGCAAACCTGATGACCATGTTCAAAGATTTTTTCGATGGTATCAAAGCCTATCGCCGCGCCTTGCAGTTGATTCCCGAACTGGGGCTTTGGGGCTATGTGCTGGCTCCTGGCCTCATCAGCGTCTTGTTGGGCGCGGGCATCGTTTGGGGAGCCATTAGCATTGCAGACGACATAGGTGGCTGGTTATTAGCACTTTATCCTTTTGAATGGGGACGCGCTACGCTGGGAAAAATTGCCAATGTATTCAGCGGCTTGTTGGTGGTGGTGCTGGGGCTGATTATTTTCAAAAACCTCGTTCTCGCCCTGTCTTCACCGATTATGAGTCCGCTTTCGGAAAAGGTAGAGCGCGCCCTGACGCAGGCCTCAGGCCCAGTGAAATTTAGCATAGCGCGCTTTTTCCGTGATTTGCTGCGGGGCATTCGCATTTCCATCCGGCTGATAGTGCGGGAGTTGTTTTTTACGATTATCGTACTGATTTTGGGCTTATTTCCTCTATTTGCCCCATTTGCCGCAGGCATTCTTTTCTTTATTCAATCCTACTATGGCGGGGCAGGCAATATTGATTTTGCGCTGGAAAGGCACTTTGGGGTACGCGACAGCGTGCGCTTTGTGCATCGGAACCGGGCGCTGGCGCTTGGCAACGGCGTGGTCTATATCCTCCTGTTACTCAGTGGTATCGGTTTTATAGTAGCGCTGCCACTTGGCGTCATTGCAGCTACGGCAGAAACGGTCAAACGCCTCGATGCTCTGGAACATCGCTTGTAAAAAAAGCGCCCGTGCCTATCCTTACCGGAACGGGCTACGAGCGCATGATTTCGTACGAAAGCTGAAATTTACTGAACCCTTACGCTGAAAGTTTGCTCCACATCGGTATCGCCAGTGGCACAAGGATCAGCAGCGTTTTTGTCTGGCTCATGCTTGAGCGTCACGCGTAAGGTGCCATTGCCAGCAGCGCCGGTGCGCAAGGTGCTGACGAGGCCCAGCGGCTTGCCGTCGTCGTCGGTATCCTGAATAGTGGGTTTGGGCATAGCACCGGTAGCTACGAAGCATACCAAGTGCTCGTCGGCTTCTTCCAGCACTTCTTCGGTGATGTCTTCTACGTCGGTTGGGTCAGACTCATCGAGGAAAGCAACCGTCAAGGCGTAGTCCGTATTGGCTGCCAGGGTGATGTTGTCCACCACAGGCGGATTGCCCCCATCGCCGTCAAGGTCTCTGGCCACTGCAGTAATTGTGGTGCCGCCGCCCGTGAAAGTGAGAATAACCGTTGTGATTAGCTCCTGCTCGTTATCCGGATCTTCATCGCTATCCTTTTTGCAGCTTGTAGAAAACAAAAGTGCGCTCGACAGCAGCAGTATCGAGAAAAAACGCAGCAATTGCAGGTGATTGGTTCGCATATTATTAGTTATTTAGGTTAAAAAAATAAAGTGTAAATAATTGATTATCAATTTTTAAAAAATACTTTTCCCATTGCATGTTTTGCAAGCAGCACGGCGGAATGCCAAAGCTTTCTCAGCGTAGGTTTCCGAATGGAATTTTCACCCTCAACGCGATGTTGCGGCCCGGCTCGTCGGCAAAATACCGGAAGCGATTCAAGTACTCCCGATAACTTTCATCCAGCAGGTTGATAATGGTCAATCCGGCTTCGATGGGCTGTTTTTTCAAGTAAAAAGTAGCACCGGCTTCCAGATCGAACCGGGTGTAGCCGGGCGGCGGCGGGGCATAGTCAGTGTTGGCCGGTACACGGGTTTGTTGCAATACATTCACCATTGTAAACCGGATAAAAGGGGCATTATTGGTATTGGCGTTATTGCCAAAAGTATATTTTAAACTGTGCTGAAACTGGTCGGCGGGCATAAAAATGATGTAATCCTCAAGTCGCCGATTCCGTGCGCGTAGCAGAGATAAGCGCGACTCGGCCGTCCAGCCGGGTACAAATTCGTAGTTTAAGCTCCAGTCAAGCCCCATCAGTCGGGCATCGGTTTGATTGTAATCAAAAGCAGGAAAAGCACCGCGGATGGTTAATTGGGGCTGATCGCGGGGTTCGAGGAAAATAAAATCCCGGACGAGGTTGTAATACAAATTGAGCGAAGCGCTGAGGTTCTTTTTATTGTCCAATTCTACAGTCAGGCTTTGGTTGAGTGCGCGCTCTGGTCGCAGGTTGGGGTTGCCACGCTCGTAAGATGCCGAGCCGTGGTGTACGCCATCGCTGTACAATTCGCTGACGTGCGGTGCCCGCCAAGCAGAAGCTACATTGAGGCGAAGGGAAACTAACTTCGGCAACCGATAAATGGCCCCGAAAGTACCGGAAAGATTGCTAAAGGCGAGGTCTTCACCAATGGTATCACGGCCTTGCCGCCCAATGGACATCCAGCGGTAGTCATAGCGTAGTCCGGCTTCTAATTCCAGCGGGAAAGGATAATTTTTCCAACGCTCAATCCAGAATACGCCACCATTATAAGTGATGTAATTCGGTATCAGTGCGCCGCGGGCGGTGGAGTTGCGCTGTCGCATAAAGCTCAGCCCGAGGTCGCCGCGCAGATTCATAACCGGCTTGTGCTCCCACACTAAGTCGGCGGTATGGGTAGTTATTTCAAACTGAATGCTGGGATTGTCAATGGCGTCGGGCAGTTGATTGAATAAGCGGTGTGCATCGTACTCGCGGCGGAAATTGAATTGGCGGGAGAGTAGCAAACTCAGTTTACCGGCCTCGCTCATTTTCAGTACGCTATTGATTTTGAACAATTCGTGCTCGATACGCTGCTGCGGCCGCCCGATTTCGTAGGAAAAAGCACCGTCCCGGAGAGGGCGTTCGCGCTCGATGGCGTTGAGCAGATCGGTGACATTGCCAATGTGTGCGCTCCGCATGATGCCGAGAATCGTATTGAACTGCGAGTAGAAGGTTTCTATCTCAAATTTGTCTTGCTTCAGGCCCACTGCCCAGGAAAAATTGTACTCCTCTATGCCCGTATTTTCGAGAAAATAGTCAGGCGTTTGGAGGTTGCCGCCTCTTTTGAGCGTCCCTTGGATGCGCCCGCTTAGGGGTAGCTTACCGCTCAGTCGGGTTTGCAGCATCGCGGAAGCGACCCCCATTTGCCCATTGGAAAAACCTTGCGTATTGAATTCGCCGCCGAAGCCTTCCTCTTCTGGCAATGCACGCGGCTCTACAAGAATGACCCCACCAATGGCATCCGAACCATAGCGCACTCCGGCTGCTCCTTTAATGATGCGCACTCGGTCAGCAATGAAAGGATCAATCTCCGGTGCGTGCTCAAGCCCCCACTGCTGTCCTTCCTGCCGCACGCCGTTGTTGAGCACCACAATGCGGTTGCCGTGCATACCTTGAATAACCGGTTTGGCAATCGTAGCGCCCGTATTAAGTGTAGTGATACCAGCGAGCCTTTTCAATGACTCGCCCAGCGGAAGCCCTTGGGTAGAAGCGAGTTCGGCTCCTGACAACTCGTCGGTGGCACGGGTGCTTTGCAGCGCGATGGCTTCGCCTGTGACAATAATGCGGTCTAACTGAATGGCCGTTTCGTGTAATCGGAAGTCCCGAGTCAGGTTACTTTGTAGTTGCAGCGGGTGCTCCTTGTGGTCGCAGCCTACCATTGAACACACCAAAGTATAATTGCCTGCGCAAAGATTGTCAATCCGATAATAACCCTGCTCGTCCGCAATAGCACCAACATTAGCCTCCTGGATGGCCACATTCGCAAAAGCCAGTGGCTCGCCCGTAACGGCATTCAGCACCCGGCCACTAATGCTAAGCGTACATTGCTGCCCTGGCAACAGTACCGGCATCCACAGTAGCCACAGCCCCAACAACCAGTAGTTTTTTCTGTAATCAATCATCCGGTGCAAACGCTTTCCTATTCGCTTATTTTGAAACAATGCTGCAAAAATAAAACAATTTTGCAACAACGTTGCAATTGTTTTGTAAATTTGTTGCGTTAAATGTTTCTTATGAAAAGTAATTTGCACCACTTCCGCTAAGTGGCTCTATATGGCAACTAATTGTACAAAAAAGGCGTTATTTGGAAAAAGTATATTCATTTTGATCACATTAGGACATAATCTGCTATGAATCAACGCGCCGAAGCATTGCTGGAGGTGCATCGCCTCCGAAAAACCGCCGTTAGGATGCAAGTACTGGACATTTTCCTCCAGGCGAATGTAGCCCTTGCCCAAAGCGATATCGAACGTCATTTTGAACAAATTGACCGCATTACTCTGTATCGTACCTTAAAAACTTTTGAAGACAAAGGGCTGATTCACAAGGCTATTGACGGAAGCGACAAGCCCAAATACGCCCTTTGCCATAGCGGCTGCGATGCGCATACACACCACGATCATCACGCCCATTTTCATTGTGCCGATTGTGGCCAAACCTACTGCCTCGATGAAGTGGAGGCACCTCCCATCAAAGCGCCCGGCGGGTTTCAAGTGGTGGCGACGCACTTAGTGGTAACGGGGAAATGCGAATTTTGTGTAGAATAGAATATACTGATAGACAAATTTTTACGTATAAATTTTATACCTTATGAAAATAATTGCCCAACTTTTATCATACGGGCTGGCTGCCCTCCTGGTTACAGCTTGCAATACATCCAAAAAAGAAGACCCCCAACTCAAAGAGGCTGCCGACGTGCATCTCGAGGCCATGCAAATTGAAAAGCAAATGAAGCCCCAATTGGCAGAACTTGTACAACTCAAAAACAGCATCAACATACAGGGACGCGAACTGACCGCCGAAGAAATCGCTTTAGTACAACAGATCGAAGCCCTCGAAGCCAGCTATTCCTTTTGGGAAGAAAATCATGTGGAAGTGCCCGGCTATGACCATCACGACCACGACGACCACGATCATGACCACCATCATCACCACGGGCCTAAGCTCGACCTCTCGCCTGCCGATATGCTATTGGTGCAACAAGAATTCCGCGACAGCATCCGCGCCATTCAACAGCGCGTGGAAGCAACCTTGCAAGCAGCCAAACAGCAATAATTTTTGTTAAAATACGGGAAATACCCAATACCACCAACAAACAACCACCCCACGTAAAGCTCTGTAAATAAATACTTTACGGCGTTTTAGAACTACTTTAACAAATATTTCCGGCGGATTTCTTTCAGGTTTCGCGCATTCTACTTACATTTGCAACAACGTTGCATTTATGAAAGAAAAATTTTTTCAACCGCATCTCGATTTTTTTGGTTTTTCTGCCTCTTTGTTGTGCGCAGTGCATTGCATGGCAGTACCATTAGTGGTTACTTTTGGTGCGCTGGGCGGGTTGGCGTGGTTGACCAACCCCTGGGTAGAAATCACCCTGATTGCCGCCAGCATCTGGATTGCGAGTTGGTCGCTGGCCCGCAGTTATTTCAAGCACCACCGGCGTTTCACGGCTATCAGCATCGTAGCGGGAGGCTTCGCGCTGCTCATTGTCAGTCGGTTTGTAGCCCACGAATGGGAGCCAATTATGGCAGTGCTCGGCGGTGTCGCCATTGCTACCGCACACTGGATTAACTGGCGATTGTGTCGGCAATGCAACAATTGCTCGATTGCATAAAATAAAAACCTGAAAGCGCCAACGATTTTGTCCCTTGGCGCTGTCTATAAAAGAAGGACAGTTTTGTCTGTCCGCAAATACTTTTCTAAGTGTTTGATTAGCAATTTCTTGCCGGAAAGGAAGGCTCCAAAACCGCTCTTTTCCGGTTTTTTTTTGAACATTGCAAACCGAAACTACCCTTCCCGAAACTTGTTTAATTGGATGATGATCATACCAAGTACCTTATTTGTCGGTTTATCCGCTACCCTATTGGTGCTGTTGCTGCTCACTGCCTGCGGCCCGACGCCCGACGCTGAAAGCACAACGGCAGCCCCTTTGCCAGCAGCTACCGATACCGTAGCCAATGCCCTGCTGGCGCCCGTTCTGGAACCAGTAGCGCTGGACTCGTCGTATTTCACTTTCCAGGATGGCTATATCGAACTCAACTGGAAAATCCTCGCCAATGTCAATTTTGAAGAAAAATACAACGACCTGGTAGAAAGTTACATCCTCTATCCAGCCTTTGAGCCAGTGGTGCAAATGCTCGACGGGCAGCCAGTGCGCATCCGGGGCTACGTCATCCCGATTGATGAAACTGGCGTAGAAAATCTACTCGTGCTGTCGGCTTTTCCGTTCAGCAACTGTTTTTTTTGTGGCAATGCTGGGCCGGAGTCCATCATGGAGGTGCGCCTAAAAGAAGAAGGCAAGCGCTTCAAAATGGACGAGCAAATCACGTTTCGCGGCACACTCCGGCTCAACGACTCGGACGTATATGCCCTGAATTATATCCTCGAATCAGCCGAGCAGGTAGGCAGAAGCAAGCGCTGAGTAGGGTGCACATTTTTTTGCCTGTCACACAATTTTTTTATTTTCAATGCGTTCTCATTGCATTAAAACTTTTTCCTGCTTCGATTATTAATTTCTTACATTACTTGCATCAAGGATGCGATTCCTTTTATATTATTACGCTTCGGTTTTAAGAGTTATTATTTCCAAACTATTTTCTAATTACTTAAAACCGTTTTATTATGAATCTCAAACCCATTTTCAGCATTCTTGTAATCGTTGCTATGATTACTACCTACGCGCAGGCTCAAAAAGTTCAAACCGGTAAAGCCTTGATTATCAATACGACTAGCAAGGCCGAAGTGGACAGAATCAAGGAAGCCCTGAAAGATGCCGACCCGAGTACCTACCGTTTGACCATTACAACCGATGTAAAAGGAAAGCCCAAAACTACAACGCTTGGCTCGGCTCCCGTTAGTGAAGTAAATAAAATAAAGGGCGCCACTAAGCTGGGAAGTGCCAGAGGTGGTTATACTGCTTCCGACGTGGTTGTTATCGTCAAGGTTATTACCAGCGGATATGAGCTGCGCGACAACATTCTGAAACAGATGGACGCCAAACTTTCAAAATCGGCTGTCGTTGATTTTAACTATCAAGTTGACAAGTCAAACCAATTGAAAGTCAGCAAGGTAGGTAACTAAAAATTGCTTCACCCAGGGGCTGCCGATAGCCGTCGGCAGCCCTTCACATATTATTTATGCTATGAAATCACGTCCAATTATTATATTCCTATGTTTCCATTTTATCACTATTATTATTGGCGCTATTGTATTGCCTTTTGGCAAATGCAACCTCGGCTATGCAGGCCGTTTACTTGATGTTTATGCCTCGTGGACCGGCGGCGGGCATGGTTATTCTTTTTTCTCACCGGATGTCGGTTATCAAAATGTGGCTAAAGTGTTTATTTTAACCGAAAATGATTCATTGCTGGTGGAAGCTTTTGGCGGTAATAAAACCCATCTTGATGCCCGAATCAGTGCTTTTATTCACTCTGCCTACAATATCAAGGTCTATGAACTCAATGCAAGACTGCTTGCTGCTTATGTATTCGGCATATACCCTGAGGCCAAAGTAGTGGAAATATCATTAGGTAAATATATCATTCCTAATTTAAACGAGTATGCAACCAATCCTGAGCCTGATTTTTCGGCTTATTATGAAGGTACTTACAGTAGAGTTTTACATCCGAAGTAAATACTTGATGCAACCCCATTTATAGCGACTTTCGCTACTCGCTGTCCGTTTTTAACAACACAAATCATTGATAATGAGCATTTTAACCAATATTAAGTAATCGGACATTATTATTTAGCTCAACAGTTAGCCAAAACACTATAAACCATATAAAACCACGACGCATGACTTTGTTTAAGGAAAACCACGACGCAATAGCACATAATCCTAACTGGCTATCGCTACTTAGAATAGGCGTGGCGCTTGTTCTGATCGTAAAAATCACAGCAGAATTTCAACATGCCTATGTCATTTACAGTTCGCAGGGCATCATACAAGGCGTAGTAAATGAAAAAATATTCACGCCTTACACCCTTACCTTACACCAACTGTTCAATCTGGTATCTGCATGGATGGCGGAAGACGTTTTTATTAATGTCTTTTTTATTATTTGTTTTTTGCTGGCTATCGTTCTGTTAGTGGGTTGGCAGACACGTATAGTTGCCATTGCTTGCTGGTTATTTCATGTCTGTTTGTTCAATAACAGCCCCTTAGTATCTTATGGCGTGGACAGTTTTTTATTAAGTTTGTTATTTTATTGTTGCATTTTTCCGGCACACCTTACTTGGTCTATAGATTGCTGGCGGCATCATTATAATTATAATACCAATCATTTACGCCAATATCAATTTTTCCTGCAGTTACACCTATCAGTAGTATATTTGGTGGCTGGAGTAGCTAAATTACAAGGCGTTACTTGGCTCAATGGGGAAGCAGTATGGTACGCCATCAGCCAGCCACAGTTTCAGTCTTGGTTTAGTTCACCATTTATGAATTTCGCTGCAAAATTTCCATTCATTATATATGCATTGACCTGGAGTACGCTCTTTGTAGAAATTGGCTATGGGTTTTTCATCTGGTTCAAACGGGTACGGGCATTTTTCTTTATCGCTGTTATTATGATGCATTTTTTCATAGGAATTGTTATGCAATTACAGCTTTTTGCTTTTGTTATGATTGTTTTTAACATAGCGGCTTTTGGCACATTAATATATGCTGACCTTACAGAAATGGCACGAAAAATACGCAAACGTCAGCCCCAAACAGTAGTATCGCCGTCCATCAAAGTAATTTCTTAAAGCTTATGTTGTTGACAAGGTATCATGACAATATCATTTTTATAAGGGCTAAACATTTTTAATAATTTACCTGTTAATATCGCATCAAGTCTGACAATATCCAAAACCATGCCCGAACTACCCGAAGTCAACACTTTTCAGCGTTATTTTGACCAAACGACGCTCCACCGCCCCATCGCGGAAGTGGAGGTACACGATGACAAAATTATTCGCAATCTCAGCGGTAGTGATTTTGCCGGACGGCTGCGCGGGCGCACGTTTATTAGCTCTTGGCGTCAAGGAAAATACCTTTTTGGCGACCTCGACAATGGGCATTCGGTGCTGCTGCATTTTGGCATGACTGGCGACATTCGTTATTACAATGACCCTGCCGACCGGCCCCGCCACGAGCGTTTTTCCTTCTGCTTTGACGATGGTTTTCGGCTTGGCTTTGACGACCCGCGCAAGTTTGCCAAAATCCGCTACCTCGAAGACCGCGCCGCCTACATTGCCGAAATTGGACTGGGACCCGATGCCTTGCGTATCAGCGAAAGCGCGTTCTTGCAACTTGCACAAAGTCGTAAAACGACGTTGAAAGGTTTTTTGCTCAACCAGCGCTACTTAGCCGGAGTCGGCAATCTTTATGCCGATGAAATCTGCTACCAGACGCGCATTCACCCGGCCTCAGTGGTTGCCCATATTCCAACGGAATTATTACAAGAAGTCTTTCGCGCCATGCAGTCCATCCTGCAATTTGCTATCGAAAAGGAGGCTTATTATAAAGATTATCCTGACGACTGGCTCTGGAAATGGCGCCATGCTGAGGCCATTGCACCCGACGGCTCGCCCGTGCAACGTGCTAAAATAGCCGGTAGAACTACTTTTTTCTTTACCAACTGGCAACGAAAGTTTTGATGCGCATTGTAATAAGCAATCGTTGGCTGCATAATAATACCTTTCCTATTAAAATAACATCATAAGTACCCGGATATAATTATACCCCTCCCCAAATAACATTAACAAAACAACCATGTCCCATTGCTTAATATTTCCATCATCATAATAATAAATCCCTGAACGCTGCATGGAACGGTTTCACACCCTGCTCGATTTTTCTGAGACCTGCTGGCGCTTGCTGGTGAATGGTGCGGTGAAGCGCCGCGACCCTTTCGGCACCCCCGTAATCGGCACTTATGATGGTACGCAAGCCCAACTACGCACCGTGGTGCTGCGCAAAGCCGATATGCAGCAGCGCACGCTTTGGTTCTACTCCGACTGGCGGGCAGCCAAAATGGCACACTTACAGGAAGAGTTTGCCCAATTGAGTTGCCTTTTTTATCATCCACGCAAGCAAGTACAGGTGCGCTTAGCCGGGCAGGTACAACTACACCACAAGGACGAAATCGCGCGCGCCTGCTGGCAGCAAGTGCCCGTACGCAGCCGCAAGAGTTATGCCGCCGTACTTCCGCCCGGAACGCCAACGTCCGCTTGCACCGAAGGACTGCCCGAGGGCTGGCACCCAGAGATGGACATAGCCGCCACGGAGTCTGCTTTTGCCCATTTTGCCGTTATTGTGTGCTATGTGGACTGGATGGACTGCCTGCATTTGCATCCGGAAGGGCATCAGCGAGCGCGTTTCGAGTGGTCGGCCGAAGGCCGATTGCAGGCGCAGTGGCTAATTCCGTAGCCTGCGGACTGCTTTTTTCAGATATACCCAAAAGGCAGCGCTCTTTGTCACTTATTTTCAGCGTTTTCATATTAAAACTTCCTGATTTTTGTAATTTTAGCGTTTGCTTTTTGCATAAAAAATCGGACATTAGCGGGTCAGAAGCAGGAAGCACAGGGTCAGGCAGTTCAGACAATGCCCCGATAACCGCGTACCGTCAGTTGGTTCTGAACGTAAGTCAGCATTGTGAAATGACAGAAAAAACCGTTTTCGCCAAACGCGATACCTACCAACCATTGTTATCCTTTGAGCTGACAACCTCAATGGATAATGATTTGCCTGTCTATATAACCGGCAATTTCAACAATTGGAATACCGCCGACCCCGCCTGCCTGTTCACCAAAATAGCACCGGGGCATTACAAGCTGGAATTTGCAACACCCGACCAGCTCCCTGAGGTGCTCGAATACAAATACACCCGCGGTAGCTGGGACAATGTAGAACTCGATAAATACGGCAATGAAGCTACCAATCGGCGCGTACAGCCAGAGCAAGCGCTCATCAGGGATAGGGTGCCGCGTTGGCGACAAGCCGGCCGCAACTACCACCCCGACTTCCTGCCCGAAATCCTGATTATCAATGAGCAGTTCGAAATTCCGCAGCTCATCAAAACCCGCCGCATCGCTGCCTTGTTGCCATACAATTATCACCAAAGTGAGCGCCGCTACCCGGTCTTGTATTTGCAAGATGGACAAAATCTTTTCGATCAATTTGCGCCTTTCGGCAACTGGGGATTGGATAAACGATTGGCTATCCTCGCCGAAATGGGGCTGGGTGACCTCATCATCATCGCTATTGACCACGCTGAAAAAGAGCGTATTGCAGAATTTACGCCCTCCCTCCAGACCAAATTGGGCAAAGGCGAAGGCAAAAAATACGTGCGCTTCTTGGCCGATACCCTGAAACCCTACGTGGACAAGCACTTCCGTACCATGCCTGAGCGCGAATACACCGGCATCGGGGGTAGCTCCATGGGCGGGCTGATTACGATTTACGCAGGTTTTATGTACCCGGAGGTGTATAGCAAACTAATGGTTTTCTCGCCTTCGCTTTGGGTAGCGCCCAACATTCATTTTCAAATTCTAAACTTTGATGACGCCGCACCATTAGATATTTATTTGTATGGCGGCAATCAGGAAAGTGCCTACATGGTGCCCAATCTTGAGCGTTTTAAGCATACATTAGAACAAAGAGGCGCTGAAGCCAATATACAATTTCATCTTTCGATTGATCCGCAGGGAAAGCACAACGAAGCGCGCTGGGGCGAAGAGTTTCCAAAAGCCGTCGAGTGGCTGTTTTTCAATAATGGATCCCCAAAAACATGATATGATATGAACGTCACTATTGTCCATACATTAGAAGCACTACAAGAAGAAGCTTTAGTCATACCCATTAGTGGCAACGGAGTGCAAGCTGCAGCGCTCCAGTCTGTGGCGGCGGCTATTGGGGTGTCGGTAACTATTTTACAACAGGATTTTAAGGGCGAAGTGGGTGAAATACACACCATTTATTTCCAGCAACGGCGCATTTATTTGTTGGGGCTGGGGCCTAAACCCGCTTTCGCCGAGGTGCAAAAAGCTTTTCGGACATTTGCCTACAAACTGCGCCAAAAACTTTCGCCTCGTATCGGGGTCAGCTTTTTGCACGAAAACCTGCACGGCGAGACAGCCATTTGGGTGGAAGCTGCGGTCAATGGGTTGCTCCTTGGTTCCTATCAATTGGGGCGCTTCAAAACCAATACCCCCGAACGACATCCCTTTGAACATGCCGAAGCCGCTCTGCAAATCGGTATAGCCGAAAGCCAAAGCGCTGCCGCGGCCCACGCCGCCCACCGAGCTGCCATCATGGCTGATACCCAAATGCGCATCCTTGACCTCGTAAATGCCCCTGCCAACAAGAAAACGCCGACCGACCTCGCCAACTGGGCCATCGCCTCTGGCAAAAAATATAGCTACCGCGTGGACGCTTGGAGCCAAGCAGAAATAACCGCCAAAGGTTTGCACGCCTTATTGGCTGTGAGCCAAGGGAGCGATGAGCCGCCGGCATTTATCATCATGGAATATGTGCCTGAAGGCAAACCCTTGCAAAAAATCGGATTGGTGGGCAAAGGTGTCACTTTCGACACCGGCGGCTTGTCTATTAAGCCTTCTGCTAATATGCACCTGATGAAAAGCGACATGGGCGGAGCTGCCGCTGTATTTGGTGCTATGGAGGTCATAGCCAGAACCCGCCCTCCATTTCACGTCATTGGCATTGTGCCAGCTACCGAAAACACCGTAGATGCCCGCTCGGTCAAACCCAGCGACGTCATTGGGTCTTACAGCGGCAAAACCATTGAAATTATTGATACCGACGCCGAAGGTCGCCTCATTCTTGCCGATGGTTTATCTTACATGGTGCGCCATTTTCAGCCAGATGTACTTATCAATCTGGCGACGCTCACCGGCAGTACCGTGCGGGCGCTGGGCTATCAGGCGGCAGGCTTGTTTTGCAATAACGACCGATTGGCCGAGCAACTCTCTCGCACCGGCGAGCACACTGGCGAGCGGATGTGGCGCTTCCCAATTTGGGATGCCTACAAGGACGATATCAAATCGGATGTGGCCGATGTGCGCAATCTGAGTGGTAAACCCGTGGCCGGAGGCATCAGCGCCGCCAAATTCCTCGAAGTTTTTATTGATGAACACACGACTTGGGCGCATCTCGACATTGCTGGGGTGGCATTCACCGATTCCGAATTTTCGGCACAAAAAAGTGCGACGGGCTACGGCGTGAGGCTACTGACCGATTTTCTGGAAACATTGAAAGCAGAGCAAGAAGCAACAAATTGATAATAAATGGTTTTTTTTTGCAAAATATTGACAATCAATATAATAGCCTATTGTGAATTTTTATAATAAAACGAAAAACAGGTAACAAAAAGCACTATAAAATCCAGACTCCCTATGTCGCACCAGCCAATGACCTTTTTCCTGATTGCCACCTTTTTCAAAGGCGTAGAATTCATTCGCGCCTGCAAAGCTGCTGGCAACACCGTATTGGTACTTACCAAAAAAGAACTCGAACATGACCCCTGGCCCCGCGAGTCCATTGACGAAATGTTTTATGTTGAACATGATGCCAATACGCCGGAAAACTTTCAGCATATTGCCGCAGGAATGGCTTATGTGATGCGCAGCCGCAAAATTGACCGCATCGTAGCGCTCGATGATTTTGATGTAGAAAAAGGTGCTTTCTTGCGCGAGGAGTTTCGCATTGCAGGCATGGGACAAACCACAGCCCGGCACTTCCGCGATAAATTAGCCATGCGCATTAAAGCCGCCGAAGCGGGCATCCCGGTGCCACCTTTCAGTGCCGTGTTCAATGATGAGGAAGTGCATAATTACACGCAGCGCGTAGCGCCCCCCTGGGTGCTGAAGCCGCGTACGGAGGCCTCGGCCATTGGTATTCGCAAGGTGCATTCTGCCGAAGACTTGTGGAATATTTTGGGACAGCTAGGATCGGAACGGCACAATTTTCTGATTGAGCAATTCAAACCCGGCGACGTGTATCACGCTGATTCACTCACCATTGACGGGGAGGTTATTTTCTGTCGCGTATCGAAATACGTCAATACCCCAATGGAAGTGGCGCACGGCGGCGGTATTTTCCGGTCGGTCACAGTAGAATTTGGCGGCGAAGAAGAAAACGCTGTACAAGCCCTGAACACCGCAGTAAAAAAAGCTTTTGGTTTGCAATTTAGTGCTTCCCACACCGAGTTTATCCGTTCGAAAGAAGATGGGCAATACTACTTTCTCGAAACCTCTTCGCGCGTGGGTGGGGCACATATTGCCGATATGGTAGAGGCTTCCTCAGGTATCAATCTTTGGGCGGAATGGGCCAACATCGAAAATGCTAAAGCAAAAGGCATTACTTATCAATTGCCGCCAGTGCGCAATGACCATGTGGGCATTATTGTATCATTGGCGCGCTTCCAGCACCCCGACGATAGCAGTTTCCATGACCCGGAAGTCGTCTGGCGCTTGCGCAAAGATCACCACATCGGCATGATTGTGCGGGCCAGCACCCGGCAGCGGGTATTGGAGCTCTTAGAAGCTTACGCGCAACGCATTGCACAAGACTTTCACGCAGCGGCTCCGCCGAAGGATAAGGCCACGCATTGATGCCGTTTTCAATTAGGAACGAAGCATGCCTGTTTAGGCAATGGGTGATAGGTCGTGACAGCAGTCTAATGTCTATTGTCTATCGTCTAATACCGATTTCAATTAAACGTGACGTGTTTTTTTGGGTTTAAAATTCTGATTTTCAACACTTTAAAAATCGAAAATCGGACTTCGTAAACCGTAAATAGTATAAAATCTGGCAGTTGAAATAACATTAAATAGAAATCCGTACCGACAAATTGTGCGTACCATTCCAGATGCGTGTTTGGCGATAAGCATAATCAATGCCCAAACGCGTATTTTTCTTGTCGCGGCTCAATGGCATTTCCACCGAAGCGCCCGCGCTCAATCCGCTATAAATCGAGGCTTCGATGTCGTTTTGCACGTCTAATTCGTAGCGATAAGCCGCACGCAGCATAAATAGCTCGCTGAGCCCATATTCCAAACCTACGCCGATTTCATCGCGGGAAAAAGAATTGGCTGTGAAATTGCCTACTGCCGTCAGGCGATTTTTATCATCGAATAAAAAATCGTAAGATAAGCCGATATTCAGCATGGACGGCAACTCAAAACTGGCAGCCCGCTGATCGTAGGTCAATTCATAATTGCCGCGCCCTGGGCGAGGTGCTTGCAAGGATAAACCCTCGCCGCCATAGGTCATGCGTGAGCCTACATTGCGCAGCGAAATGCCGAATTTGAAATTGTCTTGCTCGCCGGTTACGTACTGCACCCCTGCATCTATGGCAAAGCCAAAGGCGCTTACATCGGCAATAGACTGGGAAACACCGCGCAAGGTAATGCCCACCGACACCTTGTTTTCAAAGGTATTGGCGTAAGAAAAGCCGATATTGAAAAAACTCGGCGAAAAGGTAGCACCGGTGCCCTCGGGCTGGTCGGCGGTGGTCACGCGAATATCCCCAAAATCAAGCGCCATAATGCTCAGGCCAAACACTCCATTTTGACCTACACGCTGCCCCAGCCCGAAAGCGTTGGTACGAATATCGGTGCCTTGCAAATAGAGGCTGTGCCCCATCAGTACTTCGGTTTTGCCGGCAATGCGCGCCAGCCCCGCCACATTTAGTTGCAAGGCTTCTACTCCCATAATATTAGCCGTAGTAAGTGTATGCAATCCTGCACTGCGCGCCCAAGGATTCATCAGCAATTCGTAAGCTCCAGCCTCGCCTTGTCGGTCGGGGTTGCCCGCAAAAGCATTATTCAGGAGCAACAACAACCCAATTATAAAAAACGGGCGTAGAAATTGTTTCATATTATGAAAATTTACCAACCTGCGCGCCCGACGCGAAACCGGCCGCGCAGATTGAATTGAATGTTTATAATGATGTCTTTTGTATCTCTTTGATAATCAGCTAATTTTACAGACAAAAAGAGGCGATTTACCAATTACAAAACTTCGCAAATCACATTACAAACCAGAAGGATCGAACTTCCGATTGATACCAAACCATTTGAGCGTGCGCTCGCCCAGCCCGTCGGCGCTTACATGAATGAGATACACCCCGCTGGCAATAGGAATGCCCTTGTTGTTGCGCAAGTCCCATTCTAAGTCAGGTAAAATCTGCGTTTGCTCGATGCCTCGGTTGCCGCCTCGCGGTATGCGCCCCTGCTCGTCGCGGGTGTATTGCCGGATGAACTTGCCATCTAACGAATAGATTGTCACCACGCACTTCGGCGGCAGGTTAGTAATTTTTACGATATTGACAAATTGCGATATTTCGTAATCTGAAAAACCGTAGTAAGGATTGGGCACCACGTTGATTTTATTGAGCGCTTCGTTGATGCCCGCTTGGTCGAGTTCGCCAGCCTGGCGCCCGTCGAGGCGGAAGCGATAGGTCGGATAGCCATTGAAATCGCCCGTGCCTCTGTTCACCTGATAGGGGGTGTTGACGCGAAGTTTCACGACCACTTCTTCAGGTATCAGCCCGTTGGCATAAGAGCGCATTTGCTGATCTGGTAGGGTCATAATCAGTCCGGCCCAAGTAATATCCCGAATGCCCCGCCACTTATTGATGTTGGTCTGACGCAAGGTGTTGCGCAACTGGGCACAGCCATCATAGGGTTGTTTAGTTACATATACAAAATGCTGACCACCAGCATAGTACTGGAAAAGATTGGCAAAGGTACCAAAATTACCGTCGTTGATAAAAATCTGGTTGGTCGGATTGAACATCATGTCGCGGCCGGTGGGGCGGCTATCGTAAGCTTCTGGAAAACGTGACCCATCATAAATCGAATTTTCGCCAAAGAAAATATTGAGTCGCTCGCCGGTTTGGACATCAATAGCGTAGCCAGGGAACCAGCCCATACCTTCGCCGCCGTCTTCGGTATCAATGTCGGGCAGGCCATCGCCATTATTATCAAACTTGGTCACGCTGGGCGCAGCTCGCAGGTCGAAGCTGCGGCGATTGCCCTGCGTGGAGAAGCCCAACTGATCGTAGAAGCGATTGGCGGTTTCTATCACTACGCAGCGGCTCCAGAGGTCTTTATTCGGTGTGAATACAATATCCACATTATTCAAATCGGCTAAGCGCGCTTGCTGTCTTACAATATTGCTACCAGCAGCGTTGGTCCAAGCTGGCGTCAGGAAAGGTGCATCCTGTTCGTCCTGCGGGCGCCAGTTGGCAAGGTAGTAAGGTGCAAAATAACCAGAGCCAATGCTGGTAAGCGAGCGATTGGGGTCGAGCACCTGATCTAATTCGCCGTCGCCGGTGAGCACAAAGTTGAAGATTTTCTGGTCGAAAGCGCGCGGCCCCACCACGGCATCATCGGGGATACCCCTCAGCCAGGGTTCGGCATTAGCCCCGCGAGGGTATTCTTCGCGGAAGCCGATGGCGCCGTTAGTTGGGTCGGTGCTTGGGTTAGCGCCCGGTGCTGCTACCTGTCCAATCGTCACAGAAAATCCGAATTGCTTGATAATCTGTTCATTGAGCCGCTCAATGGTATTTTCAGCAAAAATAACTGGGCTGTTGGGGTCGCTCAGGTTTTTTAACTGCCAGCGCACCTCTTGGTCGAGGGTCTGGTTGTTCATATTTTCATCGAAAAAAGTAAGTTCAAACTCGCCGTCCACTACATCGAGCGGATTAAACACTTGCACTTCAATAGGTGCTCGACCGGGGCGATAGGTAATTTCGCCGGTAAATTTATTTTGCAAAATGGCTTCGCGGGTTTCGTCCGAGAGGTCGAGAAAGTTACCACCATTGCCAATGCCGTCTATGCGTGTGACAATAGCTCCGTCGCCGTACATGGCATTCACTCGCCGATCTACGATTTTGCGCGGAATGGCTGTGTAGAAAATATTTTCGCCATCGCCAATGTTCCTTCGTCCTTCAAGATAGGGTTGTCGCTGCCCTAATGACAGTTTCGGGTCGAAAGGTTCGTACTCATTGAAAGCATAGGCAATAGCTGTGAAATAATATTTTTTGTGGTTGATGAGGCGCCGGTCATTACCGGTTGCAAACTGGTCTTCCCTGATGCGCACCGTATGCCTAATGCCTTGGTCGGCACCGCTTACGCGCAAAGTAGGCACAAAGTATTCTATCCCAAGTGGGTTATCTACTGCCGTCCAGTTGTATATACTAGTAATACCGTTTTTGACGTCCACTTGGAAAATCAAGCGGGCTTTATCCGGGTCGTTGAGGTCAGAAATAGTCACACTGGGGTCTGCCAATTGATACAATTTATACCCTTCAAAGCGGTAGAGGCTATCATCAACCCCAGCCGGAATGCGCAGGCCTGGCTGGGCGTAGGCTTCAAAAGCGTTGTTGGAAGTAAGCGTATCGTTGGTCAGAATGGCAATCAACTCGCGGTCGAGTTCGATGAAGTCGAGATCCGGAGCATCCGGCCCGTCGGTCAGGCGGAAGCAGTTGTCAAAAAGAGCTTGTGCTACGTCATCGGCTTCTTGCAATTTGGCAATGCTGGGGCAGGGATACACCTGGTCGGGCACCCATACTACTCCTACGATCAACTCGTTGACGGCACCGGGGTCGAGCCGGAAAGGCCCAGAGGCTTGAATGGTGCGGCGGTCGCCAGGGGGCAAACCTTCGGTACACATAGACCAGCCGTTGATGTCGTTGGGCGCTTCGGTGAAGGCGTATTTAATGCGCGGGCCAGGTTCTTGATAGGCATCGCCGCCGTACGTAAAGGGCGTGCCGTCGCGCCAGGAGCCAGATAAGTATCGGTAGTATTCAAGGGCGTTATTGGGGTCGGTGGTGCCGGGCAGCGGAGTGGGTGTCACACCGCCATTGTTATAATAGGTAAAAGAAGACATCCCGATTTCGTTGCCAAATTCGTCGAGGGGGCCTCGAAAGTAGTCCACGCCCAGTATCGGAATGCGCTCGCCGTAGGTAGGCACACCGCCAGGACAAATGGAACCGGTTTGACCGTCCACTGCATCTTGATTATATACATAAGCCAAGCTACGAGAAGTATCGCAGCCTACATAATCGTCAATGAAGCACCCCAGGTCGGGGTCCACCCACATGGCAAAGAAAGTGCTATCAATACTTTCGATGGCGCGGTTAATCAGCTTATACCGCTGGAAAGTCATATCGTTGATTTCATCATTGGTCGCATAGGCAAAAGCCTGCACTTGCACCTCCATCTGAATGGGATCCCCCATGGATTCAGCGTGAATATTGCCAGCATCATTATAAATCCAGAAAGTCATTTCATCTGGAATAGGCTGCTCTTCGGGCGTGCTGAAAAAACAGCCCCGAATTTCTACAATGGGAAAATCACCCTGGGTAGGATCGTACAGACCGTCGCCGTCTTCATCCCAGAAGCCCGCCAGCCCTTGCGTAGTATTAGGCAAATCAAATTGATGAATATCAAAAAAGAAAGGATTGCCGCGGCCGGGCCAACCTTTTACGTCGGTAGGAATCAAATCGGGGTCATAATCAATACCTTCTAAGCGCGCCTGCCGGAAATTGCGCAGGTGCTCCCGAATGTTGTTGCCGCGTACCACAAAAAATTTGTCCCACTTGGCACAGGTAGCTTGGTCCGTTTTGCCGGTTTCGGGGTTGAGCGGCCCAGAGAAAAAATCCGACCGGCCGCGCGAACTGCCGTAGGTTTTGGCGGCTACTTTCAGATTGCCGGCGGGGTCCACGCCGCCCAGCCACACCGCTCCAGCAAAGATGGAAGACACCTCCGGCTCGCCGGGCTGCACTTTGGGCACTACATAACGCCCGTCGTTGGTATCCCACCACACATCACCACCGGTGAGCAACCGCGCCCGCACATTATTAATCGCCATATCAATCTGGGAGACAGAATTAGCACAGTTTTCCCGAAAAGTAACCGTTTGATTACCAGTGGCTTCGGGGTCAGAGGCTTTGCCGCGCTTTTGCAGCACGTCGGGCCGGTGCGCCGCCGCCGTCATTACCATCACCACGATTAGAAGAGCCGAAAGAAAATACTTGAAATGCAACATAATTGTATAATTGTTGATTGCCAAAAGTCATTCTATTAGTGCCGCTTATTATTTGCAATTTGCAGCATAACTATTTAAAAATAAGCACACTACATCCTAATTCGCTTTAAAAATCCATAATCGCGCCGAGGAAAATACGACGCGGCAAACTAAACAAGCCCGGATTGAGCAGCGCCCACTGGTACGAAGCCAGATAAGCATCCAGGTCGCGTACTGAATTCTGAATATTCCGGATTTGCTGATCGCCGAAGGAAGACGCCAGAAAGCCGTCGTCGGTGGCCGAGCCCGTTACAGGATATACATTCAGCACGTTGCGGCGGTCCAGCAAGTTCGATACACGGCAATAGACATTCATGCCTAATTTGTTATTAATCGTAAAATTCTTATCCACACGGATATTGAGCGTAAAATTCCAAGGCTTGCGCGCGCCGTTGATTGAGCCAATCGTACCGACGCCGCCCAGTTCGGTTGGGGTTTGCGCAGCAGTGTAAGGTCTTCCTGACACCATCACGCCTTGCAAATTGAAACCCGCATTGGCAAATATATCTGAACCGAAAACCCGGGGACCATTGTACAAGCGGCCGGAGCCGTAGCGATAGTCCATAATCACATTGAAACGGTGGCGCTCGTCGTAGTTCACCGGGAAAAGCGTGCGTAGGTTGCCCCGGCTGGTGAGGCCGCGCTGGGAGTTGGCATCGGAGCCGGTACCATCAGCAAATTGCAAGGTATAATTTGCCAGCAGCGATACATTGCCCGTGCGGCGCAGGTCGTATTCAAATGTGAAGCCCTTGACGGTGGCAAAATCCTGGTTGTCGTAAGTCGTATATTGAATCACGTTCGGCACCGGAAAGAAAGTGCGAATCTGGATCATATCGCGCAACTCCTTATAATAGGCGGCAATTTTAATAGCCGAAGAATTGGACACGCGCTGCCGGAAGCCCACCTCGTAGTCAATGGTGCGCTCGGGCCGCAGATTGGGGTTGTTGATCGGGTTGTTGGGGCCGTAGCTGATGTCCGTAAAGTAGAAATAATCACGCGGCGTAGCTAAGGTATTGGAAGGCGGCCGCTGCACCAAAATATCGTAGTGTGCAAAGAAATTCGCTTCGGTAGAAATCGGGAAGGAGAAGGCCAAACGCGGCATAATATTGACCTGCACCTCGTAGTCGCGGAAAGACACATTGGGGTCAAAATCGCGCGATTTGATAAAATTTTGGTCTCTTTCTACGCGCTCGTCGGCGTATTTCGGAAAAACCAGACCGCCAGAAAACAGCGTGGCCGGGTTGTTCACGGGGGTGCCGTTGGCCGCAAACCAATCATCGCCATTGCGATAAGCTGTAACGGAAGTACCTACGTCATTGACATACACCTTGAAATCATCGCCAATATTGCCCGGGCGGTCATCGCCATTCATAGCATGAAAATCGTTGGCGTTCATAATTTCGTATAGCGAATAGTTGTCTTTCAACACGCGCGTGTTGGCATCGTAGCGATCTACGCGCACGCCGAGCCGGAAAATAATGTCCTTGAACGTGAACTTATCTTGGATGTAAGCTGCCGTATATACCGGCCGATTGGGCGCCACCGGAAAAGTGCGAATGCCATCGGCGTCGGTAGCGGTGAAAAATTCGTCGAAAGTGCCGTTGAACGGATTGCCGAGATAGTCGTAGCCGAAATAATTGATAATCTGCTGGTCATTGAGTTCCTTGGCGGAAAACAGATCTAAGCTCAGCAAATCGGGTGAAAGCCCGTCCACATTGACAAAATCGGTGAGCGACTGCCCGGTCACGTCGCGGATGCGGCGGAAAAAACGGCTGTCTTCACCGGGTGCAATGCTCAGGCCCAGCAGCGGGGTGCTACCGAAGTCGCCTACATCAATCATGCCAATGGTATCGGCATTTTCAGGGATGCCCTGGATGTGAATGTTGGCCTGCTGGCGCGCAATGTCCCACAGCCCGCGCGGCGATACGGTGTAGGCGCGGTTGATGCGCTGCTCGTACCAGATGCCCATCTGAATGCTGTGTCGCCCCTTACTGGCAGAGCCGCCAGGCACCAAATCGAAAGAAGTAGTTGCATTGAAAGTATAAATATCATTGTCGCCTTGCTGAAATAGGTTATAAACCGTCCCGACGTTGGTATGAAAATTCCAGGAATTCGTAAAAATACCAGAAATCACACCGTTGGGAGCAATGAAAGCCGTTCGGGCCAGCGCATTGGGCGTAGCGCCAGCATTCGTGATGAGGAAATTGCCAATCTGACCGTTCAGGCGCTCGCCACCGTTGAAATCAATGCCCATGGCGTTGTTGTAATTGGCCAGCACCGGGTTGGCCGCGCCGGGCGTGTAGCCGCGCAGCACTTGCCGATAGTCGGTGTGCTCTAAATAGGCTTGCCCGGTAGCCGGGTCAAACAATTGAACAAACGTAGGTATCCATTCAATGTCAAAATTGCCCACATGACCGTAGTCAAAGAGCCGATCGCCATGCCGAGGGTCCGCCAGTTCGCTTTGTGTTTTTTCGTAGCTGAACTGCAGGGTATAAGCCGCATTTTGAATAATAGAACTGCGCTTGGCCGTTGCACTTCCGCCGCCAGCCCCGCCTAAGCGATGCCGCAGCCGTACAATGCCCCGATAGGTTTGCCCTAAGCTGAAAGGATTGTTGTGGCTGTTGTAAACGCGCCATCCACCTGGTGTAAACTGGTTTTTAGAATCGGCATAAGAACCGGTAAAAGATAGATCCACTGCTCGGCTCAGGCGCGCGTCGAGGCGGGCTAGCAAATCGTAGCGCCGAAACCCGGAGAAAGGACGCGCCTTGAGCACGTCCACGTCGTCATTGGTCAAAAAATCGGCAGCGACAAAAGGATTGCCGCCAATGTCTATAATTGGATTGGCTTCGAGGCGCTGGAGTACCTCGTCTTTCACCCGAAAAACCGGCGTGGCGGGCGGGTTGCCGTCCAATTGGTCGGTCAGACGGCCAGAGAGCCGGAAGCCGAGAATAGACTCGCCGCGGGCATTGCGCATGAGCGGGCCCGTGAGGTTGAAGCCGACTAAGCTATTGTTATAAGCGTCCGTTAGGTTGGACGATTCGATTTCCACGCCGCCGGAAAATTTATTGGAGGGGCCCTTGGTAGTAATGGAAATAATCCCGCCGGTTACGTCGCCGTATTGGGCTTCTACCCCACCCGTAATTACCTGCAATTGTTCGATTTCCGATTCCGGAATAAGGTTGCCCTGCACCCGAATGCCATCCACGTAGTAGTCGGTCGCATTGCTCCGCGAGCCTCTGATGGTAATGGCGCCGCCTTCATCCGCCGACGAAAGCCCAGCCGTGGTAGCCGCCAGCGCGTTGATGTTTCGGGTTGGCAAATTGCGTATTTGCTCACTGGTGATGACCCCGCCGGAGGTCGTATTATCTTGTTCTATCAAGGGTACTTTATACTCCCTGATGACCACCTCGCTGAGGGTGACGCCCGTACCGGGGTCGAGCACTACATCGGCGCGGTTGGCCTTGCCTGCCAGCACCTGGATGGCGGTGAGGCGCTGCGGCTGGTAGCCTACGTAGCTTACTTCGATATCGTAAGTACCAGGGTCAATATTCGAAAAATTGAAATTGCCGTCAAAATCGGTCTCCACACCTGCTATGAATACGCCGTTTCGGAACAGCACCACGTTGCCGAAAATAATCGGCTCGCCGGTCTCCTCGTCGGTCACTTTCCCGTTCAGGGAGGTTTGCGCCACAGCGGCCGCAGCCACAATGAGGAAAAGACAGCAGAGTAAAAGTCGCGTCATAAGGTTTCTTTTTTAATCTGTCAAGCAAAGGGTAGCGAATGATTCGCAATGTTAAAAAATTATTGCGGTCATATCAAATGTTTTTTCAATTGTGTGCGCTGCCCGACCGAACGACGCGCAGCAGCAGCAGTCATTCGCAGGCAATTCCAAAGCTCGTCTTGTGTTTTTCAGAAGCAAAGTCGAAGAAAAGATAGCTGCTGCAAATGTAGAAACGAAAACGCAGACCTTTGCGCTTCCTGGCGGTTTGATTTTCGTCCCAGAAATGACAGAAGTGCAGTTTCAAAGCATTAATTGGGCCAGAGGCACCCCGTTTTTAATCCGTTTTACAATCCGTAAAGCGGCGCGTATCGGTGATATTGACAATTGTCCAGCCGTCGGCGCTCTTGAAAAAAGTGAATACATTGTAGCCGCAATGGCTAAAAGTTTGATTGCGAAAGAAGGAGTATTCCGTCCAAGCGGTGGCCAAAGGCCCGTCAATAGTCACTTCATAGCTATAGATGCGCTCGTCGTAGTATTGGTCGCTTTTGGTGCCCAGAAAATTCAGAAAGCCCTGCACGTCGCCCCGACGAAACTGCGGCTGCCCGTCTTTGTCTATCAAAGCGGAGGCCATCGTTGCCCCTGGGTAGAAGAGCGGCCGCACCAGGCTGCTGTCTTGCGCCCGATACGCATCGAAAAGCGTTTTGATTACCCCAATAATTGCCTCCCGATCGTCGGTAGGCTGCTGAGCAGATAGCCCCGAAAAGAAGGTGGCAAAAACGATTAGTAAAAGGATTTTTTTCATGTGGTAAAGGTTGTGATGGTGTAAACTCAGTAACCGGACATAATTATTTAAGTAGTAAAACCGCAAACAGCCAAATGCCAGATTTTAGGACAAGACATTATTCCCCCATTCCCCTATCACCCTATTTAGCCTTTTTAAACTCTGTCCCAATTAACAAAAATAACAATGCCCCATTGCTTATTGTACGCTCAAAATAAATCAATCTTACCGGCTTGTCCAAAATTATTTTTCTACCTACGGCCCATGTTTTGGCACAATTAAAGCAATTTTACACGGTAAAGTACCAATCTTATGTATTTTTATCGAAAATTTGCCAAACGAAAAACACTATACCACGACATGATCAACATTCCGCTGCTGAAAAAAATATGCGAAACGCCGGGCGCACCGGGTTTTGAACAAAAAGTGCGCGAATTAGTGCTCCGGGAAGTGGGGCCTTTAGTGGACGAAACGCGCGTGGACGCTATGGGCAATGTCATTGCTATAAAAAGAGGGCAGGAGCGCAAAAAAGTAATGGTGGCGGCACACATGGACGAGATCGGGTTTATTGTCACACATATTGACGACGACGGCTTCTTGCGGTTTCATACCTTAGGCGGTTTCGATCCCAAAACCCTCACCTCGCAGCGGGTCATTGTACATGGCCGCAAAGACGTGCCCGGCGTATTAGGCTGCAAGCCGGTGCACATGATGACGGCTGAAGAGCGCAATAAGGTAGTGCCCATCAACGAATATTTTATTGACCTTGGTATGCAAAAAGAGCAGGTGGAACAGGTGGTGGCCATCGGCGACCCCGTCACCCGCGAGCGCGAGCTAATAGAAATGGGCGATTGTGTCAATAGTAAATCCATTGACAACCGGGTGTCGGTTTTTATCTTGATAGAAACCCTGCGGCGCTTGCAAAATACGCCCCTTCCCTACGATGTGTATGCCGTATTCACGGTGCAGGAAGAAGTAGGACTGCGCGGCGCTATTTCGGCGGCACACTTGATTGACCCCGACTTTGGCTTCGGGCTGGATGTCACCATTGCGTATGATGTGCCCGGTGCTAGCGCCCACGAGATGGTCACGCGCCTCGGCAAGGGTGCAGCTATTAAAATCCTTGATGGCTCAGTCATTTCCGATTATCGGATGGTGCAATACCTGAAAAAAGTCGCTACCGAGCGGCAGATTCCGTGGCAACCCGAGATCATGCTGGCCGGAGGCACCGACACGGCTGGCGTACAACGCTATGGCAAACGCGGAGCCATCACCGGCGCTATCTCCATACCGCTGCGGCACTTGCACCAAACCATCGAGCTGGCACACAAGGAAGATATTCAAAGCTGCATTCTGCTGTTGGGAGCTGCCCTGACGGAGTTGGACAAGCACGACTGGCAATTTCGGTGATGGAGGTACGCCTAAGGAGTAGGCGGGTTTAAGACAGGATTTCTTGTATCCGTTGTCCGATTTTTGGCATTCAAATAAAACACAGGTTAAAATAATGACATCCGGGGTTGCGACGATTCCAAAAGAACAGCGAGGGGCGCACCGACGCTGGGAATACTGGCCGGCACAGGCATTTTACTTTCCGATGTACCTCTGGGGCCCATTATTGGCGCTGCGGTCGGGGCATCCGGCTTTTTTTACTGCTGCCAATCCAGGCATTCACACTGGTGGATTTGGGTTTGAATCGAAATACGCTACCACGCTGAAAATACCAGCTCCTTACCGCCCCAAAACAACGCTGGCCCGAGCTACCGATGATTTCCCGACCGTGCTCGGCAAAATACAACGCGCTGGCATTGCTTTCCCGCTGATTGCCAAACCTGACCTTGGTTTCCGGGGTTTTTTAGTACAGAAAATAGATGACGAAACAGCCTTGCAAGCCTATTTGAAAAAGTTTCCAACTGACTTTATTGTCCAAGAATTAATCTGGCGGGCGGGCGAATTTGGCGTCTTGTATCACCGGTTTCCGGGGCAGCAGCACGGCAAAATCACCTCTGTCACCCTCAAAGAATTTCTCGCTGTCACGGGCAATGGCTACCACACCGTGCTGGAACTCGTGCAGCAAGACCCGCGCGCCGCACGCCAGCTCGACCGCTTGTACGATACGCACGCAACGCTACTGCACACCATACCGGCTGCCGGCGAACGGGTACCCTTAGGCATCATTGGCAACCATTCTAAAGGCACGCGCTTTATCAATGGCAATCACTTGATTGACAACTACTTAGAAAAAACATTTGACCGGATAGCCGACCAAATTCCGGGCTTTTGCTATGGTCGTTTCGATATCAAATGTGACAGTTGGGAAGCGCTAAGGCGTGGCGAAGGTATCATAATCCTCGAAGTCAATGGCGTCTGCGCTGAGCCAACGCATATCTACGATCCGGAGCATATTTCGTACTTCGGGGCTATCCGCACCATTTTACAGCATTGGGACATCATCGCGCAGCTGAGCCGTGCCAATCAGCGGCGGGGCGCTCGTTGCATTCCTACCTTCGAAATGATCCGCATTATTCGGGAAGGTTTACGAAAAGTAAAACGTTTGAAAGCAATAGCTGCACAGGAATGATGTTTGGTTTGGTAATAACTAATGCTATTTACGATTTACAAAATCCGATTTTTTATTTCATAAAACCCTGAAAAACAACACCTTGAAGACAAACAAGTACGCCATCTCCAATTGAAAAGAATATAACTCAAGACGAAAATTCCCCTATCACCCTATTTGCCCCATCTCACCTATTTGCCTTTATCCTCCCATTCACACCACCACCTCACTAAAATCCCTTGCGGTCGGGTGCTCGTTGCCAAAGGTCGTGCCGGGTCTTACCAATTGTAACGTTCGCATTCCGGCGGCCCGAGCCGCGTCCAATTCTTCCACCACATCCGATAAAAAAAGGATTTGCGCAGGTGGCAATTGTAGTGCTGCCGCAATGTTTGTATAGGAAGTTGCTGCACGTTTGTGCCCCATGCCGGTATCGAAATAATGATCGAACAGATGATTCAAATCACCGAAAACACTGTGTCCGAAGAGCAAGCGCTGCGCCGCCACCGACCCAGAAGAGTATATCCCAATGCCCAAGCCTTGCGCGCGCCAAGCGGTGAGCTGCGGTACCACATCCGGATAAACGTGCCCCTGGAAGCCGCCAGTTTCGTAACCGGCCTGCCAGATCAATCCTTGCAGTTGCTTCAGCGCAGGGTGTTTGCGGTCCTGGCGAATCCATTCGAGTAAAGCAGCGATGCACTGTTCGAGGTCTGCCACTTCGATTTGTTGCTCCGCGCGGAGGGTCTGCTCCACATCGCCGACGCAGGCCGCTACGGTCGGCTCGGCTGCATGGGCGCGCACGAATGCCGGCAATTTTTGTTCCGAATAGGGAAACAAAATCTTGTGCACGAAAGCAATATCCGTCGTGGTGCCTTCAATGTCCGTGAGGATGTATTTAATCATAAGCAGATTTAGGAGCGACCGCCAAAACCGATGTACTGCCTTCGATTGCTTGGGTTTCAAGCATTGGTCAGCGGCACCCGACCGTTGTACTCGGCATCCACGCCACTTTCGGTGTAATGCGGCACCCAACCCGATTGGTCAATGAACACGCGAATGGCCTTGACGCGGTTTTTCGGCCCCAGGTCAAACCAATGGCGCGTATTGGCTGGCACCGACAGCAGGTCGCCGGCTTGGCAGGTTACGCAAAAAACAGCTTCCTCGCCGCCGAGATTGAACCAAAACATCCCTTCGCCATCTACAAAGAAACGCACCTCATCCTCGGTGTGGGTATGCTCGGTGAGAAATTTATTGCGCAAAGCCTCTAAATTAGGCGTTTCGGGATGCACATTGATAACGTCTGCCGTTTGGTAACCGTTCGCCTCCATGTAGGGCTTGAGCTTGTAAGCATAAGCATTGAGTATCGTGTCCTGGTCGGCATCATCCGCTAAGGGCACAGCAGCCTCCCATTGCTCGTAAATAACGCCGCGCGCGTTTAGAAACTGTCGGATTTCAGCCGCATCGTGCAGCACCGTGTTTTGGTCGGGAATAGTTAGAAATGCCATATTTTATAAATTATTTTACTACTAAATGTAAATAATGGGACATTACTATTTTATTAATATTATGCGTTTGCAAAAAATCATGTAAAATTTACCACCCCAGCTTTACATCATAATTGGGTAGTGTTTTAAAATGTATGCTGCTATGAAAAGTCGCAATGAGTATATAGATTT